>JALZAQ010000063.1 GCA_030948255.1 Gemmatimonadota bacterium
TTGAGTCGGCGGCGCGCCGGTGGGAGCGCCAGTGCCCCTGGGGTGACTCGAACACCCGGCCAACGGTTTAGGAAACCGCTGCTCTATCCACCTGAGCTACAGGGGCAGTATCGGGGCAATAGGAGAAGTTACATCAACGACACGCTTGCTGGCAGATGCCGCCACCCGACCGCTGACAGCGCGTACCGTTCTCAGCCGCGTTCCCCCCGCGCGCCGCCGACCTGCAAATTACTTCGGCCATGGCCTGACACCAAGGGCGGCGCAGTTGATGATGCTGCCCCGCGGCGGAGGCGTCAGCGCCGCAAATGAACGGTAAAAGCGGTGCCTGCTTCCGCAGAAGAATTCACGTCGATGGTGCCGCCGTGGGCGGTGACGATTCGCTCAGCGATGTAGAGCCCCAGGCCAAGGTTACTCGAATGGGCAACAGGGGTCTCCCCCGAGCTGAGCCGCTTGAGTGGGCTGAAGAGATCACGCATCTCCGACTTGGGGATCGCCGCACCGCGGTTGTGTACCCGCAACACGACCTCCTTCTCCTCGCCTTTGACCGTCAGGCTGATCGTCGTCTTCGCCGAGCCATGTTGAACCGCATTGCCGAGCAGGTTCGAAAGCACCTGACTGATCCGCGCACCGTCCCACGTGCCGTGCAAGCTACCAGACGTGTGGAGCTGCAGCACGCTGTCCGGTTGAGCGGCCGTCATCTCGTCGACCGCATGGCGCGCCACGTCCCCCAGATCGATGTCCTCACGCACGATCGGAACGCCCGACCCCAACCGGCTGCGCGTGAAATCGAGCAGATCCCCAACCATCTGATTCATGCGCCTCGAGCTACGAGCGATCCGCGCCGTGAGCGTGAGGTGCGGCTCAATCAGCCCCCCGGTGTCGAGCATGAACTGCGACGACATGATGACGGCGCCGAGTGGCGTCCGTAGATCATGACCGAGGATGGCGACGAACATCTCCTTGGAATGATCGAGATCCTCGGTGTATCGGGTGACGGACTCGGCGAGCGCCTGATCGATCGCTTCGTTGAATCGCATCAGGTCGTCGAGGTCGGCGCCGGTGAGGGTGCCATTCGCGACGGTCCAGAGGCGGATGACGCTGGCGCGCAACGCGCGATACTCCGAGACCATCTCTCCCAGAGTGAAACCGCTCTCGGCACGGTCGGCGCCGTGAACCTCGGCCGCCGTGTCGGTGTCCTCCACGCCGACGGCCGCGTTGCCCTTGGACTTCTCCTCCTGTTCGGCATCACTCTGAGGGGTCTGGAGATCCGCGATGATGTTCTTCAGCATCGCTACAGCGTGATCGCGGAGGCCCGCAAGCTCCAGCGTCTCGCCGGCGGGGCCGCATGTCGCGGCGAACGCCACCCACTCGGCGAGAATGGGCTCGGAATTCGTCGCGATAAAGTCTGCCAGCCTCATGGTACCCTCGTTTAGATCAAAGAAAGGTGCGAGGTGCCGCGGCCCCAAGCGCCTAGCAGAATCGGGCCCGTCCACCGATGCGCGTCGTCATCCGCCCCCCCCAGACCCAGTGAGTTGTCCAGCTAACACCAAGTTCTGTTGCGAGCGAGCGTTCCAATAAAGAATGCCCACGGCCGATACGATTGTGATCTTCCTCACAATGTTTGCACTCAAGCCACGCCTCCTGGAATGTCGCACCTCCGACGTATAGCAGGGCTCCTGCCATCGGTGCCAGCGTCGGCGCATTGCGCGTCAGGCTGCAGGCGGTCGGGGCGGCGACTCTGGTTCTGGGATAACGTCCGAGGTCATCAGTCGATGGCTCGCAGTCCCAAGCCCATCTCGTCGAGGAACCGGTGTCCGCCGGTCGGCCGTCCTCCCCGGGCCTCCACTCGTGTGAGGACCAGCCGCTCCTTGGTGCGCGTCATCCCGACGTAGAGAAGCCGACGAGCCTCCTCGATCTCGGTCTTGCTCGGGTCCCGGCCACCCGGGAGCTGCGCGTCTTCCGCACCCACGATGTACACGCGAGAGAACTCGAGCCCCTTGGTCGAGTGCAGGGTGAGCAGGTTGACGCGCGCCGGATCGCGCTCGACACCGTCCGATCGCGACAGCACCACGCGCTCGAGGAAGCGGGCGATCTGGCCGGCCAGCGGAGTGCCCGCATCCTGCTCGAGCAGCGGACGAAGCCTGAGCATCACCGAGGGGTAGCGCTGCTCCGCGCTCTTCTCGGCGCGGATCCGGAGCATCAGCCGCTCGCCGCCAAGCTGGTCGATCAGCTGCTCGACCGTGGGGATCGCTTCGTCCCCCGCCTCCTCCCGCTCCCGCTGGTAGCGCTCCAGGCAGTCGCTGTAGCGGCCCAGCGCGTAGGGTCTGGTGAGCCTCCTCAGTAGCCGCGCCTCCGGGCCCAACGAGTCTTCGTCGCTGAGCGCGAGTCCGACACCCAGATGGTCGAGCAGGTTGACCAGCGCCGTCTTGCGCGCGCGCACCACCTTGGCCTCGCCGAGGGCGAGAAAAACGTGCGCCAGCGTCCGGGTGTCGTCGAGCGCGCGGTGGGAGTGTCCCGGATCGATGCCATACACCCGGGCCAGATCGACGAGCTTGGCGCTTCCGGCGTGCAGCTCACGGGCAAGAAGAAGGGTGTCGTAGGTGCACAACGCGGAGCCCGGGAGCGTGGCGGACATGCGCCGCAGGATCGGAAAGTCAAAACGGTATCCGTTGTGAGCGATGACCACGTCGCTGCCACAGAACTCGCGGAATGCCGGCCATGCGTCCTCGAAGAACGGCGCGTCGGCGACCTTCGCGTCATCGATCCCGTGAGTTCGCCTCGCCCCCTCCGCGATCGGAACGCGCGGTTTTACCAGCGAGTGGAACTCGCCGGCGATCTTGCCGTTGCGGACCCGCACGGCGGCGATCTCCACGATCTCGGATCGCTCGACCTCCCTGTCGGTGGTCTCGAGGTCGATTGCAGTGAAATCGCGGAAGTGGTTCGCGAAGCTCCGCGTGCTGGCGAGCTGCGCTGCCTTGAAGAGCGTGAGCGGGGTGTCGGGCGCTGGAATGCCGGCGGGCACGAGCGAGACCGCATCGTGCGGCAACGAGCCACCCAGCTGTACGCGAGAGACGCCCGCACCGGAGACCAGCCCCTTGAGCGCGATCTCGACGCCGCCGAGTCGGGGGATCCAGACCGTCCTGCCGCTCGCGCCCGCCGCCAGCAGAACGTCTGCCATGCGCTGGGCGTTCTCCTCCCCGGCCGGGTCGGTCAGGTCATCGTGGTGCTCTTCGAGCACCGTGCGGTATTCGCCTACCCGCTGAGACAGCAGCTCGTCGACAAGCGACGCGAGAGTCGTGTGGCGAGCGCCGAGGGCAGCCAGATTTCGCAGTGCGTAGAAGCCGCGCCAGATCTTCCTGGCGTCCCCATGCTGGCGGGGCAGGTCACGGGCCCACTGCTCGAGATAGGGGAGAAGATTCTGCCTGCTCTCCTCCGCTTTGACGCGAGAGTCGTCGAAGAGCGCCTTCGGCAGAACGACCTGGAGAAAGCGCTCTCTGTGAATCTCGTCGCCGGGGTCCGCGATCACTCGCAGCGCCGAGATGAGGTAGCCGACCACCGGGTCCTCCGCGAGCGACCGTCCCTGCGCCAGGCGGCAAGGGATCCCCGCGGTCAGGAAGGAGGCTTCGGCGGCGTCGCCGATCTCGTGCTTCCGATAGAGCAGCGCGAATTCTCCCCACTCGAGCCCACTCGCCTCGCGATCGCGACGGAGGTCATCGATGATCCACGCGATCTCGGCGTCCTCCGTAGCAAAGGTGAGCGCAGCGACGGGGAACGGGGAGTCGCGCTCAGACTCGGCGTGTCGCCGATTCGAGAAGATCGGCGTGTTGACATTGACGAGTCGCCGCGACAGAGCGACGACTTCGCGAGGGCAGCGGCGGTTCTCTCGAAGCTCGTGCCGAGTGGTCACGCGGAAATCGTTGGCAAAGTGCAGAAACACCTCGGGATCCGCGCCTGTCCACGAGTAGATCGACTGCTCATCGTCACCGACGGCGAAGATGTTGCGGTGCTCCCGGGCCAACTCGCGAACGATGGCGTACTGCACGGGATTGAGATCCTGGAACTCGTCCACGAGTACGCACTCCCATCGCGCCCGCACGACCGCGCTGACGGAATCGATCCGGAGCAGCTCCGCCGTCTTCAGCACGAGGGAGTCGAAGTCGAGGAGGTTCTTCCGCTCCATGTGCTCGCGGTATCGTTGGTAGAGGGCGGCGTCGTTCGGCAGCAGGGCGTCGCCACGAAAGCGGTGAGCGCCGAATCGCGCGAGAACCTGGCCATGCCATCTCCGCGGGCCCTCCACCCGCCTCAGCACCGACAGCTGATACTGATCGTCGGCGATGCCGAAACCCGGCTCGAGTCCAATGTGCGAGCCGAGCTCGCGCAGCAGCTCCGCGCAGAAGGCGTGGATCGTCCCTCGCTTGACCTGTTGGCCGCGCTGGCCCAGCTGTCGCTCCAGACGCGAGGCGATCTCTCCGGCAGCCTTGTTCGTGAACGTGAAGGCGCAGATGCGCTCGGGGTCGATCCGCTCGTGTTCGACGAGGAATCGAATCCTCTCGATGAGGCAGAAGGTCTTCCCTGCCCCGGGGCCGGCGAGGACGAGGACCGGCTGAGCAGGAGCCTCGATCGCTTCGAGCTGCGAGGGCGACGCGACGTGAGGCAAGCCTCAGTGTCCCTCGCTCGCCAGAACCGCGGAGAGGCGCTCCAGCACCAGAGCGAGATCCGGCTTCACCTCGAGCACCGGCGACACTGGGTCCTTGCCCAACCGCTCCATCCGCCCGAGCGCGGTCACGATCGTGAAGTCCCGCGGGTCGAGCGACGCATTCACCTCATTCCAGGCCAGAGGCATCGACACGGTGGCGCCCGGGAGCGGCCGTACGCTGAACGGAGTCACGATCGTCTGCCCGTGACGGTTCTGCAGGTAATCGAGGTAGACCT
Source organism: Gemmatimonadota bacterium (assembly GCA_030948255.1). Lineage (GTDB taxonomy): Bacteria > Gemmatimonadota > Gemmatimonadetes > Gemmatimonadales > Gemmatimonadaceae > JALZAQ01. The sequence continues at coordinate 4,933 of JALZAQ010000063.1, forward strand.
TGTCGCCGCGCTTCGTCACGTGGCGCGTGATCGTCGCAATCGGGTGCAGCTCCCTGAGCACAAGGCGAGCGAGGAGCTCACCCAGGGTACGCGACTGCTCGTAGGTGCACTGGCGGCCAAGAGGCAGGAGGATGTGCAGTCCGGTTTTTCCTGTCGTCTTCACGTAGCTCGGGAGACCGGCCGATTCGCAGACGTCACGCAGGACCAGCGCGGTGCGGACCACGTCCGAGAACGGCGCCTCCTTCGGGTCGAGATCGATCACGCACCAGTCCGGCAGCTCAAGCGATCCCACCCGACTGGCCCAGATGTGCAGCGGGATCGAGCCCATGTTCGCGATGTAGAGCAGCGACTCCTCGTCGTCGCAGACGAAATAGCGGATATCACGCTGTGTATCCTCGCTCCAGATCGGGATCGTGCGGAGCCATTCGGGCGCGAACACCGGCGCATCTTTCTGATAGAACGACTTGCCGTCGATGCCATCGGGGAATCGCGTCAACACCAGAGGACGATTCGCAAGGTAGGGCAGGAGCCAGCGCGACACGGCGCGGTAGTACTCGATGAGGTCGCCCTTCGTGTAACCGTCCGCCGGCCAGTAGATCTTCTTGAGGTTGGAGAAGGTGACGGTTTTCTGGGCTGGCGCCCGGGTGGGAGGCGGCGGCGGATCAGTTGAGTCCATGGCCGGAGCAGGCGGCGCTGTCTGCCTCGCCAAGGCCCCACCCCTGCCGATCACATTCGTCCGGGCGCTTGTCGCTTCTGATGCGCAGAAGGGCGGCGTGCCGGAGCAGCCCGTCAGGCGTCCACTCCCGGAAGCGCACCTCGCACACGAGCACCGGATCGACCCAGGTCGTCGTGCCGGTGTCGGCAATGTCTTCGCTCGGTCGCGGCTCCGCTCCCGGCGCGATCACGGGCCCTGCGCACGGCGCGGCGCGGCGCACGATCGGATCGAGCAGTGCCTTGAGCTCGACCAGCAGATCGTCGTTGAAGCCCGTTCCCACCCGCCCCGCATAGACGAGCGCGCCATTCACCGAGTCAGCGAGCTGGAGCGCACCGAAGTGGGAGCGACTGCCCTTGGGGTCGGTGAATCCGACGATCACGAAGTCGCCCGTCCGCTCGGCCTTGATCTTGATCCATTTCGGGGAGCGTCCCTTCCGATAGGGCGCGTCGGCTTTCTTGGCGACGATTCCCTCGAGGCCCATCGCGCTGACCTGGGCGAGAAACGCTTCTCCCTCTCGCTCGACGTGATCGAGCGAGCGCAGTGGGCCGAGCTTCGGGACAGCCTCCATCAGAAGCTCCTTGCGCGTCGCAAGGGCAAGGGAGCGGAGGTCAAATTCCTCGAAAGCCAGCAGGTCGAACGCAAAGAAGGTGGCAGGCAGCTCCACCGCTGCGTGCCGAATCTCGATCGCCGATGTGAGGCGTCCTCGGCGCTGGAGGCGGGAGAAGCTCGGAATTCCCTGCGGGTCGAGCACCACCACCTCGCCATCGATGATGCACTCGTCGACCGGCAGCGACTTGACGGCGCGGGCGATCTCCGGAAAGACAGCCGTGTAGTCGTTCCCGTTTCTGGTGAGGAGCAGCGCCTCACCGTGGGTCTTGGCAGCGATCAGCCGGTACCCATCCAGCTTGAGCTCGAACAGCCAGCCATCGCGGGTGAAGGCCTCGTCCGCGCTCTCGCAGTGCATCGCCTCCACCGATTTCGGATCGACCCGCGATCGCGGCGCGCCGGCATCCTCGATGGCCTTGCGCAGCCTCGCGCCCACGCTGTCGCCCGCCATGACTTGCTCGACGGTCAACCCGGAGAGCACGGACGCCTCGGAGAACTGATCGCCTGCCGCCTCCTCACCCGGCTGCTTCATCCAGCCGTCGCGCTCCTTGATGAGGAGCCAATCCTTCTCGCTCTTCTTGATCTTCACGAGCGTCCACTTTCCGTGGAGCTTGTACCCCCTGAGCTCGAACAGAAGCTTCCCCTTTTCCAGACCCGTCCGCCAATCCTCGAGCGGGACCCATTCTCCGCGATCCCAGACGATCACACCGCCGGCGCCATAGTTTCCCTGCGGAATGACCCCCTCGAAGTCGCCGTACTCGAGCGGATGATCCTCGACCTTCACGGCCAGGCGCTTGTCGGTCATGTCGTAGGAGGGACCTTTCGGCACCGCCCAGGACCGAAGAACACCGTCCATCTCCAGGCGGAGATCGAAGTGGAGATTGCGGGCGGCATGTTTGTGCACGACGAAGAGGTTTCCCGGAACGGCCGATACCGTCCCGACCGGCTCGGGGGACCGATCTGGAGACCGCTTGGCGCGGTACGTACTCAGGCTGTCGGCCGGGGTATCCGGGTCGCTACTTGCGGCCATGCGTGTTTTGCGTAAGTGTAGCGGTGTCAGGACTTTCGCCCGTTCTTCCCCCACTCTCCTCCCACCCGGCTCCAGCTATGGCTGCGCGATCAATCGGCACCGCCACGATCTCCTTCGGCCTCGTCTCCGTCCCCGTCAGCATCTACTCGGCTGCCGAGTCGAAGGCGAGCGTGTCGTTCAACATGCTTCACAAGAAGTGCGGCTCGCGGCTGAAGCAGCAGTACACCTGCCCCAAGGACAACGAAGTGGTCACGCGCGACGACACAGTCAAGGGATACGAGTTCGCGAAGGATCAATATGTCGTCTTGACCCCGGAGGAGCTGAAGACGCTCGAGGAGAAGGCGACCGGGATGATCGATGTGATCGAGTTCGTTCCGCTCGCGCGGGTCGATCGGGAATACATGGAGAAGGTCTACTATCTGGGCCCCGACAAGGGCGGTGATCGCGCCTACCGCCTGTTGGCCGAGGCAATGAAGGAGACGGGAAAAGCGGCGCTGGGGCAGTACGCGGCGCGCGGGCAGCAGCACCTGGTGCTCCTGCGGCCGCTCAACGGAATTCTCGTGATGGAGCAGCTTCATTACTCCGATGAGATCCGGCCGACGACCGAAGTCACCGTCCCCGACGGCGAGGTGAAGCCAGCGGAGCTCAAGCTCGCGAAGCAGCTCATCGATCAGACGTCGAACGACGCCTTCGAGCCCACGAAATACAGGGATACCGTCCGGGAGCGCGTGCTGGAGACAATCCAGCGGAAGATCGACGGGCAGGAGATCACCGCCGACGCCGCTCCGGCCGGTGAGGGCAAGATGATCGACCTGATGGAGGCACTGAAGGCGAGCCTCGCCCGCGACGGCGCGAAAGGCACATCGGGCAAGCGCAAGGTGTCGTGAAGCTCCTCGCGGGCACCAGCGGCTACGCGTTCAAGGAGTGGAAGGGATCGTTCTATCCCGCGGAGCTCAAAGACGATGGGATGCTCGGCTTCTACGCAAGCAGGTTCCCGACGGTCGAGATCAACAATACCTTCTACCGGCTTCCGAAGGAGAAGGTGCTGCTGGACTGGGCCGCGCAGGTGCCCGAGCACTTCACGTTCGCGCTGAAGGCGAGCCAGCGCATCACGCACTACGCGCGCCTCAAGGAGGAATCAGCGGATCTCGTCGACTACCTGTTGAAGACGACGTCGGCGCTCGGCAGCAAGCTCGGACCGATTCTCTTCCAGCTCCCGCCAAATTTGCAAAAAGATCTCACTCGACTTCGCGGATTTCTGGGGCTGTTACCCCCAAACCGGCGCTACGTGTTCGAGTTCCGACACCAGAGCTGGTTCGACGAAGACGTGTTCAGCGCGATGCGCGATCGCGATATCGCGATGTGCGTGGCGGAGCAGGACGAATTCACTTCTCCTGTGGTGTGCACGGCATCGTGGGGATACCTGCGGCTCCACAAGCTCGATTACGACGAGGCCGACCTCACGAAGTGGGCGCAATGTGTGGCGGGGCAGCCGTGGACGAATGCGTACGTATTTTTCAAGCACGACGAGGGGCTCGGGTCGGGCCCGCCGGCCGTGGACTCGTTCGTGAGAGCTGCTACGCTGACACGGGCCCTGCCGGACGCAGCAGATTGAGCCGCCGCCTCCGGCAGGTCGATCCTTGTACGGCGCTCATGCGGGATTCGAGATAGTCAGCTTGAATCCATCGGGGTCCGTCACAGAGAAGCCCATCGGTCCCCACGGTAAGGGCCCGGGCTCTGTGTCCAGGGCAATCCCCGCCGTCTTCGCCCTCCGCGCGATGGCTCCGACGTCCTGTTCCGTTTCGAAGTAGAGCCGGATCCCCACGCCCTTGACGCGGTCGCGGCCCTTCGCGAAGTCGTCTTGCGACAGCCCTATCATCGCTCCGCCCGCCTTGAGCATCACCCCGTTGACCTTCCCACCCTCTTCGAACTTTTCAGCGACCGCAAATCCCAACCCCTCGGTGTAGAAGCGCAAGCTCCGCTCGAGGTCACCTGCGGTAACGCTGGGCATGAGACCGCGAGCCTTCAGTTCTTCTTTGGCCATGTGAGCCTCCTGTTTCACCGGTTGCGTGATGTGCTCGAAGATACCATGTGAGAGTTGATCGCGGAGCCCCCCCGCCTCTCCCTCCAACCGCAAGCCAAGAGGGTCGCGGGTCCGGGTAGAGCATGTCTGTGTCACCGCGCAGATACCCGCGAAGAAACTCGGTGAACGACGCGGCTACGTGATGGTAGGGGCTCGACAACCGCACGGAAATCGATTGCCAGGGCGTCAAATCCGGCTATCGCAAGATCTCGTCGCTGTATTTCCCAACTCCTTGTCGAATCGGCCTCCATGCGCCAATACCACACCCCTCTCGCCTGCGCCGTCCACGACGGCGTTCACAATGCCGCCGTCCGGAGTGCGGATGGAGACGTGTTCCTGAGAATGCACAGGAAGAGCGAGCGCACTGAGGGCTACCGCAACAGTCATCGCGCCCGCGGGTGTCCAGCGTCGACATCCGTCCACGAGACTTCCCTCGTTGGCAGCTTGTCGGCTACAAAGCGTCAGGCTTCTCGATGGCGCAGACCACGACCGCCTGGTGAGAGGTGTGTGGCGCGAACGCTGCGACACCCGTCAGACTGCAGGCGGCCCGGGCGACTGGCCACTGGCCGACTGGCGCATGCCTACCTCCTCTGCAATCCTATCGGCTACGCGATCGACCGCATCGAGCACCGAATTCACCAGCGCTTTGAGCCCCGGCGCCACACTCCACCGGCGCTCGATGCGCTCATGGCGGAAGCGATGCGGTGGCCGAGGCGGCTCAGGCGTCTCGGTGCCTAGCGCAGTGGGAGGCTGACGCCCCGGGGGCACCAAGGCACCGCGTGGCTCCGTGTCAGGAATATTGTCCGAGGTCATCAGTCTCCCCCAGCAAAGTAGACGTTGCAGCCTCGCAGGGTTGATTAGAGGTCCATCGCGCACAAAGTGAGCGCGAACACAGGAAGTAGTCTCTCACGACACATAGATGATCTCGCCCTCCGCATCGATTCCCATCTCGTGCTGCATCCCGCAGACCCCGCACGTTTTTGTGGCGTGCCAGAGCTCCTTGAGATCCGCTCTCTGCTCGAGGGTCGACGGCTTCACCGTCAGCTTCTTGTAGCTGTACTCGCCGCACTGCTCACAGGCGTGCGCTCGGGCAATGCGCTCGGCCCGCTCCTTCGTGATCTTCTCGATCTTTGCCAAGCTCAGCCCTCCTTCTTACCTGGCTCGGGCGGAATGTAGGTGTTGGGCGTGGTCGCTGACGAGCTCAGCGCGCGCGACGACTGGTAGCCGGCGCCGGACGCGGGCTGATCGACGCGTAGGTCGGGCGCGGACCCGCTCTGCTCTCGGGGCTGGGAGGCGGCGCCGGTACGGGCGAGAAGCTCCTTCATCCCGCCAATCGCGCCCATGATGCCCATCGCCTCCATCGGCAGAAAGACGGTGCTGCCCTTCCCCTGAGTGATCGAGGGAAGCGCCTCGAGGTACTTGAGTCCCAGCAGGTACATTGCGGCCTCGCCCTGTGGCAGGGCCGCGGCAATCCTCTCGATGGCCTGAGCTTCCGCGTCCGCCATGGCCATCCGCGCTTCGGCCAGGCCCTTGGCGCGCTGCACGGCCGCGTTCGCCTCACCCTCGGCGCGCGTGATCTGCGACTCGCGCACGCCCTCGGCCTCCAAGATCGCGGCCCGCTTGCTCGCTTCGGCGTTGGTGACCGCCGCGCGTCGCTCCCGTTCGGCGCGCATCTGGAGCTCCATCGACTGCTGGATGTCGCGGGGCGGCTCGATCGCCTGCAGCTCGACGCGCGTGACGTCCACCCCCCACCCGATCGACGCCTCCTCGATCACTTCGCGCATCCTCTTGTTGATCATGTCGCGGCTGGCCAGCGTCTGGTCCAGCTCGATGTCTCCTACGATGTTGCGCAGCGTGGTGCGCGTGAGCGTCTCCAGCGCGAACGGAAGATTCTGAATCGAATACGTCGCCTTCTGGGGATCTGCCACGCGATAGTAGAGCACGGCGTCGATGTCGATGGTGACGTTGTCCTTGGTGATCACCGGCTGGCTCGGAAAGCTCAGCACCTGCTCTCGAAGATCGATGCGGGGCGTGGAGCCCGAAGTCACGCGCTTGACCCCGCTCAGATCGGACTCGAAGTAGCGGACGTCGATGGTCCGCGGCGCCTCCATGAACGGAATGAGGACGTTGAGTCCCGAGCGCGCGACGCGGTTGAAGCGTCCCCATCGCTCGATCACCATCACCTCGGCCTGCCCGATGATCTTGATCGAGCGGGTGAGGACCAGCAATCCGAGAATCGCTGCGATCGACAACAGCACGATGCCAAAGGACATGTCGGCTCCTCGTGGGATTCCGAAGGATGTTACCGCGGTCGCCAAGACGTGGGAAGCGGCCGCTGGCCTGGGCGACTGCGACTGCTATGGCACCGCGAGCTCGATACGCGGCAGCTGGCGAGCGACGAGCATCGCGTTGATCGGTGCCAGCTCCTTCGCGACCCACGCATCGAACTCCTTCGACACGTCGGCGAGCTCGCGCCCGATCGCCGCCGTCCGCTTCGTCTGCATCTGTGAGGGGCGTCCCTCGTAACCGTTCACGCTGCCGTACAGCCCGGTGAGGTTCTCACGCAGCCGCTCCTCGCCGGTGATCATGCCACCCTCCTTCGTCGCCACGATCTTCCTGCGCATCGTGTCGACGGTCGCGGACGCATTGCGCAGCCGAGTGACGAGCGAGTCGGTCGGCGCCGCGCGCACTGCGCGCGACTCGAGACCTCCCCGTACCCCGTTCATTCTCTCGACGAGCGACGTCATCTCGTCGAGCATGGCGTAGAGCCGGAGCGCCAGATCATACTGCGCCTTCCGGTCGGCCACGCTGTGGGTCGCTCGCGGGTCGCGGAGCACGCGGAACGATGTCGTGTACTGATCGTCGCCGTCGATCAGCGTCACGGTGTATTTGCCCGGCAGGTACCGGGGACCGACCCCAAATGCCGCGGTTGCCGCGGGCGGAATCCGCGGCGGCGCCATCTTCATCGACCAGGCGACCCGGCTCAGGCCACGTCGCTTACTCGTCGGAAGAGTCGTGACGAGCTTTCTCGCAGAATCGCGCACCTCGAGCTTCATGTCACCGAAGATGTGCCGCTTCTGGAGGAAATACGTGATGATCGCATCGCCCGGCGGGTTGGGGCCCACAAATTCCGCGTCGCCGTTCGCCCAGCCACCGCCCGCGGCGATCACCTGGACCACGGGCCTGGTCTGAAAGAAGGCGGCTCCCTTCGCCAGCGTCTGGGGGGTGAGGGCGCGCAGCGGGGTGATGTCATCGATGATCCAGATCCCGCGGCCGTGGGTCGCGATCACCAGGTCGTGATCACGGGGGTGGATGGCCAGGTCGCGCACGGCAACGTTCGGGAGGTCGCCACCCTTGTAGCGTGACCACTGCCCTCCACCATCCACGGAGATCCAGAGCCCGAACTCGGTACCCAGAAACAGCAGCTGCGGGTTGACGAGATCCTCCTTGATCACGTGCGCGTACCCGCGCACCGGCGTCGACGACGACAGCAGCGAGGTCCACGTCTGACCGTAGTCGGTCGACTTGAATGCGTAGGGACGCAGGTCGCCGAAGGTGTGCAGGTCGAACGTCGCGTAGATGGCTCCGGGAGCGAAGTGCCCCGGCTCCACAGAAGAGACCCAGGCGCTTTTCGGAAGGCCCTGAATATTGCCGATGACGTTCTTCCACTCCTTTCCGCCATCGCGTGTGACCTGCAGGTTGCCGTCATCGGTGCCGGCCCAGATGACCTGCGAATTCTTCGGCGACTCGGCGATCGCGAAGATCGTCGTATGCGTCTCCGCCGACGAGTTGTCCACCGTCACACCGCCGGATTGCTCCTGCTTCTGCTTCTCCGGATCGTTGGTCGTGAGGTCGGGTGAGATGCGGTCCCACGTCTGCCCGAAATCCTTCGAGCGGAAGAGGAACTGCGAGCCGAGATAGATCGTGCCGTTCCGCGTCGGACTGATGTGGATCGGAGCGTTCCAATTGAAGCGCAGCTTCCCTTCCTTGTAATTCGGCAGCGGCTGGATGTCGCGTGTCTCATGCGTCTTGCGATTGACGCGACCGATGTAACCGCCCTGAGATTCCGCGTACAGGTAGGTGGGATCGGTGGGATCGGGGAACATCCAGAATCCGTCACCGCCATACATGTTCTCCCAGCGGCTGTTGGTGATCCCGCCGGGATACTGCGACTCCCCCACCCACGAGCTGTTGTCCTGAAGGCCACCGTAGACTTTGTACGGCCGGTCCATGTCGACGCTCACGTGATAGAACTGTGAGATCGGCAGGTTCTGACCTTTCCACCATCGATCCCCGCCATCGTACGAGAACCACAGGCCACCGTCATCGCCCGCTATGAGATGATGGGTGTTGAGAGGGTCGACCCAGACGTCGTGGTGATCGCCGTGCGTCCCGCCGCTGACGTAGTTGAATGTCGCGCCGCCGTCGTTACTCATGATCAGCGGGCCGTCCGGCTTGTACACGCGATTCTCGTTCTTCGGATCCACGATGAGGTTCGCGAAGTAGAACGGCCGCCAGATCATGTTCTGGCTGCGGTCTTTCATCTCCCACGTCATTCCGCCGTCGTCGGAGCGGTACAGCGCGTTGCGCGGTGGCACGGCCTCGATGAAGGCGTAGACGACGTTCGGTTTGGAGGGCGCGACCGTGACCGCGACCCGTCCCCACGGCTTGGGAGGAAGCCCCTTCGCGCTCCTCTCGTCGAGGGCGGTCCAGCTCGCACCACCATCGGTGCTCTTGAGCAGACCGCTGCCGCTCGGCGCATCCGGGCCATCGCCGCCCGAGCGGAAGGTCCACCCCTTCCGGCGGAAATCCCACATGCCGGCGTAGAGTGTCTTCGAGTTTGTCGGATCCATCGACATCATCGAGCAACCCGTGGATGCATTGCTCCCGGCGAGCACCTTCGTCCACGATTTGCCACCGTCCGTCGTCTTGTATACTCCCCGATCGTCGCTGTCGCTCCAGAGCTTTCCCGGCACGCAGACGTACACCGTGTTGGCGTCCGTCGGGTCGACGAGAATCTTGACGATGTGCTCCGAGTCGCGAAGCCCCATGTTCGTCCAGCTGTCCCCAGCGTCCGTGGACTTATAGACACCGTTGCCCACCGAGACGCTGTTCCGCATCCACGATTCGCCCGTGCCGACCCAGATGACCTTCGGGTTGGTGGGATCGATCGTGACGGCGCCGATCGACTGCACCGGCTCCTTGTCGAACACCGGCTTGAACGTCGTTCCCCCGTTCCGCGACTTCCACACGCCGCCGCTGGCCGCGCCGACGAACAAGGTGAGCTGGTCGCCCTCGTGCACCGCCGCGACCGCAGCGACGCGTCCGCTCATTGCCGCCGACCCGATGTTGCGCGCTCCCAGCCCTGACGTCGTTGCCGAGTCCACGCGGGCCGTGTCGGCCCGGCTCGAGCTGACCTCGCCACCGGAGCTGTATGTCATCGGGGGTTTCTTGGGCTCAGCGGGGGCGACCGCCTTCACCGCCTTCGGCTGCTTGTTGGCCGCGTCGTTGGCGTCGCCAGGCATCGGTGCCGGGGCGCCCCCGACCGGTTTCGCGAAGCGACTGTCGTCGACCGGGACGTTGGCCTCGATTCGTTCCCAGGACATCTGCGCCTTGTTCGCGCTCGAGCTTCCCTTGGGGCCGGTGGCGATCGCGAACGGAAGGAACAGCCCGCTCACCTCCTTGTAGTCACCCAGCTCCATCTCGAATTCGCGCTCTGCGCCGCGCACGGTTCGCTTCACTTCGATCTTGATCGGGACGTACGAATCCGCATCCAGGTAGTACGTGCGGACGTCGCCGTTGCTGGCCAGCGTCAGCCTCAGCTTATAGACGTCGGTGCCTTCGATCTGATCGGTGCCGACGAGCTCGAGCTTGTTGCCCTTCGCCTGGTAGTTGAAGAGAGGGTCATCGAACTCCGCGTCCTCGACGATTCCCTTGATCTCGTCCTCGCCGAGCGACTCGACGTCCTTCTTCCCCTGCCATGGCTCGATCTTCCAGCCGCTCTTTCCGTCGTAGGCGGTGATGCCGGTCATGCCGCCAAAAGAGAACTCCTCGCGCACCATGTTGGATCGCTTATTCTCGTAGCTCACCCGCGCCTCGAATCCGCCACCTCCGTAGAACTTCCCGGTGCGACGCAGCGAGTGAATGGCTTGAATGCGTTCCGCGCCTCCGACACGCCGCATGTATTTCGCGACGATGCTGTCGGCTGTTTGCTGCTGCGACCTGAGCGGCGCCGCAAGCAGCAGAAACACAAGGACCGAGAGAAGAGGCGTGCGCATGACGAGAGTCCTCGATGACGCGGAGACTGGCAGGAGTTGTATGTGGGGAAAAGGTAGGAGCCGGCAGTGCAGTCGGCCAGCGACAGGAGCGTGCGGCGTGACGGTCCGCTACGGCAACGCTCGCACGCGCCCGTCCCCCGAGAGCGACGCCTCAGGCGCCAGGGGAGGCGGATGCCCGAGTGAGCACCTCGCGGATGAAGGGCCCCTTCCCCTCGATATACGCTTCCCGCTCTCGTGGATGGCGAGACGCCAGCTCCCGTTTCAGCGCGGAGTATGCTTCCCGGACCTGCGGCTCCCTCCGCAGGCAGTCGCGAAAGGCGAGGTGCTCCCTCCAGAAACTGCCGCCGGCCTCGGCCAGGTGGACGTGATACGACCGCGGCTCGCCCCTTCGAAAAAAGTGGCGTCCTGGAATTTCCTGTTCCCCGCGATGCGTGTAGCCGGCGCGAACGAATCCATCGATGTACTCCTCCAGCGACGCACCGGTCGGATAGCCGGCGAGAATGTCGATGATCGGCTTGGCGCACAGTCCCGGCACGGACGTGCTGCCCGTATGCTCCAGCAGTAAGCGGGTGAGCGGCTGGACGCTCGAGATTCGCTCCCTTTCTGAGCGGAAGAGGGCCCGCCAACGCGGATCATACGGGACCAGCACCACGCTGCCCCGGGCGAGACCGAGCGGAGACGTCACGACTGCCCTCGGGCGCTCACGAGCGACACCGGGTCATTGGGGCGCGATCCGAGCGCCGAGAACCGCGCCGGCCCCGATCAGCAGCGTGCTCGCGAGCGGTCCGAGGGGAGTCGAGAGAGTGTGCGTCACGACCGCGACGGCGGCCAGAAAACCCACCGCAGCGCCGACCGCTGTGCGGCCGATCGCCTGACTCCCGATCCACTGGCGCCAGACCGCGAGGCGTGCGACCAACACGGCCGCGAGAAGACCGCCGATCACTCCACCGACCCAGAGGCCGCGGGGACCGAGGGCGCGTCCGAGCACCGAGCCACTCGCACCACCGACCCCGCCGAGTACACAGGCGGTCAAGAACAGTTTGATGGACGACATGATCGACATCCTGGGTGATCACGAGAGTAGCGCGAGTCAATGACCAGAGCGTCTACCACAAGCGCCTTCCAAGGCGCCCCAATCGAAGCGTACCACTTGCTGGGTCGCGGGAGAAATAGATCCGGCGCGGAAGCCCGCGTATCTGGCCGCCGGTCACGAATCCCCAGTAGCGACTATCGAACGAATGTCGCGATTGTATCACCGGGAAGGCCGAGCACGCGCTTCACGTAATACTTCGTCGTATCCGGTGGCCACGCATGAATGACAACCTCGCCGCGGCGGACGCGTGTGGCGCGACGATCGGAGAACCGAACGGCGGTGAAGCGGTCCCCAGCCAATAGCATCGGCTCCATCGCACCAGTCGGATTGCGATAGACGATAGGTTCGCCAGCGCTCGCCACATCAGCGCTAATGAAGCCCACATACGCTATGACGGCTAGCGCGGCGGCGGCGAGGACGACGCGGACGGAGATCGGGGCACCTTTGTAAGAGCGGTGCGACGGCCGCGCCTCAGGGCTCTGTTACCGACAAGATGTTCCCGTCGGGATCTTTGAACCACGCCACCTTCGCGCCGCTCGGCGAGGTCCATATCCCGGTCTCGCTCTGTTGCATGCCCGGGAACCGCTCGAATGCGACACCCCGGGCCCGAAGCTCGCGCACGGCCGCATCAGCGTTGGGTACGTACCAGCCAAGAATCGTAAAGGGCGCGGGCTTGAAATCCCGGACCGTGGAGACATCCGCTATCCGCACCGTGACGCCATTCGCGCTGAAAACGAGTGCAAACGGATCCTCAGACACGAATTCCAGGCCTAGCACGCGCTCATAGAACGCGCGCGCCTCTGCCGAATTGCGCGTCGGCACGAAAGCCACGACGTCGGCGTTTCCCAGCACGCTCGCCTCCGGTGACGCAGTGAGAACTGATCGCACGGGCCTGATGGGGCGCCAGGGTGGCTATTGTCTACAGAGGGTGACGGCAGTTTGACATAACTGGCGCCAGCGCTGCCCTCTCAGTAGCGCACCACGGCCTCCACCCGACGATCCCCAAGCGCAGCGAATGACGCCCCGCCCGCTACAATAGCGCGCTAGTCCGCTTCACCGCCACCGGAGGCGCTGCGACATCCTCGATTGGCAAGCCGGCTGCGCACAGAGGGCAGTCGGTTGGCGGCCAGAGCTCGCACTCATCGCGGGCGACCGCCTCGACCGCTACCGCATGTCGCACAAAGAAGTCGGAGCCGGTCGAACCAAGAACGAGGAGCGCTCCCGCGACGACGGGCACGGAGCCATGCCGCTGAAGCTCTGCGTACGTCCCCCGCAGCGCCGAGCCGCCGCTCATCACGTCATCCACGATGGCTACGCGTTGTCCACGTATCCGCTCGGTGAACGCCGCCGGCAGCCGGTACTCCGCCCGGTACAGACCATCTGGCTCGGGCGGCATGACGCGCTCGGTGACGCAGAACTCGGTCGCAAGCGCGTGCGCGACGAGCTGGGCGAGGAACGCGCCGCCGAGGAGCGGACCGCACACCGCCGTCACGCCGTGCGGGCGCAAGGCGGTGGTGAGGGCCGCGACGAACGGCGTGATCCGGCGCGGCTCGGCGAAGAGAGCGTCGAGATCGAGCCACAGGCCGCTGTGGTGACCTGACTCGAGCCGGAAGTGGCCCTTGCGGGCGGCGACAAGCTCCACGAACCCTGCTGCGGTGGTATCGGCCATCCTCACTCGGGTGATTGCCGCCCCGCTGCCCTGGTCGCGCAATAGCGACAAGGTTTCATAGAGCTGGCGCCCGTCCTGCTACGCAGCTCAAAACGTCACCACCGCCTCCACCCGTCGATCTCCGAGCGCGGCCAACCCAGGCAGAAAGGATAGCGCAATCAGAAACGCGCAGCCGACCACCTGCGCGCCGCACGACTCCACCAGCTGGATCGCCGCGCCAGCCGTCCCTCCCGTCGCCAAGACATCGTCCACGACGAGAACCCTGTTCCCCGCCCCCAACGCGTCCTGATGACATTCCAGCGCGTCCGACCCGTACTCGAGCGCGTACTCCGCCCGACTCACCTTCCACGGCAATTTCCCCGATTTCCGAAAGGGGACCAGCCCACACCCCAGCCGCTGCGCGATCGGCGCCCCCAGAAGAAATCCCCGGCTCTCGATCGCCACCACCTGGCTGATGCGCTCAGACGCGAACGGCGCCGCCATGGCATCGGTCGTCGCTCGGAAGAGCTGCGCGTCCAACAGCAGTGGCGTGATGTCCTTGAAGGTGATGCCCTTCTTCGGAAAGTCCGGCACGTCGCGAATGAGGGCGCGCACCGACTCGGCCAGCTCCGTCCCCAGAGGTGCCATCACCAGCCTCGGATCGTGAACGGATCGTCGAGCATCCCGACATCATCCGCGGGCTCCGAGCGCACGGCGTCCACGCGTGCGCCCGATGGCCCCGCACGCATCTCCTCGACGAAGCGCTGCAGCTGGAGGTCAGGGCCCGCGACGACGATCTCCACGGAGCCGTCGGATCGATTTTTCACCCTTCCCGTTAGCCGCAAGCGACGCGCCGCCTCCCGGGCGAACCAGCGAAAGCCCACTCCCTGTACCGCGCCCCAGATCTCGACGCGGATCGCGGGCATGCTGCGCTAGCGCCGCGTCCGGAAGAGTGCCGCCAGGGCAGCGGCGAGCGCGGATTCGTCCGACTCGACCTCCGAGGCGGACGACACGCGCACCTCTCCGGCGCGGATGCGACTCGCGACGCGCTCCAGAGCGGTGGCGATCCGGTCAACCGATCCCGTCTCGTCAGGACTTGCCGGCATCAGCCAGGGCTCGAGCTCCTTCGTGCGCTCCAGGTCGCCCGCCTCCAGCCCAGATTCGGGGAGCGCCGACGACGCGGCCGCCGGAAGTGCATTCTCCGAGGTCTCCGCTCGTGGCTCTTCAGCATTGGCGGCCATCTCCACGGATGACCGGTTCCATTCCAGAGTCGGCGTGGGCGGTGTTTCCTGCACCAGCGGCTCGAAGCCGCGCGCGCGCGGCTTCTC
>JALZAQ010000015.1 GCA_030948255.1 Gemmatimonadota bacterium
GCGCGCTCTGTTCATCCGGGCTATCGGTCGTCCTACGGATGGACCGATGGAGCCTTGACGCCCATGTTCGCTGCTGTGAACGCCCACTGATCCGCACGCTCGGCGATCGCCTTGTCCGTGGGACGATAGCCATGGCTCCCCTGCGCTTCGACCCGGATCAGCACCGGGCGGTCGCACCCCTGCGCCGCCTGGAGCGCGGCCGTGAACTTGAAAGAATGGCTGGGGACGACGCGATCATCATGATCGGCGGTGGTCACGAGCGTGGCAGGATAACAGGTGCCTGCCTTGATGTTGTGCAGCGGCGAGTACTTCACCAGGTAACGGAAGGCAGTCGAGTCGTCCGCAGACCCGTACTCGGTTGCCCAGGCTTTGCCCCCGGTGAACTTGTGGTAGCGGAGCATGTCCATCACCCCCACCGCGGGCAAGGCGACCGCGAAGAGCTCCGGCCGCTGCTCCATCGCCGCGCCCACCAGCAACCCGCCGTTGGAGCCGCCCATGATTCCGAGCTTGGCCGGAGAGCTGTAGTGCTCCTTCACGAGGTAGTCGGCCGCCGCAAGAAAATCATCGAAGACATTCTGCTTCTTCTCGAACATTCCGGCATGATGCCACGTCTCGCCGTACTCGCCGCCGCCCCGCATGCTGGCGGTCGCCCAGATCCCGCCCAGCTCCAGCCACGCGAGGACGTCGGGGCGGAATGACGGTGTGGTGCTGATGTCGAACCCGCCGTAACCGTAGAGCATCGCCGGATTGCTCCCGTCCAGGGCGAGCCCACGCTTCATGGTGATGAACAGCGGAACCTTCGTCCCATCGCGTGAGGGCGCGAACAGCTGCCGCGTCTCGTAGAGGCTCGGATCGAAGGCGACCTTCGGGGCCTCGAACGGCGTGCTTCGCTTGGTCGCGGGATCGTACCGGAATGCAGTCGTCGGGTAGAGTGGCGAGGTGAAAGCGTAGAACAGATCGGGAGAATCCGACCGCGCGCTGACCCCGCCGACGCTCCCCACCCCTGGAAGGGGAATCTCGCCGCGAGGCGCGCCGTCCAACGCGAAGAGCCGCAGCTTGGCGGCCACGTCCTCGAGGTACGAGACCGCGATGCCGCCGCGATACATCTGCACACCCGCGATCGAGCTCGTCGCTTCCGGCACCAGGATTCGCCAGCCCGAAGGATCGGGATGGCCGGCGTCGAAGGATGCGATGCGATGCTTGGGAGCACCGAGATCGGTCTCGATGTAGACGGTGTGGCCGATCGTGCCGACGGGAGTGTAACTCGCATCGCCGCGGTCGAAGAGCGCGCGGATCTCCGCGTCGATCGCTGGGTGCTTGGGATCCCCGAGATCCTTTACGTACAATCGATTGTGCGGATCCGTCCCATCGTTCACGAAGATGAAGAGCCACCGTCCGTCGTCGCTCACCTCTCCGCCGACGAACCAGTCGGGATGGTCCCGACGCTCGTAGATCAGACGGTCCTGCGACTGCGGTGTGCCCATTGCGTGGTAATAGAGCTTCTCATCCCTGATGGCGTTCTGCAGCTGCTTGCCCGCCTCGGGCTCCGGAAATCGCGAGTAGAAGAAGCCGTTTCCGTCTTTGGTCCAGCTCGCGCCGCCCCCCTTGAGCCAGCGGATCGTGTCCGATAGCTGACGTCCGGAGTCGAGCTCGCGTACGACGAGAGTGCGCCAGTCCGAGCCGCCCTGCGCCATGCCAAACAACAGGTAGCGCCCGTCCGGGGAGGGAGTGAAGCCACTGATGGCGACTGAACCGTCGGGCGACAGCTCGTTGGGGTCGATCACGAGGTGATCCGCGCCGTCCAGTCCCTTGCGGCTGTAGAGGGCACTCTGGCGTTGAAGTCCCGAATTCTTGGTGAAGAAGAGACGCCCCGCCTCGCGATAGGGAAGCGACACCTTCGGGTAGTTCCAGAGGGCGGTGATACGCTGTCGGAAGTAGTCACGCTGGGGGAGCTTCGCGAGCGCCGCTTCCGTCAACGTGTTCTGCGCCCGCACCCATTCCGCGACCTCTGGCGAGTTCAGCTCCTCCATCCATCGATACGGGTCCGGTACCTTCGCGCCGAACAGATCGTCGACCACCTCACCCTTCTTGGAGATCGGGTAGGTGATCCCCTGAGCGGCGAGTGAGTGAGGCGCCGAGCCGGAAAGCGCCAGAATGGTCGCGGCACCGAGCGCGAGCACGCCTGTCCGGTGAGGAGTCATATGAGCATTCCGATTGAGGGTCAGGAAAGTTACGGTGCGTGTCGACACGATGCCACGGGGCGCCCATCAACGATCCGTCGCCATCGGACGTTAGGGTTCGTGATCCTTGGACCGCCGGCGCCGCTCGAAGGGAGACCTCCGTCGTGACATCTGTTCGTCGCGTGCTCGTCATCTGCGCACTGATCCTCCTGGCTCCGCGGTCGTACGCGCAGGTCGGGAGCACCACCGACATCCTCATGGGGCAGGTGACTGGGCCCGATGGCAAGCCGCTGGAAGGAGCCCGCGTGGACGCGGTGTCCTCCGAGACGCAGGTCACGCGCACCAAGCTCACCAACGCCCAGGGGCGCTACACGATCGTCTTTCCGGACGGCGGAGGTCAGTACACGCTCACCGCCCGCTTTCTCGGCATGGCGCCCCGCGCCGTGACCGTCACCCGGCAAGGGGACGAGGATCGCCTCTACACCAACGTTCAGCTCACCACCGTCGCCGCGACCACGCTCGCGACGGTCGAGGTCCGCGCCCGCCGCGCGCCCCCGCCCGCGCGCGCGGAGCCCGGCTCCCTCGAGCGCACGATCACGCCCGAGCAGGTAGCCCGCCTTCCGATCGATCCGAGCGACCTGAACGCATTGGCGACGCTCGCGCCGGGTGTCGTCGGAATAGATGGCAGTGATACTTCTGCTGCCGGCTTCTCGGTGGCCGGCCAGCGCCCCACGCAGAACCAGATGACACTCGACGGCATCAGCTTCGGCGCGGCAAGCCTTCCCTCGGAGGCGCTGCGGGCGACGCGGGTCATCACCAACACCTACGACGTGGCACGCGGACAGTTCACGGGAGGCGAGGTGGCCTCGACCACGCGGAGCGGCACCAACGTGCTGCAGGGCGCGTTCGGGTACTCGCTGCGGGATCCGCTGCTCGAGTTCACCGCCGACCAGAGTGCGACCTTCGATCAGCGCTACACCCAGAACCAACTGAGCGGCGGACTGGGCGGACCGATCCTCAAGAACAGGCTCTTCACCTTCGGGGCGCTGCAGCTGCGACGGCGCACGGATCAGCTGCAGACGCTCCTCTCCGCCTCCCCCGCCACGCTGCAGGGGCTCGGCACCCAGCCCGACTCCGTGGCGCGCTTTCTCGGACTTCTGGGTAGCAAATCCATCCCGGTGTCGGCGGCGGCGGTGCCGGGAGAACGACTCGCCGACAACGTGTCCGTGCTCGAGCGCACGGACTGGCTCCTCAACGACGCGCACACACTCATGCTCCGCGGTGACTGGCGCTGGAGCACCCAGAACGGCAGCCGGCTGAGTGCGTTCGCGACTCCGGCGACGGGCGGCGATCTGACGAGCCTCGGCGGGGGGGCGATGCTGAGCCTGACCTCCCATTTCGAATCCGGCTACATCAACGAGCTGCGTACGTACGTCTCCACGGACACACGAAAGACCGAGCCGTACGTCGCGCTCCCCGAGGGCCGAGTGCGAGTCGCATCGGCTCTCCCCGACGGCACCACCGGCATCTCGACGCTGGTCTTCGGCGGCAATCCGTCGCTCCCCCAGGCGGCTGACAACGACTACATCGAGTCCTCCGACGAGTTTTCCTGGCTGTCCAGCACGGGAAGTCATCGGGTGAAGCTCGGTGCGCTGCTCAACATCGGGCGATACTCTCAGGGACTGAGCGCGAATCAGCTCGGCATCTTCACCTACAACTCCCTGGCCGACTTCGCCGCCGAACAGCCCTCGAGCTTCACACGGACGCTCTCGCCCCTGGATCGCCGCGGGAGCGCACTCAACAGCGCCCTTTACCTCGGCGACAGCTGGCGCAGAAGCCAGGCGCTGCAGTTCGTGTACGGGGTGCGTCTGGAAGGATCGCGCTACGGCGGTGCCCCGCCGGACAATCGCGACGTCGATTCGCTCTTCAGCGTCCGCACCGATCGCTTTCCGAGCGAGCTTCACCTGAGCCCACGGGTCGGCTTTTCCTACGTCGTCTCCGGCGGGCAGGGCAATCCGCCGCTCGGCACATTCCGAGGCGGTGTCGGAGAGTTCCGGGGCCGGGCGCCGACGTCGCTCTTCAGCGCCGCTCAGAACGCCACGGGATCCGCCGGTGGCGACTCCCAGCTCATCTGCATCGGCAGCGGAGTTCCGGCGCCGGACTGGGCGGATTATCTGGCGTCGCCGCAGAACATCCCCTCGTCGTGCGACCAGAGTGGTCCTCCGGCCTCACTGTTCTCTCGGCCGACCGTCGCGCTCTTCGATCGGGCCTTCCAGGCGCCGCGCTCCTGGCGCGCGTCGCTCGGCATCCAGCGACGCTTTCACGAGACGATGGGCTTCTCGATCGACGCGACCTATGCGCGCGGGCTGAGCCTGTACGGGGTGACCGATCTCAACCTGGACACCGTGCCACGCTTCCGGCTCGCCTCGGAAGCAAACCGCCCTGTCTACGCGTTGCCCGAGGCGATCGTGGCCGGGACGGGAGCGGTCGGCCTCGCTTCCTCGCGCGAGCACCCTCAGTACGCGCAGGTGCTGCAGATCAATTCCGGGCTCGTCTCCGACACGCGGCAGATCACGGTAGGTCTCAATGGCCTGACGGCGAAGGGAATGATCTTCTCCACGTCGTACACGCTCTCACGCTCTCGCGATCAATCGTCCTTTTCCTGCTGCTCGGCGCTGCAGGGCTTCTCCTCCGCGACCACCGGTGGCAACCCGAACGCCCCCGGCATGGCCACCAGCGATCTGGAGCGGCGGCATGCCTTCCTTGCCACCGTCACCTACCCGTTCACGGGCTGGATGGAGCTGACGATGATCGGGCGGCTCTCCTCCGGCGCGGCCTTCACCCCGCTCGTGGGGAGCGACATCAACGGCGATGGTGCGCGTAACGATCGCGCGTTCATCTTCGATCCTGCAGCGACCTCGGACAGCACAGTGGCGAACGGTATGTCGCGGCTCCTGGCCGGCTCCTCGAGCCGCGTGCGTGAGTGCCTGCGCGCACAGATCGGACAGGTCGCGGGCCGGAACAGTTGTGCTGGGAGCTGGCTTCCCTCGCTGGATTTTCAGGCCAACTTCAGACCGTCGGCGTGGGGTCTGGAGCGGCGACTCACGCTCTCGATCATCGCGGTGAACGCGCTCGCGGGAGCGGATCAGTTGCTCCATGGAAGTGACGTGCGAGGCTGGGGGCAGCCGAACCGTCCCGATCCCACGCTTCTCTACGTCCGGGGCTTCGACCCCACGTCGCAGCGTTTTCTCTATCAGGTGAACGAGCGCTTCGGAAACTCAACCGCCTCGCGACAGGTCTTCCGGGTGCCCTTCCAGCTGGCGCTGCAAGGGCGATTGACGATCGGGCCCGATCGTACGCGCGAGCGGTTGCAGGGTCTCTTCGGGGCTGGCGGTCGGCGCGGCGCGTCAGGAAGTGGAGACGGCCGAGGTGCCGGCGCGAGCGGCGGCGACATGAGTGCGAGACTCGAGCGTCTCATGCCCAACCCCATCGGTCAGATCATCGCTCTCAAGGACTCGCTCAAGCTGAGCGAGTCGCAGCTGGCGTCGCTCCAGCTCGTCGCCGATACGCTCAGGACAAAGACCGACTCGCTCGGCGCCGAGATCCGCGCGATGGTCGAGAAGGCGGGAAAGAATCCGGACCCCGGCTTCCTGTTCAGCACGCTGCGCCCCAAGCTCACGGAAGGGCGAAACAATCTCCAGCAGTCGCTCAAGGCCGCCCAGAAGATTCTCACTCCCGAGCAGTGGGGTAAGGTGCCGGAGAACGTGAAGAATCCGCTCGCCAGGCTTGGTGGTCCCGGTGGGGGAGGGGGCGCGCGCCCCTGACACCCGCGGGCTGCTTCGGACGACGTGGTCGTAGACCATCCGGGAGATGTCTGCGATGAGCGCTCGCGCCATCGCCGAATCCGGGATCCCGCGCGTGAGCACTACGAGCACGTACGGACGTCGCTCCCGCGGATAGACGATGGCGGCATCGTGCATCACTGCCGTGATGTCGCCGGTCTTGTGCGCGACGAGAATACCCGCCGGAAGCCCCGCGGGAATGCGGTCGTTGAATTCCTGTCCGAGCAGCAGGTGGCGCATGTCCCGACAGCTCGCGACTGACGCTGCGCGGTTCTGCTCGATCGCCGCCATGATGACCGCGAGATCACGCGCCGTCGTGGTATTGTTCATTCCCCGCTCGAACGCCTTGCCATCCTCGACGCCGCGCAACACCTGAATGTGGCTGGCCCCGAGCGACCGCATCGTCAAGGTGATGTGGGGTGCCCCGACGAGGGCGATGACGGCATTGGTGGCGAGGTTGCTAGACCGCACGATCATCCGCTCTATGAGGAGGCGAATGGTCACGCGGGTCCCGACCAGGGCGTAGACGCTGCTGTCCGAGTCGTCTGCCGGCGACGTGCTGAAGGGCGACCCGTCGGCGATCGAGCCGAAGGAATTGACGAGCAGGATAGGCTGATCGAGGGAGAGGTGGCCGGCATCGAGCTGACGAAAGAGCTCGATCATCACGGGGACCTTCATCGTGCTGGCAGCATGAAACGAGCTGTCCGCGTCGAGAAAGACCGAGTCGGGGCGCTCGAGATCGATGAAGGCGACACCAGCCCGGGCACCCGGAAGGGCGGCGATGCGGGCGGCGATCCGGGCGGCCAGGGAGTCGTCCGGCACCGAGAACGGCGCGATCGCCATTACGGCGACAAGGAGAAGGTGGGGCATGGCGCGAATATAGAGGGGCGTCGTTCGCAGGCAACGTACGTTGCGTCCTGCCGGCCTGGGTCGTGTTTCTCTTGCAGTCCTGCCTGTCGCCGCTCTCTGCACCCCACCGCGCCGCCCCCACGTCCGGCCCCCTCCCATGACGCACAGCGAGCACTCGAGCGCCGAGTCCGTTCCGCAGAGCCAGCTGCGGCGCGAGCGACTTCGTTTCACGGACTTTCGCTTTCGGCGTATGTCCGACGGTCGATGCACTGCCGACGTGGAGCTCGAGTGGTGGGACGGTCAGAAGGTGACAGGGTCCGCGTCTGGCCAATCGAGCCCGACGGTGGA
The DNA here is from genome assembly GCA_030948255.1 of Gemmatimonadota bacterium. Classification (GTDB taxonomy): domain Bacteria; phylum Gemmatimonadota; class Gemmatimonadetes; order Gemmatimonadales; family Gemmatimonadaceae; genus JALZAQ01. The sequence goes on from JALZAQ010000015.1 coordinate 7,220, forward strand.
TCTGCGGGTGGCCGCCGAGGCGGCGCTCAGGGCCATCGAGTCGTTCTCCGAGGCCGCCCTCTCCTTCGAGCTGATAGGAGTGAAAGCGATTCGCGCGTTCGACGCGAACGTCGTGATCGTCTCGATCGGGAATCGCAAGGATGGCCCGCCGCGACGGCTCCTCGGATCCTGTCTGGTGGAGGAAGACCCTGTGCGCGGATCCGTCATGGCCGTTCTGGGCGCAACCAACCGTATGCTGGGTAACTTCATCTCCACGCGGTGACAGCTCGGTCGCCTCGCGACTCCGCCCCCTCCCACACGCCTCACCCGATCCACCACATGCGCCTTGCCTCTCACGCGCGACGGTCCGGCCGTCGCGTGCATGTCATCTGGGTTCCCCTGATCCTGCTGGGCGCGGCTGCGTGTGTGGCGAGGCCCACGCCCCCCCCCGATCTCCCCGTCGCCTCGCCCCATACCGACGGCGATCGTCGTGCCCGCGCGCGACACGGCCAGTCCACCGCGCCCTGAGCCGGCGGCAGAGCCGCACGCGTCTCCCGCCCCCGACAGCGCGATCGCCCCGGCCCCAGAGGTGACCAAGCAGGCGGTGAGGCTGTTTGGCGATTCCATCGTGAGCGTTGCGACCACCGATTCGGCCGTGTCGCCCGCTGCCGTGGAAGGCCCGACATGGGACATCGATGTCCGCTCCTTCGAGACCCGCAGTCGGGTGGCCTACTTCACGAATATCTTCACCGGGAACGCGAGGCAGCACTTCGCCACCTGGCTCTCTCGGGAGCGTCGCTACGGTCCGATGATTCGCGGCAAGCTGCGAGCGGCGAATCTGCCCGAAGACATGGAGTACCTCGCGCTGATCGAGAGTGGCTACGACCCCCACGCTTACTCGAGTGCCGCAGCGGTGGGGATGTGGCAGCTCATGACGAGCACCGCGCGGGACGTCGGCATTCGCGTGGACTGGTGGGTGGACCAGCGTCGCGACCCCGTGCGCTCCACCGACGCGGCCATTCGCTTTCTGCGCTGGCTCAACGAGCAATTCGGCTCCCTGTACCTCGCTGCTGCCGCCTACGATGGCGGGCCGGGTCGCATCGCGCGGGGCCTCTCGAGATACGCCGACGATCTGGCCGGAATCAGCAAGGACGCGGCGTTCTTCACCCTGGCGGAGAAGGACTATCTGAGGGCCGAAACAAAGGACTACGTGCCGAAGCTGATCGCGGCCGCGCTGGTGGCGAAGCAGCCGGAGCGTTACGGGCTCATCGTCGCTCCCCTTCCGCCCTATGAGTACGATACCGTGCGCGTCGGTCCGGCCACTCCGCTCGGCGCGATTGCGCGGGCGTCGGGAAGCTCCCTCTCCGTGATCCGCGACCTCAACCCGATGATCCTGCGGGGCGTCACTCCCCCACGCGACTCGTTCACCGTACGAGTCCCAAAGGGGAAGGGGGCGGCCTTTGCGGACTCGCTCAAGGCGGTGCCGGAAGACGAGCGACGTGCCTTTCGGAAGAGCACCACCCGGAAGAGAGACACCATGGCCTCCCTCGCCGAACGAGCCGGCCTCAGCGCGCACCAGCTTTCCTGGTACAATCCCGGACTGAGGAGCACCAAGCGTGGGCGCGTCACGCCCGGGCAGAGCGTGCTCATTCCCTCCGCGGCGGTCGTCGCGGCGGCGCTGGATGTCCCCGATCCCTCGATCGAGCACTACGGCTCGCACGCGCGCGTCGTCACCCACGTCGTCCGGAAGGGAGAGACGCTCGGTGGGCTGGCGAAGCGCTTCCACACGTCCGTTGCCACCCTCAAGCGCCTGAACGGCCTGAAGAAGACGACGATCCACGCCGGCCAGGAACTGGTCGTGAAACGGTCGGCGGCAAAGAAGCACCGGAAGAAGCGGAAGAGGTAGCGGGTGATGCAAGAAGGGCGGAGTGCCGAAGCGCTCCGCCCTTCCTACTTCAGACTTCGTCTTCGCTACCTCATCAATCCTGTCCCTGCATATCCCTTCATGACCACCTGCTCGTATCCATTGCGTGGGTCGAGGCCCATCGCTTGGGCGTTGGTCACCGCGACAGGTCCCCGGTTGTACACCAGGAGAGCGAGCTGGACGTCGCCCTTGTACTCCTTGATCAGGCTGCCCAGGTAGCGGAAGCCCAGGTGAAGATTGGTCTTGGGGTCGAAGAGCTTCTCCTTGGTAACCGTCTTATCGAATTCGCGAGCCGTGCCGATCATGAGCTGGGTCAGACCCAGCGCGCCGACCGGGCTGGTCGCGTGAGGATTGAATTCGCTCTCGACGCGGACGACCCGAAAAGCGAGCTCGGGGTCGATCCCCTCGCCCAGGGCGGCGTCGTAGACGTGGCCAGCCAGGTCTGCCCCGACCTTGTAGCGGCCGGAGAAGGCCATGACTGCCCTGGCCCGATGAAGCTGCGAGGAGGCGAGCTGCAGCTGGCCTCGCACCGACTCGAGCTGGAGGCGAAGGGCCTCCTCGTCGGTGGCGCCGGCGCCAGCCCCAAGAGCCAGGGTGGACGCTGAGGCGGAGCTGTCGCGGTACAATTCAGTACGCAACACTCCCAGTGAGAGCGCCAGGGCGACCCAGAGGCCGATCTTCCTTATTCGTGCGATACGCCGGGCACGGTCGCCGCGGTGCACGTAGCTCTGTCTCGTAGGCATACATCCCCTTGATCCAGGGTTCACACGCGCTCACGGGCCAAGCCCACCCCGTTCGTTGCCGTAGCTTAAGGCAACCCGCGTGCCGTTCATGGTCGCACCCAAGGGCCGGTGCGACCGCCCGACTTCTCCTCCAGCCGAATGTCGCCGATCGTCATTCCCCGATCGACGGCTTTGGCCATGTCATAAACTGTCATCAGTGCTACACTTACAGCGCATAAGGCTTCCATCTCGACGCCCGTCTGGGACGTCGTCCGCGCGGAGGCCTGCACGCGGAGCCCAGGTAGAGTATCGTCCTCGTTGATTACAATCTCCACATGCGTGAGCGACACGTGGTGGCAGAGCGGGATGAGCTCCGCCGTGCGCTTGGCGGCCATAATTCCGGCCAGCCGAGCGACCCCCAGGGCCTCTCCTTTTGACAGGGTGTGCGTCCGAATCGCAACAAGAGTTGAGCGCTCCATCCGTATGAATCCCGAAGCCAGTGCAAACCGCTCAGTGGCATTTTTAGCGGTTACATCGACCATCTGGGCTTGTCCCTGCTCGTTCAGATGGGTGAGGTCGGTCATCGCTGCCCCGACAACATACGCAGAAGCGACGCGCTGAGCAGCTGCGGATTGACGTTCCCGCCCGCCCGCTCCTTCGCTCGCTCTACCTCGTCGATCGCCTCGGCGGCCAGTCGCGCTGCCTGGATATCGGAGCGATGCAAGGACCCCCGCATCCGCTCGCTGAGAAGCTCCGCGAGCTCGTCGAGCGCATCCGAGAATTCGCCGCGAGCCTTGTTCGAGCCGCGCTCGAGAGCTGCCCGGGCGCGCTCCGCCGGCCCGGCCGTCGCGGCCTCCAGCAGGGAGCCAGCGATGCGGCGCGCCGTGGCGATGGCGCTCGCGCGGAAGAGCCGTCCTGGAGCCCCCGCCGCCATCGCGACGCGCTCATCGACCGAGGCCGGCACGGCCAACTTGCCGTCACCGAGCGCCTTCCCGACCAGCGGATCGGCCAGAAATGCGCGAACATCCGCTTCGGGGAGAGGAAAGGCTCGTACGACGACAACGCGGGAGCGGACGGTTGGCAGAAGAGCACTTGGCTCGCTGCTCGTCAGCACGATGGTCGTATTCGGGAGAGGCTCTTCCAGCAGCTTGAGGAAGGCATTCGCAGCCGCCTCCGTTCCCTCCTGGGGAACCATGCGATCCGCATCGCCGATGACCAGCACTTTTCGCCTGGCCAGAGCCGGCGTGCGCGCAGCAATGTGGACGAGCGCGTGGACGGCCGGAACGAAGATGCCTTCCGACCCGCTGGGCTTGGGATACAGGCCGCATCGTTCCACTCGCTCCGCGATCGCCTCTGCGTAATGGTCGAGCACCTCAGCCGCGGTCACGTCGGCATCGGTGAGGCGCATCCGCGGAAAGAACCAGCGAAGGTCTGGATGGGCCAGCTCGCGCGTCAGGCGGCAGTCGGAACATTCCCCACACGGCCGTGTTCCCTCGCCGGTGCAGAGCAGGAGCTGTCCCAGCCAGAGCGCGAGACGCTGCTTGCCGATTCCCGGCGGGCCCTGGATCAGGAGGCTCGACGGCAGGCGGTTGCGCTGCATGCTCTCATGGAGCCGGAGCTTGAGCGCGCTGTGGCCGTAGAGGGGTACGATGGGCACCAGGGGAATATGCGGGGGGTGCGGAACCCGGGGAAGCGCTCCCGCCTGCTCTCTGGCGCGAGGCCGCGCGACAGCGGTAACGTCCGCACATGACACCGTTGACTTTGCATCTGGCCGCCTCGGCCTCCGCTTTGCTCCTCGCCGTCGCTGCGGATGGACAGCGAGCTGTTCGAGCGCGCGACCTCGGAATCCGTCCCGGAGTCTTTCGCGCCGGTCCCCTGAACGCCATCACCGATGTCTCGGGTGTTCTGGTAGGGCAGACAACGGTGATCGAGGGAGACAGCGTACGGACGGGAGTCACCGCGATTCTTCCGCATGGCGGCAACCTCTTCGCCGATAGGGTCCCGGCGGCTCTTTTTGTCGGAAATGGCTTCGGGAAGCTGCTCGGTGCGACGCAGCTGGTCGAGTTGGGTGAGCTCGAGTCTCCGATCCTTCTCACCTGCACGCTCTGCGTCTGGAAGGCTGCCGACGCGATGGTCGCCTGGATGCTCGAGCAGCCCGGGATGAGCGACGTGCGGTCGATCAACCCGGTGGTGGGCGAGACCAACGATGGGACGCTCAACGCTATCCGATCGCGCCCGGTCACGGCCACGCACGTTCGTCAGGCGCTGGCGTCGGCGAGAGGGGGCGCTGTGACGGAGGGCGGGGTGGGCGCGGGAGCGGGGACGGTGGCTTTCGGCTGGAAAGGGGGAATCGGCAGCTCCTCCCGCGTCTTACCCAGATCGATCGGCGGTTTCACCGTCGGAGTCCTGGTTCAGAGCAATTTCGGTGGCGTGCTGCAGATCCTCGGAGCTCCGGTGGGGCGGGAGCTGGGCCGCTACGCCTTCAAATCGGAAGTCGATGCCGAGCCCCCGCAAGGAGATGGATCCTGCATGATCGTCGTCGCCACCGATGCGCCCCTCTCGGATCGAAATCTTCGACGGCTCGCCGCTCGCGCGATCATGGGCCTGTCTCGCACCGGGTCGGCAGCGTCGAACGGTTCGGGCGACTACGTTGTCGCGTTCTCGACCGCGAGCAGCGTGCGTCGCGCGCGGGACGCGAAGCAGCTCCAGACGGCCGAGCTCTCGAACAGCGAGATGTCGGCGCTCTTTCAGGGGGTGGTGGAGTCGACGGAGGAAGCGATCTACAATTCGATGATCGCCGCGACAACCGTCACCTCGAATGGCGCGACGGTAGAGGCGCTGCCCCTGGACCGGCTCCGGGAGATCCTTCGCAGATTCGGAGTCGCGCAGCGTTGAATCAGGGGCACGCTTCGTGACGGGAAATGGGGACCACCACTGGAGAGGGCGAACATGGCTGGCAAGAAGCACGATCAGTATCAGATCGATCCCGTCAAGGCCGGCGCGACCGACCACAAGACCAGAACGGAGCGTGCCGAGGATGAGGTGGCCGCTGCGGATGATGACGCCAGGGTCGAATCCAATCAGAGCGAGCCGGAGACGGAAGGTCACATTCCCGTGACACGTGACAACCCGGCGTTGGCGAAGCTCAAGCAGTCCAAAGATGCGAAACGGACCCCACGGTAGGAGGGAACGAATGGGCGGGCGACTCGCGGGATGCCGGATCGCTTTTCTCGCGACCGATGGCGTGGAGCAGGTGGAGCTGACGAGGCCTCTGGAGGCAGTGCGGCAGGCGGGAGGCATCGCGGAGTTGGTGTCGATCAAGGCAGATGCCATTCAGGCGTTCAATCATTTCGATAGGGCTGACAGCTTCACCGTGGATCGACTGGTGAGTGACGTCACCGCCGCGGACTACGACGGTCTCGTGCTTCCCGGGGGCGTTGGCAATCCAGATGCCCTCCGGACGAACGCGGACGCGGTGCGCTTCGTCCGCGACTTCATGGAAGCGGATAAGCCGGTCGCGGCGATCTGTCATGGCGCGTGGACGTTGGTGGAGGCGGACGCCGTCCGCGGACGCACTCTGACTTCCTGGCCCAGTCTGCGCACGGACATCGAGAACGCGGGAGGGAGCTGGGTGGATGAGCCGGTGCGCGTCGATCAGAAGCTCGTCACGAGTCGCAAGCCGGACGACCTCCCGCGCTTCTGCGCCCAGCTCGTCGAGCTGTTCGAGAGCGCCCACACGAACCGGTTGGTGGACGAGTCGTCGATGGAGTCTTTTCCCGCCAGCGACTCGCCTTCGTGGGGACCGAGCACGGCGTAGGCCGCGCCCGGGCGTGCCCGCCGCCGGAATCCTGGGAACCTGAAACCGGCTGCTCGTATACAGAGAGGGCGACGTGATGAGCGTCGCCCTTCGCGCATCGCGTCTCGCCGAGCCGGCATCTGGCACGCGCGCCTCTTTTCATTCAGAATTCAGACCTTCGACCTACTGGAGCCCCGGTGAAGCGCCACCACTGGCTCGTTCGATTCACCCACTGGGTGAACGTCGTCGCGTTCATCATCATGGTGGGCAGCGGACTGCGGATCTTCAACGCCTATCCCGCATTCGCGCGAAAGGGCGAGAGCTTCTGCTGCTACCCCTTCGAGCACAAGCCCATACCGGCGTGGCTCACCTTCGGAGGATGGCTGGGCGGAGCGCGCAACTGGCACTTCGCCATGATGTGGGTGCTGGTCGCGAACGGCCTTCTCTATCTCGGCTTCGTGTATCTGCACGGCGAATGGCGCGACCTGGTGCCGCGGCGGGGCGATCTGCGCGACAGTTGGCAGATGGTCAGATTCTATCTGTTCATTCGAAAGCAGCACCCGCACCAGGGGAAGCACAACGCGCTCCAGAAGGCGACGTATTTCTCGCTCCCCCTCCTGGGCATCCTGGCGGTGCTATCGGGGCTGGCGATCTGGAAACCGGTGACGCTGGGAGTCCTCACCGCTCTGTTCGGCGGTTACGTGTTCGCTCGCTACGTCCACTTCATGACCATGGTGGGACTGGTGCTGCTGTCCGTGAGCCACGTCTTCATGGTGTTCGCCGTGGATCCGTACTCGCTGAAATCCATGATTACCGGCGGTTACGACGAGGCGCTGTCGCCGGCCGCTCGGAACGCTCGCCCCTTCTATCATCTGTTGCCGCGTCCACGCTCGGATCGCGCACCGGAGATCCCGTGACGATCGACCGCCGCACCTTTCTCCTCATGAGCGGAGCGTCGGTCACGACCGCGCTTCTTGGCGCCTGCGATTCCAGTGGGCCGCGCTCGGCAGCCAGGCTGCTTCGCTACGCCGAGAACAAGAACGAGGGTGTGGAGCGCTTCCTCTTCCGCCACCGTAGCGTGGACCGTCCTGCCGCCGGCATGCGTCTCACCGGAAAGAGCTTCCCGAGCTATTTCATATCGGATCGGGTCCCGGTGTGGGACGAGGCTCAGCGGGGTCCCTGGCGTCTGGAAGTCTCCGGACTGGTCCGTCGCCCGCTTGCGCTCTCGCAGGAGGATCTACAGAAGCTTCCCCGGCTCTCGCAGCGTGTGGACCACTTCTGCGTGGAGGGGTGGAACGCGATCGCGATCTGGTCCGGCGTGCGCGTCAGCGAGCTCGCGAGGCTCGCCGGAGTGCTGCCCGACGCGCACTACGTGGACTTCCAGTCGTTCGACGACGACTACCATGAGAGCTGGGACATGGAGAGCGCGATGCATCCGCAGACGCTTGTCGCGTACGGGATGGATGACCATCTGCTGACGCCGGCCCACGGCGCTCCGGCACGCCTGCATTCCCCGGTCAAGCTCGGCTACAAGAACACCAAGTATCTCACGCGCCTGGTCTTCCTGCCGCAGCGCGCGGGCGGCTACTGGAGCGACCAGGGCTACGAGTGGTACGGCGGCGTGTAGGTCGCGGCTGCTCGGATCGCGACGAGACTGTGGCGGTGTCTCCTCCGGGCGGCACCGCCGTTCTTCATCGAAGAGTAAACGCCCCGTTCGTCGGTGGCGTCATAGTATCGAGCTGTAGCACTCACCTCGACCGGCGGTCATGTCACTCTCCCGCTCATGGATCATCGGTGATCAGGTGGGGGGAGCGGTGACGGATTCGCTCGAGAGGGCGCGCGCCGGAGACGCGGCGTCGTTCGAGGCGCTCTATCGCGAGCACGTGTCGCGCATCTTCGCCCTCTGTCTTCGGCTGGCGGGCGAGCGCGGGCGAGCCCAGGAGCTCACGCAGGACGTGTTCGTGCGAGCCTGGCGGACGCTCGGAAGCTTTCGCGGCGAGAGCGCCTTCTCGAGCTGGTTGCATCGGCTCGCGGTGAACGTGGTCCTGACGGCGATGCGCGGAGAGGGTCGGAGAGAGCGGCGGATCCATACGGTGGCCGAACCGCCGGATGTTGCGGGCAGGGAGGGAGCCGACGGCCATGACATCGACCTGGAACGGGCCATCGCAGCGCTTCCGCCGGGCGCCCGAGCGGTATTCGTGATGTACGACGTCGAAGGCTATCAACACGACGAGATCGCACGAGAGCTGGGGATTGCGGTCGGAACATCCAAGGCACACCTCTTCCGGGCGCGCCGACTCTTGCGGGAGGCATTGGAGCGATGAAGTGCAGGATGATCGACTCGCGGCTCGACGATTTTCTGGACGGCGTTCTCCCGCCCCTCGAGCGTGTCTCGATCGAGGCACACCTCGCGCAGTGTGCGCAGTGTCGAGCCGAGGCGGAGGGGCTGCGCAGAGTCATTGCCCGTGCCCGGTCCCTGCCTCCTTCGGTGCAGCCATCGCGCGACCTGTGGCCGGCCATCGCGGCGGAGATGAGTCGCGACGCCTCCCATTTTCCCGCACTGCCGCGTGCGGAGACCGGGCGACTGCAGCGGAGCCGCTACGCGCGTCCCGGCCTGGCAGCGGCCGCGCTTCTGCTCGTGGCGCTGTCATCGCTCGTCACGTGGAGGATTGCGCGCGAGGGACACCAGTCCGCTGGGGCGGACCCGAGCGCGGCCATGGTGGCGGGAACGGCGGCCACCCTCGTGGAGCTGCACGGCATCGAGCGCGATTACCAGCTCGCGACCGCGGATCTTGCGGCGACGTTGGAGACGCGCCGGGCGTCCCTCGACCCGGCCACCGTCGCCCTCGTCGAGGCCGATCTCCGTGTCATCGATCAGGCAATTCGTGAGGCGCGCGCGGCGCTGCTCGCCGACCCGACGAACGAGGACCTCCCCCGGATGCTCTCCACGGCGTATCGGCACAAGCTGGAGCTGCTACAACAGGCGACACGGCTATGAGCCTCCTCGCATGGCTCCGGCGTCTGGTGGCGCTCGGACTCCTTGCCGGCGGACTCGCCGCGCCGCTCTTGGCCCAACGCAAGGTCGAGCGGCGCATCGCCATCGATGCGAATGCGTCCATCCGACTGTGGAACAACTTCGGCTCGATCCGGGTGATCGGGTGGGATCGGGACAGCCTGGCCGTGACCGCCACGCTCGGTCGGGCGGCGGAGGGAGGACTCCGATTTGGCGGCAAGGGGCAGTTTGCCAAGCTGTTCGTCGACGCACCGACGGATGGACGGGCGGACGCGGCCGCGCAGATCGAGGTTCACGTCCCGAGACGCAGTCGCGTCTGGATCAAGACGATGACGGCGGACGTCGAGGTGGTCGGCATGACCGGCGCGCTGGACGCCAACTCGGTGAGCGGTCGCATGCGCATCTCCGGGATGCTGCGCGAGCTCAACGCCGAGACGATGGACGGCGACCTGGAGATCGATGCCACCGCGAGCGTGCTGCGTGCCAAGACGGCCAGCGGAGGCATCCGGCTGCGTGGGGGCGGCGACGACGTCGGTCTCACGACGGTGAGCGGCGCTCTCTTCATCTCCGGTGAGAAGTTCCAGGGAGCGCGGGTGGAGAGCGTGACCGGCGACATTCACTTCGATGGGCGCCTGGACCGCAATGGCTCCTTCACCTTCGAGAGCCATAGCGGCGCGATCGAGCTCGCCTTTCCCGCGGAGATGCCCGCTCTGATCGAGATCCGCAGCTTCGCCGGAGAGATTCGCAACCAGTACAGCAATGCCGTGCCGACGCCCGGACCCACGGGGCGCGGACGCCAGTTGACGGTCGGCTCGGAGCAGGGCGGTGCCAGCGTTTCGGTCAGAAGCTTCAAGGGGATCGTCACGCTGCGCCGCCGCTGACGCACCCGTCGAGCTCTCACGTCGTTCCACCCTTTCCTTCAGGAGGTCCCATGTTCGGTCATCGCGCTCGTGCTCTTCGCTTTCCAGTCCTCGCCGCCGCCGTGTTGCTCGTCGGGGTCGCCGTCCCTGCGATCGCTGGTCCGCCATGGATCTCGATCGAGTATCCCGCGAATCCGTTCGACGGCGCATCGCGAAATGCGTTCCTGATCGTCCACAGCTACCACCATCAGACCCCGATGTCGGCTGAGCTCGTCGGGACTGCCGAGGGCCTCGTGGGAAGCGCGCGACGCTCGGTCCATCTCCGCTTCGACCCCACATCGCGCGCGGGCGTCTATGCCCTGCGCAAGCAGTGGCCGGCGGAAGGGACGTGGATGCTCGTCATCTCGACGAGCGCCCATGAGGGAGAAGGGGCCACGGCGCTGGTGGATCTCGCTGCAGACGGCGGCATCTCGGCCGTGCGCGTCCCGACGACCATGCGCGAAGGCTGGGCGATTCCCAAGGTAGTGACAGCGGCCGAGATCGATTCGGCACTCCGGCGGCGTGCCAGCGCAGGGCTGGCAACTCGTAGCGGCCGGTAGCGGCCCTGTGACGCCATGGCTCCCCATTCGGAGTCATCCGATGTGGGTCTCAGCCTTTCTCTCGGGCCAGAAGGACGCATGCGTTCTGGCGTTTCAGCCGTCGCTGTGATGATCGTGGCTCGGAAGCATCACGCACGAGTATGGGAGGTACGTCCTCGACGGAAACACGCTCCGCTTCACGCAGGATTCGCTCTGGAGCTGGGACTACCTGGGCGGGGCGTACTTCTTCGCCGGACCGAAGGGCGTGTACATCGAAGGACCGCCGACCGACCCCGAGGTTGAGCTGACGAGCACTCGACTGACGCTTCGGTACTCGGTCAACCCGGGGGCTGGGTACGTGCCGGTGACGGACGTCTATCACCGCGATCGCTAGAGCCTCATGGAGTGCGCTTGACGCGCGTGCGATTCTGCCCGTACGATTGCAGAGCGCTGGGCGGCGAGGGCACTCCACGAGGTGAGCATGGCGAAGGCGACCGCGGGCGTGTCTCCGGGCACGATGATCCGGCGGCAATGGGCGCGGTGGAGTGATCGTCCGGGCGGCAAATGGATCTTTAGCCGCATTCTCGGCAGGGTAGCGCCCTACACCGGAACCATCCGGCCGATGGTGGAGGAGCTGGCGCCCGGCTACGCCCGCATCCGGATGGCCGACCGTCGCCAGATTCGCAATCATCTGCGCTCCATCCACGCCGTCGCTCTGGTGAATCTCGCCGAGGTCACGAGCGGGCTCGCGATGACGGCGGGACTGCCCGACGGCGTGCGCGGAATCGTCACCGCTCTCGAGATCGAGTACGTCAAGAAGGCGCGCGGAGCGCTCGTGGGGGAGTGCCGCTGCACGCTTCCCCCGATCACCGCGACGGTGGATTTTGTCGTCGACGCAGTGCTCCGCGACGGCGCCGGGGACGAGGTGGCGCGCGCACGGGTGACGTGGCGCCTCTCCCCGGTGGTTGATCGGGAGGCGGCGCTCTCCCAACCGGCCGCGACAAGCGGGTGACCGGCGCGGACGCTCCCGGGGCGGAGTCACCGTCCTCGCTGCTCGATACCCCGTTCACGCGAGCAACCGGCGTCGCGATCCCGCTCATCTGTGGTCCCATGTACCCGTGCAGCAATCCGGAGCTGGTCGCAGCGGTCTCGGCCGCCGGCGGCCTGGGCGTGGTGCAGCCTCTCTCGATGATCTACGTGCACCGGCACGACTTCCGCGATGGGCTTCGCCTCATCCGCGCCACGACCGATCGTCCGATCGGAATGAACGTCCTCACGGAGCGCTCGTCCAAGACCTATCTCGAGCGCATGTCGCGGTGGATCGACATTGCCCTCGAGGAAGGCGTCCGATTCTTTCTCACCTCGCTCGGTAATCCGCGATGGATCGTGGAGCGGGTCCGTCCTGCCGGCGCGATTGTCTATCACGACGCGACGGAACGGAAGTGGGCGGTCAAGGCGATCGACGCCGGGGTGGACGGGTTGATCGCGGTGAACGATCGCGCCGGCGGGCACGCCGGCCCGCGATCCCCTGAAGCGTTGCTGGCCGAGCTGGCGCCACTTGGCTTGCCGGTGATCTGCGCGGGAGGTGTTGGCGATGCGTCGGGGTTCGTGCACGCGCTGCAGATGGGGTACGCCGGAGTGCAGATGGGCACACGCTTCATTGCCACCCCGGAGTGCCGGGTACATCCCGACTACAAGCGCGCGCTGCTCGAGGCGACCGAGCGAGACATCGTCCTCACCGAGCGCATCACGGGTGTGCCGGTGTCGGTGATCCGGACTCCCTACGTCGAGCGGATCGGAACGCGTGCTGGACCGCTGGCGAGGCTGATGCTGCGGGGGCACAGAACGAAGCATCTGATGCGCACGATCTACGCACTCCGCTCCCTCCGATCGTTGGGCCGCTCGTCACTCCGGCCGATGAGCTCGAAGGACTATTATCAGGCGGGCAAGAGCGTCGCCGGCATCACGAGCATCGATCCTGCCGGCGACATCGTGCGACGCTTCGCGGAGGCCGCGGGGGGGGCGTCAGTACCGCCGCTCAGGTTGGCGGATAGAGATATCTCAACATCGGCGCGACGAGCTGCGACCACGCATCCTCGTGATGCGGGGCACCCTCCGCCTCCAGGTAATACAGATCTTCTCCAATCGCCCACCCCTTCGCCTGCAGGACGTCGCGCACCCGACGGGTCGCCTCGGTGACGTCGGGCCCTTCGGCGGTGCCCGTGGACAGCCAGATCCGCAGAGGCGGCTTGCAGTAGAGCACGCCAATGCGACGGACGATGAAGCGGTTGTCCCACCAGACCGATGGAGAGATCACTGCCAGCTTCCCGTACACATCGGGGTAGGTAAGGCCGAGGTAGAGGGAGACCAGCCCTCCGAGAGAAGACCCGCCCAGTCCCGTGCTGGACTGGTCGGAGAGCGTGCGATACCGCTGGTCGATGAACGGCTTCAGCTCCTCCACCAGCATGCGTCCGTGGAGGCTCGCCTTCCCCCCGGCGCGGCGAAAGCCATCGCGGGTGGGCGTGTACTCGTGGATCCGGTGCTCTCCGCCGTTGCCGATCCCGACGATGATCAGCGGCGAGATCTCTCCGGCGGCGATGAGCATGTCCGCGGTATCGTCCACGCCCCACTCCGAATTGCCGAAAGCCTTGCTCCGGTCGAAGAGGTTCTGGCCGTCATGGAGGTAGAGCACGGGGTACCGCCGATCGGGCTCGGAGTCGTAGCCGGGCGGCAGATAGACGTCCACGTCGCGATCCGCGTCGAGAAAGCTCGAGTGGAAGGCGGGGTGGCTGCGCAGATCGGGAGCGCGCGCCGTGGGCGCCGGATCGGAAGCGGACTCATCGGTCATGACGAAAGATGGTCGGGATGATTGCCTGGGCATAGAGGCGGAAGTAGCTTCGCCGCGATGGCCACGTCGGACATCTCATCTCGACAGGAGCTCCGATGACTGCGACCGCGATCGAGCGCCCCCGCGAGGGGGAGTTCAACCCGCACCACGCCACCTACGTCGCCATCGTTCCGTCGGGCGACATTCTGAGCGTCCTCGCCCGCCAGCCGGAAGAGTTGCGCTCGATGCTTGGAGGGATGGATGCCAGGCGCGCCGGCCATCGCTACGCGCCGGGGAAATGGAGCATCCGCGAAGTCATCGGCCACCTCGCCGACGCCGAGCGGGTGTTCTGCTATCGCGGACTGACGATCGCGAGGAACGACCGAACATCTCTCCCGCCATTCGATGAGAATGCGTGGGTCGAGCAGGCGCGCTTCGATTCACGCACGCTTTCCGACCTATTGACCGAGCTCGCGAGTGTGCGGGCGGCCACTCTCGATCTGTTCAGCCACCTCTCTCCCCAGGAGCTCGCTCGTGTCGGCACAGCGAGCGGGAAGCCATTGAGCGCGCGGGCCGTGCCGTACATCATCGCGGGCCACACGGAGCACCACATCCGCATCCTCCGCGATCGGTATCTCTAGCGTCGGACGAGGTCGATCTCCGCTCAGAGCGAGACGTCGCCGCCGCGATCCGACTTCTTGAGCCTGTCGAGCCGCGCCCGGGCATCGGCGAGCCGGCGCGTTTCTTCCGCGGCGTCCGCTCGGGCGGTGTCCCATCGCGGTGTGGCCCCGCGAAAGATCACGCGGAGCACCGCGCCCTCTCGCCGGGCCGATACGGGAAGGGAGGAAACCGCTCGCTCGTAGCTCGTCCCACTGTCGTCCTGGAGCACGGCGCGAGCACCTTCGATCCGATCCACGGCCAACCATCTCTCCTCGTCCGCTGTCTCGCTCGTCATGGAACCGCCCTCGTGACCGCGCTCGCGCGCGTCGTGGTGACGTGTACGCGGCCGTCCCGTGCCGCGTCGATCACGACCGTGCCGTCCCGATCGGTGCGGTAGACGGTCGCCCCAGCGTGCTCCCATGTCTCGGACGTGCGAATCGAGGGATGTCCGTAATCGTTGCGACCGACCGAGATCAGAGCGATTGCGGGGTGCGTGGCGCGCGCCCAGCCCTCGTCCGTGCCGTTCCGGCTTCCGTGATGCGCCACCTTCACCACCGTCACCGGCGGGATGAGCCTCCCGGAGAGCCACCAACCGAGCTCACCAAGCTCCGAATCGCCGGTGTACAGAGCGCGGAAGTTGCCGAACTCGAGCAGCAGACCCACCGACGTGTTGTTCTGGTCGTGGAACGCCGAGCTGGGTGGAAGGACTCGCACGGTGAGCGATCCGAGCGAGATCGTTCGCTCGGTGGCGCTGAGGTAGCGCGCCCCCGACCGCTCGAGCGCCCTCAGTGTGTTGCGATACGTCGCCGTCGTGGCGGCGACGCCGTTGTCCATGTACGCCCGGACGGTGACACCGGTGAGGACCGCCGCCATGCCCCCGATGTGATCGGCGTGGGCGTGGGACGCCACCACCAGATCGATCGTGTCGATGTGCCGCCGCCGCAGCTCGTCCAGCAGCTGGCTCGGTGACGGTCCGGCGTCGATCAGCAACCGCTTGCCTTCCGGGGTGACGATCAGCGCGGCATCGCCCTGGCCGACATCGAGCTGTGTGAGTCGCAGCTCGCCGGGACGTGGGCCCGGAGCCGCGGCAGCGGAGACGGACGGTGAGCCGGCATCCGACCCTCCTCCGGGTCCGGTTGCCGTGCAGCCGAAAGCGATGAGCAGAGCGATGCAGCGTGCAAGCTGTCGCGGCGAAACGGGAGAGACACGCATGTCGTACGAAGATAATGAAGGCTCCGGGAACGCCAGTGCTCTCACACGCTGGAGGTCCCATGCGCAGCTCGGTGACGATCACCTTTTCGGGAGCGGCGTACTCCGTGCTGCGGGTCGACGGACGCGCACTTCGCTTCGATGGTCCTGACAGCACGGTGCAGCTGCCGCCCGGCCCGCACGCCCTCACCTGGTACGTCGAGGACGCGCCGGGCACCGACTTCGACGTCGAGATCGTTCGCCCCGACGAGGCGCGGTGGACGCTCACGCCATCGGGACGCGTGAGTGAGACGGGACGGGCGGCGGGCGATCATCTCTTCCGCGTGGAGTGAGGTGCCATCATGCCATCACGCGCTCTCGCCTCGATTGGCCTGATTCCCGTTCTGGTCGTCCACCTTCGCGCACAGGAATCCCGCATCCCGGAGGACCTGGCGCACCGCGCCGCCGAGCGCATCTCGCGGGAGACGCTCGATCCATCGCAGAGTGTGCGTGTTCGCGCCAGCTTTCCTCAGGTCACTCTGCGTGCGTCCAGTCGTGAGCGCGAAGTCCGAGCGCAGATCGGCGTCTGGAGCCGCGATGTCGACCCCTCCCGCTACGCCCTTCGCTTCGAGCTTGGCGGCCCGGTGAGCGAGAGCGACTCCCGGAGCGAGCTCGCCGATCTGAGCGGGTTGCGCGGGAGCACGTCGGTCGGTCTGTCGGCCGAATGGCGACGGATGAATCCGAGCATGGACGCGGAGGCGTGGCGAAGCGCCTGCGACGCCGGTAAGAGGTCTCTTGCGGCGGCCGGTTCTCGGCTGCGCCTGCGGCTGGACACCGTCCACGTGATGCGGATCACGCAGACCGTAGTGATCGGACGGTCTCCGTCTGGCGGACGTCCCGATTCCCTTCGACTCCGGACCGATACGGCTCTCGTGGAGCGTGTGGACAGCTCTCGGGTGCCGGTTCTCGACACCGCACTCATCGACTGCCGCGTGGATGCACGTTCGCCGCTCCCCGCGGATGCCCAGCGCGCGATGATGCGGGCGGTTCACTTTGGCCATCCCGTGATGGCTGCGTTGGGCGTCACGTATGCCCATCGTCGCTTCTCCTTCGCGAACCCGGTCACGCTCGCCGATACGACAGAGCACCGGGCGGAGACAGCGATGTTCGCGGCATTCGGCGTGTTGCTGCCGGCTGGCGGGTTCGTGTCGGCCGCGCTGCGGCGGGAGGCGAGCTCCGACGCCCAGGAGAGAGCGCAGCTCTGTGCACCGGTGGCCTCCACCGCTGTCCTGCGCTGCCGCTCCGTCTCTGTTGGCGCCCCCAGCGAGAGCCGACGCACGATCGCGGATCTGTCGGTGCAGCGCTTCATCGGAAGCGGATTGGGGCTCCGGGTCGAGGCGCACTGCGACCTCCGCCGCCGTGTCTTCGGGTACGAGCTCCCCCTGTACTTCATCCGGAACGGTGACGGCGCCCTCACCGGGGGTGTCTCCCTCGGCTGGCGCACCGACCGCCGCGAGCTGCTGGCGAGCGTCTTCGTGGGCGAGGTGCTCGGGATTCCGCGCCTCTGAAAGCCGAACGTCACGCGGACAGCGGCCCGGCAGTACGGCGCGGACTTCAACTACCGTTCCCGGCCCAACTGGGAGAGCAATCGGAGCCTGCTCGCCTTCGCTTGGCGGGTACATCGCGACTTGCGTGACCTGCGGCCCCGCGACATGATCGACAGCCAGTCCTTTCTCTGGGTTCAGGGATCGGACGAGTACGAGGAGTGACGACCGCGATACCCCGCTTTCGCAGGTGAAGAGCTGGTGACGACTCCCACCGCGTGACCATCTCGCTCCTCGCGGTTCTGATCGCGGCCGGATCATTCGGCGCGGGATTGCTCGGCGCGCTCACGGGGCTCGGGGGAGGGATCATCGTCGTGCCCCTGCTGACCCTCCTCTTCGGCGTCGATCTTCGTTATGCGATCGGCGCATCCCTCGTCTCGGTGATCGCGACATCCTCGGGCGCCGCCGCCGCGTACGTGCGCGAAGGGTACACGAACGTCCGCGTGGGAATATTCCTCGAGCTGGCGACAACGACCGGCGCCCTCATGGGCGCCGCCCTGTCGGGATTCATCCCGACCAGCGCCCTCGCCATCCTGTTCGGGCTCGTGCTTCTGTTCACCGCCTATCGCTCCCTCCAACCGCGCGAAGAGCACGTCGTCGCCGCCACGCCCGATCGCTGGGCTGCGCGGCTGCGGCTGGATTCGACCTACCCGACACCGAGCGGCTTGCAGCGCTACTCCGTGCGGGGAGTGCCCGCGGGCTTCTCGCTGATGCTCGTGGCGGGCGTGTTGTCGGCGCTTCTCGGGATCGGCTCCGGCATCATCAAGGTGCTGGCGATGGATCAGGCGATGAGGCTGCCGTTCAAGGTGTCCACCACCACCAGCAACTTCATGATCGGGGTCACGGCCGCGGCCAGCGCGGGCGTCTATCTCCATCGCGGCTACATCGAGCCCGCCCTCGCGTTCCCGGTGATGCTCGGGGTGCTATCCGGCGCGCTTTTCGGGGCGCGCATCCTCGGGACCGCGAAGACGACACGCCTCCGGCAGATCTTCACCGCCGTCGTGGTGGTGATGGCCATCGAGATGCTGTACAAGGGCATACGGGGAGCAATGTGAGCCCGGCGGGGCAGGGGGGGGGAGGGTGGAGCGATCGCGAGGTGGAACAGCTCATCGGGCGGCTCCTGCAGATCGGAGTGCTGATCGCGGCCGGTGTGGTCGTGATTGGCGGCGCTGCGCTCCTCCTGCAGTACGGTGGGCGCCCGGCGGATTTCCGCGTCTTTCGCGGGGAGGTAGATGGGCTCACGACCCTGACGGGCATCGCCGGCGGTGTCGCTCATCTCGACAGCCGGGCGGTCGTGCAGCTGGGACTCGTTCTTCTGATCGCCACGCCAGTGGCCCGCGTCGCCCTCACGCTCGTGGCGTTCCTGGCGCAGCGCGATCGGCTGTACGTGGCGCTCACCGCCGTGGTGCTGGCGCTGCTACTCTTCGGGCTGGTGTGGGGCAGGGGATAGCGCGTCGCGACCGTTGCGGGCGCCAACCGTAGCTCGTCTCGGAGATGTCCGGTCGACGCCCTGGCTCCCGCGCTCATTCCCTCCATGCCATCATCCACGCTGCCACCCTGTCCGCACGAGCCTCGGCCCGGCACGACGGTTTGTCTCCATTGCCGCCAGGAGGCGCGCATTGCCACCGCATCCCGCCGGCGGCACGCCACACGCCGCCTCGGCGCGGCGGTCGGAGCGCTGGCCTTGATCGGCTTCGTGGGCGCTCAGGGCGTACGCGCGTTCTACGGCAGACTTCCCTCACCGAGTAGTCGCTCGGCTGCGACACGCGTCGTGGCGCACCGGCCGCAGTTGGTGAGCGAGTCTTCGGAGCCGATGGCGGCGGTCCCGCTCTCTCCTTCCATCCAGCAGGGCAGAACGGCGCTGGCGGGCGGCCAGCTCGCGATTCGCGCCGGCGACGGCGTCACGGTGGAGTTTGACACCCCTCTCGCCCGCACGAGGCGCGCCGACAAATTCGAGGTCACTGTCCGCGCCACCCTGCCCCAGATCTTCGGCGCGGTCGCGGACACGCTCCTCTCCACGATCCCGGCGGGACGGCTGATCAGTGATCGCGAGCTCCTCACCGAGTCGCCGCTCCGCGGTCTCCGTCTCGACGGGGGTACGCGGGGCGCGATTGCGATCTGGCCCGTCACACGGCGCGGACAGGGCGGCCCTCTCGTCATCGCCTACCGGGCTATCGCCACTCGCTGATCATCGCCGCGCGGTCGTGGTTTGATGAGGCGACCGGAGAGTTGCCCGTCAAGACGACCCGCTGCGCCGCCGGGTCAGGGGTGATGAAAGGTGTCCAGCGCCCGCCCCAGGAGTGCCCGGTATCCGGGCGACGCGGTATTCCGGAAGGCGGCAGCGAGAGAGCTTCGGCGCACGGCAGCGCCGAGCAGGGCGACCATTCGCTCTACTGGTAGCAGCTCCGAGCGTGCGCGACTCGCGAAACGATAGACTTCCCGCTCGAGAGTGATGGGCGTCCGTGCCCCGGCTATGGCTTCCTCGGCCCACTCGAGCGTATCGCTGGGAGTGGGCGCTGCGGCGTAGTCGATCATGGGGCACCTCACGCGAAGGTGGACCGAGCCGGGCCACTCGAGGCGCCCGGCTCGTATGTCTCGCGAGAGAATCAGTGCACCGCTCGTGCCGCGCTAAAACGGCGACCGACCGTGTCCGATGAGTGTCACACTCTGCGTGTGACGGGCGGCACAACTCTCCTCGCGCCTACGGCGCGCGAGTTCCTTCGGTGCGAAGCCGGAGCACCGAGTCGGGACCCGTGGTCTTGTAGTGCGCGGTCGTCATCCCGGTCAGCTTTCCACCGGACATGCGCATCACGCTGCGCGTCGTCACCTGTACTCCCTTGCGTCGGACGCTGGCGTACGGACCCGCGTCGACGATGACGCTGTCGCCCGAGGTCGACACGTGCATCGGGACGGTCAGGCCGTTCGCGAACTTCATCTTCCAGGTGGACGAATCGGCTGTCGCGGTCAGGTCGTAGAGGGTAGCGGTCGTGTCTCCAGCCTCCGGAACGGCTCGCACCTTCCAGTTGCCGGCCATGTCGGCGAGGGAGACTGTTTTCGCGGGGGCTGGTGCGGGAGCGGGGGCTGCCGTATCCGCGGGATGGTTGTCTGCCTTCGCGCAGCCGAGAAGGAGGGCGGCGCAGGCGATGGCGCTGACTCGATGCATGTGAGAGCTCCGTGCTCGGGAAGACAGCGAGGGCATTCGTTGCTGCCCTGATGATGCCCACGCTTGGGTCGCCGTCAAGATCACAGAGGGCCCACCCGTCACGGATGGGCCCTTCGTTCGGAGCGGGCGATCGAGGGGTCAGGCCCGGTGGTATGCGTCCAGGGCCAGGACCGTCAGTGACCGATACCGCGGGGAGCCAGGGTCGCGATAGAACACACCGAGGGGACTGCGGCCGACGGCCTCGTCGAGCACCTCGAGCATGCGCTCGGCCGGCACATTGTCGGCGCGTGCTCGACCCGCCAGGTGGTAGACCTCTCGTTCGAGCGTGATCGGCGTGCGGGCTTCGGCGATGGCGCTCTCCGCCCGTTCGATGGAGTCATCAGGAACGGGACTCGTCGCGTGGTCTCTCATGGTGCACCTCCCGCACAGAGAAGTCCGACCGCGCCGACTAGTGCGCGGCTCGTTCGACCTTGCCGACGCTTACTGCAGCCGTCGTGCCCGACGCGCCGACGTGTGACCGCCCTCACATTCTCAGGGAGAGGCATGGAGTCCCCCCTGGCCGTCACGTAGCGTGGGACAGCCGGAAAGGATGTTTCATCGGCGTGTCCGGATCGTCTTCAAGAGACGATATCCCGGTAGCTTGCGCATGCAGAAAGACGCCGTGCGCTGGCCCTTGCCTGTCCCCCTGCTGGCCGCGGCGTGCAGACTTTCCGCAAGTCTCGACACACGGCGCCTCGCGCGCTCTGCACGACCGTGCTTCTCGCCGTCGCCATGGCGAGCGGGCTCACGTGCGACAGCGCCAACGTGCTCGGACCGGTCGGCGCTCGTGACTTGCGCCTTGTCTGGCTGAGCGACACCCTCCTGTCGATCGGCACGGTCGAGCGACCCACGCTGCGGGTGGAGCGGGATGGTCAACCGGTCGCCGACCCGGTGCTCCTCCTCACGACAGCGAATCCCGACGTCATCTCGGTGACCGGACCGGGAGACTCGCTCGTTGCCGCCGGACTGGGCGAGGCGGTGGTCACGGTGCAGATGAGAAGCTCCCTGCTTCCCGACGGCGGAGTGCGCTGGACTCGCAGCCTCCACGTCGTTCTGCAGGATCTGGTGCTCGATCGCGCCACCGTGTCGATGGGGAGCGCCGGAGACACGGCCACTCTGCACGCCCGCGCCCTGGGAGCTCGCGGAGTCGAGTACGCGGTGCCCATCTCCTGGCGATCGGGCGATACCACATGCGTCGTCGTGAATGATGGGCGGCTGCTCTCGCGTAGGGCCTGCGCGACCGAGGTGATCGCCTACGCCGGCAACGACACCGCCCGCGCCACTGTGCGCGTGGAACAGCTGCTCGCGCGCTTTGCGCTCTCGCCCCAGACGGTGACGCTACTCGCGA
Organism: Gemmatimonadota bacterium; assembly: GCA_030948255.1. GTDB lineage: Bacteria > Gemmatimonadota > Gemmatimonadetes > Gemmatimonadales > Gemmatimonadaceae > JALZAQ01. The sequence continues at coordinate 28,921 of JALZAQ010000015.1, forward strand.
TCAACGACACAGCGCGCGTCCTCGCGGTGGCGCTCGATGGGGCCGACGGCCCGATCAGCGGCATCGTTCCGTTCTGGGACAGCGAGAACAGAAGCATCGCGGAAGTGGACGCCAGCGGACTCGTCACCGCGCGGGGCGCCGGCACCACATACATCGCTGCATCCAAGGGACCGGTGCGCAACGTGGTCCGGGTAGACGTCCGGCAGCGCGGCCAGCGCGTGGTGCTACCGGACGGAATTCAGGTGCTGCACTCCCTCGGAGAGCGCTTCCATCTGATGGCAACCGCGTACGATGCTGCGGGCGTCGCCATCCCCGACAGTTCCAGAATCGTCTGGCGATCGCTCAACGAAGGCGTGGCCTCCGTCGCTCCCTTCGGCTGGGTGACCGGGATTTCCATCGGAACGGCGAGAATCATCGCCGAGCTGGATGGCGTGTCCGACACGGCGGCGGTCGAGGTCCGAAACGATCCGGTTACCCTCTCGCTCGATCCGCGCGATACGACACTGGCCAGCGTGAATGATGCCATGACTCTCCGCGCCGTCGTGCGGAACGCTCTCGGCGCTGTGATCGCGGGCGCGGCACCCACCTGGCTGTCGTCCTCGAGCATCGTGGCCAGCGTTGCTCCGGGGGCGGCGCCGATGGGCGCCGTGGTGGCCCTCGGGCGCGGGACGGCCACGATCACTGCGAGCTACGCCACGCTGACGGCACAGACGACGGTCACCGTGACCAACGCGCCGGTGAGCATCGACATCCTGCCGGTGTCCGACACGATCCGCGCCATCGGTGGGACCATCACGCCCGCGGTAAACGTTCGAAATGCGCGCGGCGACACGGTTCCGGTCAGCTATCTCACGTGGACGAGCCGCAACGAGGCCGTTGCGACGGTGAACGCGGGTCTCGTCGTCGGCCGGGACACCGGTCGGGTTGTGATCGTCGCGTCCAGCGGCGGCGTGCGGGACTCGCTCATCGTCGTGGTGCGCAACGATGCCGTCTCGCTCGCGCTGGATGCGACGGTAGACACGCTGACGCGGGCCGGCCAGCAGGTCGTCTACACCGCGACGGTGCGCAACGCTCTGGGGGCGCCGATCACCGGCCTGCCGGTGACCTGGCGCTCGACCATCACCTCGGTGGCAACAGTGTCCAACGGCACGGTGACGAGCACCGGTTTCGGTTCAACGCTCATCATCGCCCAGACGTCGTCGCTCGCGGATACGGTGATGCTCACCGTCCGCAATCTCACGCTGCTTCACGTGGACAACACGACGAGCGGCGGACTTCGCGTCGGTACGGCATCGCGTCCCTACTCCACCATCGGTGCGGCTCTCGCGGACGCGGACGGGGGTGACACGGTCTTCGTCCACGTCGGGGTCCGGCCGTATGCGGAGCAGCTCTCGTTGGCCTCCGGGCTCACTCTGCTCGGCGACGAGTCGGCCTACCGCGCCAACGGCAACGATCCGCTGCGACTCCCGGTGATCGCACACAACTCCGGAGCCGCTGCCATCCTCGTGTCCGGCGCGTCGCCGGTGGTGATCCGCTCGATCGCGGTGCGGCATACGGTTGACGGACCGGCGGTGGACGCGACGGGCGCGAACGTTCGCATCGAGAACGTGCACGTCAATCCGGGTGCGACGTCGCGCATCGGTCGCGGCATCCTGCTGCGGGGTACGGCGTCCGGAAGCTCGGTGACAGACTCGCGCATCAGCGCCGTCACCGCCTACGGCATCCGGGTGGAGTCCGTGGCGAATGTCCAGATCACGCGCGTCGTCGTGGATGGTGTGGATGCGGCAGGCGGCTCGGGAGCGGGCATCCAGCTTCTCGGCGGCAGTGGCGCGCTGGTACAGTACAGCGTCGTCCGCGCGACTACCGGAGCGCGAATCCAGCTCGACACCACGGTGTCGGCCCGCGTTCTGTTCGACACGCTCTCCGGCAGGCATCAGCTCGTTCGCCTCACCGGCGTCTCCGGCGCGACGGCGGTGAGCGACAATGTCTTCACGCTCGACCTCCAGGCGAGCGACCCGTTCAGCGCGGGCAGCGCGAGCGACGGGTCGTCGGCGCTCGAGATCACGCGCTCCTCCGGCGTCTCCGTGCAACGCAACGTCTTCTCCGAGTCGAGCGGCCACGCGATGGATGCCATTCGCTTTATCGACAGCCGCGCGGCATCGTACGGCGGCGCGATAATCGACGCGAATCGCTTTGTCGGCGGGCGCTACAGCGTGCGCTCCACGCGCTCGTCGTGGGGGATGCGAAACTCGCGCTCGGACAACGCTATGATCGCCGTCGTGGCCGACGACGCGGACTCGATCTCCCTCTCCTCGGATACGCTCGGCAACGTGGCCGGGAAGGGGTGCGTCGACGTGAGCGGAACGAGACCCCTGGTGGTCGTGACCGGGGGCTGGTACTCCGCGTGCACGGTCGCCGGGGCGGACACGGGCGCTGCGGCGATCAGCGTGCGCGGGAGCAGCGCGGGCCTCACGGTGGTCGACGCTTTCTTCAGCGGAGCCGACGCGACCGCCATCGACTTCTCTGGGAACGCCGTTTCGGTGACGAACAGCACGTTGTCGGGTGCGGGCGTTCGCACCGTGTCGCGCTTCCGCCGCGGAGCGGCGATATCGGCCACGGCCAGCTCGGCGGACGTCCTGTCGTCGTCGATCACTTACTACGCGGGATTGACCGGCATCTCACTGGCCGCGACGACACTGAGCATCCAGAACGACCGCATTGCCCTCAATGGGACCGGCGTGATCGTGTCGGGGTGGCTGACCGCGAGCGTGACGGGGAACGACATCGCGGACAACTCGGTTCTCGGGTTGACGAACGCGCAGATCCTTTCCCTCCCTGCGTCCTCCGACTGGTGGGGCGACGATCGCGGGCCGCGTCGTAGCGCCAACGCGGACGCGGTTGGCGACAGCACCGTGGGCTCGGTCAACTTCACGCCGGTCGCGGTGACGCCCCATTATCCCGGTGCGGTGTGGAGCGCTCTCCGTCTCGTGCGCGGCAACAACCAGGTCTCGCAGCGATTCAAGCCGTTGCCGCAGTACTTCACCGTGCGAGTCATCGACGCGTCCGGGCGACCCGTCGCCGGCGTCACCGTCACCTTCGAAGTCACGTCCGGAGGCAGCACGTTCGCCGGGGCGTCCAGCGTGACGGTGACGTCGAACTCCAGTGGGCTCGCCGAAGCACGCCTGACACTGGACAAGAACGCCGGCGTCAGCACCGCGATAGCCTATCCGGAAGGCAACAGGCAGAACGGCGTCACCTTCACTGCAACCGGCCAGTGAGCGACTGCTCGCGGTGCGGCACCCCGCTCCCCTCGGGTACGCGCTTCTGCAGCCACTGCGGGCGTCAGGCCATCGATCCGGGTGCCGCCACCCTCGTGGTGGGAACGGAGGAGGACGCGCTTCTCGCTGAGGTACGCGAGATGCTCGCCGGCGAGTACGACGTCGAGCGCGAGATCGGCCGCGGTGCGATGGCGATCGTCTTCAGGGCGACCGAAGCAGCTCTGCACCGACGCGTCGCGCTCAAGGTGCTGCCGCCCGAGCTGACGTTGAACCGCTCGCTCGCCGACCGCTTCAAGAGGGAGGCGCGGATGGCCGCCGCGCTCGAGCATCCGAACATCATACCGGTGTATCGGGAGGGACAGACCGGCCGCTTCCTCTACATCGCGATGAAGCTCATCGAGGGACGGCCGCTCGACGACGTTCTGGCGTCGCAAGGCCCGCTCCCCGTTCCCGTTGTCCTTCAGGTACTCCGCTCGGTCGCGTCGGCGCTCGCCTACGCTCACGACCGCGGGATCGTCCATCGCGACATCAAGGGCGGCAACATCCTCATCGACCGCGACGGTCACGTGCTGGTGAGCGACTTCGGCATCGCGCGCGCCGCCGAGGACGCCGGCATGACGTCCACCGGCATGCTCATCGGCACGCCCTGGTTCATGAGCCCTGAGCAGTGCGCGGCGCGGCGCATTGGTCCGCAGAGCGATCAGTACTCGCTCGGGGTCGTCGGCTTCCAGATGCTCACCGGCTTCGTGCCCTTCCAGGCGGAAACGCTCCCTGGAATCATGCACCACCACTTCTACACGCCGGTCCCGAACCTCGCCGACGTGCGCCCGGATGCTCCCGTCGAGCTTCTGCGGCTGGTGACGCGTGCGCTCTCGAAGAAGCCGGAGCATCGCTTTCCGACGACCGAGGCGCTGGTGGCAACACTCGACGCCATTCCCTTCGGCGAGAATGAGCGGATGGGGGGAGACCGGATGCTGCGCGATCTGGCGCTCGGCCTTCCCGTGGCCTCGGTGACTGCGGGCACGCTGCCGGCGCTGACCGGCACCGTGCGCTTGACGCCGCACGGGCCGATCTCGGCGACGATCGAGCAGCCCGTGCCGGGGCGGCGAACCCGCTCGGTGCTCATCGGCGCGGCGACGGGGTTCGTCCTTCTGTCCGTGGTCGGCCTGGGAGCGATGCGCGTCTCGCGCCGCCCGTTGCCCGAGCCGCCGAGTGTGCGACCCACTCTCTCCTCGGCGCTCGCGTCGGCTCCGTCGAACCCGGCTCGCAAGGAGCCGACGGGCGGAGTTGCAGTCGCGGGGCCCGTGAAGCCGAGCGTCACGCTTCCGGTCCAGCGGCTCGGTCCGGCGGTTGCCCCGGCGCCCGCGACGCGATTCGGGCTGGTGAGGATTCGCGCCTACCCGACCGACGCGCAGATCTTCGTGGACGACCGGATCCGGGGCGTCGGAGTGGTGTTGGACGCCAGCGTTCCGGTGGGCGATAGGCGCTTGCGGGTTCGGGCGCCGGGCTACCAGACCTTCGACACGACCTTCACGGTCGTCGCCGGTGAGACAACGCAGCTGTCGAGGATCACGCTCTCGCCCACGGCGGAGGCCCGGTGATGCGTCGCTTTCTCCCTCTCGTCGCGGTGCCGCTTCTGCTCGCGGCTCCATTCTCGGTGTCCGCCCAACGCACGCCAGAGGAGACGTTGCAGCGCGCGGTCATTCTGTACGAGGAGCTGCAGCTCGAGCGCGCCGTGGTGCTCCTTCGACAGGTGATCTCGCCGAGCGCTGCCGGGCGCGTGTCCGCGGAGCAGCGCACCCAGTCGCACAAATATCTGGGTGCTGCCTTCGCGCTGCTTCGCCAGCGCGACTCGGCGATCGTCCACTTTGAAACGGCGGTCCAAGCCGATCCCTTTGTCGACCTGGATGAGCGCAGCTTTACCGCCGTAGAGCGTCAACTTTTCCTGGAATCACGGCGCCGGACATTCGCGCTCGGCGTTCGCCCCGCGCCGGATACGGTGATCGCGCCCGGCACGGAGCGCATCCGGTGGACGATCGTGACGACCCAGCCGGCCACCGTGCAGGCCAGCCTCCGGCCGATGGACGGACGGGGTGATGCGACTCTCGCCACGCTCCTTTCGTCGGCAAATGGTGTCGGGGTCGCGGAGATCGCATGGGATGGCCTGTCATCCCGCGGCGAGATCGCGCCGGAGGGGCGCTTCCAGATAAGGTTCGTGGCGCGGCGCGATGGCATTGCGGCGACCACCGACACGGTCACTCTGGCGCTCGATCTCCGATATCGGCATCAGGCACTGGAGGATGTGCTGCCCGAGCTGCGGCCGGAGGAGCTGCTCGAGGAACGGCGCGCACCCTCGGCATCGCGCCTCCAGCTCGCGAAGGGACTCGGTCTCGCCGGGGCGGCGCTCGCGATCCCGACGTTCGTCGGAAACGGCGGTCTCGGGTCGCCGGGCTCGCAGCGAACGGTGATGGCGGGCAGCGCGGCCGCCGCCGGACTCACGGGCTTCGCGCTCTGGCGTCGAACTCCCGTCATTACCCTGAATGTGGCCGCGAACGAGCGCCGCCGGAGTGATCGAGCTCTGCACAATGCGGAGGTGCGGCGCCGGAACGCGGAACGACTGGCGAGCGCGCGCCTGGTCGTCCGCTCGGAACAGGGGTCGCCGCGATGACAATGCGCCGGCACGCCGTCACCCTGCTAGCGCTCACACTCGCGCTGGCCGCGCTCCCGCGCTCGGCAGTGGCGCAGGCGCCCCTATGGAGTGGCGTCTTCGCGGCGCTCGCCGATCATCGCGTCAACATCGGCGAGGGGGTGGAGCGCTCCTCGGGGACGGTGTTGGGCGCCGCCGTCGGCGTCGCATGGAACAAGCTGCAGCTCGAGGGCTCGCTGGCCGCCGGAGATCTCGGCGCGCTCAACGGCAACGGCGTGAGTCGAAGCATGAGCGAGGCCCGGCTCGACGCGTCGCGGGCCGTGCGCTCCTGGCTCGTACTCCATGCCGGTACCGTCACTCGACGCTACAGCTCGCCCCTCGCTGCTCAGCGCTGGGTCATCGCGCGCACGGGGGCGGAGGGACGCATCACGTTCCTCGATGACGCGCTGGTCGCCGGTACCCTGCTGACATTCGATCCCGTCGTGTCGGTGAGCGGGACGCGCCGTCCCAACATGTCCATCGGCGCATCGACATCGCTCGCCTACACCGCCGGGCGACTGAGCGTCCGACTCGCGCAGTCGCTCGAGCGTGCGGATTTTCCGCCGCGAGACGGCAAGCCGCGGCTCGAGCAGCTATCGATGCTGACGCTGGGAGTGGGATGGCGACTCCGGTAGTCCCGACGGAGCGCTGACCGTCATTCCTCGGTGGGCGAAGTATTCGACCAAGCGCTCAGGTCGAGCCCCGTCGTCCGCCAACGCGATGTAACCGTCCGGTCGAACGAGGTAGATCGCTCCACGAGAGAGCCCGGCGCGATCCATCATCGGCGTCCATGCGAATGTGTGCAGAGGCATCGCGAGAGCTGCACAGCATTCTTCGACGCCTGGCTTTGGCTCGCCGTAGACGTGAACCTGCCACGCGATCGAGGCCAATGGCTCGAAGTTGTCCCGATTCGGCGACAGCTCCACCCAGGGCAGACGATCGCCGCCCTGTATCCGTCCGAGTGAGCCCTCGCTCAATGCGCTACCCCGATACGTGATCGCCGTCTGGGAAACAGTGCGAAACATGAACCGGCGCACAGCCGTGACTCTGAACAGCAGCGGGGCGATGACGGGCGCAACCCTCGTGCGGACGAACCCCGCGGCCCGTCCTGGTTTCGTCACTACCGTGAAGACTCGATCGGTGGTGGCGACGAGCTTGCGCGCGAAACCGATTCGCTCGGCTTCATAACTATCGAGCATGCCGTCCGGTGCATGACCGCCCAGCACCGCGGCGAGCTTCCACGCCAGGTTCACCGCGTCGCCTATCCCGGTGTTCATCCCCTGCCCGCCCGCCGGGCTGTGAATGTGCGCGGCATCGCCAAGCAGGAAGGCGCGACCGCCGCGAAATCTCGCCGCGACGCGATGGTGCACGTGATAGGTGGAGAACCAGTTCACGCGCCCGACTGTCAGCTGCATGTGCTCGATGACCCTCCGGCCGACGTCCTCGAAGGTCAATTCCTTTTTCTGCTCTGCCGCTGGCCGGCGGACGCTCCCGATGAGACGGAGATGTCCCTTCTTCTTGAGAGGAAAGACAGCAAGAAAGTCGGCATCGTCCAGCTCCAGATGAATTTCGTCGTTCACCGCAGGCCCATGCGCGTCGACGTCGGCGACGTAGAAGAGCTCGCTGTACGTCCCGCCGGGAAATCCGACGCCGAGCGATTCCCGCACGGTCGAATGCGCGCCGTCGCAGCCGGCGAGATATTTCACCTCACACAGGTTTTCGGCACCATCCGCGGTGCGGAGCGTGGCTCGCGCACCCTCGGCGTGCTGCTCGAAGCTGATCAGCTCCGTGCGACGCTCGACCTGGATTCCGAGCGAGCCAAGCCGCTCGATGAGCAAGCGCTCGTGAGCGTCCTGTGGAAAGACGAGAAAGAAGGGGAAGGGAGTGAAGCCCGTGCCCAATTTCAGCAACGATAGACGCGCAGCCCGCTTCCCGCGCGTCCAGAGATTCACGGCCGGGACCTTCACGCCGCCTTCCACCAGCGCCTCGGCGAGGTCGAGCTGGCGATAGAGCTCGAGCGTTCGCGCGGCAACGCCGACGGCGCGCGAGGTGGTGCCCGGTTCTCCCGTCTTGTCGATGATTCGAACGCGGATGCCGAGTCTGGCGAGCCAGAGAGCCAGCACCAAACCTGTCGGTCCGGCCCCGACGATCAGCACTGGGCAGTCCGGCACGTGGTCCGTGCCGGCCGTAGTAACCGTTGGTCTCATGTCGCGAGCATATCGTCGTCCTATTGACCTTCCGCCTCGGCCGCCCGAGCTTGGAGGGCATCAAAATCCAGGCGCAGCCGTCCCCCCTCCCCAAGATAGGAGGCCGCCGTGCTCAATGTCCTCGTGGCCGCCACGGTCGGTATTGTGGCATCGCAGCCGCTGGCAGTACCGAATCACAATCGGCAGTCACCCGGCCAAACGCGAGTCTACTACATAGCCGCCGACGAGGTGACTTGGGATTACACGCCGAGTGGAAGGAACCAGATCACCGGGAAGCCTTTCACGCCGTTTCAGGCGATGTTCACCACCCGGGGACCGACGCAGCTGGGTAGCAAGTCGAAGAAGGCGCTCTACCGCGAGTATACTGATGCGTCCTTCTCTGCGCTCAAGGCACGCGCGCCAGAAGACGCCTACCTCGGACTACTCGGTCCGGTCATCCGCGCCGAGGTGGGGGATACGATCAAGGTGGTGTTCCGGAACAACGCCACCCACCCGTACAGTATGCACCCGCACGGAGTGATCTACGAGAAATCGTCCGAGGGTGCCGGGTACGAGGACGGCACGAGCACACCGGACAAGGCCGGCGTTCCCCCTGGCGGAAGCCACACCTACGTGTGGGTAGCGAGTGAGCGCGCCGGTCCGGACCCGATGGAGGGAAGCACGGCGTTCTGGATGTACCACTCGCACGTGGATGAGTCTGCCGATGTGAACGCCGGCCTGATTGGGCCGATGATCATCACGGCGCGAGGCAGGGCCCGCCCCGACGGCCGGCCGAAGGATGTAGACAAGGAGTTCATCATCGCCTTCGCCGAGCTCGATGAGAATCTGAGCCCCTACATCGATGACAACATCAAGCAGTACGCGCTCGAGCCGGCGAAGGTGAAGAAGCCGATGGGGCCGACGTTCATCGATCCCTTCGGTGCCTTCAACCTGCGCGAATCGCTCAACGGCTTCCTTTTCGGCAACGGCCCGATGCCGAAGATGACCGTGGGCGACAAGGTGCGGTGGTACATCATGTCGACGACGAATTTCGAGCTGCACGCTCCACACTGGCATGGCAACATCGTCACCGCTCAGCACATGAAGACCGATGTGCTCACGCTCGGCACGATGGGGATGATCGTGGCCGACATGGACGTGGACAACCCGGGGACGTGGCTCTTCCACTGCCATATCGAGCCGCATCTCACCCAGGGGATGCAGATGCGCTTCCAGGTGGATCCAGCCGTCGTGGCGCTCGGGAAGGCGAAGCCCTGACCGCGCGGAAGTCCGCTTCGAGGCTGCATTCAGTGAAGCCCCGCGAGTCGTCTCGCGGGGCTTCTCTCCGCTTGGTAGGGCGCAGACTCGCCGCTCAACAGTTGACTGGCGGCGTCTTTTCGCGACCGGCGGAGCTCGTCCGGTGGATGGGCGCGATCCAGGCGCAGGATTACAACTCTGTGCGGTGGGCGGTCGCTCTTCGCATTCGCGGCGAGCCGACTGAAGCCGATATCGAGCAGTCGATTGCCGATGGGAGCATCATCCGCACCCACGCGTTGCGGGGGACATGGCAGATCATCGCACCGCCCGATGTGCGGTGGATGCTGTCGCTTGTCGCACCGCGCGTGAAACAGAGCCGGGCGAGGCGCCATCAGCAGCTCGAGCTGGATGCGCCGACGTTCGGCAAGAGCTGCACGGTGCTCGTCAAGGCGATCGAGCAGAACGGCGCCATGACTCGGGATGAGCTCGCGCGAGCGCTGCAACGCGCGGGGATCTCGACCGCCGGCCAGCGACTGCCGCATATCCTCGGGAGCGCCGAGCTGGAGGGATTGCTCTGCGGCGGGCCCCGACGGGGAAAGCAGTTCACCTGGCGCTTGCTCGACACCCCATCGCCTCGATGGAGTCAGGAAGAGGCGCTGGCGGAGCTCGTCGGGCGCTTCTTTCAAAGCCGCGGCCCAGCGACGCTGGACGATTTCTGTTGGTGGTCCGGGCTGCGCGTCTCCGATGCGCGGCTCGGCATCGAGTCCGGGAAGTCATCGCTGGAGATGGAACGGATCGGCGGGCGCGACCACTGGCGACGCAGAAAGGCCAGACGTGCGACCCCCAGGCCCCGGGCGCTGCTCCTACCCGACTTCGACGAGTGGCTCGTGGGTTATCGAAACCGGGATGCGGTGGTGGACCCAAAGCACCGAGGTCGCGTGAACGCGGGGGGCGGCATCATCGGGATGTGTGTCGCGTTGGACGGGAACGTCGTCGGGAGCTGGCGACGGACGCTCGGGCGGCGGGGCGTTGCCGTGGAGGTCGAGCTCTTCCAGAAGGTCAGCGAGCAGGACGTGACAGCCATCGAGCGAGCGGTCGAGCGATACGCTGCGTTCGTGGAGCGCGAGCCAGCCGCCACGGTGGTTCGAGTGCGGAAAAAGTGAAGGCTTTGCGCGGACTGATATCCGCTTTCGGCTCGTTCAGGGGTTGGAACCTGGTAGCGGCGTGGGCAACCGGCGTTGTTGCGATCTGGCTCGCCGCGTCTCTCATCGGCCGACACATACCGCCCCTCCGAAACGGCCCCCCGCCTCGATCACCGGTCGAGGTGCTGTCGACCTGGGATGGAAGCCGCTACTCGCACCTCGCGAGGGTCGGGTACAATCGTGCAGATCGGGAGCGCCGCCATTACATGGGGTTCCCGCTGCTACCAATGACGGCACGCGCCCTCGGCGGGCAGGTCGGGCACGAGGCACTCGCCGGAATTCTTTTGTCGCAGCTGTGCCTGCTCGGGTGCATGCTGCTCATGGGGCGACTCGCGCATGGCGATCGGTGGGCGCCACTCCGTGGGCAGCCCGGATTCTGGATGCTGGTGAGTCCGCTCGGCTTTTTCTTTTCCGTGTTCTACACGGAGTCGCTGTTCCTGCTCTTGAGCCTCCTGATAGTCGTTCTGTATCGCCACCAGCGCATCGCGGCGGCGAGCGTTGCGGGACTACTCGCAGGCTTAACGCGTCCGACAGCGCTGCTCCTGCCGGCGTTGTTCGTGCCCGATCTTGTGCGCGGCATTCGCCGGGGCCGAGGCTGGCGCTTGCCGATGGTGTGCGCGATCGCACCCCTTGTCGGCCTCGCCGCGTGGATCGGTTACGTCGGCTATAGCGTGCGCGACCCGCTCGGCTACTCACACATCGCCTCGCGGTGGTGGGGTCAAGAATGGACGCTTCCCTTCGAGCCGCTCATCCGCGACGTGCTCGGCGCCGCATATGGGCTCCGTCACGGGGTACTACCGCTCCCGAACGAGACGGTGCGCCTGTTCTCCTCTTTTTCGGTGTTCGTGGTGTTCGCCTGGGGATGGTGGATGCTCGAGGGAGGGATGGCCGCCTACATCCTGGCCGCCATGCTGTTCCTGCATTCGCAGGAGCCACACTCGGGGACAGCCCGTTACGAGCTGATGCTCTTCCCGATCTTCCTACTCCTCCCCCGAACAGCAATCGGGCGCCGACACATGGCGCCGGTCGTTGCGACCTTGCTGGTCGCAATGCAGCTCCTTTTCCTCATTGCCTACGGCAGCTGGGAGTGGGTGGCCTGAGAAACGACAGGCATTGGGTGATCGAGACCGTCACACCGCGCTTCCCGGCCGAAGATGCGGAGAGACCCCGCTATCTCCTCGCGAAGTGCTACGTTGTCACACGGTCGGAGGGTACACGCATGAAAAAAGGCAACAGCCTAAGCTATTGCCTTTCAACAAACTCCCGAGGAGGGACTCGAACCCCCGACCCGGTGATTAACAGTCACCTGCTCTACCACCTGAGCTACTCGGGATCAGAACCAGAAGTTTAAGAACGGCACGAGTGAGAGTCAACTCGCGCGCGGCTGCGCCATCGCCCCTTCCACACGCCGCGCCGCTTCCCGCGGCAACACCACGCGCAACCAGCGTCCGGTATGCGACGCCTCCACCTGCGCGACCTCCTCGGGTCTCCCCATGGCCACGATGCTCCCGCCGCGCGAGCCGGCGTCGGGGCCGAGGTCGATGATCCAGTCCGCCAGCTTGATCACGTCCAGGTTGTGCTCGATGATCACCAGCGTGTGCCCGTGATCCACGAGCCGGTCCAGCACCCGCGCCAGCTTCCGGATGTCCTCGAGATGAAGCCCCGTCGTCGGCTCGTCCATCACGTAGAGCTTGCGGCCGCCACTTCCTCGTCGTCCCGCCTGCGACAGCTCGCGCGCGATCTTGATGCGCTGGGCCTCTCCTCCCGATAGCGTCGGCGCCGGCTGCCCCAGCCTCAGATACCCGAGCCCCACCTGCTGCAGATGCCAGAGTGCCTGGCCCAGCTTCTCCTCGCGCGGGAAGAAGCGGATCGCCTGGTCGATCGTGAGCTGCAGTACCTCCGCGATGTTCTTCCCGTTCACCCGTACCTCGAGCACGGATGGCTTGAAGCGCGTGCCGCCGCACGTATCGCAGGGCACGTACACGTCCGCCATGAATACCATCTCGATCTGAAGCTGCCCCGCTCCCTCGCAGCTCTCGCACCGGCCGCCCGCGACGTTGAAGCTGAAGGTGCCGGGCGTGAAACGCCGCTGCCGCGCGAGCGCTGTATCGGCGAAGATGCGCCGGATCTCGTCGAATGCCTTCACGTACGTCACCGGGTTCGATCGCGGGGAGCGGCCGATCGGCTCCTGATCGATCAGGATCACGTCCTCGATCGCCTCCCACCCGGTGATCTCGTCGAACGCGCCCACTCGCTCACCCAGGTGCTGCTTGGCGCTGTGCTCGCCATGCAGTCGCGTCTCGAGCGCACGATACAGGACGTCGTGCACCAGCGTACTCTTCCCGGAGCCTGAGACTCCGGTGACGAGCGTCATCGCGCCGAGTGGGATGCGCGCGTCCACCCCGCGGAGATTATGCTCGCGCGCGCCCGAGAGAGTGATCCATCGTGGCCCGAGAGGGCGGCGCTCCTCCGGTACCGGAATGGCCTTCTCACCCGAGAGATACTTGCCCGTCAGCGGCGACTCCGCGAAGCGCGCCATGGGACCGGCGAACACAACCTGTCCTCCGTGCTCGCCACTCCCGGGGCCGAGCTCCACCATGAAATCCGCAGCGCGAATCGCCTCCAGGTCGTGCTCCACCACCAGGACACTATTCCCCGCATCGCGAAGTCGATGCAGCAACCGGAGCAGCCGGTCCAGGTCGCGGGCATGCAGCCCGATGGACGGCTCGTCCAGCACGTAGAGGGTATCCACCAAACGGGAGCCGAGTGAATTGGCGAGGGCGATGCGCTGCGCCTCTCCTCCCGACAGTGTGCGCGTGCCACGGTGGAGACTCAGATACCCCAGGCCCACGTCCAGCAGAAATTGCGTGCGCGAGCACGCCTCGGCGAGGATGCTCTGGGAGATCTGCCGCTCGAAGGTCGAGAGGGACAGCGCGTCGAGCCACACGCACAGCTGATCGAGGGGCATTTCCGAGATCTCGGCGATCGTGCGATCCGCGATCCTCACCTGTCGCGCCTCCGGCTGGAGCTTGGTGCCATGGCAGCTCGGGCACTCGCGCGCTGTCTGATACTGGCGCAGAAAGACGCGGATGTACTGCTTGTAGCGTTTCTCCTCGAGGTCGCGCAGAAAGGGGAAGATTCCCTTGTATCCGCGCGTCCTGGTGTGCAGCAGCAGATCGCGCTGGGCGGAGGTGAGGGTCCTCCAGGGAGTGTCTATCCTGATATCGGATTTCTTCGCGAACTCCGCCAGCGCCCGCCGCTTGTTGTCGTAGCGCGGCATGGTCCACGGATGGATCGCCCCCTCCTTGAGAGTACGGTCGGGATAGGGAACGATCAGCGTCTCGTCGTATTCCAGGACCGCGCCGAAGCCATTGCAGCCGGGACAGGCGCCCCGCGGATTGTTGAAGGAGAAAAGCTGCGGCGTCGGCGCCGGCGCGCGAGTGCCATCGTAGGGGCACTCGAAGCGCTCGGTGAAGCGCAGGGTTGCCGTCGGCGCGAGCCCGACCGCGAGAGCGACCGGTTGCGCGAGAAGGATCGCGCAGTCGCAGTCCCCCTCACGGAACGCCGTTCCCACCGCGTCGGCGAGCCGGGAGCCGCTCTCCGGACCCACCACCAGCCGGTCCACGATCACCAGCAGCTCGGCGACCTTCGTGAGATCGTCACGCTCCGAGAGCTCATCGAGATGTCGCACCACGCCATCGATCGACACGCGGAGAAAGCCCTGAGCGCGCAGATTCTCCACCACCGTCGCATGCGTGACCTCGGCGCTCAGGCGCAGCGGGAAGGCGACGGAGAATCGGATTCCCTCTGGTAGAGCCTGGACGGAATCGACGACAGACTGGACGGTATCGGGTCGCATCTCGCGCCCGCAGGTAGGGCAGACGGTATGGCCGACGCGCGCCCAGAGGAGGCGCAGATAGTCGTAGATCTCGGTCGCCGTGCCGACGGTGGAGCGCGATGTCTTGGTGGGGTTCTTCTGCTCGATTGCCACTGCCGGAGAGAGGCCGTCGATGTAATCGACGTCGGGCTTCTCCATCCGCTCGAGAAACTGCCGCGCGTACGCCGACAGCGACTCCACGTAGCGCCGCTGCCCCTCGGCGTAGATGGTGTCGAACGCCAGCGAAGACTTCCCCGATCCAGACGGTCCCGTGATCACCGTCAGCGTCCGTCGCGGGATCTCGAGGTCGAAACCCTTGAGGTTGTGCTGCCGCGCCCCGCGGACGACGATCGAGGATTTCATTGGGGGAAAGATAACCGGCGGCGAGCCGCACCCGGCAGCGCCCTCACAACCGATACAGGTAGCTCGCCTTGAGAAAGAATCCGTCCCGCACGCGGCGCAGTCGGTTGAAGCGCAGCGCATCGGGCTCGGTCGCCTGCGCGCCGTAGCCGGCGAACAGCACCGTGCCTGGCACGGGCTGATACGAGAAGAGCCAGTCCGCGCGGAAGCTGTTGCTTCGCAGCACACCGGCGCGAACGTAAACGCCGGTCACCGGGTCGCGAATCAGGATCGGCGCGCCGGATTGTGAGTCGTCATGCAGCGAGTCGCGCACGAACGAGTCGTATTCCCCGACCGCGCGGAGAAACACCGAGCGGGAGAGCTGATACTCCACCTTGAGTCGCGGTATCCGGTTGAGCGCGACGGTCGAGCCATCGCTGCCGCGATCGATGCGCTGAAAATTGTACGTGCCACTCACCCGCAGCCGATCGGTAGGGCGCCAGTCGGCGGTGAGATTGGTGTTGTAGGCAGGCGCCGACGCCCACTCGTAGAAGTTCTCGTCGTGACCGTAGAAGAGAAAGGCAGTGGCCGAGAAGTGCGCGAACTGGGGTGTGCCAATGCTCACGAACCCTTCGCTGTTGGGGATGCGCGGCACACCCGCGAACGCGGCCGTGTCCAGCCCGGCGGATCCGTTCGGCCGCTCGATGGCGTATCCCGAATACAGCTCCGGGTCATAGCCGAACGTCTCGACAAAATAGCCCGCGCCGAGCTGCCATCCGCCGCGCAGCGATCCGTTCAGTGTGAAATGCAGCTTCTTGTCCTGCGCATCGCGCTGGTGGACGAAGTGGTCATACTGCCAGGTGCCGTTGAGCAGCACATCGCCAGTGACGCTCTCCCACCATCCCCCCTTGGGACCGTAGAAGATCAGCGCCTGATCGAGCAGCATCTGGGCGATCCCCGCTCGGGGAATGAAGCCGCTCGATGCCTGGAAATTCCGGTCGATGCCAGTGAGGACGTACTGCATCGTGAGATGGCGTCCGCTCCGATTGAAGCGCGCGCCCCAGAGTGGGGCGGAGGTCGTCGTGCCGCCGAACCGCGTGCTGCTGCCGGCCATCTGTCCGGTGATGCCGTAGATCTTCCCGAACACGAGCCGGGCATCCACGTCACCCACGCGATTGTAGCTCGCGCCCTCTTCCTTGTCGGTATAGGCGAGCCCGAGCCGCGACTGCCCGCCCAGATCGCGCTGGATGCGCAGGATGTCGAAGACCGGATGCTCGTTTCCGTTGAACGAGGAAGCGGGGTCATCGACGGCCGAGAGCAGCGCGATGTCTGTTCCGGAGATCTTTCCCGTCAGCTTCGCGGCCACGACCGGCTGCACGATCCGCCTCGTGTAGATGAGGTTCGACGGCGTCGTGAATTGTTCGATCCCCTCCAAAAAGAACGGTCGCTTCTCTGGAAAGAAGAGCGCCTGCCTGGGGTCGTAGCGGAACTGCCCGGCGTCGGATTCCACCTGGGAAAAATCGGGCTTGATCGTGCCGTTGAGCGTGAGGTTGTTGGTCACCCCCCAGCGGAGGTTACCGCCCAGCTGCGGCCGGCCGGCGTCGTAGCCCCACCCCGCCGCCGAAGGAGACCCGCTCGCGCTCGCGGTCAGCTCCGGGTTGAGATCGAGCACCACGCCGCGCCGCAGATCCGAGAGCCCCTCGAGCGTACCGGACTGCCCCAGGAAGGACGCCGCCGACCGTCGCGCCGGAGTCCAGCTGTCCTCGTATCCGGAGTGCTGCACCTTGCGGACGATGTTGATGCCCCATCGCTGCCGTTCCTGGGGCGGGTAGCGCAGGCTCTTGAACGGGATCCGGATCTCCACCTCGTAGCCCCACGGTGTCACGTGGCCCGCGGACTGGTAGACGAAGTCGGGATTCAGGTCGGGCGGCTGCCGCGCGGCGGCCACCCCGCCCATGGTTGCGTCCACCCGGCCGGTCTCGCTCACGGTCCCATCCTCCTGGACGCCGAGCGGATTGACGCCGAACACCGTCGCCTGTCGCCCGTCGTTGAAGGTGCCGAGCAGGATCTGGACGAAGTCATCGGTCTCGATCCGGTCGCGCTGTGCCAAGGTCGCGTGCACGGCCCCGTGCGCCTCGAAGGCGCGCACGCCGAAATGGATCGCGGTCGGCGAGTACCAGACGAGGACCTCGGTCGAATCGTCGGCCGGTCGTCCGTCAGCAGGCGAGAACTGGGAGAAGCCGGTGAGCCGGGCGGCCTTGCCCCATTCCGGCTCGTCGAGCCGGCCGTCAATCGTCGGAGCGGTCTCGAACCGTGGGACGCGAACGGATGTCTGGCCCAGTCGCCCGTTGTAAACGCCCGCGTCCGCGCCGGCCGGAGCGGGCGGATGCGCACCCAAGAGATGGAGCGCCACCAACAGCGATGAGGGGAACGACATGCGCGCTCCGTCGGTGATGTCTGCCGACAAGCTACCATCCCGGGACCAGCGCGTCTGTCCGCAACGGGTCAGCGCTCCGACAAGATACGCTGCGTCGCCCGCGGCCGCTGGCCTCTGCTCCCGCCCGGTCCTATCTTGGCCCCCCATGCGCTTCTCCCTCTCCCCGCCGCTCCTGGCGCTTGCGCTACCGTTTGCGTTCGCAGTACCGGCTCGCGCACAGCGCGCCTCTCCGCTCGACGTGCTCGACTCGTATATCGCCCAGGGAATGCGCGACTGGGCCGTTCCTGGCCTCGCGATCGCGGTTGTCAGAAACGACAGTGTGATCTTTCTCAAGGGCTATGGTGTGCGTGAGCTGGGAAAGCCCGATCGGGTGGACGAGCACACTCTCTTCGCCATCGCGTCGACGACCAAAGCGATGACGGCCGCGTCGATCGGCATGCTTGTGGACGAGGGAAAGGTTCGATGGAACGATCCGGTGACCGCTCACCTGCCCGCCTTCCAGCTTTCGGATCCGTACATCACGCGAGAGCTGATGGTACGTGACCTCCTCACCCATCGGAGCGGCCTGGGCAACACCGACTATCTCTGGTACGGAAACGACGTCTCGACCAGCGAGGTGCTGCGCCGGGTGCGCTACGCCCGGCCCACGTCGTCGCTCCGGTCGCAGTTCGTCTATCAGAACGTGATGTATGCCGTCGCCGGCGAGGTCGTGGCTGCGGCCTCGGGCATGCCATGGGCGCGCTTCGTCCAGACCCGCATCTTCCAGCCGCTCGGCATGGCGACATCGCTCCCGACGGCCGCCGACCGGTTCCGGCAGCCCAACACCGCGTCGGCTCACTTCCGCATCGACGATACGGTACGGGTGATCGGCGGGCCGCTCGTCAACTCGGTCGTGGATCCGATCGCGCCGGCTGGAGCGATCTGGTCGAGCGCGGCCGACATGTCGAAGTGGGTGCGCTTCATTCTCGACAGCGGACGCGTCAATGGGCGCGCGCTGCTCACCCCGGCGACCTTTCGTGAGCTGCTGACGCCTCAGGTGATCGTGTCGCCGGCGGAGTTCTACCCTACCGCAAAGCTCACGCACCCGCACTGGACGACGTACGGGATGGGCTGGTTCCAGGAGGACTACGCCGGACGAGCGGTCGATTTTCACACCGGGAGCATCGACGGCTACGTCGCGATCATCGGCCTCATCCCGGACGAGCGGCTCGGCGTGTACGTGCTGGCCAATCTCGATCACGCCGAGCTTCGCCACGCACTCATGTACAAGGTGTTCGACCTCTTCGGACCGACCGGATCGACCCATGACTGGAGCGGAGATTTCCTGAAGTTGTACGCCGGTCTGCGTGCGGAGGGAAAGGCAGCGGAGCGTAAGCTCGAGTCGCAGCGCGTGGCCGGCACCCGTCCCTCGCTGCCTCTGGAGAAGTACGCCGGGAGTTACGCGGATTCGCTCTACGGCTCGGTCGTGGTCAGCTACTCCGGGAACGCGCTGCACCTCAGATACGGTACCAGCCTGGTCGCGGACCTCGCGCACTGGCACTACGACAGCTTCCGGGTTCGTTATTCGGATCGGTGGCTCGGAAGGGGGATGGCGACGTTCGCGCTCGACGCCCGCGGAATGCCGGCAACGCTGGATCTGGACGGCGCCATCTTCCGCCGAACCCCGGCATCGCCGGGCGCTCTGTCGCAGTAGCGCACCCGGTGAGCGTGCGGGGCGCACGGAGCGCCGGAACGGGCGCACTGCTGCGCGTGCTTGGCGTGGTGTTCGGCCTCTCGGTGATCATCGGAAACAGCATCGGGGCGGGCATTCTCCGCACGCCCGGCGAGGTCGCGTCGCTACTGCCGACCGGGTGGCTCTTCTTCGGGGTGTGGGTCGCCGGGGGCCTGTACGCGCTTCTCGGTACCAACGCGCTCTCGGAGCTGGGAACGATGCTCCCGCGCTCGGGCGGCCAGTACATCTTCGCCCGGTACACGTTCGGTTCCTACGCGGGTTTCCTCGTGGGCTGGAGCGACTGGCTCTCCACCTGCGGGAGCGGCGCGGCAATCGCACTGGTGGTCGGAGAATACTCGGGGCGGCTCGTGCCCCCGCTCGCCCCCTGGAGGCAGGGAATCGCCCTCCTCTCGATCACGATATTCGCCCTCGTGCAATGGGCGGGAGTGCGCGAAGGCGCAGCGACCCAGGTGGTCACGAGCGCTCTCAAGACGGCCGCGTTCGCGGCGCTCATCGCCGCCTGCTTCCTGCTCGGCGCCCGGCATCCGCTGCCCCCGTCCGCGGTGCAGACGAGCCAGGTCGCGCCCTCCCTGTTCGCAGCCATCGTGCTGGCGCTCCAGAGCGTCATCTACACGTACGATGGATGGAGTGGCGCCCTCTACTTCTCCGAGGAGGTGCGCAACCCGGAACGCGGGATTCCGCGCGCCATGTTCGGTGGAGTACTGGCCTTGATCGCGATCTACCTTCTCGTCAACGCGGCGTTCGTGCACGTTCTTCCCCTTCGCGTGATGGCGGGGGAGACGCTGGTCGCCGGCACCGCGGCGCAGGCAGTGTTCGGGGGAGCCGGAGACCGCATCATCCGCTGGCTCACGCTGCTCTCGATGCTCAGCGCGATCAACGCCATTCTTCTCATGGCCTCGCGCGTTCTGTTTGCCATGGGTCGCGACGGGCTCGTGGGGCGAGCAGCGGTGGTTCGGCGGGTGAACGCAGGCGGCACGCCGACCTTCGGCCTGCTCGTGAGCGCGCTGGTGGCAGGCGCCTTCATCCTCTGGAGCGAGCGCTTCCAGGCGGTGATCGCGGTGGTGTCGTATTTCTTCGTCGCCAACTACGCCGTCTCCTTCGCGACCGTGTTCGTTCTCCGCGCCCGCGAGCCCGGCGCGTCTCGCCCCTTTCGCGCGTGGGGCCACCCGTGGACGACCGCCATCGCTCTGGCCGTCTCCGTCGCCTTTCTCGGCAGCGCACTCTGGGTGGACAGGCAACACATCTCCTTCGCCCTGTTTCTCCTCGCCGCCAGCTATCCCATCTTTCGGGTGGTCACCCGCGGACTCGCGCGGCCGAGCGAGGCGCCGCCTCGGCAGCGCGAGGGTTCAAACCATCCGGGCCCCCCCACCATCCAATGAGATGCTGACCCACGTCGGGCCGGCCGTCCGGCCCTCCCGTTCCTGGAGCCACTCGTGAATCGCTCACTCTCGATCGGATTCTGCCTCGGCGTTATCGCCTCGCCCCTCGCCGCTCAGGACGACGCCCGCAGAAGCACCGATAGCACATTCGACTGGAGCGGTGCCATGGCCGCTGGCAGCACGCTTCGGATCCGAGATGTGACCGGCTCGATCGACGTGGGTCCCGCGAGCGGGGGGACGGCCGAGGTCCATGGCGAGCGGCGCTCGAATGGCCGCGGGAGATCGGATGAGATCACCTTTCAGGTGATCAAGGACGGCAACGACGTCACCGTCTGCGCCTACTACACCGACAGTGGCGGCTGCGACGCGCACGGCTGGCGCTCGGACCACGGCGGATGGCGAGAGCACCATGGCTCGGCCCGATTCAGCGTCAAGCTCCCGAGCGGCGTGCAGCTTCTCGCGGCGAGCGGCAATGGGGAGGTCAGCGTCCGGGATGCCGGCGCCGATGTCGAGGCAGCGAGCGGCAACGGACGCGTCACGGTCGCCGGCGCGAAGGGCGCGGTCCGGGCCAGCTCGGGAAACGGAGACATCACGATCGAACGCGTGACCGGGCGCGTGAGCGCACGGACCGGGAACGGCCACGTGCGCGTCGCGACCGCCACCGGTCCCGTGAGCGCGTCATCCGGCAATGGGAGCATCGACGTTCGGATGGACGGAATCCAGGGGTCTGAGGACATGGACTTCCGGACCGGGAACGGCCGCATCACGGTGGAGCTTCCCGCGAGCTTCAGCGGGGAGATCGATGCGAGGCAGGGCTCGGGCCATTTCGACTCGGATTTCCCTCTCACCATCGAGGGACGGATGGGGGGGGGCCACATCCGCGGAACGATCGGGAAGGGCGGGCGCTACCTGCGCATGTCGTCGGGCAGCGGCAACATCTCCCTCAAGAAAATCGGCTGATCTCGTCGGCGCCCCGCCGGCGGAAGATCAGGCGCCCCAGTAGCAGGACGACGATGGCACCAAAGGTGGCGAGCGCCACCGAGCGGGGGTGCAGCTCGGGCGAGCTCACGCGCCCCCAGCCGACGAGAGTGCCGATCCATCCACCGATGAACGCGCCGGCGATGCCGAGGGCGATGGTGACGAGACATCCAGCCGGATCGCGCCCCGGAACGAGGAACTTGGCGAGCGCGCCCGCGAGCAGGCCCAGCACCATCCACTGAAGCCAGAGCGGCACATCGCCTCCGTGGCGGGCGCGAATCGGCATGCTCGACGATGGTCGCCGACGATCGCCGGATGATACGCTCCGAGCTTGGGATCGCGCCATAGCGCAGCACCCGCGTCCGTGCTTGCCGGGCACTCTGGCAGGGCATAGTTTCCCCGGGCCCGCACCTCACGCACGCGCTTCCCTCATTCATGCCCTACATCCAACTCGAGCGACGGCAATACCCGCTCGGCGTCGGCGAGACGCCCATCGGCGCGGGGGCCGACGCGCAGGTGCGTATCGGAGGGGAGGAGATCGACCGCGTCAGTGCCGTACTGGCCACCGCTCCTGACGGCGGTGTGGTGATCCGCCGAGCTGCCGCTGGTGCCGCGCTCCGTCTCAACGGGGTGGAGCTGGGGGCCGAGCCGAGCCCGCTCATTCATGGCGACAAGATCGAACTGCTCGGCCGCGAGCTGTTCTTCGGCGATGACCGCAAAGCCGGCAATACCGTGCTGATCAACAGCGTACGCTCGAGTGGCGAGAGAGCCGCTCCCTCGGCCGGCTCGAGCCCAGGGGGCGGGCTCTCCACCCGCGGACGCCTGGTGTCGCTGGTGGATGGTCGGGAGTATCCAGTGCCCGCCGACGGTCTGGTGATCGGGCGGGATCCGACGTGTGACGTGGTCGTGCCGGCAACCGAGGTTTCCCGCAAGCACGCGGTGGTCGCCCTCGGCGCGAATGGCTACATGGTGATGGACACGAGCACGAACGGTGTGCTGGTCAACGGAGAGCCCATCCTCACGTCTCGTCCGCTGGCGCGTGGCGACATCGTCCGCGTCGCCACCGAGGAGTTCCGCTTCTACTCGGACCCGGTCGCGGGCGGAGCGCCCGGATCGTCGGGGGGAGGGCGATCGGGCGTGCAGCCGATGCCGGTTGCGAGACTGGACGTGCTGACCGAGGGCACACTCAAGGGCCGCTCCTTCGACATTCGTGCGCCGCTCGCCCAGGCGGGCAGGGGGGAGCACAACGACATCGTTATCCCGGACGGCAGCGTCTCTGAATCGCATGCCAAGTTCCAGCGGCGAAGCGCGGGATGGGTCGTGGTGGACATGAATTCCACGAACGGAACCTACGTCGGCGGCAAGCGCATCGCGGGCGAACAGCCGCTCTCCGAAACGGCCGAGGTGCGGCTGGGAAACGTGAAGCTTGCCTTCCGGGCGCTCGATGCCGAGCCGGCTGTCGACGGGCGGGGTGGGGGGACTCGCGTCATCGCGCCGGTGCAGCTGCCACAGGCCGCTGATTCGAGCGACGAGATCACGGTCGCCCATGGCACGCTGGGACCCTCGCCGACGCGGAGGATCCTGTGGATTGCGATCGTGCTGGTCATCGCTCTGGTCGCGGTCTTCGTCCTGATGAGCCGCTAAGTGCAGCTGGTCGTGGCGGCGCGCACCGACGTCGGGATGATCCGGTCGGGGAACGAGGACAGCTTCTTCGCCGATCCCACCCAGCATAAGAGCCTGTTCGTGGTGGCCGACGGAATGGGTGGGCACGCCGCGGGCGAGGTCGCGAGCGAGATGGCGGTGCAGATCATCTCGCGCGAGATGACGGACGTCGTCGAGATCTCGGAGCGGGCCTCGGAGCGGATGACGAAGGCGCTCCGCGCCGCCAACCTGCGTATCTACGAGCGCACGATCTCCGAGGCCGACAAGCAAGGTATGGGTACCACCGCCTCGGTCCTCCTGCTGGCCAACGACCGCTACCTCATCGGCCACATCGGCGATTCGAGGATATACCTGCTGAGGGACGGCGCGCTTCGACAGGTCACCAAGGACCATTCCTACGTGCAGGAGCAGGTCGACGCCGGCTACCTCATGCCCGAGCAGGCACGATACCACCCGTACAGCAACGTGATCACCCGATGCGTGGGTGCGAGCGACGAAGTGGACGTGGACATCTACGAGGGCGAGGTCAAGCGGAGTGACATCTTTCTCATCGCCAGCGATGGTCTCACCGGGATGGTGGACGACAAGCGACTCCAGGCGATCCTGACGACGAGAACGAGCGTGGGGCGAATGGTCGACGCCATGATCAACGAGGCCAACGGACGGGGTGGGCTCGACAACATCACCGCGATCATCGCGATGGTTCTCGGCCTGGACGGCGATCCGGTTGCGGAGCTTCCGCGCACGGGCGAGGCAACGGCGGCGCAGCGCACGCCCATGCCGTCGCGAACTCCGACGCCCACTCCGAGCTCGGTGCCGAGAATCCCGGAAGCGTGAGCGAGGAGTCGGTCGCGTCGATCGCCGAGCTCTATCTGGGGAATCTCCTCTATGCGATCGAGCTGGCAGCGCTCTCGCTCGAAGCGCAGCAGCGACCGCAGGACGCGGCTTTCTACCGCGGTATCGCCCGGAAGCTGGCGGAGGCACGCGGACGCACCGGCGGCGCCGGCCCCGCCGGACCCTCCTCCCCACAACCTGGGCTCTCAGGCTGACAGAAGACTCTTGCCCGACTCCAGGCGCGCGGCTACCTCGACCGGTGTGTGCCGCACCAGGGCGAGCAGCGGCTCCCGGCTGAGAGTGATGGGCCGCGACGTGAACACACGAAGCCAGCGCGCCGAGCGATAGAGCTCGTCGGAGAGCGCCGGCAGGTTGATCGCGCCCGGCCAACCGGCGGCCGTCAGCTGCCTCGCGCTCCCATCCCTCCGCCGGACGGGGATGTCCAGCCCCAGCATCTGGGGCTTCTCCGGGAAATCGAGCAGGAGTGCACCCGCCTCGAGGCCGAGCTCCTCCGCCAGACGATTCTCCACCCGGCGAGTGAGGGCGTGATCGGTGGCGATCCACTCCGCCCATCCTTCACCCAGGTCTGCCGCGGGGCACTCCAGGGCCCGCTTGTGGAGACGGCGCGACCGCAGGGAGGAGAGGAGGAGTGACGGCGCTCGCTCCTCGAGGCGGTGGAGCAGGCCCTCATCGGTGAACGAAGCGAGGTCCTCACCGCTCACGACTCCCGCACGCACGGCGTCGTTCACGAGGCGCTTGTACATCGCGGTCGCGCTTCGCACGGCGTGGTGCCAGTAGACGTTGCGGTACATCTGGTATTTCGCGAACAGCAGCGACTCGAGGGCCGACAGCCCCTTCTCTCGCACTCCGACTACGAGGGCGCCGCTCTCGGGATGCTCGAGCAGGGTGAGCGAGGCCAGCAGCCGATCCACGTCGATCTCGCCGTACGGTACTCCGCACATGAGCGCGTCACGCTTGAGGTACTCGATCTTGTCCAGATCGAGCGACCCGGAGATGAGCCCCTGCAGCGGGCTGGCGCTCTCGCCCCGGATGAGCGCATGCACGCGGCTCGGGGCATCGGGCGCTATCTCGCGGAGCTTCTCGGCGACCTCGCCCCGGGTGAGGATGGGCTGCGCGACACTCTCGTGGTGCGGGGCGCCGATCTCCTCGAGGGCGTGGGAGAAAGGATAGTGTCCCACGTCGTGCAGAAGGGCGGCGGCGCGGACGATCGCACACTCCTCCGTCGCCACCCGCTCCAGCTCTCCTCCCTCCTCGAGCAACCGCAGGGTGCGGCGGGCGAGGTGATAGGCGCCCAGTGCGTGCTCGAAGCGTGAATGCGTGGCGCCCGGATAGACGAGGAAAGCGAGACCGAGCTGCCGAACGTAGCGCAACCGCTGGAAGGCGGCCGTATCCACGAGGGCGAGCGCGCGAGCATCCACCGGGATGCTGTTCCAGAGGGGATCCCGGATGCTCTTCGCGACGCGGTCACCGGGCATCAGCTGTCTCGGTGGCGTGAAGTGATCTCGCGCGAGTGATTCTCGCATGCCGAAGCCCCCACCGGAGCCGCCACGCTCCTGCGGCCACCACCAGGAAGAGGCAGAGCTCCACGCTCACCTTCTCCGCATCGAGCCAATCCACCGGGGCGTCCTTGAGTGAGGGATCCGAGAGCAGGCCGTGCAGATAGAACAGCGCTGCACTCCCGTAAGCGACGTAGTGAAAGCGCTTCCAGAGCATCCGGTTCATGCGGGGGCGGTAATACGACGTCACAATCACCAGCAGCAGGGCGTAGAGGGACAGCGCCCCGATGGCGTTCACGATCGGCTGCTTCGGCGCCCAGAGCGGAATCACGACATCGAGCAGCCGGAAGTGCGCGTCGCTCGAGAAAAAAAGAAGAACGGGGTGCAGCACCGCGATCGCGAGGGCCGTATATCCCGTCCAGTTGTGAACGCGGAAGTAGTTGACCCTCCGATGCGGCCATTGCCTCCACGGATTGTACCGCACCGCGAGGAGCAGTCCCAGGACGATGTTCGCCGTGAGCCCCCAGAGTGCGACCAGCCCGGCGTCCGTGGAGAGCTCGAGGAGGGAGATGGAAGACGCGATGACGGCCTCAGCCTCAGATTTTCGGGCCCGCCTTCCTCACGTCCTCGCCCACGGATTCCGCGAACTGCTCGAAATTCCGGGCGAACATCTCTGCGAGCTTCGCGGCCTGGGCATCGTAGGCGGATCGGTCGGGCCAGCTCTCGCGCTGGTGCATCACCTCGGCGGGCACGTTGGGAACGCTCACCGGGACGGCCAGTCCGAATACGGGATCGACCCATGTCGGCAACTTGTCGAGGATGCCGTCGAGCGCGGCCCGGACCATCGCCCGCGTGTGCGACAGGCGGATGCGCGAGCCTGTCCCATACGCGCCCCCCGTCCAGCCCGTGTTGACCAGCCAGACTCGCGCATGGTGCTGCTGGAGCAGCGTTCCCAGCATGCTCGCGTACTTGGTTGGATGCCATACCAGGAAAACCGCGCCGAAGCACGAGCTGAACGTCGCCTGCGGCTCCGTCACTCCGCGCTCCGTGCCCGCCACTTTCGCGGTGTAGCCCGAGAGGAAGTAATACATCGCCTGCTCGGAGGTCAGGCGGGCGATCGGAGGGAGCACGCCGAAGGCGTCGGCGGTGAGAAAGACGATGTTCCTCGGGTGTGACCCGCGACCGCCCGGAACGTGATTGCGGATGTAGTGCAGCGGATACGACGCGCGGGTGTTCTCGGTGAGCGACTGGTCGGCGAAATCCACTGCCTTGGTGTGCGGATCGAGAACGACGTTCTCGAGGATCGTCCCGAACATCTGCGTCGTCTGGTAGATGTCCGGCTCCCCCTCGGCCGAAAGGTTGATGCACTTGGCGTAGCAGCCTCCCTCGAAGTTGAACACGCCGTCCTCCGACCAGCCGTGCTCGTCGTCCCCGATCAGCCACCGGGCGGGATCCGCGGAGAGCGTCGTCTTGCCGGTGCCGGACAGTCCGAAGAAGAGCGCGGTATCACCGCGCTCACCGATATTGGCCGAGCAGTGCATCGAGAGCACCCCATGCTTGGGCATGAGGTAGTTCATCACAGTGAAGATCGACTTCTTGAGCTCGCCGGCGTAGCGGGTGCCACCGATCAGGATGATCTTCTTCTCGAAGCTCAGAATGATGAAGGTGCCGGTGCGGGTGCCATGTCGCGCCGGATCGGCCTGAAACTCCGGCGCGTGAATGACGCTGAAGCCGGGAGTGAAGGTCATGAGGTCGGACAGATCCGGCCGGATGAACATGTTGCGCACGAATAGCATGTGCCACGCGTTCGGTGAGACGAAGCGCACGGAGAGGCGGTGCTTCGCATCGGCTCCCGCGTAGAGGTCCTGGATGAAGAGCTCGGGCTGCTCATCGAGGTAGCTCTGGACCTCGCCGAGCAGGACATCGAACTTCTCGGGAGCGAACGGCTGGTTCACCTTCCCCCACCAGACGTCCTGCTCGACTCCCGGCTCCGGAACCACGAATTTGTCATTCGGGGAGCGTCCGGTATGGGGCGTGGTGACGGCCACGAACGGCCCCATGTGCGCCAGCTCGCCTTCGCTGCGTCGTACCGCGGCCTGGACGAGCTCGGGGGCGATGAGATTCCAGTGCAGCTCGCCCCGGGGATCGAGCCCCTGTTGGTCGAGTCCGGAAAGGCTCTTGCGCTCCGAGCTGGGCCGGGTGGGGCTGCTGGGGGAGGGGGAG
>JALZAQ010000064.1 GCA_030948255.1 Gemmatimonadota bacterium
CGAGTCCGGCAAACGTCGTCTGCTCACTCATCGCACCGCCCCGTCGGTTGAGGATGACGCCATCAACCTACCCATCACCTCTCCCCGACGCCATCCTCTAAATTCGAATTGTGCAGAGCTTCCCTAGCGCCTCGACGGGTCCGAGAGCGCGACGCTAGTGGACCGCGTCTGAGACGATGAGTGCATTCTGCGGCCCCTGAACCCCGGTCCGTTTCGCTGCTCGTCGGGTTTGATGACGCTCGTTCCGCGGGTGTCCGCGGGGGACAAATTCAACGGCGAAAGGCGGCCGCGGATGTTCGCGGCGAAGGGCGACGCGGATCGCTCCGTGAGGAGGGCTGGGTGCCGAGCGCCAGGCGAGGGGCAGGATTAGGGGGAAGAGCGACGGCCATTGGTGTCGCATGCTCCTCGCGCCTCTCGGCGCGGGCGCATCCAGCGCCTTGGTGCTAACCACATCTCGGACGCAGTCCACTAGCTCGCGTGTCCCTTCGGCGCAGCGCGGAGCGTGACAGCGTAGATGCCGGCGCCCACGAGGAGGAGCGCCGACCCCAGAGCCGAGGTCCGCGGCGCGGAGGCGACTGCGCTGGCAACGGCAGCGATGGCCGCGACCACGAAGAAGCCGGGCACGAGGGGATAGCCCCACGCGCGGTAGGGACGCGGCGCGTCGGGACGCGTGCGCCTGAGAACGAAGATGCTGGCCGCCGCCAACCCGAAGAAGATCCAGTCGGCGAAGACCACTCCGTCCACGAGGGTGTTCACCTGCCCGCGCGCGATGAAGAGGAGTGCCACCGCCCATCCGCCCATGAGAAGGATCGAGAGGTGGGGGGTGCCGAATCGAGGGTGGACGCGCCCGGCAAAGGAGAGAAAGAGGCCGTCCTTCGCCATCGCGTAGAAGATGCGCGGGGTCGCGAGCAGGATGACGTTCACGATCCCGAGAATGGAGAGCATGATGGCGACCGTGATGGCGGTGCGGCCGGCGGGTCCGATGATGCGCATCGCGGTGTCGCTCGCGACCGCCGTGCTCGCCGCCAGACCATCTCGTCCGAGGGCGTGCAGGTAGACGGCGTTGGCTCCGAGATAGCAGACGATCACGATGGCGAGGCCCAGGCCGAGCGCCCTCGGCAGGAGCCGGCCGGGATCACGGACCTCGCCGGCCACCATGTTCACGTTCTCCCATCCCCCGACGGTGAACAGCACCGGAATGAACGCGGCGGCGAGACCCGCGAGCAGTCCCATCGTCGGAGCCGGCGGCGCTACCGCAGGGGCCCCTCCTCCGATGCGAGCCCAGGTGACGAGGCCGCCACCGATGAGCAGCGCCAGAGCGACGATCTTGCTCATCGTCACGGCGTTCTGGAGCGCGGTGCCGGGCTTGAGTCCGACGTAGTTCACGATCGTGAGCAGCACGACTGTGCCGACGGCCAGCGGAAACGCTCCGCCGATCGGAGCGACGTTAACGATCTTGCCGGCGTACTCGGCGAACACCAGGGCTACCGCGGCGTCGGACGCGGTCGCGATCGAGGCGAGCTGCATCCAGCCGTAGAGGAAGGCGGGAAGCCGGCCGAACGCGTCGCGGATGTAGACGTACTGCCCCCCTGCGTCCGGGAGCATCGCCCCCAGCTCGGCAAAGGTGAGAGCGCCAGCCAGGCCGACGATGCCGCCGAGGGCCCAGATCGCGAGCACCCACGCGCCGCTGGGCAACGTCTGTGCGACGCGAGCTGGCGTGAAGAAGATGCCTCCGCCGATGATCCCGCCGACGACGATCATCGTCGCCGACAGGAGCCCGAGCTGGCGGCGGAGCTCTGGCGGGTTAGACGACGATGAGGTCCCGCTCATAGTCCGAGGGGGTGATCACCGCGCCGCTCGCTCCCATGAAGACGTTGACCTCGCTGCGCACGCCGATCTCGCCGGCGATGTAGATGCCGGGCTCGATCGAGAAGCCGACTCCGGGGACGAGGGCGCGCACTTCCCGGGTCTCGAAGTTGTCGATGTGGGGACCCGATCCGTGCAGCTCGCGGGAGTCGATCGAATGGCCGGTGCGGTGGGTGAAGTACTCGCCGAATCCCCGAGCGACGATCGCGGCACGCGCCGCGTCATCCACCTGCGCGCCGAGGAGCGTGCCGGCCGAGCCGGCGGGAGTCCGGAGGAGGTCGATGGCGGCGTCGCGGCCTGCGCGAACCGCGTCCCATACGCTGGCCGCGCGACTCGACGGCGCACCGAGGCTGGCTACCCACGTCTGATCGGCATAGACGCCTCCCGGCTCACGAGCCCAGAGGTCGACGAGCAGCATCGAGCCGCGGTCGATGCTCTGCGGGTTGCTCGACGACGGCTCGTAGTGGGCGTTGGCCGCGTTGGCATTCACCGCCACGATCGGCGGATGATCGAACTCGAGCCCGGCACGAACGAACCGATCGGTGATCCAGCGCCGCAGCTCGTGCTCGGCAGCGGGCACACCCGCAGTGGCGGCCGCGCCGGCATGCGCGAGAGCGTCGCGCGCGATCGTCGCGACCAGAGCGGCGGCTCGCTCGTGCGAGGCGAGCTGCTCCCCGGTCCAGGACGCGTAGAAGGTCGTCACGAGGGGTGCCGAGGAGATGACCTCGGCACCGGCCGCCCGCACCATCTCGATCACCCCTGCCGGCACCCGGTCCAGATACGGCACGGCATCGCCAGGGGAATACTCCATCGCGACGCGCTTCCCGTTGACGAGACGCGCCAGCGTCTGCTCGAGCGTGCGCCAGCTGCTGTAGCGCTCGCGCGGCCAGACCGACGGCCACTCGCGCCAGGCGCCCTGCTCGATGTTGTGCGTGACGGCGACCGGCAGGCCGGTCGCCGGCACCCACGCGAAGATGCGGCGCGTCACCATCCCGGCGAGCCGAAGCATTCCGCCGGCGATCGGGTTGGTGCCATGAAAGTCGAAGAGCAGCCAGCCATCCACACCCGCCTCCACGATCGAGCGCTGGAGAGCCGGAAGGGTGTCGGGAGTGAGCATCGGAAGTGGGATCGAGGTGAGACCAGGCGCTGCCGCGGTTACTTCACGCCTCCGCTCTTTCCCCACTCGGCTCGCCATTCGCACATGCCTTCCCCGCGGCCGGCGCAGCGCACGTGCTCGATCGCCCCGCCGCTCACGGCGAGCAGTCTGAGGAGCTCACGCAGCGCCGCCTCGTAGAAGGCGCAGCCGGCCGCCCGAGGGGCGGTGTCGAGAGTGACCGATGTCGGCACCTGTAGAAGCAAAAAGGAGCCGACCCGACGCACCGAACCGTTGAGATAGCGCTCAGTGACCCCCCTGAGGCGGCGCAGAGCAATCGGTCGCGCGAGGAGTCCCGGGAGGATGTGGATCATCCGCCGGCTGTGCGCGGGAATGGTGAGATAGGCCTCGCGCGCGAGATGGCGTCCGGCAGCGTGGAAGATGGCTTCGGCATCGGGACGGCGTCCGATGAGGCGAGCCAGCGCGACCGCTTCATCCTGCACCGTGCGCTGCTTGCGGCGAACCGCGTCGGTGTACCGGCGGATCTGGGCGTAGACCGTCTCACTCAGCCCGAGTCGCTTGTTGCGCAGCTCCGGTACGAACTCCGCATCGACATCGACCTCCGGCGTGTCGACGTTGCGAACGGCTTCCAGGAAGCTGAGCGGGAGCAGCGAGTCGACCGTGCTGGACATTGTCGCGGGAAGGGGAGGACGGGGCAAGCTAACGGCGGCGCCAGCAGCGTTCAAGACGATCGCGCAGGTTCGAGCGCGGGGGAACGTCTCCGCGTTCGCGAGCGCTAGTCGGGCGAGACGACGCGCCTGCCGCTTGCACCTGACCGGAACGGACGCGCACTTTGCCACTCGCCCATGCACTCCGCGATGCAACCCTCCCGAATCGCTTCATGACCGACCGACGCCCGCTCGAGCCGCCGGACGACTGGACCTGCGACGAGGTCATCGAGCGCGTCTACGAGTACCTCGATGGGGAGCTGACGCCGGATATCGACGAGGCGATTCGGCGACATCTCGCCCGCTGCCGGAAGTGCTTTCCGGAGTTCGAGCACGAGCGCGTGTTCCTTCGTTTTCTCGAGCGCCATGCGCAGATCGAAAAGGCGCCCCCGGCTCTGAGGCGGCGTATCTTCCAGGCGCTGCTCGACGAAGAGGCGCGCCGGCACGATCCGTGATGATTCGCCTCGCCACGGGCACCGTGCTCGCGGCCGCGATCGCGATTCTCGCCGTCCGGCTCCGGCTGCTCACCCGGAGTGGGGCGATCGCCTCGACGGTGATCGGAGCGCTCTGCATGGCCGCGGGATGGAGCTGGGGCATCCTGCTGATCGCTTTCTTCGCGCTGACGAGCGCTCTCGAAAGGATGGGCGGCTCCGATAAGCGCCGTCGCACGGACGGGATGGTCGCGAAGAGTGGCGCCCGTGACGCGATTCAGGTGCTGGCCAACGGAGGGCCGTTCGCGGCCGCCGCAACGCTCTGGCTCTTCCATCCGTACGTGGGATGGCAAGCCGCGGGCGCTGGAGCGCTCGCGACCGCCATGGCCGACAGCTGGGGCACCGAGCTGGGCACTCTCGTCAGAACCGCGCCGCGTCTCATCACGACAGGCGGTAGGGTTCCGCCAGGCACGTCGGGCGGCGTGACGGCGTTGGGGTTCGCCGGTACGGCGCTCGGGGCCGTGACCATGGCACTCGTCTCTATCGCGTGCGGCTGGGGGAGCGGGGTCGCAGTCGCGGCCACAATCGGCGGCGTCACGGGAGCAGTGGCGGATTCGCTGGTGGGGGCTCTCTGGCAGGCGCGCCGGCACTGTGAGAGCTGTGACTCGCCCACCGAGCAGCGGGTACACTTCTGCGGCCTGGCGTCCGTTCGAGTCGGCGGGATAGCATGGCTCGACAACGATGCGGTAAATCTGTCGTGTGGCCTGGCGGGTGCGCTGACCGCGCTGCTGCTGTCCCGGTGAGCCTCGCCGGCAACTCAAGAGCGGAGATCATGGAATGCGTCGTCTCTCACTAATCGCGGCACTGGCGAGCACGGTTCTCGTGTCGGCCTGTAGCGGCGATGGCTCGACAGGCGGAAATCCGAGCGAGCCGGCATTCGTGATCATCAACGGCAAGCGCCCGGACACCGTCTTCACCTACGGACCGTCGAGTTTCACGGCTCTTGTGCTGAACTCGAGGCGGGAGGAGCTCCCTGCCGGGAGCTTCGTGTCGCACTGGTCCACGAGCGATGCGACGATCGCGACCGCCAGTGACGACGGAACGCTGTTCGCGCTGCGGGACGGCAACGTGAAGCTGATCGCGCGAGTCGGAGCCGCTTCGGACACGATCACCGTGGTCGTGCAGCAGAAGGCAACGCGGCTGCTCCTGAATCAGGATACCATCGTCGCACTCAAAGCCGGCGCGGCGGTGATCAGCGGCAACGCGCTGACCGATCTCTCGATGCGCGCGTCGGCGCGGGCCGCCGATGCAAACGGGAATCCGGCGCCGCTCGGCGGCGTGATCACCTGGACCGCCCCGGCCGGCGCGAATTTCTCGATCGTCTACTCCTCGGCGCGTGGCGACACGGTCGGAATTCTCGGCATCTCGCCCGGTACGAGCACCATCATTGCCACACTCGGCGGCTCGAGCTTCTCCTTTCCGGTGCAGGTCGCCGGCAGCTATGCGGTGGTCCAGATCATCCCGAGCCAGTCCACGGCCTTCACCGCGCCGGCGACGGTCACCATCCCCGCCGGGGCAGCCGTCGTCTTCGTCAACACCGATTCCGATGCCGACCAGGTGATCGGGAGCTCCGGCCCCGCATGGACGACAGCGCTCATCCCCAACCTCGCCAGCAGAGGCCGGGAGGGCCAGGAGTTCGACGTGCCCGGGACGTACAGCTATCGCATCAACACGCACGTCGGGACCGTCATCGTCCAGTAGAGCGGCGACGCGCCTGTGGGGGAACGATCCGAGACCCCGGCTCGTTGCGCGAGCACGATGGATGCACCATGCTCCCGACCGTGAAGCACGAACGCTCCGACGTACTCGTCGTCGGCGGGGGCCCCGCCGGTACATCGGTCGCCTGGGCCCTCGCCCGCGAAGGCGTGGACGTGGCCGTGATCGACCGCGCCCGCTTTCCACGCGACAAGCCGTGCGGTGAATACCTGAGCCCGGAGGCCTCCCGCATCCTGGCGGACATGGGCGCGCTGGCTCCGTGTGAGGCGGCGGGCGCGGCGCAGCTTGCCGGCATGATGATCCGCGCGCCTGGCGGCGCTCTGATTCACGGGGACTTCAGCGCCGCGCACGGCTTTCACGGATTTCGCGATCGCGGCCTGGCCCTCCGCCGCACCGTTCTCGACGCCATCCTCCTCGACCGGGCGCGGGCCGGGGGCGCTCGGGTGATGGAAGGGGCCCGCGCCACCGGTCTGATGCGCGACGAAGGCGGTCGGGTGGTCGGGGTGAGCACGAGCGAGAACGGAGTGGCGCTCGAGCGCCGCGCCACGGTGGTGATCGGTGCCGACGGGCTGCGGTCGCTGGTTGCGCGCCGCCTCGGACTCTCCCGCCATTCACGGCTGGTGACGCGCTACGCACTGGTCGCGCACTATCGCGGCATCGCCGGCGTGGGCTCCCACGGCGAGATGCACGTGCATCGCGATGGGTACGTGGGGCTGGCCGACGTCGGGCTGGGCGTCACGAATGTCGCTCTCGTGGTTCCCCGACTACACGCCCGACGCGCCGCCGGCGACCCCGGCCGCTATCTGGACGAGTGGGTGCGGCGACGCCCCCAACTGGCAGCTCGATTCCTCGACGCCGAGCGCGATGGGGCAGTGCTCGCGACCGGCCCGTTCGCATCGCGCGCGCGACGCGCCTGGGCAGCGGGTGCGGCGCTCGTCGGCGACGCCGCCGACTTCTTCGACCCGTTCACGGGAGAGGGGATCTACGCGGCGCTGCGCGGCGGAGAGCTCCTCGCTCCGGCGGTCGCCGAGGCGGTGCGCGCCCGCTCCCCGCGCGCCGCCGACCGGGCACTTGCCGACTACGATCGTCGTCGCCGGCGAGAGTTCGGTGGAAAGTGGCGGGTGGAGCGGATGATCGGTCTGGCCGTGGGTTGGCCCGCACTCATGAACCGCGCAGCCGCGACTCTCGAGCGCCGGAAGGACATGGCGGATCTGTTGGTGGGGATCGCCGGCGACTTCGTGCCAGCAGGGGAAGTGCTGAGCGCGCGATTCCTTCTCTCGCTGGTCGTGCCGGCGGCGCCGCCGCCCGCGCGCGCGCGCATCGCGCCCGCCCCGCGCCACCGCTAGCGTCAAGGAATGCCCTTCGATCCCGCTGCCTTCCGGAGCGTGCTGGGCCGCTTTGCCAGCGGCGTCACCGTGGTCACCGCGCGCGACGCGCGCGGCACGGATCACGGCATGACGGTGAGCTCCTTCTGCTCGCTCAGCCTCGATCCGGCGCTGGTACTGCTCTGCGTCGAGCACAGCGCCGAGATGCATGCCGTGTTGCAGGAGGCGTCGACCTTCGCCATCAACATCCTCTCGAGCGCTCAGGAGCCCCTCGCCCGGCGGTTCGCCGAGGTGATGCCCGATCGCTTCGACGGAATCGGCTTCGCGCGGGGGACGACGGGCGTTGCGCTGCTCGCGGATGTGCTCGGCACGATCGAGTGCGAGCGGCGCGAGAGCTTCCCGGGTGGGGACCACACGATCTTCACCGGAGAGGTCGTGACCGCGTCCTCGAGCGCGGGTCGGCCTCTCCTCTACTACCGCGGTGGCTACGCCCAGCTGGAGCGCTGACTGCTGGACCTTCTCACTCCCGCTCGCCGCCGGGGAACCGAGTACCTCGATGATCCGGCCGTCGACGCGACGCTGGCCGAGCGCTCGCTCCGCGACGTCGCGAAGGCGAATCGCCTCTTCGGCGGAGCGAGCGCCGCGATGGGGGAGCTCGAGGCAGCCCTGCCGCTTCTGCCCCCCGGCCGACTGACGCTGCTCGACGTCGGAAGCGGGCTCGGAGACATTCCGGCGCGGGCGCGCGAATGGGCAGCGGGTCACGGCCGGCCCCTCACCACCATCGGCGTCGAGTGCAGTGCGGCGCTCGCCGCCGTCAGCCACTCGCCGAATCTGTCCATGGTCCTCGGCGATGCGCGGCGCCTTCCCTTCCGCAGCCGCAGCATCGACGTCGTCCTCTGCTCCCAGCTGCTCCACCACTTCGAGTGGGACGACGCCGCGGCCGTGATGCGCGAGATGGACCGGGTGGCCCGCCATCGCGTGATCGTGAGCGATCTCCGCCGCAGCTGGTTCGGCGCGGCGGGAATCTGGCTCGCGTCCTTTCCCCTCGGATTTCATCCCGTCAGCCGCCACGACGGGGCGGTAAGCGT
This sequence comes from Gemmatimonadota bacterium, assembly GCA_030948255.1. Lineage (GTDB taxonomy): Bacteria > Gemmatimonadota > Gemmatimonadetes > Gemmatimonadales > Gemmatimonadaceae > JALZAQ01. The sequence continues at coordinate 8,308 of JALZAQ010000064.1, forward strand.
GATGCGCGGCTTCACGCGGAGAGAGCTCGAGCAGCTGACACGGAGTGTGACAGGAAGTGCGCCCGCTCTGCGCCAGCGCCCCCTCTTCCGGGTCAGCGCGTCGTGGACGCCAACCGGCTGATGTCTCCGTCTCTCGGGCCGATGCCGGTCGGACGGCGGATGGTGACCGTGGACGAGCAGCTCGTCCGGTCTCCCCTCGCCGCCATCTTCGGCCTGGCGCGCGATGTCGAGCGCTGGCCGGCCCATCTGCCGCACTACCGCTGGGTCAGATTCCACGAGCGAACGGACGACGGCGGTGGCGTGGTGGAGATGGCGGCCTGGCGGCCATTCGGACCCCTCAGGTGGCCGACCTGGTGGCTGTCGGAGATGTCGGTGGATGAAGCGCGCCCGGCGGTACGATTCCGGCATGTCCGGGGTATCACGCGAGGGATGGAAGTGGAGTGGAGCTTCGAGCCCGCGGCCGGCGGCACCGCCGTTCGGGTGGTTCATGTCTGGGATGGTCCGCGGTGGCCGGTAATCGGTGCGCCGGCTGCAACCATTGTGATCGGACCGGTGTTCATCCACGGGATCGCGGCGCTTACGCTCGCCGGTCTCGCGGTGACGGCGGAGCGGGCGAAGGGGTATGCACCCACACAGCGGAATGGAGAGATCGAGTGAGCGAGCGACGGCGCGTGGTCATCACCGGAATAGGAGCAATCACGCCGATCGGAACGACCCGGGACGGACTCTGGGCGGGCCTTCAGGCGCAGAGATCGGCCGTGCGCTCGCTCACGCGCTTCGACCCCACACCCTTTCGGAGCCACAACGCGGCCGAGGTTCCGGACTACGATCCGCTGAATTTCCTCGAGCGGAAGCGCGCGAAGCGGCTGGACCGCTTCGGCCAGTTCTCCGTCTCCGCCACCAGGCTCGCCCTCGAGGATGCCCGGATCGATCTCGCGCGAGAGGACCGGGAGCGCATCGGCGCCATGATGGGGACCGCGCTCGGGGGCATCGGCTACGCCGAGGAGCAATGCGGAGTGTTCTACCGGAGTGGGGATGTTCGCGATGTGGACCCGGGTCTCGCCCTGATGGTCTTCGGCGGCGCCTCCAGCTGCAACATCGCGATCGAATTCGGCGTCCAGGGACCGAACAGCACCAACGCGATGAGCTGTGCGTCGGGCACCATGGCGGTGGGCGACGCTTTCCGTCAGGTCCGCGACGGCTACGCCGACGTGATGATCTGCGGCGGCGCCGAGGCGCCGCTCGCTCCGCTGTGCTTCGGCGCGTTCGCGATCATCCGGGCCATGTCCACCCGCAACGATGATCCGGGGAGCGCATCGCGTCCGTTCGACCAGGGTCGCGACGGCTTCGTCATGGGCGAGGGTGCGGCGGTTCTGATCCTCGAGGAGCGCGGCCGCGCGCTCGCGCGCGGGGCGCCGATCTATGCCGAGGTGCTGGGCTACGGCACCTCGAACGACGCCTACCACATGACCGCGCCTCTCCCCGACGGCGCCCAGGCTGCACGCTCGATGCAGCGGGCCCTCGACGACGCCGGAATCATGCCGTCCGAGGTCGACTACGTGAACGCGCACGGCAGCTCGACGCCGCTTAACGACAGCACCGAGACGGTGGCCATCAAGCGGGTGTTCGGCGCCGATGCCTACCGGCTCCAGGTGAGCGGGACGAAGGGGTACTACGGCCACGCCCTCGGCGCCTCCGGAGCGATCGAGGCGGCCATCTGCGCGCTCGCGCTCACACACGACTGGCTGCCGCCCACGGTCAACCTGGCAACGCCGGACGTTGCCTGCGATCTCGATTTCATCCCGCAGGCCGGGCGCGGCACCAGAGTGGAGCACGTGCTCTCGAACTCGTTCGGCTTCGGGGGCATCAACGCGGCGCTCGTGCTGCGCCGTGTGAATTAGCGAGCTCGGCGCAGCGCGGCGCGCAGGGCGCGGGCGATTCCGCGCTCCATCTTCTGATCGGTCGTGGCGGAAGGGTGCGCCGCGCGCCACGCGGCGAGCGTGACCACGGCCTTCGCCATGAGCGGATGGCCCCCGGCGCTTCCGAAGGCACCGAAGGTCTCGCGCAGTCGGTCGCCGAGCTGCGCCTTCTCGCTCAGGGCGCGCGCGCTCATGACGAGCTTTCGCCCGAACAGACCGGACACCGCCGACATGCGAGCGCCGTCGATGCCGAGGCAGAACTCGGCCAGCTGCGCCACGATGTGCTCCTGTTCCCGCGGCAGACGGCCGAGATGGACGTACGCGAGACCGTCCCGCACTCTCACCTCCCGGAGAGCGTCGCCGAATCGGCGCAGTGACACATGGGCGTACGACGGGTGCTCGATGCGCCGGAGCGCCTCGTGATCGGCGCGCGGAAAGAGAAAGGCGAACATCTGCAGATCGGCTTCGCTGGCCGCCCGCGTGAGCGAGCGCGTATCGGTGATGATTCCATAGAGAAGCGCGGTGGCGAGCGCCGTCGTCAGCAGCCGCTCGCCGTCCGCGAGCAGGTATTCGGCGGCCATCGTGGCGCTGGCGCCGAAGCTGGTGCGGACGTCGGCGTAGCGCGCCCGGACCGCGCCGGACGGCGGATGGTGATCCAGCACGGCCGCGACCTCGCCCAGCCGCCCCTGAAAGTAGGATGGCTGGACATCCACGAGAACGAGCGACTCCGCTCGCGCGAGCGCGCTCCCGGTGACGTGCTTCACGCGCTCGCGAAGCTCCTCGAGCAGGCGGCGGTTCTCGGGACGGGTGACGCGGCCGCACGTCAGGATGGGAGCACGTGACGCGGGGACCCCGAGGATCGCGCGGAGAGCGAGAGCCGACGCTATCGCATCCGGATCCGGATCGTTCTGCACCAGAAAGGAGACGCGGCCTGCGCCGGCGATCGCCTGCCGGAGGGCGGCCACGCGAGGCCGCGCGGCGATCCGGCGCATCGTGAGCGCGTCGGAGAGGATCAACAGCTGCTCCGTCGCGACCGCCTTCACGGGTGGTTTCTCCCTTGCCAGCTCTCGCTGGCTCCCGTAGCTTGGCCGCCGGTCCACCCTACCTCGAGGATGTCATGCGAGACACGATGCGGCATTTTGCCGCGGAATTCATCGGCACCTTTGCCCTGGTGTTCATCGGCGGCGCTGCGATCATGGGCACCAAGCGGCCGGACTCCTCCATCGGACTGATCGGGGTCGCGCTCGCGCATGGACTGATCCTCGCGCTCATGGTGACCGCCACCATGCGGGTGTCGGGCCACCTCAATCCGGCGGTGACGATCGGAGTCCTCGTGGCGCAGCGCATCGCGCCCATGATGGCGGGCATCTACATCGCCGCGCAACTCCTCGGGGCGATGGCCGCAGCCTACACCCTCAAGGCGACCTTCCCGCCAGCCCTGTTCGAGGCCGCGCGCGGCGGGGGGCAGTTCATCGACCTGAACATCAACTCGGGCCAGGCCTACGCGCTGGAGGCGATCGCGACCTTCTTCCTGGTCTTCGTCGTCTTCGGAACGGCCGTGGATCCGGACCATCCGAACGTCGGCGGCTTCGCCATCGGGCTCACGATCACGGCCGACATCCTCGCGATCGGTCCCCTCACCGGCGGATCGATGAACCCCGCCCGCTCATTCGGCCCGGCGGTCGCGACCGGAATCTACGAGGGACAGCTGATCTTCTGGATCGGTCCGATCATCGGCTCGATCGCGGCGGCGCTGCTCTACGAGCACCTCTTCATCCGGCGGGCGATCGAGCCGGTGGATCACGGTGCGGTCGCGGCGGTGAGGTAGGGCGGTTCCGGCGGACGGGCACCGGCCACGCGGCCCTCACGGCCCCTGCCGCCGCAGATACGTCGAGTCGTACCGCTCGATCGATTCCAGGATGAGCGACATCGCCACCTCGCTCTTCTCCCACCCCACAGTCTGGACGCGGCGGCCCTCGAGATCCTTGTAGATCGCGAAGAAGTGCTCGACCTCCTTCAGGTAGTGCTGGGGGATGTCGGCGATGTCGAAGTACTCGTGATAGAAGGGGTCGTTGCTGGGGACGGCGAGGATCTTGTCGTCGGGATCACCGCGGTCGAGCATCCTCAGCACGCCGATGGGGCGGGCATCGATCTGGCAGCCGGGAAATGTCGGCTCGTTCACAAGCACGAGGATGTCGCACGGATCGTTGTCCTCGGCCAGCGTGCGGGGGATGAAGCCGTAGTCACCGGGGTAGTGCACCGCCGAGTAGAGCACGCGGTCGAGCCGCATCAGCCCCGATTCCTTGTCGAGCTCGTACTTGTTCCGGCTGCCTCGGGGGATCTCGATCAGCGCCGTCACCTGATCCGGCGGATGTTTTCCCGGCGGCAGATCGCGCCATGAGTTGATCACGTGGGAATGATAGTGCGGGCCCGAAGCGCCTCCTAGTGGACCGCGTCTGAGATGATGAGTGCATTCCGCGGGCCCTGAACGCCGGTCCGTTTCGCTGCTCGTCGGGTTTGATGACGCTCGTTCCGCGGGTGTCCGCGGGGGACAAATTCAACGGCGAAAGGCGGCCGCGGATGTTCGCGGCGAAGGGCGACGCGGATCGCTCCGTGAGGAGGGCTGGGTGCCGAGCGCCAGGCGAGGGGCAGGATTAGGGGGAAGAGCGACGGCCATTGGTGTCGCATGCTCCTCGCGCCTCTCGGCGCGGGCGCATCCAGCGCCTTGGTGCTAACCACATCTCGGACGGAGTCCCCTGGGCGGCTTCGCGGCGCGGTGGTGTCCCGACCACGGGTGAGCCAAGGAGCGGCGCCGGGAAGGGGAAGCTCATCTGCATCCACATGGACACCCTCCGGCCATCGGATTGCGCCGGCGTGAACTCGAAACGTGGCAGCACTCTGTAGACGGCGGCCGTGAACTCCTCGCGCGTGGACTGCAGCACTGTCACGCTGCACGGATCGATGCGGCCGCCGGCCGTCACCACGAATCGAAGGCGCACCTCGCCTGCGATCGGCGCGCGCGCGAGCGACGGCGGATAGCGCGGCTCAGGGTTCGTGGTGGCCGGGAGTGCGGCGGCGCGCACGTGCGCCGAGTCGGGAAGGGCCGCCGCCGAATCGAAACGGGCGCGCAAACCGGAGCTGCAGCCCGCGAGCCCGGGCTCGAGAGCTCCGGCCGGCGTGTGGCAGGCGATCGCTCCCACCGCGATCGAGAGCGCGGCTGCCCCGCGCCTCACACGGCTCACCCGGTCCGTCCCCGCGCCCTCAGCTGGTTTTCCGCTCGGCGAGTGCGCCAGAGGAGACTGCCGGCGTAGGCAACATAGATCGCGGCCGCGGCCAGATACGCCGCGTGGTAGTATCCGGCGTTGGACGGCATCAGCCGTGACCCTCCTGCTCGAGCGCGAGGTGCAGTGTGGCCAGGCGGTAGCGCGAGCGCACCAGAGCGATGTAGAGCAAGGTGAAGGCGAGAAAGGACAGAAGCAGGGTGGTCAGCATCTCGCCGGGCAGCGAGGGAGCGCTCGGCTTGAGCACGATCGGTTGCGGATGGAGCGTGCGAAAGAGATAGACGCTCAGGTGGATGAACGGAATGAGCAGCGCACCGAGCGCCCCGAGCACGGACGCATAGCGCGCCCGCATCTCGCGATCGTCGATCGCACCGCGCAGCACCACATAACCGACATAGATGAGCCAGAGAAAGAGCGTCAGCGTCAATCGGGCGTCCCACGTCCACCAGGTTCCCCACACCGGTTTTCCCCAGAGCGGGCCGGTGACCAGCACGACGGTGTTGAACACCAGCCCGACTTCGGCCGAGCTCTCGGCGATGCGGTCCAATCGGGGATCGCGAAGCCAGAGGTAGAGCACGCCCGCCAGCGCCACCACGGAGAATGCCAGGAAGGCCACCCAGGCCGCGGGGGCGTGAACGTAGAAGATCTTCTGCGCCGGTCCCTGCCGCATCTCGATCGGCGTGAAGCGAACCGCGCGCACGAAGACGGCCCCGACCGCGGTCGCGGCGATGAGCAACAGCGGGTCGCGGGCCGCCGGAGCGGGAGGAGGTAAGGATTCCGGGCGATCGGTGATGGTCATTCCTCGAGAGCGAACGGGAAGGCAAGCGCGCAGCCGGCGACGAAAACGATATCGAACGCCCCGAGCAACTTCAACGAGCCGGCGGCCTCGTGAGCGGGTCTTCCTGAGAGGAGGAGTGCCGTGGATTGCGCGGCTGCCATGACGATCGGCAGGAAAAAAGGGAGGGAGAGCACCGGCAGAAGCAGCTCGGCGAGGCGGGTGTTCGCCGCCATCGCGCCGAAGAGAGTGCCGACCGCCACCAGGCCGATCGCGGCAAGCAGCGCAATGCCGGCCAGCGGAAGCACGGCGTCGCCGAGCGGAACGTCGTAGAAGAGGGCGACCGCGGGGATCGCGATCGCCTGTACGGCGAGGACGAAGATCAGATTCGCCAGCGCCTTTCCGAGGTAGATCGCCTCGCGAGGCACCGGGGCCGCGAGCAGGCCGTCGATGGCGCGCTCGGCCTGCTCGACGCCGAAGGAGCGTTGCAGCCCGAGGATGCCGGAGAAGGTGAAGATCACCCAGAGCACGCCGGGCGCGAGATCGAGCGACGCGACCGCCGTGTGGTCCCAGGCGAAATAGAAGATCACGATGCCGAGGAGGGCGAGAAGCGCGGCCGAAAAGAAGGCGGTACGAGTGCGCCACTCGATCGCGAGGTCCTTGCGCGCGATCGCCAGCGAGGCCGCCAGCAGGTCAGGCACGACGCGCCGCCTGCTCCCGATAATCGAGTGCGTATCGGTGTGGGTCGAGCGCTTCGCGGGGCTCTACGGCGAGCAGTCGCCCCTCCCGCATGATTGCGGCGTGTGTGGCGAGGGAGAGTCCTTCCGCAATGTCGTGGGTCACGAGGACCAGAGCCGCACCGTCCTGCTGCAGCGCCGCGAGGATCGATGTCAGAGCCGCGGCACCAGCGTCGTCGAGACTGGTGAACGGCTCATCGAGGAGCACCGCGCGCGGACGATGGACGATGGCGCGCGCGATCGAGACACGCTGCCGCATTCCGCGGCTCAGCAGGCGCACCGGCATCTGAGCGCGATCGAGCAGGCCCATGCGCTCGAGCGCCGATTGGGCGGCGCCTCGCGGATCGCGGACAGCGTAGAGCCGGGCAGCGAATTCGATGTTCTCTCGCGCGGTCAGCGCCTCGTACAGCATGCTCTGGTGAGCGAGGAGTCCCACGGCCGCGCGGGCACCGGCTCCGGGAACGCCGACACCGGCGACCCGCGCCGATCCCGCACTCGGCTTGAGCAGCCCCGCCAGCACACGAAGGAGGGTCGTCTTCCCTGCCCCGTTGGGCCCGAACAGGGCGAGGCATTCGCCACTCCGGATGGTCAGACTGACGTCGCGCACCACCTCGCGGCCGGAGAAGCTCCGAGCGAGCCCGCGGGCCTCGATGAGCGGCTGGTCCGCGGGCTCCCCCGTCACGGCCGCGCCGACACGAGGTACTTGGCGGCGTGGCGCGGACTGTGCTGGCGCAGCGCGGCCCGCAGATCGGCTACCCCGAGAGCGCGCGCGGCGAGATGCGCCGCGTACGAGTGGCGCAGGGCATGCGGCGAGATCTGCGCCGCAACCTCCGCATCGAGTCCGGCAGCGGCCGCCACCCTCTTCAGGCGATCCCAGGCACGCTGTCGTGATGTGTGCACGCGAGTGCGCGGATGGATGAAAACGAACGCGCGGTGCTCCGGACGCTTTGGCTCCGGTCGCTCCGACATCCAGCTCGCGAGCCAGCGCGCCCCCTCGCCCTCCACCGTCACCCGGGTTTCCTCGCGGCGACGACCCACGACATCGATCTGCATCGCCGTCGGGCCTCCGCGCACCGCGTCCCGCATCAGGCCGATCGCCTCCGAGACAAGCAGCGCCGAATGGTAGCAGAGCCCATAGAGAGCGAGGTCCATCCGCTCGGCGCTCCCCTGGGGCTCCCGTGCCCGCCGCTCGAGATACGCGAACAGCTGGCGCACGTCGGGCAGGGAGATCACGGAAGGAGGTCGGGGGTCGGACACCGGCTCCACGAGCGCCTCGGCCGGCCCGGGCGCCCGGAGCTCCTCGTCGGAAACGAGATAGCGATAGAACGCTCTGATGGCTTGGAGGTGCCGGCGGACGGTCGGTGGCGCCCACCCCTCGAACCCCGCGCGCGCGGACAGGTAGTGCGAGAGGTCGCTCGCGAGAAGCTGCTCAACGGGACGGGGTGCGTAGGCCCGCGTGAGGTCCGCGACATCGGCGTGGTAAGCGGCGACGGTCGCCTCGGCCTTTCCCATTCGCTCGAGCCAGGCCGCGAAGCGATGCACCGGATCGTAGTTCGGCTCGGGATGAACTTCTGGGTGCTGCGGCGGCGGAAGGTCGGCGTAGCTCATTCTGGTGAAGTCTGGACGCATACACGCATCTTCGGTAGCCTATGCCCATGACCAACATCGACGTTCTGCTGCAGGAGCACCGGCGCTTCGAGCCGTCCGAGGACTTTCGTCACGCGGCGCACATCTCGGATCCGGCGATCTATCAGCGTGCGGCCCAAGATCCGGAAGGATTCTGGAGCGCGATGGCATCGGAGCTCGAGTGGTCCTCTCCCTGGAAGCGCGTCCTCGAGTGGAATGCTCCGTGGGCCAAGTGGTTCATCGGCGGCACCCTGAACGCGAGCGTGAACTGCCTCGACCGCCATGTCCGTGGTCCGAGGCGCAACAAGGCCGCCCTCATCTGGGAGGGAGAGCCGGGTGATCGCCGCACACTCACCTACTGGGATCTCTATCGCGAGGTGAACCGCTTCGCGAACGTGCTCTCCGAGCGCTTCGGCGTGAAGCGCGGCGACCGGGTGGCCATCTACCTGCCGATGATTCCCGAAGTCGTGATCGCGATGCTCGCCTGCGCGCGCATCGGGGCGATCCATTCGGTGGTCTTCGGAGGCTTCTCGGCGGAGTCGCTTCGCGACCGGATCAACGACCAGCAGGCGAAGATCCTCATCACCGCGGACGGGAGCTATCGCCGCGGTCAGGTGGTGCCCCTCAAGCGGAATGCCGACAAGGCTCTCGAGGAGACGCCCTCGATTACCGACGTGATCGTCGTCCAGCGGCGGACCGGCGCGTCAGTCGAGGCTTTTGCCGGAATCACGGAGGGGCGAGATCACTGGTGGCATCGGCTGATGGAGGAGGCGGGCAGCTGGCGCGAGCCCGAGGCGATGGATTCCGAGGACGTGCTCTACATCCTCTACACATCGGGAACAACGGGAAAGCCGAAGGGAATCGTTCACACCACGGGTGGCTACCTGACCGCCTGCGCCGCCACCACCAAGCTCGTGTTCGACCTGAAGGAGGAGGATGTCTACTGGTGTACCGCCGACGTGGGGTGGGTGACGGGCCACTCCTATCTCGTCTACGGCCCGCTGGCCGTCGGCGCGACCTGCGTGATGTACGAGGGCGCTCCCGACTGGCCCGACAAGGATCGCTTCTGGCAGATCTGCGAGCGGACGGGCGCGACGATCTTCTACACGGCTCCGACGGCGATTCGCGCCTTCATGAAGTGGGGCGATCACCATCCCGCGAAGCACGATCTATCGAAGCTTCGCCTGCTGGGCTCGGTGGGGGAGCCCATCAACCCGGAGGCCTGGATGTGGTACCAGGCCCACATCGGAGGAGGCCGCTGTCCGATCGTCGATACCTGGTGGCAGACCGAGACCGGGGCGATCATGATCACGCCGCTGCCCGGCGTCACGACGACCAAGCCCGGCAGCGCAACCGTGACGTTCCCCGGTATTTCGGCCGATCTGCTGGATCAGGCCGGCAACTCGATCGCCGTGGGCGGCGGCTATCTCGCCATCACCAAGCCCTGGCCATCCATGCTGCGCACCATCTGGGGCGACCCCGAGCGCTACGTGCAGACGTATTTCTCGAAGTGGCCGGGGCGTCCCGATCTCTACTTCCCGGGCGATGGCGCCAAGCGCGACGCAGACGGATACTACTGGATTCTCGGGCGAGTGGACGACGTGCTCAACGTCGCCGGTCACCGCATCGGGACGATGGAGGTAGAATCCGCTCTCGTGTCCCACCCGGCGGTTGCGGAAGCCGCGGTCGTGGGGAAAGCGCACGATCTCAAGGGACAGGCGATTGCTGCCTTCGTGACGCTGCGCGAAGGACGCCAATCCTCTCCGGCTCTCCGGGACGAGCTGCGTGAGCATGTCGCCGAGAAAATCGGCGCGCTCGCCAGGCCGGATGACATCCTGTTCAGCTCCGATCTTCCCAAGACGCGTTCCGGCAAGATCATGCGCCGCCTTCTTCGCGACATCGCCGAGGGGCGGGCGCTGGGCGACACGACGACTCTCGCCGATCCCGGCGTGGTCGCGAAGTTGAGGGATGAGTACGAATCAATCGAGAGCTGATGTGCCACCGTGAATGACGAGAGGGCCCGCCATCGATGGCGGGCCCTCGGCACATCTCGACAGCCGGCGACGCTTACGCGCGCTTGATGGCGCGTGACCGGGTCGCGGCATCATCCAGCCGCAGTGCCGGACGCCCGCTCTCCTCGGGCCGGTTCTCCCTCTCCTGTGCACGGCGACGGAAGGGAACCAGGTCCTCTCCCAGAACCACCAGCGTGCGCGTCACGACGGTGCTCGCGAGGGGCTCCGGAATGCCCATCACGCGCACGTACGTGTCGATCGCGCGATCGAACGACAGGTCTTCGGCCAGACTGTCCACGAACATGAGCGCGCTGTCCACGTGCGCGCGGATGATCGCTTCCTCGGCTCGCGCCTGTGCCAGGCGCAGACGCTTCTCAGCGGCAGCCGTGAGCTGTCGAGGAAAGATGGACTCTGGAAACAAGCGGGACAGCATTCTGATCTCCGCCTCGTGCGAGGCAATTCGTTAGTCAGACTGAAGCTACGCTCTGCACCTAATTATTACACCGCGCACCCCATTCTAGGCACACTCCATACCAGCGCAGGCCGCACGGCAAGGACGAGGGAGAGCGGCAAATGGATTCAACCTGTTTTGGATGTTCCAACGCAAGTCGCGGTGGCACAATCAGTTAAATCGATTCGCGTCAGCCAGACCGAGGCTCGGCTCGCCCGCCGCCGGAGCTCTGGAACGCAGATCGATCAGGCTGGCGAGGAAGATCGCGCCAATGATG
>JALZAQ010000016.1:0-11814 GCA_030948255.1 Gemmatimonadota bacterium
GCGCGCTCGCGGTGCATTACGAGATCGAGCGCGAGATGGGGCGCGGCGGGATGGGCATCGTGTATCGGGCCAGGGACCTCCGCCTCAAGCGTCCGGTGGCGGTCAAGCTGCTTCCTCCCGAGCTGGCTTTTCGGGGCGACATCCGCTCGCGCTTCCTGCGCGAGGCGGAGACGGCGGCGGGTCTGAGCCACCCGAACATCGTGCCGATCTACTCCGTGGATGAGCGTGAGGGGTTGGTGTACTTCGTGATGGCGCTGGTGGATGGACCCACTCTCGCGAAGCGGCTCCACGACGAGCACCAGATGGGTATCGAGGACACGCGACGCATCCTGCGCGAGGTCGCGGATGCCCTGGCCTACGCCCACGCCCGCGGTGTCGTGCACCGCGACATCAAGCCGGACAACATCCTGCTCGACAAGGACACGGGCCGGGCGATGGTGACCGACTTCGGAATCGCGCGCGCGGTGCAGGAGAGCGGGGACTCGCGGCTCACCGCGACCGGCGTCGCGATTGGCACGCCGGCGTACATGTCGCCCGAGCAGGCGGCGGGCGATCGCGAGATCGACGGACGAAGCGATCTCTACTCGCTCGGCGTGGTGGGATATCAGATGCTGGCCGGGGAGCTTCCGTTCAATGCCAGCAGTACGCCGGCCATGCTGATCAAGCATCTGAGCGACGCACCCCCGCCGCTGGAGAGCAAGCGTGCGTCCATTCCCAGCGACATCGCGAGCGCGGTGATGACGCTGCTCGAGAAGGATCCGTCGCGACGCTTTCCGGATGCGGCCCGGCTCTCGTTGGCGCTGCAGGGCGATCCGGCCGGCACCCGTTGGATGGCCGAGCGCCCGCCGCGGGCGAGCCTGGCCCCGGGCGCGGCGTGGCAGCCGGCAGCCGTCGGCCAGGGGAGCGGGATGCGAGCGGCCGCCGATCCGTTGCGGTCGCCCTACCCCGACCCCGATGCCGCGCTGGAGCCGGGTACCATCACCCCGGACGACATCGCGCGATGGTCCGCGCCGCAGGTGCAGAAGTTTCGCGGGCAATTTGCGACCTACGCCTGGGTGAACGCGGTCGTCCTCGCGTCGAGCATGACGTTCCTCGATCGGGACTTCGCGATCATCACTCTCTTCTGGTCGATGGCGATGGCGGCGCGCTACGCCAAGCTCTGGTCCTCGAACTACGACTGGCGGGATGTGTTCCGGCAGCCGCGCGACCGACGTCTGCTCGACGTCGCTTCAGAGACGGTCGAGGATGTCCGCGGAGCCTTCGGTAAGACGCGCAACGACCTGGGGCGCCAGCGCGATTCGCGCCGCCAGCGGATGATCGCGGCGGCGAGCGCGATGGCGCCGTCGGCCGCGGTCGGGGCGCTCGATCCGACCCCGCGCGGTCGCCACGCGCCAACGGTGCTCCAGGCGCAGCACTTCCGGAACGACATCAACCAGCTCATGGATTCGCTGCCCAAGAGCGACCGCGACCTGGTGCGCGACGTGATCCCAGCGGCGGACGGGCTGTTGCAGCGCATCCGGTCGCTTGCCGCCACCCTCGACGACCTCGAGCGCTCCGCACCGCCGGCCGCTGGCGAGCAGCTCGAGGCACAGATCACCGAGCTGGAGTCCCAGGCCAACCCCCTCCAGCGCGAGGCGAGCGAGGAGCGAGTGCGCCGGCTCGCCCTCCTCAAGCGTCAGCGGCGTGCCCTGGCGGAGGGCGACCGCAGGAAGGAGCAGGCCGCCTCCAAGCTCGAGAGCTGCGTGCTCGCTCTGCAGAACATGCGATATGATGTGATGCGGCTGCGCGCCGGCGGAGTGAGCGCCAACAGCGGCCAGATCACCGTCCTCACCGAGCGCGCGCGCAATCTCGCCGACGAGGTGGACGCCGCGCTCATCGTCGCGAACGAGTCGCGTCGAGGCGGAGCGGCGCGCGGGGAGCAGCGGTCGCCGTGAGCGACATCCTGCAGGATCGCGTCATGGCCGCACTCGGCGACCACTACGACATCGAGCAGGAAATCGGGCGGGGCGGGATGGCGGTCGTGTACCGTGCGCTCGACCGGCGCCTCAAGCGGCGTGTGGCGATCAAGGTGCTGCCCCCCGATCTGGCGTTCCGCGACGACGTACGGCAGCGTTTCCTGCGCGAAGCCGAGATGTCGGCGCAGCTCGGTCACCCGAACATCGTGCCGATCTACTCGGTTGACGAGCGGGGCGGAGTCTCGTTCTTCGTCATGGCGCTGATCGAGGGAGAGACTCTGGCGGAGCGGCTCAAGCGCGAGCCCTGTCCGCCGCTCGCGGACGTCAGCCGCATCCTCCACGATGTCGCCGATGCCCTCGCCTATGCCCATGCACACGGCGTCACCCACCGCGACATCAAGCCCGACAACATCATGCTCGATGCGCGCAGCGGCCGTCCTGTGGTGACGGACTTCGGCATCGCCCGCGCCGCCGAGGCGGACTCGCGCCTGACCGTCACCGGCGTGGCGGTCGGCACGCCGGCCTACATGTCCCCCGAGCAGGCCATGGGGGAGAGCGAGATCGACGGACGCAGCGACATCTACTCGCTCGGTGTGGTCGGCTATCTGATGCTGGCCGGCCGGCTTCCCTTCGAGGCCGCGAACACTCCTGCGATGATGGTGAAGCAGATCAGCGAGATGCCGCGCGCGCTGCACGAGCTGCGGCCCGACATCCCGGCCCCCCTGGACGCGGCGCTGGCGCGCGCGCTGGCGAAGCGCCCCTCGGACCGCTGGCAGAGCGCCGCGGATTTTCGGGATGCGTTGAGCTCGACCGCCGCGCCGGCTCCGCACCGCTCCGCGCCCTGGGAGCACAAGCGCGCGGTGGCGTCGGCAGCATCAGCCGCCGCGCCGCGGGGTGAAGTGCAACCTCGCGGGAACGCGCCGCCATATTCGGTGCTGCCTGCCCTCCCTCCCCTTCCGGCGATCCCCATCGGGCCCTTCTCGCGCCGCGAGCGCCGCGAGCTGCGCCGGGTGTACGGCTGGCGCTTTCCGGCTGACGGCTCAGCGCCGGTGCAGCGCACTCTCGATCAACGCATCTCCGCGTTCCGGCAGCGCCTGATCGCCAATGGGGCGACGATCGGCATGCTCTTCGGCATCAACATGCTCACTGCTCCCCATTTTCCCTGGTTCCTCTTTCCCGCACTCGGGATGGGCACCGGGCTGGTGAAAGGGTGGAGTGGGCTGTGGGAAGAAGGTGTGACATGGAAGCAGCTCTGGTCGCGCACTCCGGCGGCGCTTTCTGCGGCTTCCCCGCCCCCCGCGGCGAACAGCGAGGTGGCCGGCCTCGCGAGTGCAACCGTGCTCGCCGGCCCCCACGGCGACGCCGTTCGCAAAGCCGCCGCCGATCGCGCGACCATCCTCGGTATCGTCGCCAGCCTCGAGAAGCCGGATCGCGAGCTTCTCCCCGAGATCGTGCCGACGGTGAACGCGCTCGTCGAGCGGAGTGCGGCGCTCGCCGTGATGCTGCACCACCTGGACAGCGACGTCTCGCCGGAGATGGTCGCGCAGATCGAGGCGCGCATCGCCGCCATCGAGCGCGAGCCCGACGCGGCTGCGGATCGGGAACGGCGACTCGGGCTGCTTCAGCGGCAGCGCGGCACGCTCCGCGAGCTGGCCGACCGACGGGTGAAGGTCGCCGGCCAGCTGGAGAGCGCCGGCATCGCGTTGCAGAACCTCAAGCTCGACCTTCTGAAGCTCCGATCGAGTGGCGTGCAGGCCGCGATCAACGACGTCTCCAGCGCTACCCGAGAGGCTCGGGCCGTCTCGAAGGAGATCGGCCATGTCCTCGACGCCGCGGCCGAGCTCCGGGCGCTGTGACCCGAGCGGTCGGTCAACGCGGGTCGGGCCGCGCGCCTCCTCCGATTACCTTTCGGGGCCGATCCAATAGATCGGCGATGCTCGTCGAACAATTCCTCATTCGAGAAGACGATGGCTTTGCGACGTGGTGAGCTGTACCGCTGCCCCGACCCGGGCTGCGCATGCGAGATCCAGGTGACCAAGGGCGCCGAAGCGGGCGCGAGCGGCGATAATCTTCCGCGCTGCTGCTGTGGAAAGGAGATGCAGAAGGTCGTGTGAAGCGCTGTTTCGGCTGGGCGATGCTCCTGCTGCCCTGGTCGGTGAGTGCCCAGCAGGCGAAGGCCGGCGTCGTGCCGACTCCTTACCACTGTTCCGGCGCCCCCGACCCGGCAGCGGGGCCGCTTCCCGATTCGATCCTTCGTCCGTCCGCCCCACTCGTCGCGAAGCCGTCCCCCGTTCGGGGACTCTACGTCAATCGTTGGGCGGCGCTCGGCACGCGCATGTGGGGGCTGATCGGCCTCGGGCGGACGACCGAGGTGAACGCGCTGGTGATCGATGTGAAGGACGATCGCGGCTTCGTGCTCTATCGCTCCCGCGTGCCTCTCGCCCGCGAGATCGGCGCGGACACGAACATGCCGATGCGCCCCGAGCGACTTCGCGCGGTGCTCGACAGCATGCGCTCCCACGACATCTATCCCATCGCGCGCATCGTCGTCGTGAAAGACCCCCTCCTCGCCAGCAAGAGAGTGGAGTGGTCCATCAAGCGGCGGGATTCGCCGGCCCAGCCGTGGCTCGACAAGACGGGACGACCCTGGCTCGACGCCCATCAGGATGGTCCTTGGGCATACGCGGCCGATCTCGCCTGTGAGGCCGTCGACCTCGGCTTCAGCGAGGTACAGCTCGATTACGTACGCTTTCCGGACGAGCGGAGACTCATTCGTGAAGCGATCTTTCCGCTCGCCCAGGGGCGACCGCGCGCGCAGGTGATCCACGATCAGCTGTCGCTGCTCCGCGAGCGGCTCCGACCCCTGGCCGTCCCCATCACCGCGGACATCTTTGGCCTGGTGACGTCGGACACGACGGACATGGGAATAGGGCAGCGACTCGAGCAGATGGTGACGGCGGTGGACGCCGTGCTCCCCATGATGTATCCGTCGCACTACGCGCCCGGGAGCTACGGCTTCGCCACTCCCAACGCGCACCCGTACCAGGTGATCGACCATGGGCTCAAGGATGCGCAGCGGCGCATCGCGCGGCTGGCCGGCCCCGCTCGGATCGTTCCCTGGTACCAGGCCTTCACCCTCGGCGCGCCCCATTACGGCGATGCGGCGGTGCGCGCCCAGATGAAGGCCGGCTACGACAACGGCGTCATGGGGTGGATGCTCTGGAATCCCGGAAGCCGATACGGCTCCGGTTCGCTCGAGCCCAAGCTGCCATCAGCTCGCTGACCCGGCGCTGCAATCCGTCAACGTCCGCGCATCGCCTGCCGCATCCAGTCCTGAAGCCTGTGCAGCTCGCCGAAGACGGTCGCGCTCTGGTCGGTGACGGGAATCGCGCGCGTCGCCGTCGCCGTGTCGGCCGAGACACTGGGAAGGAAGAAGGCGGCCGCGCGCAGCTTCGTCTGGTTGCTGAGGGGCGCGATGTCCGTGTCCACGCGCACGACGTAGTACTGCGGTGTCTTCCGGGCGGACGGTGATTTCGGATCGAGTGGAACCTCCCGCGGCTGGGTCACGACCGTTCTCGTGCCGTAGGTGCTCACGGTGTAGCCGTGCTGTTGGAGCTGCGCCGAGGCGAGGCGGAGCGCGGAATCGGGTGCCGCCGGTACGATGAAGGTCACATTGTCCTGACCGGTGCCGCGATAGGTGGTGCAGGCCGCGCCGAGCGCGAGGATGGACGTGAATAGAATCCGTCGCATGTGCTGGGTCATCTCCTTCTTGACGAGGCCCCGTCGTCGGGGCATGCATCCAGAGCCGGCGGTCCGGAGTCGCGCTCCGCCGCGGTTCGCGTTCGGCGCCGGCGCTCACGGCGCCGGCTTCGCCCCAACTTTACACGAGGAAGTTCCCCAGGCAATGACCCATCCGCTCGGCATCCCGGAGCTGGCCGGCCTGGCCAGCTATCGCGATGCGGCCCGCATCGGATTCGGCGTCGAGGAGAACGTCCGCCGCCTTCTCCGCCTCCAGTGGGTGGAGCAACGGCTCATGCGGCTGCTCGTCGCCCACCTTCCGGGCACAGCGGAGTGGGAGGTGAAATGCGCGCTTGCGCTCCAGCAATGGCAGTGCGCGGAGCACGCCGACGCGCTCCGGTGCCGCATCGTCGAGATGCGGAACCCGGCACCTCCTCTCGATGAGCCGCCGGACACCGCACTCGACGTCTTCCTGGACGAGCTCTCGCGCTGTCGCGGCACGGTCGAGCTGGTGGCCGGCGTCCATCGCGTCGCCCTCCCCGCGCTCGCGTCCGCCCACCGCCACCACCTCGCGCACACCAACCCGCTCGTCGACCACCCCACCTGCCGCATCCTTCGCGTCGCGCTGCAGGAGTGGGAATCGGCCGTCGATTGGGGAGAGCGCGCCCTGGCGGCAATGGTCGAGTGGGAGGAGGGCGCCGCGGATCGCGCGGCGGAGTGGACGGCTCACCTGTCGGCCTACCTCGATGCGGCGGGCGGGCTCGCGGGCGATTCGGAATCGCCATCGCGTGCTGCGCTCCCACCGGCTCGTGATGCCGCCCTCTTCGTCCCCGCGATGCACCCGCGGCGCGACGCGCGCTTCGACGGCCTCTATCACTTCGACTTCCCCCCGCACGTCGTGTACAACGCGCCGGATGTGCCGGCCGACGAGCGGACGCTCGCTCTCCTGTGCAAGCGCGCGCTGGAGATGGACGTGCCCGAGATGATGGCGTCGGTGATCACCGAGCGCGCCGATCAGCCCTGGCAGTTCTATCTCGATTACAGCCGCCAGCTCTGGGACGAGGCGCGCCACGCGATGATGGGCACGGTGGCACTCGAGGCGCGCGGCGTGGACTGGATGCGCATTCCCCTCAACATCGGCTTCGCTCTCCGCCTGAACCTGCACGCCACCGCCGTCGAGCGGCAGACGATGCTCTATGCGATCGAGCAGAGCCTCATGCCGGGAGACACGGGGAAGCGGTACGAGCTGGAGACTGCCCTCGAGGCCCACGACGAGCTCGCGGCCCACTTCCAGGACTACGATTGGGCGGACGAGGTCCTGCACGCCCGTATCGGGCGGCGCGCGATGCAGCGGGAGGGGATATCGAGAGAGAGCGCGATGCTGCGCGCGAAGGAGATCCACGAGAGAACGTGGGCCGCGCTCGATCGGTACCGTCACCTGGACGATCGCGGAGAATGGTGGGGGGACTTCGTTCGCGCGGTGCTGGGCCGGGAGAGCGCGGCCCCCACCGCCTCGCTCGGCGACGCGACAATCATCACCGAGTGAGCGGCGGCTGATCGCGTCCGCGGCAGTTCCGCAGCCTACGCGCCGTCCAGCCGCTCCTGGAGCTCCGTCGCGAGCCCGCTGTGGCGATGGCGCTCCGCCGCCGCGATGCCGTCGGTGAGCGCCGACCGCGCTTCCTCGTCGCGCCCGAGCCTCTGGAGCGCCTCGGCCAGCTTTCCGTACGCGGCGCCCTCGTCGTCGTGCATTCCCAGATACGCCTGGAGATGCTCGACGGCCTCCTCGTAGCACGCTTCCTTGAGCAGCTCGTTCGCGAGCCCGAAGCGCACGATCGCGTTGTGGGGCTGCTTGACGGCCATCCCCCTCAGCGCCTCGAGTCTCGGGTTGCTCATCGCGAGAGCCACCCCTTCGCGATCGCCGCGATCCGCTCCGGCGTCTCCTCCGGAGTGAAGTGCCGCACATCGGGGATGATGTCGAACGTCGAGTTGGGAATGGAGTCGTGCAGCCGGCGGCCCAGGGCGCTCGGGAGGAAAGGATCGTGAGCACCCCAGATCACGGCCGTCGGCGCGACGATGTGCTTGAGGCGGTCACCGAGCGTCACCGTCTCGCGGGAATCCAGCGCGGCGAGATGCTCCACGAGCATGTCGCGCCCCTCGGGCGAACCGAAGGGCTTCACGTACTGCTCGATCGAGAGGTGGGCCTGCCCCGATTCCGCGTAGCCGCGGATCAGGTCCGTCTTGAGGATGCCGAGGATCCACGTCGCCGGGAGCAGGCGAGTGAGGGGGAGCGAGACCTGAACGAGCTTGACGTCGCGAGTGGGCCAGTCGTCGAAGGCCACGCTGTCGATCAGACAGAGGCGCGAGACGCGCGTCGGATGGTGCACCGCGAGGTGCTGCGCGATCCCCCCGCCCACGTCGTGCCCCACGACCGCGACGTAGGTGATATGCAGGGCGTCGAGGAGGGCGATCACCCGATCGGCGTGTCCTCGGAGGCTCAGGTCGCGCCCCTGCGGGTGGTCGCTGCGGCCGTACCCCAGCAGATCGACGACCACGGTGCGATGGCCCTCCGGCATGAGCGGCACGAGATGACGCCAGAGGTGCGATGAGGTGGGAAATCCGTGCAGGAAGAGGATCGGCTCCCCGGCGCCTCGGATGCCGGCGGCATAGTAGTAGAGTCGCGCCCCGCCCACATCCACGAATTCGCCTCGCATCTGCGGCTAAGACGCGGTCGCGGGGGCCCGTGCCTCCCATTCCACTATCCGACCCGCGATCGCCGACGCCGCCACCGTGTACGGAGAGGCGAGATAGAGCTGACCGGGGCCCGAGCGACCCGGAAAGTTGCGGTTGATCGCAGAGATCGTCACCTCGTCGCGCGTGCGGGACACGCCCGGCCCCGCGTTGATGCAGGCCCCGCACGACGGCTCGATGAAGGTCGCGCCGACGTCGGCGAAGATCGTGTCGTAGCCCATCTCGCGGCAGTACGCGAACACCTCCTGCGATCCGCACTGGATGTAGCAGCGCACCCCCTCGGCGACTCGCTCCCCGCGCTCCAGCGCCTCGCGGAAGACGCGCGCGTACATGTCCATGTCCTCCTTCTTGCCGGCCGTGCACGAGCCGGCGTAGGCGATGTCCACCCGCACGTCGTGGGGGAGCTCATCGACGTGCAGGCCGTTCCCCGGATCGCCCGGAAGCGCGAGCATCGGGCGAAGAGCGGCCGCGTCGATCTCGATGACCTTGACGTAGTACGCGCCCTCATCCGACGCGAGCCCCTCGCACAGCGCGCGCGCCTGCGCTGCCGACATGCCGCGCTGGGATACGAGATACTCCCGCGTCTTCTCGTCTGGCGCGATGATCCCCGTGAACGCGCCGACCTCGGCGGCCATGTTGGTCATGGTCGCTCGCTCGTCCACCGACAGCGATTGCACGGCGTCGCCCGCGTACTCGACGATCTGTCCGATCGCCTCGCCGTTCTTGATGTAGGGGTGCCGGAGGATCTCCAGCATGAAGTCCTTGGCCGTGATGTTATCCGGCTTCTGCCCGCTCACCACGATCTTGAAGGAGGGCGGCACCTCGACGCGGACGTCGCGGGTGATCCAGGAATTGAAGATGGCGGTCGTTCCCACGCCGAATGCGACGCAGCCCACCGCGCCGGCGTGAGGGGTGTGCGAGTCGGAGCCGATGATGATCTGCCCCGGCTCCGCATGGGCCTCCAGGATCTTCGAGTGACAGATCGCCTCGGAGCCGGCGGCCGAGAGCGCCCCGTGCAGGTCGAGGCGCTTTTCAAGCTGGCCGTACAGCCGGATCCCCTTGGCCGCCGCGAACTCACGCTGCTTCTGCTCCAGTTGGTTGGCGACGTCGAGCAACCCCATCTCGACATGCTCCGGTCGCATCACCTGGTCGAGGAAGGTGAGGTGATCCCGGAAGAAGAATACGGAGTCGGGGTCGTTCACCGGCTCGTCTTTCCCGACCAGCTCCTCGAAGAAGATCGCCGACATCGGCGTCACGTACTCGTGGCTGAAGCGCACATCGGTGCGGACGAACCCCTGGTCTCCCGGCTTGACCGCCGGAACCCCGGCTGCCCCAGTGCTGGCGTCCGTCACCCAGTGGCGCGCGAAGATCTTCTCGGCGATCGTCATCGGGCGAGCGGGCGTCGCCACCACCGGCACCTGCACCTTTCCCTGCAGCCGGGCGACGTTGTAGTTGAACAGCCCGCCGTACTCGATGATGCCGCGGGAGATTCCGCCCTCCCCCTGCGTGAACTCGGTGAGCGGGATCTCCTCGCCGCGCCGCACCCGCTCGATCAGCTCGAAGTTCGTGGACGTGAAGAGGCCGAGGTTCTGGCAGTTCTCGCGGTAGATGCGCTCGATGTTCTCGGCGATGACCAGACGGAGCCCGGCCATCATCTCCGCGTACGGCGACTGCTCCCGAGACGAGCCCTTTCCACGCCGCCTGCCGGAGACGCTGCAGACGAACCCGCCCGCCCTCACGCTCCCCCGAGCGAGGGGAAACTCCTCTCCGGCCTTGAGCCCCAGATAGGGGAACTCCCCCAGCGTCTCATCGAAGTAGTAGCAGATGTAGGCGGGGGTGATCTCATCGGTCGAGATGTTGTCGCGGAGCCGTGGATGCGCGCTCGAGCCGACAGGGGCCAGCGGATCGAACGGGAGGTCCTCCCCCGACAGCTGGCGGCGGAGCAGCTCGGGATCCTCGGTCAGAAAGAGAACCCGCCCCTCGAAGCGGACGCGATCCGGCACGCGGTGGACGGGGCGGGAGAGGAGGCTCGCGATCATGCGTCGGCGTGCAGGGTCATCGTCGCAAGATGGCCTCGCGAAACACATTATGGAATAGGGACAACGGCAAAGGGGAGCGACCCGCCCGGGTCGCTCCCCTTCTGCCTCTCGCCGATTGACGGGCGTCGCCTGACGCTCCTACGGCGTGTGGTGGTTGCGCCGATCCTGTCGACGGTCCCTGCGATCGCGACGGATGTCCTTGCGATCCCTGTGCGCGTCCTTGCGGTCGCGGTGAAGCGCACGGCGATCCTGCTGGATCTCCTTCCGATCAGCCTTCGCTTCCTGCTTGTCACCGCTCCTCACGTCCTGGCGCAGATCGCGGCGATCGCCGTTGACGTCGCGGACGTCCTGTCGGATGTCGCGGCGGTCTCCCCGGATGTCGCGGCGGTCCCCGCGGATGTCGCGGCGGTCCGCGCGCGCATCATGGATTCGAGCAGCGCCATCGGACACTGATTGCGCCCTGGCGACGCTGGCGCCGAGAACCAGTGCGGCGGCAAACGCCGCGGTGCGAATGCGAGTCATTGTTCTCTCCTCAAAAGGTGGAACTCTCGACCCGCCCGTGCGAGTCGATCTGCATAGTGGACGAACCAGCGGCGGCAACGTTAAGTGCAAGCCTACCCGGTGGTTGCGATGCCCTCCGTTGTGATGCCGGTCACGACGGCGGCAGCGAAAGCAGGGAGCAATCGGTCGCTCTGACCGATCCTCTGGACCCGGTGCCCCAAAAGGAGTATCCTTACGGCCGCCGTCGGGTGCAGCGCTGCTGAGCCCGACTTCGTTGTCTGACAACGACTTGACATCGAGTGCCCGTTGACCTCCCCGCTTTCGCCAGGCAGCAGCCCCTCGGCTCCCCAACCGGCTAGTCCCACTCTGTTCGCACCGCTGGCTGCGCCCACGCCGGCGCCGCCGCCGTCGCCGGTGGACGTTCCGGTGAGCTGGCTGCTCCAGCACGGCTCGGCCGCCGTGCAGTTCCGGACGATTACGGAGATCGCCAGAATCCCGGTGAGCGATGCGCGCAAGCTCGCGGCTCTGCCCTATGCCCACCGCCCCGCGCTGGCGCTCGCGGTCATCCAGCGCACCGATGGGAGCTGGAACGGCAACATGCTCGGCGTGCCTTCTCCTCGCGCGGAGCATTTCGAGGGAGTGGGGACGATCAACGCGGTGCGGCGCCTTCTCGAGTACGGCTGGGAGGTGGATTCTCCTCCCATGATGCAGGCGCGCCGGGTTCTCTTCCGTCTGCTCGCCGAGGATGACGACCCGTCGTTTCTGTACGAGCTGGCGCAAAAGAAGCCCGAGCCCGAGATGACGCGTCACGGCCGCACGCTGCTGCGCGAGGC
>JALZAQ010000016.1:11824-55733 GCA_030948255.1 Gemmatimonadota bacterium
CCGCCGCGCTGGCCCAGGCCGGTTATGAGAAGGATCCGCGACTGCGCGGCGCGGCGCGACGCATCGTCGAGCGGCTGGACACCTTTCTCAAGTCGCCGCTGGCCCAGAAGCCCTTTACCCGGTCGGGCAACGTCCACGTGCTCGCGGCTGGCGCGTCTCCGCCCTCCTGGTACACGCTCGTCATGCTCGCCTTCATGCCGCTCTTCCGGAGCGAGCACTACGACGTCATGGACCGCCTGTACAATTACCTCTCCCAGCCGCAGCCCCGACAAATTCCGGCGAGCATGATCGGCAAGAAGGTGGTGGAGGAGCCCCAGCTCGTGCTCGGCGATCCTCTTCCGCATCGCAACGCCGTGGATGCCGACGTACCCGCGGCTCTGGCGTGGCTCGAGCTGGCGGCGCGCATGCAGTTCCTGCGGCGCAACGAGGGATGGATGAAGCTCTTCGACCGCTTCCTCGACGATCGCGACAACCAGGGAGTCTGGCGGCCGGCGCGCAGTAACGTTGTGATGAAGTCCGCCAACCCGTATGTGTGGCCGACCGTCCCGCTCGACAGCCACGCAGCGGGCGACGAACGGTGGGCGGACGTGACGTTCAGGCTCGCATTGATCGGCCGCTGGTCCGGGCGTTCGCTGAACTTTTTCTAGCGCACCGCCGTGGATAGGAGGACGGCGTGAGCCGACGGCGGCTCAGGCCGGAGGAGTGCTGGCCGGCCGGTGTGAGCGACGTCGGCGCTCGTCGTCTCGCGCTCCGCTCAGGCCTCGCGGTGCGGGTCGTGGAGAGCGGCAGAAAGGACGCGAGGCCTGTGCTCCTGGTGCACGGCTGGGGCGGTACCTCCTACACCTGGCGAAAGCAGCTCCCCGCGCTGGCCGCGGCTGGTTTCCATCCGATCGCGGTGGACCTCAAGGGGCACGGGCTCAGCGACAAGCCGCACGATCCGGCCGAGTATCGGCTGGAAGCGCTGGTAGCGCATCTGCGCGACGTGATGGACGCCCTGGGGTTGGCACGCGCACCGATCGTCGCGCAATCGCTCGGTGGGCGGATCTCCCTCGAGTTGGCGTTCACCGATCCGGAGCGGGTGGAGCGACTCGCGCTCGTGTCGTCGGTCGGATTCGGGCGCGTGTCGTTCGCGGGACTACTGCCTCGGCTCGTGCCGACGGCTGCCGTCCCGCACCTCCCGCGATTCGCGCCGCGGCCTGTCGTCGCGGCCATCATGAGGCGCGCGTACGGCTCGCTCGCGCCGCGTGACGAGCGCGATGTGGATGAATACTGGTCGCAGGGAGCCGATCCGGGCTTCGTGCGGGCGCTCCACTCCCTGCTGCTTGGCGTGGACATGACTCCGCTCGCGCCCGACCGGCTCCAGACGTTGCCGATGCCCTGGATGGCGATCGAGGGCACGCGCGACCGCATCGTGCGGAGAGCTCGCCTCCACCCGGCCGTGGACGCGCTGCGGCGGTCGCGCCTCGAGATCGTGGATGGCGCCGGACATCTGGTGAACGAGGAGTCGCCGGAGCCGGTGAATGCCGCGCTACTCCGCTTTCTCGCGACGTAGCCATCGGCTGCGCGCCGCGCTAGATTACCCACGTCAACCAATTTTGCGGATCACTGCATTCTCGTCGTGCCGGAGCCCGTCCCCCGCTGGGACCGGGGCTCGCTGCGGCGCCCCTCGCGCCGCGACGCAGAACGACCTTCTGCTGCAACGCTCTGAGCATGCGGTGACGCGGCAACGATTTTGCCGCGCCGTTCACCCCGCGTCGGCCCCGGCTGCACCTGATGGCGCAGCCGGCCAAGCGACTCCGACGCACAAGCACAGAGCATGACGAACACGACAATCGAACTCCCAGAGGAGCTCGTCGCTTTCGACGAGCTCAAGCTCGCACCTGAGCTGCTTCGTGCCGTGACCGACGCCGGCTACGAGAGACCTACCCCCATCCAGGCCCGAGCCATCCCGCTCGCTCTCAAGGGCCGAGATGTGATCGGCCTCGCGCAGACGGGCACCGGCAAGACGGCCGCGTTTACCCTTCCGATCCTCGACCGCCTGATCGGCGGTCCCCGTCGCACCCGCGCCCTCGTGCTGACTCCCACGAGGGAGCTGGCGGCCCAGGTGCGGCAGAGCTTCGAGAAATATGCGAAGCACAGCGACATCCGCATCACCGAAGTCTTTGGCGGCGTGGCGCTCGGTCCTCAGGAGAAGGAGCTCCGCCGCGGTGTCGATATCGTGATTGCGACGCCGGGACGGTTGATCGATCACATCGAGCGGCAGAACGTGGTCTTCGACGATCTCGAGGTGCTGGTGCTCGACGAGGCCGACCGGATGCTCGACATGGGATTCGCGCCGCAGATCAACCGGATCGTGGCGGAGATCCCAACCTACCGGCAGACGCTCCTCTTCAGCGCGACGATGCCGCCCGAGGTGGAAGCGCTCGCGCGGAAATATCTGCGCAAGCCCGTCGTGGTTCAGGTCGGCTTCCGCGTCCAGACTGCGGAGGCGGTGACCCACGCGGTGTATCCCGTTCCGGCGAGCAAGAAGACCGCGCTGCTGGTGGACCTGCTCAAGCGCGAGGAGATGGATTCCGTGCTCGTGTTCACACGGACCAAGCACGGCGCGGACAAGGTCGAGCGTGACTTGCGGCACGCCGGGATCAGCTGCCTGGCGATGCACGCGGACCGCACCCAGAAGGAGCGCATGGACGCTCTGGAGCAGTTCAGGGAGGGAAAGATCCGGGTTCTGGTGGCAACCGATATCGCGCAGCGCGGGCTCGACATCGCCGGCATTTCGCACGTGATCAACTACAACGTGCCGAGCCAGCCGGAAGATTACGTGCACCGGATCGGGCGCACCGGACGCGCCGCCGCCACCGGCGATGCCTACACCTTCATGGACACCGACGAGATCGCGATGGTGCGCACCATCGAGCGTGTTCTGGGTCAGCCGATCCCGCGCATCTCGGTGAACGGCTACGATTTTGGCACGGCGGCCGACTGATGCGGCGTGACCGCGCGATTCTCGTCATGACGGTCGCGATCGCGGCCTGCGCCGGCACGATCGCGCCACCACCCCCGCAGACCGCCCCGGTGTTGAGCGCGGGCGTGACGGTGCTCGGCTCTCCGATCGTGATCGCGGCGCGTGCCTCGCGGATCCTGCAGCGATATGCGTACAGCACCAAGCGCTTCAGCTCCGACTCGACGTGGGGCTATCGAGCGGTGGATCAGATCGCCGTGCGCATCCGCTACGCGAGCCCGGCTCAGGATTCCACCCGCGCCTATGTGGAGATCTGGGGGAAGTGCGAGACGAAGGATTTCTGCCTGCGGGAGGAGATGGCGCGTCTCGCCGCGGGACTGGGAAGCGAGGAGCCGCCGCCGAGCGGGTGAAGAGCGCTGCCCGAGCCTACCTCGACAGCACCACCCCCACTGCCGCGGCGGCCGCAATGAGCGCCGCGGCCGCCAGTCCAAGAGCCGCGAGCGCCGTGCTGCGCCACCGCGCCTCCGCCGCTTGGATGGCTTCCACCAGCTGCTCGTCTCCCGGCCGTGGCTCCGCCGGGAGCAGGGACTGCTGCATCACCTTCTTCGCCCCAACAACCTCCTCCATCGCGCTCACGAAGTGGCGCTGGTAGATGCGCTTGGCCGAGTCCGCCCCGTCCTCGGCCGCCGCCATGGTCGCCGCCTTGAGCACGGCGTTCTTGATGTCGCCGCCGCTCACGGCGAAGCGCTCCGCGAGCGCCGCGAAGTCCACGTCGGCCGCGAGCGGAGTCTTGAAGGGGTGGATCTGCACCCGCCAAATCTGCTCGCGCTCCTCTCGCCCCGGCATCTCGAAGAGCACGTGCGTCCGGATGCGCCGCTCGAACGCGGGGTCGAAGTTCGCCGCCAGATTCGTCGCGAAGATCACCACGCCGTTGAACGCCTCCAGTTCCCGAAGCAGCACGTTCACCACCGTGTTCGCCTCGCGCTGGTATGCCTGGCTGAGCCCCACCGAGCGACGCGCGGCGATCGCGTCCGCCTCGTCGAAGAAGAGCACCGCCTCCTGCTCGGCCGCCATCCGGAAGACCGCCGCCACGTTCTTGGGCGTCTCCCCCGCCCACATCGATTCCATCTCGGCGTAGCGCACCACGAGCAGCTTCTTCCCGAGGGCGTGCGCAATCGCCTCGGCGCAGATCGTCTTCCCCGTTCCCGGGGGGCCGGCGAAATTGAACGCCAGCCCCAGCCCGGTGGCGTGGCGCTCACCGAGCCCCCACCGGACGAAGATCAGGGCGTGGCTCTCGACCTGGCCCAGCGCCTGATCCAGCGCCTGGCGAGTGGCCGGCGGGAGGATGACATCGTCGAAGGTGCGCTCCGGCACGATCGTTTCCACCGTGCGCTTGCCGCCGAAGCGGCCGGAGAACAGGTCGAGCAGAGGTGACGGCATTGATGTCCCGTGGAGGCGGAAGGCGATTGCGGTTGGCCCGTCAGCTCCCCAAGCACGCCGCGGGCCATCGCGCGACGGTTGCCCGCACCCCCTTTTTCTCGTCGATCAGCGGACTGGGCGCCTCCGGCGGGCGCCGGAGGTCGCGCCACGTCCGATGGAGGAGGAGTCGCGGTGGAGAAGTTCGCTCGCTACCAGTGCATCGGCGGACCTCGTGACGGCGATACCGTCGTGATTCGCCGCGAGGCCCGTTCGGTCACCCTCGATGGAACCATCTACCGAGTGCGCTGGTGGATCAAGCGCGACGAGAACGGCCTGCGGCTCTGGGAGCGCGAATGTCTCGTCGTGGACCAGCACCCGGGAGGGCGGTAACGCGCTGCCTCCGGCGGCGACTCCCTGTACAGTCGCTGCGTGCAAGTCGGGCTCGCGCGGCTCGCCCTGAGACCGCCAATTCCCGGCGGTCGGGCGTCTCAGGACCGGAGCATGGTATGCGAGAGGCACCTTGGTTCACCAGTTCGCGGGCGACAGGAGTAGCGATCGGTCTCGCGCTGCCGGTCTGCGTTGCGGCGCAGGGACTTCCCGGAAAGCCGTTGATCGAACAGGCCGCCGACCGGATCAACTCGCTGGCGCCGCCCGCCATGCCCCAGCAGACGATCGCGATCGGATCCTACAACGGCGCGACGAAACGCTTCGATTTCTCCCTCGAGGACTACTATCCCCCCAGCGTTCCACCCGCGAAGCGCCAGGAGAATGGTGGAGACATTCCGCCCCAGCACCGCGCCGACATCAATTCGATGAACGTGACCTACACGCTCGGCGTGGCCAACGCGCCATCGGACCTCCGGATCGCGCTCGAGGTGACCGAAGCGAACGGCCAGAAGGTGGAGAAGCAGGCGACGATCGCCAGCGGGATCGCCCGGGTCAGCTTCACCCCCCAGTCGTTCGCCCGCCAGACGCTCCGGATCCACGGTGGCGGACAGGATGTCGCGGCCCTCATCACGCCGCATCTCAGGGAACAGCTCGGAGCCTTCATCGTTCCCCATCTTCTGGTCGCGATCGTCTACGAGCCACCGGGAACGGCGAGCTCGTCGAGATACAGCCAGACAAAGACGACGAACACGGTCATCTCCTGGAGTGACTCACGCACCGCCGGCGTCGTCGAGGTCGATGATCCCGACGCGCTCATCAATGCGGTCAGCGAAAAAGCAGCGGGGGCGTTGGGTGAAGTCAATCCGGTGATGGGAGCGGCGTTGACCGTGATCATGGGCCTCCGCTCCCAGACTTCCGTGACGATGACCACCAGCAGCACCGTCACGACCACGGGATCGAGCGGCGTCTCGTTCGCGCTCACGGTCGGCTTCACGACGGGGGCACACAAGTATCCGGGCGAGGGAGATCTCTTCATCGTATTGCACGACGTTCTGTTCGCGTATCTGGCGGCGGGTGGCAAGGTGCGCCTCGCACCGCTGGCCTACTCCGGCACGGAGTACATGACTGCCGCCGAGATCCGGCAGAAGCTCCCGGCCGCGCTCGCCGAGCAGTTCATCGCCCTCGACCCGCACCTGAATCCTCGCGCGCAGACCGCCGTTGCCGGCGGCAGGCCGATCCCGGTCGAGCTCCGCCTCGCCGGGTTCCAGCGTGCTGGTCTCGCCGCCCGGCTGCAGCCCTTCGCGCCGTTCGAGCAGGTGGCGTGCAAGGACGCTGGCTCCACCGATCTCACGTTCGCTCAGACCGACTTCCAGTCGTCCGGCACATCCCGCGCAGAGTCGCAAACGTGGGTGACGCATGCGAACGGGCTCGGTCCGCAGATCTTTGGCGGCAGCGGCGATCAGCTCGCCTCGACGACCTACACCACGGCCAAGGAGAGCGGGACGTCGCAGTCGCAAGGCACGACGATCACCCTGTCGTGCGCGTCGGCGGATCAGTTCTGGGTCCACGTCTACCTCGACAACCTCTTCCGCTCCTTCTACACGCTGCGTGGAGACCCGATCGCCAGCGTGTCTTCCTTCACGGGAACCGCCGAACAGGCAAACGGACAACCGCAAGCGAACACACTGATGCGGCTCTCGGTGGGTGGCCATAGCTACGTCGTCCGCTCGGACGCGAGCGGCACCTTCTCCTTTCCCCTCCAGGCGCTGCCGAAGGGCGCCGCGACGCTGCAGGCGGGAGCCCAAAGCTACCGGTTGACCTTCGACGGAGCGCAGCGCAACGTGCTGCTCAAAGGTGGGGCAGTGACCGAGCGCCCCGTGGCGCCGCCGGGCCGGCCAGCCGTGCCGACGCGCCCCAAGCCCGGAGTGTGACGCAGCCGATTGTCCGGTGTGAGCGCGTCGGTTGCGGCGCGCGTCCAGCCGCGCTAGCTCTACGCGATGTCACGTCTCCGTTTCGCCACGGCCCTCCGGGCCGTCGCGCTCGTCGTGTTGGTCGGCGCTCCGATCGCAGCGCAACAGTACTCACCGAGTCTCTACGCCGGCATGCGCTGGCGGATGATCGGCCCCTTCCGCGGCGGCCGCACGATCGGCGCCGCCGGAGTGCCGAGCCAGCCCAACGTCTTCTACATCGGCGTGAACAACGGTGGCGTCTGGAAGACCACGGACTACGGGCGCACGTGGCTCCCCATCTTCGATGATCAGCCCACCGGCTCGATCGGCACCGTCGCCCTAGCTCCATCCGATCCGAACATCGTCTACGTCGGGAGCGGGGAGGGAGTGCAGCGTCCGGATCTCTCGACGGGTGACGGCGTGTACAGGTCCACCGATGCAGGGAAGACGTGGACCCATCTCGGCCTTCGCGATGGCCAGCAGATCGGCTCGATCATCGTCGACCCGAAGGACCCGAACCGGATCTTCGTTGCCGTGGTGGGCCACCCGTACGGTCCGAACGAGGAGCGCGGCGTGTTCCGGTCGACGGATGGCGGTCGCTCCTTCCAGAAGGTGCTCTACAAGGACGAGAACACGGGCGCGATCGCTCTGGCCTTCGACCCGTCGAACGCCGAGACCGTGTACGCCGACATGTGGCAGTCCCGTCAGGCGCCATGGGAGAATGGGGCGTTCCAGGGACCGGGCAGCGGTCTCTACAAGTCCACCGACGGTGGCGCCACCTGGTCGCAGCTCACCACCGGCCTCCCGACTTTCGAACAGGGCCTCGGCCGCATCGGCTTCGCGATCGCGCCCACCAATCCGCAGCGCATGTACGCGCAGGTGGATGCGAGCGGGCAGTTCGGCGGTACGTACCGCTCGGACGACGCCGGAGCATCGTGGAGAAAGGTGAATGGCGAGCCACGTATCTGGGGGCGAGGCTCCGACTTCGCGGAGGTGAAAGTCGATCCCAAGAACCCGGACGTCATCTACGCCGCCAACACCTCGACCTATCGCTCCACCGACGCCGGCGCGAGCTGGACGGCAATCAAAGGCGCGCCGGGCGGGGACGACTACCACACGGTGTGGATCAACCCGGACAACACGCAGATTATCCTGCTCGCGAGCGACCAGGGAGCGACGATCACGGTGAACGGGGGCGAGACGTGGAGCTCCTGGTACAACCAGCCCACCGCGCAGCTCTACCACGTGACGACCGACAATCGGTTCCCGTACTGGGTGTACGGCGGACAACAGGAGAGCGGCTCGGTCGGGATCGCCAGTCGCGGCAACGACGGCCAGGTCACCTTCATGGACTGGCATCCCGCGGGGGTGGAGGAGTACGGCTACGCAGCTCCCGACCCACTCGATCCCAACTTCATCTATGGGGGCAAGGCGACGCGTTGGGACCGCCGCACCGGTGAAGTGCAGAACATCGCTCCCGAGGCGGTGCGCTCCGGCAAGTACCGCTTCATCCGGACGATGCCGATCCTCTTCTCGCCGGTCGATCCGCACACGCTGTATCTGGCCTCACAGCTTCTCTTCAAGACGACCAACGGCGGGCGCAGCTGGCAGACGATCAGCCCCGACCTGACCCGGCAGGACTCCGTGGTTCCTCTGAACGTCGGCGTCTATTCCGGCTCGGCACTGGCGAGAGCGCATCACGGAGGGGTCATCTACAGCATCGCGCCGAGCTTCCGGACGACGAGTACCATCTGGGTAGGCACGGACGATGGGCTCATCCAGCTCACTCGCGACGGCGGAAGGAGCTGGAAGAACGTGACGCCGCCGGAGCTGACGGCGTGGAGCAAGGTGGCGCAGCTCGTGGCGTCGCACTTCGATGACGTCACGGCATACGCTGCGGTCAACAGCTTCCGGCTGGACGATCTGCGGCCTCACATCTTCCGCACCCACGACGGAGGCAAGAGCTGGATTCAGATCACCGCCGGAATTCCCGACGGGGGGATCATCAACACGGTGCGCGAGGACCCGGTTCGCAAGGGGCTTCTGTTCGCCGGGAGCGAGCGAGAGGTGTTCGTCTCCCTCGACGACGGCGACCACTGGCAGTCTCTGCGCCTCAACATGCCGGCCAGCTCCGTTCGCGACCTGGTGATCCACGACGATGACATCGTCGCCGGCACCCACGGCCGCTCGATCTGGATTCTCGATGACATCACGCCGCTCCGACAGCTGACCGAGGAGATCGCCGGGTCGGCCGTCCACCTCTTCAGGCCGCAGGTCGCCTACCGGGTGCAGCGCGATCAGTGGACCGACACGCCACTGCCTCCGGAGGAGCCGGCGGGGAAGAATCCACCGGATGGCGCAATCATCGACTACTGGCTCGATGGGGTCGCGGCCTCGGTGGTGACGATCGAGATCACCGATCAGCGGGGGACGCTGGTGCGGCGCTTCTCGAGCACGGACCGCGATAGCATCTCGCCAACGCCGTTGCAGATGAACGTCCCCACGTACTGGGTGCGTCCCCCCCAGCGCCCCGGCGCGGAGGCCGGGATGCATCGCTTCGTGTGGGATCTGCACTACCCGCCGCCCGACGTTCTCGAGCGCGACTATCCGATCTCGGCCATCTATCGCGACACCCCGCTCACGCCGCACGGGCCGGCCGTGCTTCCGGGCCGCTATGTGGTGACGCTCTCCGTGGGCGGGGGATCGAAGAGCTTCGCCCAGCCGCTGGTGGTGAAGATGGACCCACGGGTGAAGACGCCCGTCGCGGGGCTGGCGCAGCGCTTCGCGCTGGCCATGAGGCTGCATGCCGGGATGCATGAGGACTGGGTGGCGCTCAGGTCAGTGCGGGCGCTGCGCGAGAAGCTTCGCGGCGTGCGCGTCACGGCGGGGCAGGGAGCGTCCGCGTACGCGATTGCGGCCCTCGACGGCAGACTGGCCGCCCTCGAAGGAAGCGGAAGCGAGCGGCGTGGCGGCGGCCCGAGTAGCGGCGGGGCGGACGAGGAGAATCTCACCCGGCTCAATGGAGAGCTGATCGCCGTGTACAACGTGATCGAGGGCGCCGACGCAACGCCGACGACGCAGGCCGTGGCCGGAGCCGCGCATCTGCAGCGCGTCCTGTCTGCGCTGCTCGCCAGGTGGAACGCCATCCGGACGCGGGAGCTGCCCGCGCTCAACGCGCAGCTCAGGGCGGCCAATCTTCCCGAGGTGCCTGCAGGAGGCTGAGCCTGAGCCGACGCCGAGCCGGGCAAGGCGCTGCGATGCGCCCGCCGTCATACGCGCGAAGTATTTCCCGGAGCAACAGCGCCCTCTCGGCCTCTCGTTCCCCGCGCGAGGCATCGAGTGGGAGCCGCTCGGGCGGCTGGGCCGGGGGCGGGTACCGCAGCAATGGTGACCTCAATGCCTCACCCTCCCGAGACGAGAGACGGTGACCGTCTCCGCCGCCGCCCCTCGTGCAAGGATGATACGCGTGTTGGCGGCGCCGTACCCACGACCCGTGGGCCCGTAGGCGATCGAGTCACGGCTCGCGTCCATCGACACTCCGTGTTCCCGCCCGACCTCGCGAACCAGCTCCGTGTCGGCGGCAGCGAGCAGCAGCACCCTGGATGCGAGCGTGTCGAAGCGAACCGCGACGGTCCGCGAGCCGAAGATCGCACGGCTCCGCGCCACGGCGAGCGCGGAGACCACCTGTTCCCGCGCGTTGCGAACCGCTGTCGCGTCCCGTCCGCGCCCGGCTCGCGGAAAGGAGATGAGGAGAAGCAGGGAGATGATGACCAGCACGCTCATGGTCTCGATCAACGTGCTACCCTGGCGCATGCGCATCCTCGCGAGATGGGTGATGGCGGGAGATAGCGTTCCCGGCCTCTCTCCACGTCATCGCATCCTCGCGGGCTGGCGCTCCGCCACTCGGAGCATATTCTGATTCCGTTCCCCGATTCCCGCGCTCGCCGCACCGCAATTCCTCAGGCCTCCTTCCATGAAACAGCTCGCTCTCGGCTTTCTCGCCCTGGCGGTCGCATCTCCGGCGGCCGCCCAATCCGATCCCCATCCCACCCTCACGGTGGGCAGCATCACCGCCAGGCGCGGTGAGAAAGTCACCGGCGTGATCGTCGTCCCCGCCGGCTCCGACTCGGGATACTCGATTCCCGTGGCGATCGTGCACGGCCGCCGTCCCGGGCCGGTGCTCGCGATCGCGTCAGGCGCTCACGGCACCGAGTACGCATCGATCATCGCGGTGGAGCGCCTGATCGGAGAGCTCGATCCGGCCCGCATCGCGGGGAGCGTGATCCTTCTCCCGCTCATCAACGTCGCGTCGTTCCTGCAGAAAGTGCCACACGTCAATCCGGTCGACTACAAGAGCATGAACCGCTTTTACCCTGGCTCGATGACGGGCAGCCAGACCGAGCGGGCGTCGGCGCTGATCACGCAGCAGGTCGTGGAGCAGAGCGACCACCTCATCGATCTCCACGGCGGCGATCTCGACGAGAATCTGCGTCCCTACAGCTACTGGACGGTCACCGGCAACGCGCGGCAGGACTCGCTCTCGAAAGGGATGGTCCTGGCCTTCGGCCTCGACCACATCATCATCTCGACAGATCGGCCGAAGGACCCGGCGGCATCGCGCTACCTGGAGAATACCGCCACCACGCGAGGCAAGCCCTCCATCACCGCCGAGGCCGGCCGAGCGGGTCGAACGGATGCGGCTGACGTCGGGGCGCTCGTGAAGGGATCGCTCGGTGTGATGGCCTACCTCGGCATGATCAACCGCACGGTGCACTTCGTACGGCGACCCGTGTGGGTGGAGAAGGTGGTGACCGTGTCGAGCGACCAGACGGGCATCTTCTATCCGCTCGTGGAGCGCGATGCACCCGTGACCGTCGGACAGAAGCTCGGCTACGTCACGGATTACGTGGGGAAAACAATCTTCGAGGCGCGCGCTCCGGCCGCCGGACGCATTCTCTACGTCGGCGCGCTGCCGTCGATGAGGAAGGGCGAGACGATCGCGAACATCGGAATACTCCGGGGAGGTACGCCATGAAGCGAATGGGCGGCCGCCGCTGCCGGGTGGCGTTTGTAGCCCTGATTCCCGCTCTCTCGCTCGCGAGCTGTCAGAAGGGAGGCGGCGACATGGCGATGGGACAGAGCGTGGTCGACCTGGGAGATGCGGTCAATTCCCTGCGCCAGGAAACCGCCGACATGCAGGCGGAGATCGACTCTCTCCGCGCACAGGTCGCGAAGCAGGACACCCTGATGCGGCGTCTCGTTTCGGCGGTGAACTCCATGCCGGTGTCGAGGTAGGAAGCGCTCGGGCGTCCCGTATCGCCCGTCCGCAAAACCGTTGTCCCAAGTGTTTGCAGCCCCTATCTTAGCCTGCCCTCGGGCCCGACCCCGCTCACGAGGCATAAACGACAACAGAGGGACCCTACCATGTTTCGTCGCGCAATGTTCGCCGCCGGCGCGCTCGTCACGCTGGGTGCAGCCCCGACACCCTACGGATCCGGGCTCAGCTTCCTCATCAAGACCACCACCGGCAGCTCGACCACGGCCGCTTCGGCGACCAAGGTCCAGTTCCTCGACGGCGTGCTCCGCTTCGATGCCGATTCGACCAAGCAGAGCGGGAAGAACAGCTACGTGCTGGTGAATACGCCCAAGAAATCCGTGACCGTGGTGATGCCTGATAGCCGCCAGTACATCGAGATCAACTTCGCCGACACCACCGGCCAGGCGCTCGGTGCCATGGCGCAGATGATGGCGGCGACGACGGTGGTATCCGACATCCAGGTCTCCGGCTCGGCGCTCGGCAGCGGCGGGGTGGTGAATGGGTACCCGACCAGCCGGTACCGGATCACCACGAGCTACTCGGAGGTCGCGAGTGGTAGTGAGAAACAGCGGAAGATCCGGTCGATCGAGGAGTTCTGGGTGACGAACAAGCTGAAGGACATTCCCGATCCGATGGAGGCCTTCACCCGTGCCTTCGGTGGACAGGGCGGCATGCCGTCCATGGGCGGGACGGTGAGCGACCTCATGCGGAAGCGCGGCGACGCGCAGCGCAAGCTGTTCAAGGGACTGCCGATCAAGGCGGTAACGAGGACGACGACGACCGAGCGCGATGGAACCGCGAGAGAGGATACGACCTCAACCGAGATTCTCGATCTGAAGCGAGTGAATCTCGATGCATCGCTGTTTCAGCTGCCGGCCGGTTATACCAAGCTGGACATGAAAGCCATGATGAACATCGGAAATCAGATGCGGAACGCTCTGAAGGGCGTCGGCAAGCCTGGTGGGATGCCTGCCGGATCCGGTGATTCGACGTCGATGGCGGACGATGTTGCCGCCGCCGCCAAGGCCCAGGCGCAGCAGGCGGTCGACTCGACCAAGCAGGGGGCAAAAGACGCAGCCAAGAATGCCGCCAAGGACGCCGCGAAGGACAAGGCCAAGTGCGCGCTCACCGGTCTGTTCGGACGGAAGAAGTGCTGAGGGGCTCCGTCTTACTTCTTCTGTTCCCCGCGCTCCTTTCTTCGCAGCAGGCGCCGGACAGCGCGTACAGCGCGCGGATCAGGGAGCTGACGCCGACTGATCCGCGCTGGAAGTTCACCACCGAGCTGGTGGATCATCTGCCGGCGTCAGCGACGGTTCCGACCCCGCTGAAAATTCTCGGCTACGTGCCCGGGACGATCGGTAAGCTGTCGCACGTGGCTGACATCAACCGCTACTTCAAGGCGCTCGCCGCCGCGGCGCCGGGCCGCGTGAAGTACTTCACCGTTGGCCAGAGCGACGAAGGACGCGAGATGATCCTCGTCGCGATCGCCAACGAGGCGACGATCGCGAAGCTCGACGACTACAAGGCCAAGATCGCACGCCTCTCCGACCCGCGAACGCTTCAGAGCGCCGAGCGCGCCCAGCTCATCCGCGGGGGGGAGGCGAAGCCCATCTACTGGCTCACCGGCTCCATCCATTCGCCCGAGACGGGAAGTCCCGAGATGCTGATGGAGCTCGGCTACCGGCTGGCGGTGGAAGAGTCGGATTTCGTCAAGGACATCCGCGACAACGTCATCACGCTCATCACGCCGGTCACCGAGGTGGATGGCCGCGACCGGATGGTGGACCTCTACCAACAGACGCGCGAGCTCAAGCTCGGCC
The DNA here is from genome assembly GCA_030948255.1 of Gemmatimonadota bacterium. Taxonomy (GTDB): domain Bacteria; phylum Gemmatimonadota; class Gemmatimonadetes; order Gemmatimonadales; family Gemmatimonadaceae; genus JALZAQ01. The sequence continues at coordinate 25,679 of JALZAQ010000016.1, forward strand.
AGCTGGGGGGCGGCCTCATCTACTGGGGGAAGTACACGGCGCACGACAACAACCGCGACGGGATGGTGCTGTCCCAGAAGCTGTCGCAGAACGTGATGAAGGCGTTCATGGAATGGAGGCCGCTGGTCGCCCACGACCTGCACGAGTCGGTGCCCTTTCTGTATACCAGCACCGGCACCGGCCCGTACAACGAGGAGTACGACCCGATCGTGGTCGACGAGTGGCACACGCTGGCTTACCAGGAGATCACCGAGCTCACCCGCCGCGGGCTCCCGGGCGTCTGGACGCACGGCTTCTACGACGGCTGGGCGCCGAACTACACCATCCTTGCCGTCGCCAACCTGCACAACAGCATCGGCCGGTTCTACGAGACCTACACCTCCTCGGGCGCCGACTGCCACACCGTGAGACTGCCGCCGGCAGCGACCGAGCGCCGCTGGGACCGCCCCAATCCTCCGGTGAACGACGTGCGGTGGTGCATCCGCTCGAACATCAACTACCAGCAGTCGGGAGTGCTTGTCGCGCTCAAGTACGTGGCCGATCACGCGCCGACCTTCCTCGAGAACTACGTCAGCAAGGCCGAGCGGATGATCCGTCGCGGCCAGACATCGGCGCCCTATGCGTTCGTCATCCCACGAGGCCAGAGGCACGCGGCGGAAGCGGCGGATCTGGTGAACCTGTTCCGGGCCCACGGCACCGAGATCCACGTCGCCACACAGGACTTCACCGGGCAGGCGCTGGTGGGGGAGGGCGTGCCGCGCACGATCGGGGTGGTCGCCGGCGCCGCGCGTGACAGCTCGGCGGCGCGCGAGCCGAGCGATCCGAACGTCCGGCGCGCCGGCACGGACTCGACGCGCGACAGCACTACGGCGCGCGGGCGGGCCGGTGTGGGGATGGGAGCGCGTGCCGCACCCACCGGTACCGTGACCGTGCATGCGGGCGACTGGATCGTCCGCATGGACCAGCCCTATACCGCCACCGCCCGAACGTTGCTCGCGCTGCAGCGCTACAAGGCCGACGACCCGCCGCCGTACGACGACACCGGCTGGACGCTCGATCTGTTGCGTCATCTCACGACCTACAAGATGGCCGACTCGAGCATCCTGTCGCAGCCGATGCAGCCACTCTCCACGGCCGCAGCGGTGAAGGGGGCGGTGCGCGGCGGCGCATCGGCCCGCGCCGGCGCTGCTCTGGTCGTGCGGCATCTGGGCGATTGGCGCTCGGCGGTGCTGCCCTGGAAGGCGGGTGGTGCGCAGCTGTCTGTGGCCGACGCGCCGTTCAAAGCAGGGGACGAGAGCTTTCCGGCAGGCACGTTCATCGTCGCGGATGCTGGAAAGGCCCGTGCGGCGATCGCCGACCTCGGACTGACCGCGGTCGCTGGCGCCGACGTCAGCGTGGCGCGGCACGCCGTGAAGCTCCCGCGCATCGCGCTCATGCACTCGTGGATCGAGACCCAGAACGAGGGATGGGTGCGCTACGCCTTCGACCAGATGGGCGTGCCGTACACTTACATCTCCGACCAGGGGCTCAAGCGCGCCGGTGCGCTGGACGCCTTTGACGTGGTGGTCTATCCCCACGTGAGCGGCGGCTCGCTCCTCAATGGGCGCCCGATGATCGGTCCGCCCCTGCCGTGGAGGAAAACGGCGCGGACTCCGCATCTCGGCATGTGGGATTCCACCAGCGACATGCGGCCCGGAATGGGACTCGATGGAGCGGCCGCTCTCCGCCGATTCGTCGAGCGCGGCGGGTTGCTCCTCACCACCGGCAACTCGGCTCACATCCCCGTGGACCTCTCGTTCAACAGCAGCGTCTCGATCGCGCCGACCCGCACCCTGCGAGCGAACGGCGCGATCTTCCGTGCGACTCCGGTCACGAGGGACAGCCCGATCCTGTACGGTTACGACGGAAGCAGCAGCCTGGCGGTATATTTCAACCAGGCTCCGCTCTTCTCGGTGGCGCAGCGGGACACCACGCAGCGAAACGAAGGCACGGATCCCGCACTCCTCGCCGAGGTGGAGAAGCAGCGAGCCCGGGTGATTCTCAAGTTCGCCGACAGGCCGGATTCCCTCCTGCTCTCCGGTCTGCTCGTGGGCGGGGAGGAAATGGCCGGAAAGGCCGCGGTGGTTGACGCGCCGGTCGGAGCCGGCCATGTGGTCATGTTCGGCATCCGACCGCTCTGGCGCTGGGAGTCGCAGGGCTCGTTCGCTCTTGCGCTGAACGCGATCGTGAACTGGAACCATCTGGAGAGATGACCCGGCACCGTGTCTCGAGGCCCCAGTGAACATCTCCATCGAGTACTGCACAGTTTGAAACTACGAGCCACGGGCCACCAGTCTGGCGGCCGAGATTCGCGCACGATTCCCGCAGGCGACCATCGAGATGAAACCGTCGAGCAGAGGGCGCTTCGAGGTGTTCGCTGATGGGGCCGCCATCTTCGAGAAGTCCAAGATCGGCCGGCACGCCGAGCCCGGTGAGATCGTGCGCAAGATCGAGGAGCGACGTCCGGCCTGAATGCGAATAGCCATCTCCACGGGCGGCGGTGATGCGCCCGGCCTGAACGCGGTGATTCGTGCGGCCGTGCTCTCCGCCATCAACCGCGGATGGGACGTGCTCGGCATCAAGCGCGGCTTCGCGGGTCTTCTGGGCGAGGATGAAGTCGTGCCGCTCACGGCGCAGTCGGTGCGCGGCATCGCCCACCTGGGCGGCACAATCCTGCGCACGACCAACCGCGGCAATCCCTTCCACTATCCGTTCAAGCAACCCGACGGCCGGATCGTCGAGACCGACCGCTCCGATGAGCTGATGGAGCGGGCCCGCGAGCTCGGGATCGAGGCCGTGATCTCGATCGGTGGCGATGGCTCGCTCGCGATCGCGCAACGGCTGTTCGAGAAGGGAATGCGGATCGTCGGCGTGCCGAAGACGATCGACAACGATGTGAGCTGCACGATCACGACCTTCGGGTTCGACACCGCCGTCAACACCGCCATCGAGGCGATCGACAAGCTGCACACGACCGCCGAGAGCCACGACCGGGTGATCGTCCTGGAGGTGATGGGACGTCACACCGGCTTCATCGCGCTCTACAGCGGTCTCGCGGGCACGGCCGACGTCATCCTGATCCCAGAGATTCCGTACGACATCGATCGGGTCTGCAAGAAGATCATGCAGCGCGACCGGGCGGGTCGACAGTTCTCGATCGTCGTCGCCGCCGAGGGAGCGTTTCCGCGGGGTGGCCAGATCTCGGTGCTCGGGGAATCGCTGCCCGGAGAGGCGCTCCGCGTCGGCGGGCTGGCGGAGAAGCTGGCGCGTGAGATCCAGGCGCGAACCGGGAAGGAATGTCGCTCGCTCACCCTCGGCCACCTCCAGCGCGGCGGGATGCCGACCGGCTACGATCGCTTACTGGCATCGCGCTTCGGCGGCGCCGCGGTCCGGGCGATCGCCGACGAGAAATTCGGCCACATGCTCGCGCTCCAGTCACCCAACATTGTGACCGTGCCGATCGCCGAGGTGCTGCGCCAGCCCAAGCTGGTGGACCCGGAGCACGACATCGTGATGACGGCGCGGGCGACCGGAATCTCCTTTGGGGACGAGGGTGTCTAGCGATCTGCCCCGAAGCGTGTCGATCTGGCTGCCACTCGATCGACGTACATGTAGGAGCGGGATTCAACGCCGAACCCTTCGGACGCCCGGCTCCGAACCGTAACCACTGGGAGACAGACAATGCGATTCATGGTGATAGTGAAAGCCGACAAGAGCTCCGAGGCGGGCGTTCTCCCTGACGAGAAGCTGCTGACCGAGATGGGGAAGTACAACGAGGAGCTGGTGAAGGCAGGCGTGCTGCTCGCGGCGGAGGGACTCCAGCCGAGCTCCAAGGGCGCGCGCGTCAGGTTCTCCGGTTCGAAGCGAACGGTGATCGACGGGCCCTTCGCCGAGACGAAGGAATTGATCGCCGGCTTCTGGCTGATTCAGGTGAAGTCGAAGGAAGAGGCGATCGAGTGGGTGAAGCGCTGTCCCAATCCGTTCCCGGGGACGGAGTCCGAGATCGAGATCCGGCAGGTGTTCGAGGCGTCGGACTTCGGTGCCGAGTTCACGCCGGAGGCCAGGCAGGCAGAGGAGCGCATGCGCGCACAGATCGCCGCCAAGCGGTAGTCCACCCTCCTATCACCACGCGGCACAGGAGGGATCGATGCTCGTACTGGTGACGACCCCCGTACCAGCGAGCGGCATGCTTTGAGAGAGAAAAGCAGGGGGAGCTAGTGCTCCACCCGATTAGCTTCTGGCCATACCCTGACGGAGCGGTCGATTGAGACAAAGGCATCAGCGAAGATGGGCCGAGCGGGTCGCCGATGTGCGTCAGGACGTGAGCTTCGCCCTCCGCACGCTCGCCGGGAATCGCGCGTTCACCGTCGTTGCCGTGCTGACACTCGCGCTCGGCATCGGCGCGAACAGCGCGATCTTCAGCGTGGTGAATGCGGTACTGCTCAGACCGCTGGCGTACCCGCACCCCGAGCAGCTCCTTCGCGCGTGGCAGAACTCCACGACCAGTGGCTCGAGCGAGCCCGGCCCTGTCTCCGCGATGGATCTCGACGATTGGCGAGCCAGACGCCACGTGATCACCGACATCGGCGGGTACTGGTACAGCGACGGTCAGAGCGGAACGGATCTCACCGGCGCCGGGGAGCCGCAGCGACTGGCGGCGGTGTTCGTGACGCCCGGCTTCTGGACGACGCTCGGTGTTGCACCGATCATCGGACGCCTTCCGCGCGACGACGAGATGGTGCGCGGATCGAATGACAAGTTGGTCGTGCTGTCGCGCGGTTTCTGGCTCCGTCAGTTCGGAGCGTCCCGATCCGTGATTGGGCAGCACGTCATCCTCGGAGGCGCATCGTACGAGATCGTCGGCGTGATGCCGGAGTCGTTTCGGTATCCCTCGGCGCGCGCCGACGTGTTCATTCCCTTTTCGACGATTCCCGACGATGCGATCCCGCGTCGACGCGGGGTGCGCATCATCGGCGCCGTTGCCCGGATGAAGCCGGGGGTTACGGTCGCTCAGGCCAGCACCGAGCTCAATCGCATCGCCCGCGCTCTCGCCGAGGAGTACCCCGAGAACAAGCTCGTTGCGGCTGCCTCAGCGGCGCCGCTGCAGGAGACCATCGTCGGGAAGGTTCGGACGAGCTTGCTCGTCTTGTTGGGAGCCGTGGCGTTCGTGCTCCTGACGGCGTCCGTCAACCTGGCCAGTTTGCTGCTCGCACGCGCGACCGCACGGGAGCGCGAGTTGGCGATCCGCGCCGCTCTCGGCGCCTCGCGCGGCCGCATCGTTCGGCAGCTGGTCACCGAGAGTCTCGTGCTCGCTGCAGTTGGCGGCGCGCTGGGGTTGGCGGTGGCACAGGTAGGCGCACGCCTGCTCGTGCGCCTCGCCGGCAACGAGCTGCCGCGCGCGGAAGACGTCGGGCTCGACCTTGCCGTCGTGCTGTTCACGGTCGGCATCTCGCTCGCCACCGGACTCGCGTTCGGTCTGGTGCCGGCGATCCGCGCGTCATCGCCGCGGCTTCAGCAATCCCTGCGCGAGGGCACACGGGGAAGCGCGCGCGGAACGGGCGGTCTCCGGAGCGCGCTCGTCGTGACCGAGATCGCGCTGGCGATGATCCTCGTGGTCGGCGCTGGCCTCATGGCGCGCAGTTTCGTCAAGCTTCTGAACGTCGATCTCGGATTTGCCGCTGACCATCGGATCGCGTTCAACTATACCATATCGAGCGCGCGCCACACGACGCCGGCGGAGATGGGGCAGGTGTATGGTGCGATCCTCGCCAAGGTGCGAGCCGTGCCAGCGGTGGCCGCCGCCGGCGCCATCCGCGATTTGCCGTTCCGTGGAGACGGCGAGCAGCTGGGCTTTCTTCCGCCGGGGGTCACACCCGGACCGAACGGTCAGCTGCCGACGGCCACGCTCATGTTCACGAGCGACGGTTTCTTCAACGCCATGGCCATTCCCCTCCTCGCCGGACGCGACCTCTCGGCGCAGGATCGCCGCGGCGCCCCCATCGTCCTCGTCATCAACCAGGCGCTCGCGAGGAAGTACTTTCCGGACCAGAATCCGGTTGGACGGACCCTCACCTTTGGCGACACGAATCACTTTGCGATCGTCGGCATCGTCGGCGACGTGCGCCAGACGGCGGTGGACGAGTCGCCGGCGCCACGCATCTACGCGAGTGTGTACCAGATCTTCCGCGTGAAGGTGAATCTGGTTGTCCGCACCTCCGAGAATCCGCAAACCATGATTAGGCGCGTCGAAGACGCGATTCATTCCGTGGAGCCGCAACAATCGATCACCGCCGCCTTCACGCTCGACGACGCGGTGTCCGAGGCCGTGGGGAGGCCGCGCCGGCTCACGGTCCTGCTCGGGCTCTTCGGCGCGATGGGCCTCGTGCTCGGGGGGCTTGGCATCTACGGCACCCTGGCCTACCTCGTCTCCCTGCGCACGCGTGAGATCGGCGTTCGCCTGGCGCTCGGCGCGCAGCCTCGGGACGTTCTCCGCATGGTGGTGAGCAGAGGGCTTGGATTGGCGGCGGCCGGCGTCGCACTCGGGCTCGTCGGTGCTCTGTCACTCACGCGTCTCATGCAGAGTGTGCTCTACGGCGTCACACCGTCCGACCCACTGACGTTCGGCGCTGTGGCGATCGCGCTACTTGGCGTGGCGGCGCTCGCCAGCTGGTTGCCGGCATTGCGGGCCACGCGCATCGATCCGATCGTCGCGCTGTGGGCAGAGTAGCCCTGTCGACGCGAGGCCGGAGGGACAGCCGTGAAGATCCTTCTGGTGAGTGACTATGCCACGCCCGCGGGCGGAGTCGAGGTTCAACTAGTCGGCCTGCGTGAGGAACTGCGGCGTCGCGGCCACGACGCGCGGTTTTTCAGCAGTTCGGCTCGAGCGAAGGCTGAGCCCCAAGGCCAGGCGGACTACGAGTGCTTCGGCACTCTCTCGCCGTTCCGGACGATAGTGCAGACCGCGAATCCCTCCGAGTACCACCGCCTCAGCCGCGCGCTCGCCGAATTCAGGCCGGACGTCGTGCACGTGACGTTATTTCTGACACAGATGTCCCCCCTCATCCTTCCGCTCCTTCGCCGGGTGCCGAGCATCTACTACGCTGCGTGATGCCGGACGGTGTGCCCACTGGGAACCAAGATGCTTCCCGACGGCAGCGAGTGTCGGGTGCGCGGGCAGCGCGAGAGCGTATTGTCGCCGACCAATTTCGGCATGGCACCGACTGGCCGCGAACCACCGCGTACGCCCTGCCGTCCACGTACACCAGCCACCTCCGGGTGAATCTCCGTGGTCGCGATCCGTATGGAGCGGTCGAGCCGGGAGATGACTATCACTCCTTGCTCGCACGCCTCGAAAATGACCTTGGCCTGCTCGTCGATCCGCTGACAGGGCGTTGCCCCGTGAGAAGAGTCGTTCGCTCGGCCGACTGGTTCGGAGGCGGCATTCCGGTCACGCTTCCGGACATGCTTGTGGAATGGCAACCGTCCAACCGCTTCATCGAGCTGCTCCGACATCCGAGGGCGGATCTCACCCAAGAGCGGCCCGAGTTCTTCCGCGGAAGCGATCATTCGTCCCATGGTTTCGTGGCGGCGGCCGGTCCGCGTATTCGTGGGCGCGGACCACTTGGAGAAATCCCGCTGCTCGACCTCGCTCCGACTTTTCTTGATCTCATGGGCCTTCCCACCCAGCCGGGCATGAAAGGGGTCAGATACGCGCCAATGACAGACGGCGCCGCGAAATCTGCGTCGTAGTATCACGGCGGTTGAGCTCTCCCTACGGCGTCCTCACCGTACGCGTACACGGATGCGACAGCCATACGGCCATCGACATCGAATTCGATTTCTTCCACCTCCAGCAAGAGTCGTTGCAGTTCTCCCCAATCCGAACCGTTGGGCGCTCTGCTCCTTGTGCGCGCTGCGGTTATCGTCGAGGGTGTATGAACAACGCGTTGCGGACACAGCTTGCGGAATTGGTCGGCGACTGGCGGCAGGCACACGTGGCGTTCGACGATGCGGTGAAGGGCATGCCGCCGAAGCTGCGGGGTGCCGTCCCGCCGGGATTCGCGCACTCGGTCTGGCAGGTCGTCGAGCACATCCGCATCGCCCAGGCGGACATCCTCGACTTTTGTGTGAATCCGCGTTACCGTCACGACCTGCAGTGGCCCGGCGACTATTGGCCGAAAGCGCCGGCGCCGAAAAACGCGGCGGCCTGGAGCAAGGCCGTCGCGGCCGTTCAACGCGACCGCAAGGCCATGCAGCGCCTCGCGCTCGATCGGCGCCTCGAGCTCTCCGCGGCCATTCCCCACGGATCCGGTCTGACGTACCTCCGGGAGGTGTTGCTTGTGGCCGATCACGCGGCATACCACGTCGCGCAGATTGTCGACATCCGCCGAGCGCTCAGCGTCTGGAAGGAGATGCGATGATCATTGGTGCGCATTCGATCATGCGCCGTAGCGAGGCAGACATCGGACTGCTCAATCTGTTATCGTCCAAGATTCAGCTCCGACAGGCGGGCACCCTCGCTGCTTCTCTCCCTATTTGAACCGCTGCGCGCCTTTCCGTAGCTCCTTGATCTGGTCCTCGGTCAGCTCGGTGCTGTCCTTGTCCTCCGGATTACCCATCAGGTTTGGCGCCTTGTATTGGCCATTCTGCTGGTTTGCGTAGTTCTTGTCGCTGTCGAGCACCTTGTGCGTCAGGCCAAGCGCGTGTCCGAGCTCGTGGGCGAGCACGACCCAGAATGGTACCATGCCGAGTGACCTGGCTTCGGTGCGGAACGGATCGGCAATCAGGACGGGACCCTTCCCCACGACCGTCTTTCCGGCTGCCGGTTTCTGATGCGGCGTGGCACCCTTGAAGTCCTCGACGATGACCACCGTGAGCTTGGCGTTGTTGGGCTGCTCCTTCGCCGACTTCTCCCCTGCCTCGGCGACCTTCCTCTCTTCGTCGGTCAGCGGTGCGTTGGGACCGTTGTCCGTCGGGGTCTTCGGGACGGTCGGATCGGTGATGGTGGACACCGTATTACGGGTGAACTTGATGCCCGCTCTTTCGAAGACCTTGTTGATTTCCGCCAGCGCCGAATCGATGCCGTCGTCGCTGACGTGGGCGCCATCGCCTTTGACGAAGTCGACGGGAACCGTCACCGTCTTCGGCTTTTCCTGGGCGGCCCGAGCGCTCAGAGGCGCGGGGGCGATCGGATGCGTCCTGGAGTCGGAGCACGCGGTGACGAGCAACGCTGCCACGATGCCGCGCGCCGCGGATTGCCGGGGAGAGCGCATGGGACCCTCCATCGAGGTTCGATCGTCGGCGAATCGGTCCTGGCGATCGGGCTTCCTCGCCTACCATAATCGCGGGGCCTGGAGAAAGTGCAAGGGCGTATTGGCGATCACGCCGAACCGGAGAGATCGATGCTCACAATAATTGCGATCGTCCTGGTCGTTCTCGTCGCCGCTGTTCTTGTCATTGCTGCGATAAAGCCTTACGAATTCCGGGTCCAGCGCGCGACGAGCATCACGGCTCGGCCAGAAAAGATCTTTGCTCTGATCAACGACTTCCACCGCTGGCCCTCCTGGTCGCCCTACGAGAAGCTCGACCCCGCGATGAAGAGAACCGTTACCGGTGCGGCAAGCGGCAAAGGGGCCGTGTATGAGTGGGAGGGCAACAACAAGGCGGGGAAGGGGCGGATGGAGATCGTCGACAGCTCTCCACCGTCGAAGATCGCCATTGACTTGAGTTTCGTGAGGCCGTTCAGGGCCCACAATGCCGTCGACTTCACGCTGCAACCCGGAGGCGACTCCACGAGCGTGACCTGGGCGATGAATGGTCACAGTCCATACGTGATGAAACTCATGGGTACGTTCGTCAACATGGACAGGATGATCGGCAAGGATTTCGAGACTGGTCTTGCCAACCTGAAGACAGTCGCTGAGAGCTAGGCGGGGGGCGCGATCGGTGTGACCGGTTCGGATACCCATCGCGCGATCGATGCAGTCTGGAGGATCGAGTCGGCGAAGCTCATCGCCGGTCTCGCGCGGGTCGTACGCGACGTCGCTGTCGCCGAGGATCTCGCGCAGGACGCGCTCGTGGCCGCGCTCGAGCAATGGCCGGAGTCGGGCGTCCCGGCCAACCCGGGCGCCTGGCTCATGACCACCGCGAAGCGTCGCGCGATCGACCTCCTGCGCCGCGACGCGATGCTCGAGCGCAAACACGAGCAGCTCGGCCACGAGCTCGAGGCGCGGCAGAAGATGGCCGTGCCGGATCTCGATGCCGCCATCGATGACCACGTCGGCGACGATCTATTGCGCCTCATGTTCATCTCCGCGCATCCCGTGCTTTCCACCGACGCGCGCGTCGCACTCACACTCCGACTGCTCGGGGGTCTGACGACCGAGGAGATCGCCCGGGCCTTTCTCGTCCCGGAAGCGACCGTCGCCCAACGCGTCGTCCGGGCCAAGCGCACGCTCGCCGAGGCGCACGTTCCCTTCGAGGTCCCCCGTGACGACGAGCTCGCGGGCCGCCTGTCGTCGGTGCTCAAGGTCATCTATCTCATCTTCAACGAGGGCTATTCCGCGACTTCCGGCGATGACTGGGTGCGGCCCGAGCTCTGCCAGGATGCGCTCCGGCTCGGCCGGATCCTGGGCGAGCTCGCTCCGCTGGAGTCGGAGGTCCACGGCCTGGTCGCGCTGATGGAGATCCAGGCGTCGCGGCTTGGGGCGCGACTCGGTCCATCGGGCGCGCCGGTCCTGCTCCTGGATCAGGATCGTGGCCGCTGGGATCACGTGCTCATCGGGCGTGGCCTCGCCGCGCTCGAGCGCGCAGAAGCTGTCGGCGGCTCGCCCGGCCCGTATGCCGTCCAGGCGGCCATCGCGGCCTGTCACGCCCGGGCGCATACTCCGGCCGAGACGGATTGGGCTCGGATCGTGTCGCTCTATGATGAGCTCACGCAGCTCGTGCCGTCGCCCGTCGTCGAGCTGAACCGCGCGGTGGCGGTCGCGATGGCAGTGGGTCCGGCAGCTGGCCTCGAGCTCGTGGACGCGCTGACGTCCGAGTCGTCGCTCGACAATTACCACTTGCTGCCGAGCGTGCGCGGCGATCTGCTGGCCAAGCTCGGCCGCGCCGGTGAGGCCCGCGCGGAGTTCGAGAGAGCGGCATCGCTGACGCGAAACGCACGCGAGCGGGAGCTGTTGCTCCGGCGCGCGGTTGCGTGCGCGCTTGGATCGGCGCCCCGGCGCTAGGCTCCGGAGGTCCTCGCAAGCACTCTCCGCACGAGCCGATTCCAGCCAGGATGTGATTGCTCTAGCGCAGCGGTCGCCCACCCGCGGATGTCGCACACTCCGAGTGCGACCCCCGGCGACCTGCTCACGCCCGCGTTGCAGTGCACGACCACGCGCTCGGCATTCGGCCAAGATTCGACGAACGTTCTGATCGCGCGCGCGTGGTCGGCGCAAAAGAGAATGTCGGACGGCTCGCCCTGCTCAGTGACGTCATTGAAGTGCAGTCGCAGCACCGCGGTGAAGTGATCGGACACATGGGCAGGCTCGGCGTCCGGGTCTGCAATCGAAATGCAGATCTCCGTGCCGCGCGGCTCATAACGCTCGGCTTCCTCTCGCGAGAGGACAACAAACTCGGGAGTCTTCATCGTCGCCGGAGAATCGCGCGAAGTACACGCCTCCGCTGGGCAGCGGGTCATGGACGAGCCAGCAGAACCAGCAGCAGCGCCACCGCGCCAGGCAGAGCCTGCACCCACAGGATTGACCTTTTGGCCGTGAAGGCTCCGAACACCCCAGCCAGTACCACACAGGCCAGGAAGAAAATCTTGAGGCCCAGGCCGCTCTCCCCTGCGATCAGGCCCCAGATCAACCCCGCGGCCAGAAAGCCGTTGTAAAGCCCTTGATTGGCAGCCAGCGTAGCGGATGATGCCGCCACGTCGGGCGGAAGGCCAAAGATGCGGCGACCGATCGGCTTGGTCCAGAGAAACATCTCGAGCACCAGAAATGCCAGGTGCAGGAGGGCGGCGAACCCTACCGCGAGATTTGCGATCGTGCTCATACGTGTCCCCGTTAGCCCATTGTGACCGTCTCTCTCAGTCAATCCAGGTGAGTTTCCCTTCTTTCCTTCTCTGCCCGCATCGACGCATGACGCTCTGCGGGTCGACCCAGCGTCCTCATGGTCGAGCCGGTCCTGTTTCCGATGATCCACCGCCGGGCTGATTTGCGATTTCTATACTACTGTTCCTCCCTCGGGAGTGCGCGATCGTGCCTCACCTCACAGGCCACGGCGCTGGAATTGGGGGGTCTGACGCTGCATGTTATCATGCCCCTCTCACGACCGACACCGGCCGCCGTTCGACGTCGTGAACGTGCGAAGCCGACTGATCCGTCGGTGTGAAAACCTAGTCAGCTTGATTCCACCTACGTGACCATGCTTCGTCCTGGCGGGGAATCGTACGTCGTTCTCATCCCTGTTCTGGACGACTGGGAGGCGCTGGGCCAACTTCTCGAGCTGCTGGATAAGGAATTCGCCGAGAGGTCGCTCCGCGCGCGCGTTCTCGTGATCGATGACGGCTCGCAGCTGCCGCCGCCCCCCTCATTCCGTAGCCTGCAGCTGTCCGTGCTGCGGGAGATCGACATCCTGCGGTTGCGCCGAAATCTCGGTCACCAACGCGCGATCGCGGTCGGGTTGGCGTACATCGCGGAGCATCTCCGGTGTACCGCGGTCGTCGTCATGGATGGCGACGGAGAGGATCGGCCGTCGGATGTCCCGCGGCTTGTCGAGGGGCTGTATCAAACGACCGGCGACCATGCGGTATTCGCCAGGCGTGCACGGCGATCCGAGCGGATCCTGTTCAAGATCGGGTACGTCGCGTTCTGCGCGCTGCACCGGATTCTCACCGGGCTTCGCGTGGAGGTTGGCAACTTCAGCGTTCTCCCGATGGTCGTCGTGGGCCGGCTGGGCTCGGTCGCCGAGATGTGGAATCACTATGCGGCCGCGGTCGTCAAAGCTCGTATTCCCCGCACGCTGATTGCGACCGATCGCGGTACCCGGCTCGCGGGACACTCGCGGATGAATGTGCTCGGACTGGTCACGCACGGATTCAGCGCGATGTCGGTGTTCGCGGACCGCATCGGGATCCGCTTGCTGGTCGCCTCCTCGGCCCTGGGAGTCGCGGCGGCGATCGGGCTCGTGGTCGTTCTGCTGGTGCGATTCAGAACCGATCTTGCCACGCCTGGCTGGGCGACGAGCACGATGGGATTGCTGGGAGTGCTCTTGCTTCAGGCGGTGATGCTCACGTTCGTCTTTGCTGTCGCCGTGCAGTCGGGGCGCAGTGGCGGGTCATTCCTCCCGTCCCGTGATTACACCTACTTTATCGAATCCCTTTCGCGACTCGGGTCACCGGATGTCGGAGTACCAGTACCTCGGCCGTGAGCTCCCCACGTTCGCTGGAGCCACACGGTGGAAGGCATACATCAGGAGCTTGCTGAAGGACCATCTGCGGGGCCGCGTGCTGGAGGTCGGCTCCGGCATCGGTGCGACCACGGAGGCACTCTGGAACGTCGATGTGTCGAGCTGGCTCTGTCTCGAACCGGACCCCGATCTCGCCGCGCAGTGTTCGGCGCGGCTCGAATCGGTCTTCGGTCGGGGAGCAATCGACACCATCGTTGGCGGGCTGGCGGAACTCGACGGCGAACGGACTTTCGATGCGATCCTGTTCATCGACGTGCTGGAACACATCGAGGACGACCGTGACGAGCTTGCACGCGCCTCCCTGCACCTCGCGCCCGGGGGTGCCCTGATCGTCGTGGCTCCGGCATACCAGTGGTTGTACAGCGAGTTCGACCGCGCCGTCGGACACTTCCGCCGATATAGTCGGGGCACACTCGCGGCGGTGTTTCCCGCAAGCTTGACGCAGGAGCGGCTCGTGTATGCCGACAGCCTTGGCGCGCTCCTCTCCCTTGGAAATCGCGTGCTTCTGCATCGCGCCGAGCCAGCGAGGGGACAGATCCTGCTCTGGGACCGCGTGATCGTCCCCCTGTCGCGAGTCGCGGACGTTCTGATCGACCGCTCGTTCGGCCGCTCGCTGGTAGCGATCTATCGGCGAGGTGAGGCCGTGCCATGATGCGCCCTCCCCGCGCGTGAACGAAATGACCACACCGGGGGACCAGCCGACGGTGGAGACGAGGGAGATCCTGCGCCCGAGTGACCGACTCGCCCAGCTCTATCGCGCAATCGAGCTGATCGTGCCGGCACTTCTGATCGGCGTTGCGATCGGCGTCCATATTCCAGGAATACGACAGCGGCTCCTCGCCCTCCCCCCGATGTGGGCCAACGCGGCCCTGATCGGCGACGTCGCGCTCCTTGCCGCGGCTGGCCTGATCGCACAGGCGCTCGTTCAGCGACACGCGCTCCTCCGGACCGCTGCACAGCTCACGCTGCGTCTCCTCGCGACGACCCTGATCCTGCTCGTCGCCTGCATCGTGGTGGTTCTCTGGAAGTACCTCGTCTGGCTGATCCCGGATACGTGGACGGCGCAGGGGGCATCTTCCTCGAAGCCACTCATCCGGGCTCCCTCGTCGACCTGTACTCGATTCACCAGCTCGACCAGCCGACGATGGCGACGCCGATCTACCCCCCGGGCTACTACGCGATACTCCGGGCTTTCCTGGCGATCTTCGGACGATCGCCGTCGGTTCTGCGATGGGTGACTGCCGGCGCGATCGCCACGATCTGCGCCGCCGTCTCCTTGGCCTCGGGGCGCGCCAGACGGGATGCCTGGCTCCTCTTCGCTCCCGCGATCTTCCTCGGGTTTTTCTCTTCTGTCATCTATTCCGGAGCCCCGACCAAGCCGGAGTTCCTCGCCACCGCGTTTGCGATGGTGGGGCTCGCGCTGTACATGAGGCTCGGATTCGACGCGCGGTCGAGGTGGTGGCTGCCCTGCTGCGCGTGCGCCTTCGCGGCCGCGCTCCTCGTCAAGTACACGGTCATCGGCACGTTCGTCGCCGTGACGGCCCACCTGCTGCTCCGAAGACAGTATCGGCAGTGCGCCTCGTTTCTCGGCATCTCGCTGGGGATCGTTGCCGCGATCTATGGAACGATGCACATCCTCACCCATGGCGGCGTGTACCTGTTCACGGTCCGGGCGAACGCCGTGAGTCCGCAGCTCCTGAAGGTCATCAGCCTGGGCGTTCTCGGCGTTCTACCCAAGGCGTTCGTCGTGTTCGCGGTGGGCGCTGCCTATACCCTCATGCTGCGCGCCGAGGATCGCGGAGCGCCGGCGGTGGCGGTCGCCCTCGCGATATTCGTCTCGCTGCCCCTGGCGGTGCTCGCGATCGGCAAGCCCGGCAGCTCGCCGTTCTACTTTCTCGAGCCGGTCGTGCTGGGTGCTCTCGCGATCACGCTACTGGTGCGTCGATCATACGAGGAAGCGAACAGGGAAGCGGCGTCGCTGTTTCCTGTAGCCGCTCTCCTCGCCATGGGAGTGATCCAGCTCCCGAGCAATCTGGCGCTGGTCGCACGACGCGAGGGAAGCCCACCCGAGAGTGCGGAAGTGCGCGCCCACGTCGCTGCTCTGCGCCCCGCTGCCGACGAGTTCGTGATGGCAGACGCCTACTACGTATTCGATGTCGCGCAGGCCGGCTTCACGCCCGTGATGATCGACAACCTCGTGTTCACCCTCCTAGTCGACAACCGGGTGATCGACGATCGCCGTCTGCTGGCTCTATTCGAGTCGGGCAAGGTGCCGTACCTCGTGTTGCAGAACACTCTGGAGTGGCACGCAAGTCTCGCGTACGGAGGCCGGTTCTACCCGCCCGCGGTCGTGGACTATCTGCGGCGCAACTACGTCTGCGAGACGCTGATGAAGCGATGGGACGACGCCGCTCTCGTGATTTGCCGCCGATCATCCACGCGCTCCGGCGAGGGGCCCGCGAGATAGTTCAGCCTGACGCGGGTGGATCGCGCGTCGACCCCAACTGGGTTATTGCATCCGCTGTACGGTTTTCAAGAACTACACTGATGTCGTTCCATATCATCCAGTGCCTGTTCAGATTCACTGCGCCGTAACGCCGATAAAAGGGACGTGCATCATCATCTCCCACGTCGACGCAGACGCGGCGAGCCTCGTGCTCGAGAAACCATTCGGCCAGTAGCAGAAGCAGCCCCGTGGCGATCCGGGTTCGTCGGTGCGCTGCCACGACGTAGACCCATTGCAGCTCCCCGTCACAGCCGAAGCGGCGGGTGAGGTGTCCGGCGATGTAGCCGACCGCCAGCTCGCCCTCCGTGGCCATCCACATCACGCGAGGCGGAAGGGCCTGCTGGGGATGGTGTTCGCCGGCCAGATAACGCGCCATGCGATCCTCGGAGTCTCCACCGGCTTCGCCGGCCTGCCGCAGTCGAGCCACGGCAGGCAGGTCCGCTTGATGAGCTCTTCTGTAATGGACTGCGGCCATGTGAATGGTTCAGGAACGGTGAGGATGTCTCGGCGACGCTCATCCCGACACATCGCAGTCCGCCGTCAGGAGTTCAACTCCTGCGCGAAGGTCAGCTCGTATCCGTTGAGGTCGACGATCGTGAACTCGCGCAATCCGTAGAAGCTGTCGTGGAGGTCCTGCCTGAACCGGACCTCCGGACTCTCCGGGGCAGCTCCCGCGAGCAGGGCACTCGCACGGTCGAGCTGGCGCTGCTTGAGTGGCTGATAGAGATCATCGACTCGGTCGGTCATGAACCACAAGCTGACGTCGCGCTCCGTGATGGTCCTTTCCGAGGGCACGAGCATCAGATAGCTGCGACCGAACGACAATCCCGCCCAGTCGAGGTAGCCATTCGCCTCATGCTGCCCCTCCAGCTCGAATCCGATTGCCCGGTACCAGGCGATCGTAGCACGCACGTCCGGAACACGTATCATGGCATCGACCCTCGTCACGCTGGCCGCCAGCTCGACCATTCGCGCGTGGAAGCTCGATCCGTCGACCGTCTTCGGCAGCTGGGCGCCCGCCGCTCGCAAGCGGCGCATCGCCTCTTCGTCGCCTCTCAGCATGGCGACGGCGAGCGGCGTGCGCCCCCTGTCATCCTCGGCCTCGAGGTCCGCGCCGAGCTCGATCAGCAGGTCGAGGCTGTCGTAATGCGCTCCCGATCTGAACCCACCGCCCTGCAGCCCGTCCGGCGGCGCAATCACGTAGTGGAGCGGCGACTGCCCGCCCTCGAAGCGAGACAGGCGCCGAGTCAGCGCATCGGAATTCGCTTTTACCAGCTCCCGGATCAACTCGAGATCCTGAACGGCGATGGCGGAGAAGATGTGGTGGCGCGCGCCGCGCTCGACCAACAACGCGACCACGTCCTTCGGGATGGTGGCGCCAAAGCACGTGGCCCACCCGATGACTTCCAGCTGATGCATGTCTCCCACGCCGTGCACGTCACCGCCGGCGTCGACCAGGGCGCGTACGACATCCAGCTCTCCCGCACCGGCGGCAAAGTGCAGGGCGTACGCGTTGTCACCCACGTCGCGCGCGTTTGGATCGCCGCCGTGCTCGAGCAGCAGTCGGACCGCCTCGGCGTGCCGGACCGCGAGGTGCAAGCCGGTGCTGCCCTCCGCATTGCGCTCGCGCGCGAGGCTCGGCTCAGTTGCCAGCAGAGCGCGTAGTATCGCGACATCACCGGCGTCACAGGCCGAAAAGAATGACGCGAGCGTCTCGAGAGGCGGTAATCTACTCGGACTCCTCAATTCCTTTACTGATCCTGAAGACGTGGCCATCCGGGTGGCGTACGTGCATCTCGCGGACATTCCACGGCTCGTCGGTCGGCGGCCAGGTGACCTCGAGACCCTGCGCGAGACAGTGCTGGTGGATCGCGTCGACGTCATCCACCCAGATCGACATCCAGACACCCTTGTCCGCGGCCTCCGCAACCCCCTTTGTCACCGTGTGAGCGCTCTTGCCGCGACCGCCCTGGCCGTCCTGGCAGAGGAAGATCTCGTACTCGCCGGAGCGAACGGCGCCAAAGGTGGGCGGACTGCCCCAGTCCCAGTGCTTCTTCCAACCGAGCGTCTCGAACCAGGCGAAGCTCTGCTGGATATCCGAGACGTTCAGGATGGGCGTGATCCCTTTCGCGAGCATGGGTGGATCCTCCGAATGTCGACGACAGAAGCGCCGTCGATGACCTCATAGCGCTTGCCGTCGTCCGGCAGCTCGCGCGCTTCGGCCGCGGTCCAGTAGTGTGCGGTGGCGGGCATACGCATATTCTGCTCGGCTCCAGCGGAAGGTGGCAAGTGGGCAAACCGCCAGAGTGGCGCGAGGTCCGCGGCGCCGAAGGACAACAGCGCGGACGGGTGCATTTGGCGCGACATAGCGCAAGGAGCTCTGATGCCTCCTACCAAGGCGAACGGCAAGATCTGCTACGTCGAGCTGCCCGCGACGGATGTGGGCCGCTCGGCCTCGTTCTACGAGACGGTTTTCGGTTGGCGGATCAGGGAGCGCGGAAACGGGCAGATCGCGTTTGACGACCCGACAGGTCAGGTGAGCGGCACGTGGGTCCTTGGCCGGTCGGTGGCGGCGAAGCCGGGCTTGCTGCTCTACATCATGGTCGACAGCGCCGCCGCGGCCTGCGACGCGGTCGTTGCCAACGGCGGAGAGCTCGTGCAGCCCATCGGCGCAGACGCTCCAGAGGTGACTGCCAGGTTCCGCGACCCGGCCGGAAATGTGATTGGCCTCTACGAAGAACCCAGCGGCCGGTAGTCTCGCGCCGGAGTCAGGCGGACGATGCGGGCATGACCGAGGCCCCCCCGTCGGGAGCTCGACTCGTGCGGAGCGCCAGCATCCCGCCTGCCAGGTCGCGGAATGCGCGCCCCCCGCCCGGGATCGCAAGCCAGGCGAGCACATATCCGCTCCCGAAGATCGACGCGCGAATCATCAATGACACCAGCGCCGGCAGCGGTACGGAGAGATGGCCGCCGGCCGCCAGGAGAAGCGCGCCACCGGCGAGAGACGCCAGAGCCGGGCGCGCGAACACGAGCAGGCACTCCCCCACCGTGACGGGCGAGAATCGCAACGCGTTCCAGAGACTGGGAATCGCCAGCGCGCACGTGGACCCGGCCGTCCACAGGGCCACTCCGAAGGTGCCGTGACGCGCACCGATCAACACCGCGATCACGTTCACCGGAGTGCTCACGAGCGTCCAGCGCAGTTGACGATCCGTGTCGCCTCGCGACATGTACACCCACTGCATCAGCTTGATCAGGCTGCCGGCGATCGCCCAGACGCACATCACGCGCACGAACCCGTCGGCGTTCAGCCACTGATCCCCGAGCAGGACCCGTAGGACCTCTCGAGCGTCCACGAAGATGAAGGTCATCACCGGGATCGCGATCGACAGGATCGGAAGAAAGATGTTGCGCAGATACGCCCGGTAGCGGTCGGCGTCGTGCTGCAGGCGGCTCAGGCCGCCCACGGCGACATCGGACAGCGACAGAAAGAGCTCCTGAAAGGCATACCCCGACCATCGCCGCGCGCCATCGTAGAGGCCGAGAACGGCTGCCCCACCGATCGAGCCAACCATCACGCGGTCGAATTGGTCACCCAGCCATGAGAGCGCCCGAGACCCTGACAACGTTGCCCAGTAGCGGCGAAGAGCGGTCAGCCCTTCTCCCGCCTCGCCGTCGTGCCGTGCGATGCGCGATGGCCGCCAGGGGCACACCACCCACATGATCGCCACGCGACCCAGCTCCATCACGGTCACCTGAATCATCAGCGTCCAGTAGCCGAGGCCCATCACCGCGGCGCCGACTGCAACGATCACGGACGCGACGAGCGCCGCGAGCTGTGCCTTCATGACGAGGCCGAAGCGCATCTGGCGCTTGAGCAACGCCTCCTGAACGGCGGACAACGTGGCGCCGTAGATCGTGGCCGCCCAGAGCAGGGTCACGCCGAACACTCGGGGCTCGTGGTAGAATCGCTCGAGCAACGGCGCGAGGAGCGCCATCGCCCCCGTGATCGCGAGATTCGCGCGCAGCGCGAGCCAGAACATCTGGTTCGCATCGCGCGCATCGAGCTTCTCGCGGTGAATGATGGCGCTCTGGAGTCCCAGATTCGCGATGTTGTTCACGAGGATCGCGATCGGAAAAACCATCGCCTGCACGCCGAAGTCCGACGGGGTGAGCAGACGGGCGAAGACCATTGCCGAGCCGAGGAACACGAGCATCTGGACGCCGCGCGCCGCGACCGTGACCGCGCCGGACCGCACCGACCGTGTGCGCAACTCGGACCGGACGTCCTCGGTGGCGAAGAGTCGCTCCTCGCCCCTCACGCTGGCGCCCGGTCAGATCGTGAGCTCACGCGCGCTCAGCCAGGGCGCACCCCACTGCGAGAGCCGTCGCAACGCTGCGTTCACGGTCACACCGAGGATCGCGATCACCGTGAGGGTGGCGAACAGCTCATCCACCCTGAGCACCTGCCACGCCAGCCAGACCTCGGCGCCGAGACCGTTCTTCGATGCCACCATCTCGACCGCGATGGCCGAGAGGAACGCGAGGTTGGCGCCGATGCGCAGCCCCGAAAGCATCATCGGAACGCTTCCAGGAAGAACGACGCACGCGATGAGCTGTCGCCGTGACGCGCCGTAGGTCCGCGCCGCGTCGAAGTGCACCGGGCTGATCTGTCGCACGCCAGCCATCGTGTTCAGCAACAACGGAAAGAACGACGACGCCGCCACGACGAGGATCTTCGGCGTCTCGCCCAGCCCGAAGAAGACCATCATCAAGGGGAGCAGCGTGAGCTTCGGAATCGGGTGGATTGCGGCTACGAACGGGTCGAAGATCGCGCTCAACCGCCGGGAAGCGCCCAACGCGAGTCCAGCAAGCAGGCCGAAGGTACCGCCGATGGCGAGCCCGGTCCCGACGCGCACCAGTGTCACCCCGAGATTCACCAGCAGCTCGCCGCCGGCGAGGCCGTGCAGAAGCGCGATCGCGATGGCGGATGGCGCCGGAACGAACATGTCGGATACGAGCTGGACGCGCACCGCGAGCTCCCACGCGGCGATTCCGACCAGCGCGATCGCCGGGGCGATGTAGCGACCGCCCACCGGCCGCGGCTGGGGAGGGAGAGCATCCACCGTCAACGGATCGACAGCCCCCGACGGACGTCGGATTCGAGCAGCTGCCAGATGTGCCATGATAACTCGAGCATGTGCTGACGGTCGCGAGCGACGTCGCGCGGCCGGGGGAGCGGAACGGTGATGACCTCGCGTACCGTGCCCGGACGTCCGCTCATCACGATCACCCGGTCGGCTAGCAGCACCGCTTCGTCCACGTCATGCGTGATGAACAGGACAAGTCTGCGGCTCGCTTGCCAGATGGAGAGCAGCTCTTGCTGCAGCACCCGCCTCGTCTGCGCGTCGAGCGCTCCGAACGGCTCATCCATCAGCAGCACCGGCGCGTTGGAAAGAAAGGCACGGCCGATGTCGACCCGTTGCCGCATCCCGACCGAGAGCTCGCGAGGGTAGTGGCGCGCGAATGCGCTCAATCCGAGGCGCTCGGCGAATGTCGCTGCGCGCGCTAACCGCTCGGCGCGCGGCACGCCCTCCATCTCGAGACCAAAGGCGAGATTCTCGAGCACGGTCATCCAGGGAAAGGTGCCGAACTCCTGGAAGACGAGCCCGCAGCGCGGACGCGAGCTGTCGCGGTCATTTTCGAACACCACGCGCCCGTCCGTTGGCTGCTGCAGCCCCGCGATGATCCGGAGCAGCGTCGACTTTCCACACCCGCTCGGCCCGACGATGCTGACCAGCTCGTTCTCCCTCGCCGTCAACGAGACATGATCGAGCGCGCGAACGGCGCCGTTGCGTGACGGGTAGGTGCAGCCGACGTTGTCGCAGCGCAGGCGCAGGCCCCGGGTGTCGCTCTCCTCTGGGGCCGCGACGCCCGGCGCAATGCCCCGCGCGGCGATCACCATTCGTAGTGCACGCCCGCCTCGAAGAATCTCGGACCGCCAACACGAACGAAACCACTCGCGGACCGCGAGACCGGATACTCGCGGTCGAAGAGATTCTCCACCGATGCGACGAGGCGGGCTCTGGCGTTTAGTTGCCGCGATACTCGAGCGTCCGTGACGTAGAACGACTCGAGCGCGAGACTGTTCAGGTCGTCGTCGTACCGCTGCCCGACGAAGCGAGTGAGCATGCTCGCATCGATCCGCGCCGGGTTGGTGTACGCGACGCCGACCGAATACTGATTGCGCGATGTTCCCCGAGCCGCCTTTCCGACCAGCTGCGGCTGCGTCGGCGCGGCGGTGATCTCGGTGGGATTCCACGCGTAGCCGCCGCGCAGCGACCAGTTGGCAGAGGGATGCGCCTCCACTTCGGCCTCGATGCCGTGGGTGTCGAACGCGTCGAGGTTCTGCCGCTGACGGCATGTGCCGCCCGCCTGCACCCGTCCGCACGGTTGGATGTCCCGAGCCGAGCCGCCCGCCAGCCCGATGGTGATCTCCTGAACCGGATCGCGTACGGTGTTCCAGAACGCGGTCAGACGCGCGAGGAAGCCGGGCGCAGGCGCGTAATCTGCGCCGAGGTCGAACCCCCGCAGCGTCTCCGGACGCAGCTCCGCGTTCGCCTCTGTGATCGTATTGCCGCTGCTGCTGAACGGTTTGTACAGCTCGTTCAGCGTCGGCGCACGAAAGGACTGGTACGCACTCCCGCGGAAGGAGACCGCTCCTGCGCGGTGCTGCGCGCCGAGCGAGTAGCTCATCCGCGAGCTGCTGGTTGGCTCGAAGGCGGAGTCCACCAGGAGACCGCCGGTACGCAGATCGCGGATGACGCGCGACGCATCGTCGTTGCGCCACGCGTCGCGCCGCAGGCTCGCGAGCAGCCGCGTGTGATCGCCGAGCGAGATCCCATCCGAGAGGTAGGCTCCGATCAGCGATTGATGACCGGTCACCCGCCGCCGTCGCGTGAAGGCGCCTTGGCTGTAGCTAACATCCTCGTTCACCGCGCCCCTCACTGCGGATACGTCCGCGCCCGCAGAGAGCTCGTGCACATGGAATAGGGGCTTCGACCACTGAGCCTGGATGCCGAAGGCATCAGCGGGCACATCGAACTGATTCACCGACGGGGTCTCGGTCGTCCGATCCTTCGATTCGCTGGTCTGGAACTGCGCGAGCCGCGTGTGGCTCGCATACGCGTGCGCGCTGATGAGACTGCCGTCGCCGGTCAGGAGACGAACCCCGCTGCGCAGGTCGCTCACCTGCGTACTGCTGACCTTGAGCGGTGTTCCATTGCGCCGCTGGTCATCCAGGTAGTTCCCGGTGAGGCTGACCTGAAGCTGCGGCGTCACGTCGACCATGGCCTTACCGAACAGGACGTTGTCGCGGGATCGGACGTCGAGGTCGATCGGTCCGCGCAGCGGCGCGGGAACATTGGGGTATCCGTTGGTGGAATTGACGTCGCCAGCGAACAGCAGCCCAACCCGTCCGCGCCGCGCCGTGCCGACCGCTTCCGCTCTCGCGGTGCCATAGCTCCCACCGAGCGCATCCAGCGTCAGCGCGTTCTCCCGCGGATCGACGGTGATGAGATTGATCACCCCGCCCATCGCGCGATCGCCCCAGACCGCCGCGCTGCCGCCGCGCACCACATCGAGCTGGCGAACGAGAGCGAGTGGAACGCGCGGCCAGTACACCCATCCGGCGAACGGCTCGTTCATGGGAATGCCATCGAGCAAAACCAAGGTCCGACTGGCCGAGGTGCCACCGAGGCCGCGGAGCGACGGAGCCGAGTTGGCATTCGACATGACCAGGCTGCTCTGATAGTCCTTGGTCGTGTAGCCGGGAATGACGTGCAGGAAGTCGGATACCGACTTGGCAGCGGATTGCTGGATGTCAGTCTGCTGAAACACCACGACGTTGACGGGCACGTCGTGCACCCCCTGGCTGGTCCGCGTGGCAGTGATGACCGTCGGCGCGAGCACCACCGGCCGCTTGCGATCCGCCACGCTGTCCGCCGCCGCCGAATCGGGCTTCTGCGCGCGCAGCGTCCCCGGCATCAGGAGTGCGCTGAGCGCACACACACGCCCCGCGCCACGCCAGCGGGAGTTGGGAAGCCCGCTATTCATGACTGTTCCCTGTTGCCAGCTGGTGGCGCCGGCTCAGTACAGAGTCGGCATAGACGAGAAAGCTCGAGTCCCACATCTGCCTGGGCGTGGCCGGCACCGAGACGAGCCCCTTGGCTTGCAGCCAGCGCTGGTACTGCTGCACGCTCGCCAGCTCCACCCGGCTGTCCGGACGCATCGGCGGCCAGCAGCTCCGTTTGACGAGATCGGGTGTGTCACCCGTTTCCCTGGCCAGAAGTGCCACGTTGGCGGGCGTCTTTCCTTCCAGATATCGGCCGATCGCCCGGCGGTAGGCAATGAGAAAGCGGTGTCCGGCGTCCGGATTGCGCTTCAACAGGCTCGGACCGAAGAAGATGAATCCGCTCTGCAGCCCGGGAAGCACCCGCTCGGCGCGAATCCAGAGCTCCGCCTTGCCGGCGGCGACGTCGCGCGCGATCCACGGTTCGCCAACGAACGCTGCGTCGAGCGTTCCCTTGCCCAGCGCGTCGGCCTCGGGAAGCGGAGGAACGACGCTCGTCGTGAGACTCTCGAGCGACAGGCCGACGCTCTGCAGAGACTTCTCGATGACGTATAGCATCGCGTGCTGGCGCTCGATGGAGACGCGCTTCACCCGGTGAGGATCAGCATTCGCGGCGGCAGCGCGTCCCGGTGGAACGGCGATCGCCATGAAGGTGCATCCCGCCGGATCGACAAAGCCGCGATCCGCCACCATGCGAACGGGAAGATCGCGAGCCATCGAGTTGAGCAGCCCCGGACTGAGCGATGATGGAAGCACGTCCAGCTCTCCGCTCAACAGGGGAGCGACTCCTTCGGTCGAGTTCGCGATCCGGACGAACTCGACGTCGAGCCCCTCATTCGCGAACAGGCTGTCCGCTTGAGCGATCAACAGCGGTGCTTGAGTGAGATACGGCTGCATCGCGACCCGGAGCTTTATTCGCGACGCGGCGCGCGAGTCAGCGCGCCGGGAGCAGGCGCCGAGCGCGAGAACGAGCGCCAGCGGCGCGAGCAGAGCGACAGGAGATCGCGAGCGCATCCTCACGCTTTCCATCCGTCGGCCTGAGCCGCAACGCGGGCCGATGACAGGCGGCGTGCGAGCTGCAGTGGCATCATCTTCCCTCGGGCCGTCAGGCGCGGCGCTTTGCGGCGGACGCGGAACGACCCCGCCTGGTGCCAGAGCTCGCGCGACATCTCGGCAGCGCCCCCGCGGCGGCGGAGGGCATCGAGCATCTCCCTGATCACCGCGCTCTCGTCGGCGACGGGAACGCTCGGACTGACGAGGATCGTCAGGCGAGTGAAGCCGCGCTCATCCTCCTCTTCCAGAAGCTGGTAATCGAGCGGAGAACCGCCAAAGCGTGCCGGAAGATCCTCCTCGAGGATGCTCTCCATCGAGCTCCCGACGAGCGTCACCCCCTCGCCGGTGAGCTTCCGAAAGCTCCGAATGTCGCGCAGGTGCGTCGTGAATCCGAGCTCCTCGAAGGGACAACCGCAGGACCGCGTCTCGACGACGCCGAAGTCGTCAGACTCGACGTTGATCAGAACCTTCGGCGCGCTCGGCAGGAGCGTGGTGAAGTGGAAGGACGGGACCGATACGTCGAGGCCCGGCACTTCGCGCGGGGCCTGGATCATCGCCAGATGATCCAGGCAGAGGTGCTGATCGTTTGGCTCGGACGACGCGGTGCAGCTCAGTCCGACCGCACCAACCTCCATGAAGTGGTAGCCGGAATGGAAGCGTGCTCCAGTGCTCTCGATCTGCGCGATCTTGGCCGGCGTCGGCGGCGCGCCGCCGCCCACCACGACTGCGCCCCCGAGGTCTATCCCCTCAGCCTTCGCGGCGAGGCACACCCGCAGTGCCTTGCTCACGTGTGCCCGGATCGCGCACGCGCCGCGCCGGCGCAACGCGCCCGCGGCCCAGTGCGCGATCACGGCCGCCCGATCGAGCGGTAGGTATTTCGGCCATGGCACCTTCGCCCCGCTGCCGCGCGCGACCGCGAGCGCGGCCATCGTGGCGATTCGGGACTGCAGACCGGCGCCATCGCGCCCGCCTCGAATGGGTGAGAACCACCGTTCCGGGACATTCCCGGTCGGCACCCGCTGCAGCACGCTGCCGAGCCCATTGCCCGGTGGAATCTCGAACCAGATCGCGATCGGGACGCCATAGGAGCCGTGGAAGTGGTCCCCCAGAAGTTGAAGCGGGAGCTTGTCGCTCAGATGGTCCAGGTCGATGAGCACGTTGCGTCCCGTGCCCGTGCTCCCCCCCGTCGACACACGATGGTACTTGGTGAGGAAGTGATTGTCGAAGTCCTCGGGACGCGTGGGGATGACGTGGCCGTCTCGCTCCAGCGGGCGAAGCCCCTTGAACTCTTCGAAGCTGACGTAGATTCCCGCCTCGCGCATCGCCCGCAACGTCCCCTCGAGACCGGAAGTCGAGAGCATGGTGCGAACATCTCCGAGCTCGCACCTCGCGAGGCGAAGCAGCGTGCGATATGGACTTCGCGGATTGCGAGAGACGCCGATCTCGAGTGTCTGGAGGAAGTTTGTCTCGCGCCGGCGCATGCGACCGATCACGATCGCGCGCGCCTGTTCCTCGGTCATCCGCTGGCGAAGGAATGCCGGAAGCCCTCGCAGGAATCCCGCAAAACCGCGTACGTCCGAGCGAAGTCCCATTCACGTCTGCCGGATCAGAAGGTAGTGCGCAGTGAGAGCGCCGGCCGTCGGGTGCCCACCGCCGAAGCGACCCGTCCACGTCCTCGGCTTCTCACTGTCAAACCCTGCCACGTAGCAGAAGCCGCTCCAAGTGGGGGAGAGCGGAACGGCGCGGTGACGGAATCGATCAGATGATAGTGCACTCGCTCGATAAGTGCTTGATTCTCAGCGACATCGGCTGCCGGGGCAACATCTGGGCGGTCCGGCAGAACCAGCTAGTCCCTCCCGTCCCCGCCGGGCTATGCGGCTTCGGCGCCACGGGGATGCGGCAGTCCGCCACATAGTGCAGCGGACCGCCAGCTACCCCTGAAACAGCGTGACGCGCCGCTGCACGTTATGCGCAATGTCGAATCGCTGCTCGATCTTCCGGCGAGCGGCCTGGCCGAGGGCGCGCCGGCGCACGGGATCGTGCAGGAGACCGCGAAGCGCTTCCGCCAGCGCCTGCTCGTCGTTGGTCGGCACCAGCAGGCCGTTGATCCCGTGATCGACAATCTCGGGAATCGCTCCGCTCGTTGTCGACACGACAGGAAGCCCCATCGCCATGGCTTCGATGAGCGCGTTTGGCGTGATGTCGTGCGACCCGTCGCGAGCTCGCACGCACGGCAGGACGAAGATGTCGCCGCGTCGATACGCCGCCAACACCGCCGAAAATGGCTGCGCTCCGCAAAAGTCAACGATCGACTCGAGACCGAGGTCGGTGTGAAGCCTCCGGAGCTCGAGCCACGTCACCGTGTCGTCAGGATCCTGGGGGCCGCCGATGATCTCGCACGTGAAGTCGCATCCCCAATCCTTGAGCATTCGGCACGCGCGAAGCAGGTAGCGGAATCCCTTTGGTTCCACGAGGCGACCGACCGACAGTATTCGCAGCGGCGAGCCCCCGCGCGTCCCGCCGTCGCCTGGCGTGAACGACGATAGCTCGAGCCCGTTGTAGATCACGTGAATGGGCGGCGTCCCCTGTCGGCGCAGCAACCCCGACAGGTAGCGCTCGTTGTAGTGCGAATTCGTGATCACGAAGTCAGCAAACCGCACTCGATCGGCTACGGCCGGAGAGTTCGTCGACCGATGAATCTCCGATGCCCGAGCCTGCACGGTGAACGGCACGCCGAGCAACCGCGACGCAACGAACGAGAACAGCGCTGCCTGATCCGCCCACGGCGCGTGAATGCGCGTGACACCGTGCCGGGCGAGTATCTGCGCCAGCCACGCTGCCTCGACAAGTGTGCGTCGATCACGCGCCCCCGTCTTGTCGCTCCCGTACGCGTGACGCGTAATGAAGAGCCCGAGACGAATGAAGGTCCACGGTTTCTTCCTCAGGTAGTTGAGCGCCGCGATCCGTGAACGCGCGGCATTCACGGGACCAAAGTATGTCACGGGTCCCGCCGGCGCCGACGGATCGACGGGCACGGGCCGGTCGGCCGCGGTGCGCGCGAACACTTCCAGATCGATGCCGGCACCACGCAACCCCATCACCTCGCGACGGATGAAGGTGTCGGTGAGCCCCGGGTATCGAAGCAGCACGTAGGCGACGCGCTCCCCGCGCGGAGGCGGCCGACGATGGCGCGCCGGCAGCAGCGAGTTGAACGAGACTCGCTGGAGCAGCGCGATCAGGACATCATACGGCCTGAGCCGGCGCAGAAACGCCCAGGCTACCACCGCAGGCTCGCGCCCTGTCCGCGAACGGTCGCGACCAGCCACGTGGCGCGGGCTGGCAGGTATTCCCGCGGGCCCGCGCGCCGGCCGATGCCCAAAGTCGCGAACGACCTGAGCGCGCGTTCGGCGGCGGAGATGCTCAGTGCGCCCTCGGCCGGCGAGAACATGCCATAGCAGAGCGCGACCCTGGCCACGAGCGACCGCTGGTCGTGGCGCGCTGGAGGCAGCGCGGCCAACGTGTCGCGAAAGGTTGCCCCACCACCGGCAGCGCGGATCGCTCGCCCCGCGCCCGTGAACTGGTGAAAGACATCGCGCAACCGGGAGTAGCGGTAGAGTGGGAGGAGTCCGTCCGTGATCCCATCACATCGCTGCGAAGATTGGAGCAGCTCAACCACCTCCGCCTGCTGCGGATCATCTGCCAGCGGCGCCAGGCCGTCGCGCTCTGTCTGCAGAAAGAATCCGATCGCGGCAGCCACTTGCGCCACCTCGGCGATGCGTGCCAGCTCGGGCGTATTTCGTGCCACCTGCGAGAGGCGTTCGAATCGCCAGGCCAATGCTCCTCGGGCACCGCGATACCAGCAGCGCCGCCCTTCGAGCAGGAACTTGCGGTAGGTGTACGCCGCTGTGTAGTCGGGCCGATGCTCGCCGTAGGTGTGCGTGGCCGCGGTGGGCTCCCCTTTGCGATGGCCGATGAAAAGGGTCTTCCAACCGGCGCGATCGAGCGCCTCGACGAAGTCGGTGTCAGGCGAGATGGTGTCGCGATAGCCCTCGCTCCGAAAGCACGCGGTGCGAAAGAGCTTGATGCCGACCACCTGCCCCAGGAGGGGATCGCGCAATTCGGCGACGACGAGGCCTGTATTGTCGAGCACCGCGGCGCGGAGCGCTTCGATACACGTGGGGTCGAGCATCATATCGGCGTCCACCTGAACGAAGAACGGCGTCGTCACCCGCCGAGCGGCCTCGTTCAACGCGCAATGGAACGGCGACACGTTCTCAATGACGATCACGTCGTGTGGCGGCAGCGTCTGCGATGTCAGGCTCGCGAGCGCGCGTGGCGTGAACCATTCGCCAATGGTGAGTACCACCGCGGTCACATCACTCATTCTGTGCCGCCTCCGATGCGAAGGGTCTGCTGAATGCGTCCAGAAGGGCCACGAAGTCAGCGTATGAGTTCTTCGCCAGGAAGAGGTCGAGCCGGTCAGGGTACTTCTCCCGCACAGCGCGGCTAATGCTTCGAGTGAATCCCGTGACGCGAAATGGCTCGACCAACAGCTCGGGGTGACATAGCTCCCAATTGCCGCAGTTCTTCGACGTCACGACGTTGCATCCCAGGACCGACGCCTCGAAGAGCACGCCCGGCGCGGCATCGATCCGGGACACCGACGTCACACAGCGCGTCCGCCCGAGCAGGTCGAACAGCGTGGCGCGCGACGCCAGAAAGCCGTGATGGGTGACTCCGGGGATACGGCGTGGTACGTCGCCCACCAGATGAATAGTGGCGGCGCGAAGTGTCGCCGCGAGCGCAGCGACCCAGCGATAGTTCTTTTCTGGTCGGGTCCAGTCGCTCGCGATGAAGCAGACGTCGAT
>JALZAQ010000088.1 GCA_030948255.1 Gemmatimonadota bacterium
CCTCTGGGACCGACGGCGTGTCGGTCGCGTCGGCTGCGGCAGTCGCGGCAGTCGCGGGAGCGGGTGATGCGGCCGCCGGCGCGGCTGCGCCCCGGCGCCGGCGTGGCGCGGCGTCGTGCTTCTCGGCCCGGGCTCGCTTGTCTCGCTCCCAGCGCGCGCGAAGCCGTGACACCTGGTCGTCGGTCAGCTGACTGAGATGATTGCGGACCGGGACGTCCATCGAGCGGAGCATGTTCATCAGCTCCTCGCTGGGAATCCCGAACTCACCGGCCAGGTCGTGCACACGAAGCTTGCTCAAACACCCCTCCTATGGAGCACCGTCGCCGGTCTCGGCCAGCCGGCAAATCCCGTCCGCCAGCTTTCGATCGAGTATGCCGACAGCCGCCGTCGATTCCCGTCCCACCGCCGCGCCGAGCGATGCGGCAGCGGGTCCTCGAATGATGCGGACCCGCCTTGCCTCGAGCAGCGGGACCACCTTGTCCAAACTATTCCGTGACGCGTCCGGCGCCACGACCGCCATCGCCAGCTTCCCCTTCCTCGCGGCGGCGCGCACCTGCTCCGCGCCGACGACCACCAGTCCTCCCCGCAGCCCCAACCCGATGAGGCCGAGCAGCTTCGTCTCGCGAACCGCGCCGTCAGTCGGCAGCGGGATCAGCCGCTCCGCCGGCCGACGGCGGCGCGTCATCCGCACCCCCCTCTTCGGTGAGCTCGTCGATCATCCCCATGATGCGATCGGCCTCTTCCGGCGCGATGCCAGGCAGTCGCAGAAAGTCGTCGCGGTCGAGGTCGATGATGTCGTTCAGCGTCTTGTAGCCGGCATCCTCAAGCACGGCGACCGTCGCCGGTCCGAGGCCCTCGATCTCCGACAGCTTCACGTCGGCCGCCTCCTGCTCCTCCGGTAGCGGCGCGAACAGCGGCGTCTCACCGCCCCGCTCCAGCCATTCCCGGCTCGAGTAGAGGTCGATCTTCCATCCGGTGAGCTCCGATGCCAGCCGGACGTTCTGGCCGTTGCGGCCGATCGCCAGCGAGAGCTGGTCCTCGTCCACCACCGCCTGGATCGTCTTGGAGATCGGGTCGGAGAAGACGCGGGCGACGCGCGCCGGCGCCAGCGCCAGCTTGGCGAAGCGCTCCGGATCGTTGGACCAGGGAACGATGTCGATCCGCTCTCCGCCCAGCTCGTTCACCACCGCCTGCACGCGTGATCCTTTCAGGCCCACGCATGCTCCGACGGGATCGATCGAATCATCCCTCGAGAAGACTGCGATCTTGGTCCGGCTACCGACCTCGCGCGCGTGCGCCCGGATCTCGACGATGTTCTGCTGGATCTCCGGAACCTCGAGCTTGAACAGGGCTTGCACGAAGAGTCCGTCGGCACGGCTCAGAATCAGCCGCGGGCCCTTTGGCGTCTCTTCGACGCGCTTCAGCACGGCGCGGATCGGCTCCCCCTGATGAAAATGCTCGCGATGGTTCTGGTCGCGATACGGGATGATCGCCTCGGCCTCGCGAAACTTGTTCAGCATCACGACGAGCTTTCCGCGCTCGATCTGCTGAACCTCGCCCGACAGCAGATCACCGACGCGGCCCGCGAACTCGTCGCGGATGCGGGAGCGCTCGCGCTCGCGGACGCGCTGGATGATGCGCTGCTTCGCTGCCTGCGCGGCCGTGCGGCCGAACTCCTCGAAGGGCACTTCATCCTCGAGCACATCCCCGACCTCGAAGCTCTCATCGTAGAAGCGGGCGTCCTCCACCGTGATCTCGCGGCTCGCGTCGGCGACCTCGGCCACGACCGTCCGCAACCGGACGATGCGGATGTCGCCCTTTCCTTCATCGATGTCCACCTCGGCCTGCACGGTCGGCCCGTACTTCTTCGCGAGCGCGGCGAAGATGCCGTCCTGCAGCAGGCTGTGGAGCTCCGCGCGATCGAGCTGCTTGGTGTTGGTGATCTCGCGGATCGCGTTGAGGATGTCGCCCGAGCTGACCATCGAATGCTCCCGTGTCGTGCGCTACCAGTGAAAGGCCAGCCGAGCGTCCTTCACCTCGGCCAGCGATATGCTCATCTCCCGTCCGTCCGCGGATCGCACAGCGATCCGCTCCGCTCCGGCGTCTCCCTCGACATCGAGAATCTCCACCTCCCCGCGCCCGCCGAGCGCCGCGCTCGTCATGGTCGCGCGGCGACCGACGAAGCGACGCCAGTCGGCCACCTTCTTCAGAGCCCGCTCGACCCCGGGAGACGATACCTCCAGGAGGTAGCGCTCACCCATCGGCCGCTCGAGGTCCAGCCGCGATTCGATCGCTCGGGACGCCGACGCGCAGTCGTCCACCTTCACCGTAGCGCCATCCCGCCGGTCGATGCGGAGCTGCAGTGACGGGCGCGCCTTGGTGCCTCCGAGGCGCCATTCGACGAGATCGAAGCCCAAACGGTCAAGTTCCGAAGCCACAATCTGTTCCAGCACGTCGTTCACGTGAGATCACATGTCTACAAGAACAAAAAAATGTGGGGCAAACTTCCCCCACATTCACGCCCCAGGCACCACGCCCGAAGCACGGTAGCAAATGTAGGCGCGCCGGATGAGAGAGTCAAGCCGAGCGGGCCCTCCGGACGTGCTACTCCGCGGCCACCATCACCGCCAGCTGCCGTCCCTCGTCGCCGGCGCGGTGCGAGTAGAAGCGATCCCGGTGGCAGCGCGTGCAGTACGGACTGATCGCAATGCGTCTCACTCCGATCTCCCTCGCGCGGTCGGCGATCAGGACGCGGAGGTCGACGGTCGTGGGCACGGCCGCGGTACGCCCGGTGAGAGCGGCGTACACATCGGGACTCACCTCGTAGCAGCGACCGCAGATGGCGGGGCCGAGGTGGAGTGCCAGCTCGGCCGTCGCGAGACCGGACTCCGCGAGAGCGCGCACCCCTTCATCGATGATACGCGCGGCCGTGCCACGCCAGCCGGAATGGAGGAGCGCGGCGCCTCCGGACGGGTGAGCGAGAAAGATCGGCACGCAGTCCGCGATCGTCACCGCCATCGCGGTTCCGCGCTCGACGGCTGCGTGACCGTCGGCCTGCGGCACACGCAGCCACCCCGCCCACTGCGCTCCATGCCGCACCACGCGGCGGCCGTGCACCTGCTGGGCCGTCGCGAGGCGAGGACCGAGGGGCGTGAGGACATCGCGGAGAAGACTCCAGCGCTCCATCACCTCGCACACCGGCTCTCGCGTGGCCGTTCCGAAGCTTCCGGTGAGACGGGTGGTCGTGAAGGCTGTGATGCCGAACTCCGCGAAGTCGTCGATCGGCTCGACGCTCGCGAGAAAGGGCGAAGTCACCCGGTCCGTCGTTCGGCCACGCGCTCGACATGCGCGCCGAGCGCGCGGAGCCGCTCGTCGATCCGCTCGTATCCGCGCTCGATCTGTCCGACGTTGTTGATCGTGCTCGTCCCGGTGGCGCAGCAGGCGGCCAGCAGCATCGCCATGCCGGCGCGAATGTCGGGTGACTCCACGGTCGCGGCTCGCAGGCTGGACGGACCCGAGACGAGAACGCGGTGGGGGTCGCACAGCACGATCCTCGCTCCCATGCCGATGAGCTTGTCGACGAAGAACATGCGCGACTCGAACATCTTCTCGTGCATGAGGATCAGCCCGTGGCACTGGGTGGCGGTGACGATCGCGATCGACATGGCGTCCGCGGGGAAGGCCGGCCAGGGCTGGTCCTCCAGCTTGGGCACGTGACCTCCGAGATCGCTGCGAATCTCTCTCGCCTGATCGGCGGAGATGACGAGGTCCGCGCCGTCGATCCGGCCAACCACTCCCAGCCGCTCGAAGCCCATGAGCGTGGAGCGCAGGTGCTCGACTCCCGCCCGCTCGATGCGGATCTCCGAGCCGGTGACCGCGGCGAGTCCGATGAACGACGCGACCTCGATGTGGTCGGGGCCGATCTCGTGGCTGGTGCCGTGGAGCGACCGGGTACCCCGGACGGTGAGGCTGTTGGTGCCGATGCCGTCGATCGACGCTCCCATGGCGACCAGGAAGTTTGCGAGATCCTGGACATGGGGCTCGCTCGCCGCGTTGCGCAGATGGGTCGTGCCGTCCGCCAGCGCAGCCGCCATCAGGGCATTCTCGGTGGCGGTGACGCTGGGCTCGTCGAGAAAGACGTCGGCTCCAACAAGGCGGCGCGCGCTCAGGCGAAAGGCGTCGGTGACGTCGCAGGTCGCCCCGAGCTGCTCGAGCGCGAGGAAATGGGTATCGACCCGGCGTCGCCCGATGACGTCTCCGCCCGGCGGAGGCAGGGTGACCTCACCACAGCGCGCGAGCAACGGGCCTGCGAGCAGGATCGATGCCCGGATGCTCGCGCAGAGACGGGGATCCAGCGCCGCCGGACGCACCGTCTTGGCCCTGATGGTGAGGGCATTCCGCGAGGTCCACTCCGTCTCGACACCGAGGGACCCGATCAGCTCGACCAGGGTCTCGACGTCGCGGATGCGGGGGACATTGCCGAGCGTCACCAGCTCGTCGGTGAGCAGCGCGGCAGCGACGATCGGAAGCGCCGCGTTCTTGTTGCCCGAGGGGCGAATCGAGCCAGAGAGGCGGTGACCGCCCTCGACGATGAATTGCAGCGCGCTCATGGGCGACGTGGCGGCATGGGCGCGAAGAATGCCGCGCCGCCAGCTCGGAAGTCAAGCGCCGAAGGCGTGGCGATGCGCTCATTCGCTTGACACTCCGCGCACGACAGGGTACATCGCGCTGCATGCAGCTTCTGGTCGCGGTGATCAACCACGACGAGCTCGTGGATCACGTGCTGTCGGGCTTCGTGGAGCTCGGGGTCACCGGGGCGACGGTGGTGAGCAGCGAGGGGATGGGCCGGCTGTTGAGCCACGATGTACCGATCTTTGCCGGCGTCCGCTCGCTGAGCCTGCGATCGCGCCCGAGCAATCAGACGCTGTTCAGTGTGGTGGAGGACGAGAAGGTGGACGCAGCCGTCGCGATGATCCAGGAGGTGTGCGGCGACCTCCGATCCCCGGGCGCGGGAATCGTCTTCACGGTCCCTGTCTCTCGCGTGGTCGGCCTCGCGCCGGAGCTGGAATCCGAGGTCTAGCGGCTCGCGCGTGCCCGTCGACCGGCGTGTGGCCCTCACCTTGCACTCGCTCCCACCTCGGAGCGGACTGGCTCGCGGGGCGACACCCTTGACCCGATCGGACGCATGATTGCTGGGCTGTGGCAGGCCACTCCGTGGCTCCAGGCGTTGAGCGCCGCGGCGCGCGACACGGTGCTGATCAGGCAGGTGAACCCGGATCCGGGGTGGTTCGGCAAGGTCACGGGAGTGGCGAGCGGACTCGTGTCGCTGGCGCTGCTCATTCTCACGGCGTTCCTGGTGCCGGCGGCCTGGAACTTCCGGAAGAGCTACAACAAGGTCAATGAGCTTCTGAAGACGATCCAGTCGGACATCCAGCCGATCGCCCGTCACGCGAGCGCGATCGCGGACAATATCGATTACATCTCCACGGCTGTCCGGACGGACATGCAGCAGGTGCACCTCACGATTCAGAGCGCGAACGAGCGACTGAGTGAGGCGCTCGCCGTCTCGGAGAGGCGGGTGCGGGAGTTCAACGCGCTGCTGCGGGTGGTGCAGGAGGAAGCGGAGGACACGTTTGTGTCCACGGCGTCGACGCTTCGCGGAGTACGGGTCGGCGCCACGGTGTTCCAGGAAGGGGTGACCACGCCATCGGGGCTCGACCCCGATCTCGAAGACGAGGAGACAGACGATGGGTACGAC
>JALZAQ010000065.1 GCA_030948255.1 Gemmatimonadota bacterium
GTGTATAACAGCCGAGCAGGACGACGTTGACCGCGAGAATCAAGGTCCCGACACCGATCCCGAAGCGCGTTCCGCCCGTCGCGGCATCGGGGAACCAGAGCGCGTGCCACACGTCGCTGGCGAGGATCACGAGAAAGACGAGGGCCGCGTAGAGCAGATAGCGGTGGATGTTCTGAACGATCAGGGGGAAGGATCGCTCACCGCGATACGAGCTGCGCGGCTCACCCACGGAGCAGCTCGGAGGATCGGCCCAGAAGGCCTTGTAGTACGCGCCTCGATAGTAGTAGCAGGTGAGGCGGAAGAGACCCGGGAAGGGAAGGATGAGGAGAGCCGGAGAGAAGGGAAGCCATCCCGGCCACCGCGCCGGCATCCCGCGAATCCAGGCGTGGGGCGAATCGGCGAACAGAAGGGGCGAGTAGAACGGGGAGAGGTACGGCCCATACTCGTAGTGAGCATTCTGCAGCGCTGCCCAGGTCGCGTAGACCACGAACGACGAGAGGATCGTGAACACGACAGCCGGCTGAACCCACCAGGCGTCGCGGCGCATGGTCTGGCCGAACCGGCGCCGCGTGAGCGGGACCAAGGTGTGGGTCATGGATGAGGAGTTATCGCGAGGGCTCGCGGCCTTGTCAATATGTGATGCGGCACGGCCGTTGCCTTGATTCCTCTCGTGAGGCATCTTGGGTCACGCGCGCGCCCTTTATCCCGAGACATGTCCGACCACGCCAATTCCGCACCGCTCATCCGCACCGATCGCTGGGCGTCCAGCCTGGCGCAGGATTCGGGAAAGGGTCCCTCGATGCGCATCTTCGGAGTGGTCATGCTGGTGGGCTTCGGGGTTCTGGGAGGGTTGAGTCTCCTCACCTGGCGCCGCACCGGCGCGCCCTGGCGATTGGTCGCCGGTTACATCCTGGTCGGCCTCGGCGGTGCGATCTTCCTCTGGTCGCTGGTCGCGCCGCGCTCGTTGCCGCCCGTCTATCGCGCGTGGATGGCGCTCGGACAGGGGATGGGAACCGTCGTCAGCACGGTTCTGCTGGGCGTCCTGTACTACGTGGTCGTGACGCCGGTGGGGCTGTTGATGCGCGTTACCGGCACCGACCCGGTGGAGCGGCGCGTGACCCGCGGCGACGGAAGCTACTGGAAAGTTCACGACAAGCCCGACGCTGCGGCCGATTACGAGCACATGGCGTGAGCGTCGCCTCCGACCCGGCGCGCCGTTGGCGCCGCTCATGGTTCTCGATCCCGGGTTCCGAATGAAGAGAGTGTTCTCCGAGTTGGGTCGCTTCATCGTGACCCAGAAGAAATTCTGGCTCATCCCGGTGATCTTCTTCCTGATCGTGCTTCTCGTTCTCGTCGTGCTCTCGGTCAAGGGAGGCGCGATCGCGCCGTTCATCTACCCCCTGTTCTAGAGCGATGACGGCGATCCTCGGCATCTCGGCCTTCTACCACGACTCGGCCGCGGCCCTGCTCGTGGATGGCCGCATCATCGCCGCCGCCCAGGAGGAGCGCTTCACCCGAAAGAAGGCGGATGCGCGATTCCCCACCAACGCGGTCGCGTACTGCCTCCATGAGGGCGGTCTGAAAGGAAGCGATCTCGACGCGGTGGCATTCTACGAGAAGCCGATCACCAAGTTCGGCCGACTTCTGGAAACCTACCTCTCGATCGCGCCTGGCGGGCTCCGGAGCTGGCTCGCGGCGATGCCGGTCTGGCTCAAGGAGCGGCTCTGGCAGGAAGACAGCATGCGCACGCAGC
Organism: Gemmatimonadota bacterium; assembly: GCA_030948255.1. Lineage (GTDB taxonomy): Bacteria > Gemmatimonadota > Gemmatimonadetes > Gemmatimonadales > Gemmatimonadaceae > JALZAQ01. Next base: position 1,754 of record JALZAQ010000065.1, read on the forward strand.
TGGCGCTGCGCGACGTCACTCCGGTGCTCTATCCGCGGCATCACGAATCCCACGCCGCGAGCGCCTTCTTTCCGTCGCCCTTCGACTCGGCGGCGATCCTCACGATCGATGGCGTGGGCGAGTGGTCCACGACCACGATCGGCGTGGGGCGCGGCGCTCGCGTCGAGCTGCTCGAGGAGCTGCGCTTTCCGCACTCGCTCGGCCTGCTGTACTCCGCCTTCACCTATTACACCGGCTTCAAGATCAACTCCGGCGAGTACAAGGTGATGGGCCTCGCTCCGTACGGGGAGCCAAAGTACGTGCAGGCCATGCTCGATCACGTGATCGATCTCAAGCCGGACGGATCGCTCAAGCTCGATCTCGACTACTTCGATTTTCTAGGCGGTCTCACCATGACCAACGAGCGCTTCCATCGCCTCTTCGGCGGGCCGCCGCGCGAGCCGGAGACGCGCCTCACGCAACGCGAGATGGACCTCGCGCGCTCGGTGCAGGACGTGGTGGAGATGGCGATGCTGCGCATGGCGCGGCACGCACACGACCGCACGGGCGAGACGCGCCTCTGCCTCGCGGGCGGCGTGGCCCTCAACTGCGTGGCCAACGGCCGTATCCTGCGCGAGTGCCCGTTCACCGACATCTGGATCCAGCCGGCGGCCGGAGACGCCGGCGGCGCGCTCGGAGCCGCCCTCGCCGTCTGGCACCATCACTTCGAGCAGCCACGCACGTCGCACCCCGCCGATTCCATGGAGGCCGCCTACCTCGGTCCCTCGTACACGGACGACGAGATCGCGCGGGTGCTCGACGGCTTCGGAGCGGTGTACCAGCGCTATGACACCGAGGAGCTGTTGGACGTCACCACCGATGCGCTGGCGGCCGAGCAGGTGGTGGGATGGTTCCAGGGACGCATGGAATTCGGCCCCCGCGCGCTGGGCAGCCGCAGCATCCTCGGTGATCCGCGGTCGCCGAAGATGCAATCAACCATGAACCTCAAGATCAAGTTCCGGGAGTCGTTCCGTCCGTTCGCTCCGGTGGTGCTGCGCGACGCGGTGAGCGAGTACTTCGACATGGATTGTGACTCGCCGTACATGCTCCTCGTCGCCCCGGTCCGCGATGCGATCAGATGCCCGGCCCCGGTCGGAGAGCAGGAGCTGTGGGGGATCGACCGGCTCAACGTCCCTCGGTCCACGATCCCGGCTGTCACGCACGTGGACTTCTCGGCACGCGTGCAGACGGCTGACGAGAGGAATGGGCTGTACTTCCGGCTTCTCCAGCGCTTTCGCGATCGGACGGGATGCGCGGTGCTCGTGAACACGAGCTTCAACGTGCGGGGCGAGCCGATCGTCTGCCGGCCCCAGGAGGCTTACCAGTGCCTCATGCGCACGGAGATGGACGCGCTCGTGATCGGGAGCTTCGTGGTGCGGCGGGCCGATCAGCCCGAGTGGCACGAGCAGGGAGACTGGCGCACCGAATACGCGCTGGACTGAGTACGCCGGAGCGCGAGACTTCGCCGCTACACCGAATGCCAGCGCAGCACAGTCACCTCGCCCGACGGATCGGGAGCGTAGTGGCCGAGGAGGGCGCGGCGCTTCTCGTGCTCGAGTGGATCGGGACGGGCCGTCGGCCGTGCGGCGACGATCTCGATCCGGTCACGCCGGCGGAAGATCCAGAGCGTCCCGCCGGCCGCGCACGCCATGAAGTTGCCCGCGAGGGGACCATCGACCGCCTCGTAGCGCCGGCTCTCCGTTCTCTGCTTCAGCGCTTCCCACTGGCTACCGGAGTTGCGCAGCCCGCTCTCGTCTTTCGCCGTCTTGTGCTTGCCTTCCATCTCCACCTCGGTTCGAAAGCGGCCAGTCTTCTCGCGGCGCGTTGCTCGCCGCCCGCAGAGCAGGCGTGTCACCCTCAAAGCTAGCGCATTACGCGCGGTGGGGCGAAAGTTCGTCGACCATGCAACGCTCAGACCTCCCCTGGCGACCGCGACGCTAGATTCAAGTCGACCGTCGAGCTCCCTCCACTCCCCATGCGATCCATGTCGATTCGGATGATCGTTGCCGTCCTTCTGGTGATCCTGGGCGAGGGGAGCGCTCAGATTACGGCCGCTCAGGCAGTCCCGGACAGTGTCATTCGTCCGTTGCACCGCGACTCGCTCCCGGCGACCCGCTGCGCGGGAGAGCGCGTCTCCACCATCGAGCTCCGCCCGGCGCGTCCTCCCTTCAAGGGGGCGGGCCGATTCTGGCGCACCGCGGGACACGCCGTGGGGCTCCACCACGCGACGACGCGGAACAGCGTTCTCGCTGCCTTTCTGGATCTGGAGCCGGGTCAGCCGTGCACCGAATTCCGCCGCGCGGAATCGGAGCGCGTTCTCCGCGCACAACCTTTTCTCGCCAATGCGTCCGTCACCGTGTTTCCGGACACCGGCGGGACGGTGCGCATCGTGGTGGAGACGACGGACGAGATACCGGTCGTCGTCGGCGGACGACTTCATGGCAGCCGCGTGGCTGCTCTCTCGCTCGGTAACGAGAACATCGCCGGACTGGGCCTCTCCGTGCTGTTGAGCGCGCAGCGCGGCGCGCCCTACCGCAATGGTTTCGGAGCGGAAGTCGTCGATTACGCCACCGGCGGCCGCCCGTACGTCAGCAGGCTGGCTGCGGTGCGCGAGCCGCTGGGCGGTCGCTGGCAGGTCGGCCTGTCGCACCCCTTCTTCACGGATCTGCAGCGGCGCGCTTGGCACGCGAGCGCGTCGGGCTCGCATGTCTTTCTCGGCTTCCTTCGTCCCGCGCACGATGGCCTGGCGCTCGACGTGAGGCGCCAGGGGTGGGAGCTCGGCGCTCTCGGAAGAGCGCCGGTGCTGAGCCGCTTCGGCATCGGCGGTCTCGTGGTTACGGGGAGTCATCTGGCGCCCGGGGCGGACGCCGTCGTTCTCTCGGACAGCGGGATGGCGCCCGACACCGGAGTCACGCTGTCGGGTCGCTATCAAGGCTTTCGCGCAGTGCGCCTCGGCGGTATCGCCGGCATTCGTGGCCTCACCTTTCGAACGGTGAGAGGGTTCGATGCGCTCACCGCCCTCCAGGACGTTGCCGTCGGCGCGCAGCTGGGAGTGCTCCTTGCCCACGGCGTCGGCGCCTTCGGCGCAAGCGATCTCTTCGTGGCGTCGGAGCTCTACACCGGCTTCGGAGGGGAGCGCTCCTTCTTCGGACTGCAAGTCGACGCCGAAGCGCGACACGAGCCGGCGGCGCAGGGATGGGACGACATCCTGATGAGCGGCCGCGGCGCGTGGTACATGCGAGGCGGGAAGCACACGCTGATCCTGAGCGACGAGATCTCCGGCGGCCGGCGCTCCCGACTTCCCTTCCAGCTTTCCGCTGCCGATCGGGACGGCGGGATTCGCGGCTATCGCAGCTCGCTGATCGCCGGCGGATGGCGCAGCGTCGCGCGCATGGAGGATCGGCTCTTTCTGACGCAGGTTCGCGGGCGGCTCGACTTCGGCATGGCGGGTTTCGCCGACGTCGGCTCGATCTGGGCCGGCGATGCGCCCTATGGCCAGACGAAGCTGTTCGAGCCGAGCCTCGGCTTCAGTCTGCTCGGCGCGTTCCCGGTGGGCTCGAAGCGGCTCTACCGCGTGGATGTGGCATTTCCCACGGGGCCGGGTGCCGGCGGTCGCTGGGAGGTCCGCTTCTCGAGTGAGGATCGAACGCGCGCGTTCTGGACCGAGCCCGGCGACATCTTGCGGAGTCGCACCAACGGCACCCCATCCGCGCTCTTCAACTGGCCGCTGCGCTGACGCGGAGCGCCGACCCTGTGATCGGCGCCCCGCATCCGGATCAGCCGGCGTAGCAGTACGTGCAGCCGCGCTCCTGGGCGCGATTCACCGCCAGGACGCCCGATGGGACGATGATGACGCCCGGGGCGAGTGCGGCCTTCCATTCCTCGTAGGCCGCCGCGGGAGTGACGCCCGCTACCGGCGCGCGCAGTCCGCTCAGGACGGTGAGCGCGACGTTGCACACCGTCACGATCACTCCCCGCGCCATCATCTTGTCCACCGCCATGTCCGGCGTCATCAGGTCGCCCTCGCGAACGTGGGAGTAGACGTTGCGCTCGGCAGCCTGGGTAGTGGACTTGTCCTTGACGTTCATCATCTCCCCGAGCTTGTACTTCTTCCAGATGTCATCGCTCAACGCCATCGGGATCGCGAAGTGGCGAAGACCGACGACGGCCGTGAGGTCGCGATCGCCGAGGGAATAGGCCGCTTTGTTGGTGTTCATGAACGTCATCGCGAACCCGAACGGGAAGCCGTCGTTCATCGTGGTGGCATCGAAGAACTGTTTGTGCTTCCCGGTGATGCGGGATAGCCACGCGTCGCCGGATTTCGGGTTTTCCAGGCCGGAAGACAGCGCGTCGGCGCGGCGCGCACCTCCGGTGAGGAGCAGGGCGACGCCGGCCGCTGCACTGCCCAGAAAGCCGCGACGCGGCGTGGGGGAGGGGGAGGGGGAGGGGGAGGAAAAGGATCGATCCATGGGACACCTCGCACGAAAGGTGGGGGATGGGCTGCGCGAGAGGCGACTCGGTGGCCGCCGCGATGGTCTGCTGCCGGATTGTCTCCGCGCGGGAGCGGGACGCGACGAAAATAGGCGCCGTCGAGCGTCACGTCCAGCCGGAGGCGTCGTCCGGCGGCTTTGCTGGCTCCGCGCCGGGCGGCGCGTTGCTGTGGCCCGCCTGCGCCGTCCATCTCCTGACGCCCGCCCCAAGGCCGCCACGGCCCGCGACATCCGCGCACCACCGGGAGGTATGCTGACGCAACCCGTCACTCGTGAGTACGAAGGCTCCGCCGAAGCGGCGGGGCTTCGTTATGTCACGGATGCGATGCCCGGGATCCGGAGACGCCGCCACGGGCGCGGTTTCTCCTACCTCTCTCCGGATGGCCAGGTCATCCGCGCACGCGACGAGATCCGGCGGTTCCGCTCGCTGGTGATCCCGCCGGCGTGGACGGACGTGTGGATCTGTCCGCTGCCCGACGGTCATCTCCAGGTGACCGGGCGCGATGCCCGCGGTCGCAAGCAGTACCGCTATCATCCTGGTTTTCGAGAGCGTCGCGACGAGACGAAGTTCGAGCGGATGCTCACGCTCAGCGACGTGCTCTGGAAGGTTCGCGAGCAGGTGGAGCACGACATCTCCCTGCCGGGGTTGCCGCGCGAGAAGGTCATGGCGACTGTCGTCTGGCTGCTGGAGCGCACGCTCATCCGGGTCGGCACAAACGAGTACGCGCAGGCAAACAAGTCCTACGGGCTGACCACGCTCCGTCGGCGACACGTGGAGATCGCCGGCTCCCGGATGCGCTTCGAGTTTCGCGGCAAGAGCGGCATCGAGCACGCCGTCGACGTCACCGACCGGCGCATCGCCCGCATCGTGCAGCGGTGCACGGAGCTGCCGGGGCAGGAGCTCTTCCAGTATCTGGATGACGCCGGCACCCGCCAGGTGGTCCAGGCCGAGGACGTGAATGGGTATCTGCGCGCGATCACCGGACAGGACGTCACGGCGAAGGATTTCCGGACCTGGGCTGGAACGATGCTTACCGCCGAGGCATTGCGCTCCATCGGCGTCGCGCCGACCAGACGCGAGGCCGAGCGCAACGTCGCGCGCGCCATCGACCAGACGGCGGTGCGGCTTGGCAATACGCGGAGCGTCTGTCGGAAGTACTACATCCACCCGGCGCTGATCGAGGCCTATCTGGACGGCTGCATGCTGCCGCCCGAGCCGGAGCAGTCGTGGAGCGAGCGTCGCCAGCAGAGCGCCACCCTCCGCCAGTACGAAGCCGACGTGCTGGACTTCCTCAGGGCACGGCTGGCGCTCGAGGCGAAAAACAACGAGTAACGAGAAGGGACTCTCGTTACTCGTTTTCCGTGCTACTCGTCGCCGGTCGGCTTCTTTGCAACATCCGCTCCGAAGGGGATCTTCCCAGAGCCGCCCTTGACGTCATCGAGGGGAGCCAGGTCTTCGAGCAGGACGACCTCTTTCGGCACCGGCTTCTTTCGCTCATCCCGCCTTACGTCATCAGCCATCGGCGCCTCCCCGGCAGCTCCGTGGGCGGACGGTGTTTCCGCCCGCCACGGCGCGACCGCTTTAGAGGGCCAAGCTGCCCTTGCCACCCGTCGGCGTGCCGCCGCTGCCCGAGCCGCTGCCGTCTGCGCCGCCGCCAGAACCGGCGACTACGTCCCCGCCGCCACCCTTCACGTTGGTCGCGTCCTTGTCGCTCACCTTCTTGCTCGGCAGATCCTGGATCTCTTCCTGGTTCTCATTCTTCCGGGGCGCGTCGGCCATAACTACCTCCTGACTGAGTGGCTGTCTTTGACCTTCTGACGCATCACACTAAAGCAATCGCCGGGCCATCGGCGCGCTCTAGCTCAAACGATTGGTGCGCAGCTACTTGCCTGAGAGCCGCCAAATGGATGTGAGGTAGCGTTTCGATACCAATAGTTGCGAAACGATGCAATGTGGCCTCGTTTCGCGACCATGGCCGCCTCAGCGAGCTGCGCGCTCCAGCAGCTTTCGGTCGAGCGTCGAGCGGGAGAGACCGAGAAGGTGGGCCGCCTGTCGCTTGTTGCCGTGCACCACGTTCAGAACGTGAAGGATGTGGCGATGCTCGATCGCGCGGAGGGTCAGATCCTCGGTCAGATCGAGGTCGCGCTTCGGCGCGTCAGCCAGCGGCGCCACGCCCACAACCGGAGCGTCGTCCGCGCGATCCACGATGATCGCGTCCGCCTCGATGATCTCGCCGGTGGTGCGGGCGACGGCCGCCTGCATCACCCGCTTGAGCTCGCGGAGGTTGCCCGGCCACCTGTAGGAGAGGAGCAGATCCGCTGCCTCCTTGCTCAGTCCAATGATTCCGCGGTTCTGCACGCGGCTGGCAGCCGTGATCTCGGACGCGATCAGCGAGCGCAGGTCGTTCGGGCGATCGCGCAGCGTCGGCACGCGCAACGTCAGGCCGCTGATCCGATAGAAGAGGTCTTTCCGGAAGTGATCGGATTCGACGTAGCGCTGGAGCGGAAGATGGGTCGCCGAGATGAGTCGGACATCCGCGCGCCGCAGTTCCTCCGAGCCGAGCCGCTCGAACTCACCGTACTCGACCGCTCGGAGGATCTTCGCTTGCGCGGCCGCGCTCATGTCGGCGATCTCATCGATGAAGAGCGTGCCGCGGTCGGCGAGCTCGAACTTTCCTTTGACGCGCTTGAGGGCGCCGGTGAACGCGCCTCTTTCGTGGCCGAAGAGCTGGCTGTCGAGCAGCGTATCGCTCAGCGCTGCGGCGTTGAAGGAGACGAAGGTGCCCGAGCGCCGCGACGAGGAGTTGTGGATGGCGTGCGCCAGAAGCGTCTTGCCGGTGCCCGATTCTCCGAGGATCAGCACGGGAAGCTCCGTGCGGGCCGCGACGCGGGCCAGCTCCAGGCAGCTGCGCATGGGGGCGTCGCCGGTTACGAAGTCTCCCAGCGTGCCCGGCCAGGGCGCGGCCGGACGAAGACCGTTCTCTTGGTCGCTCATGGCTTGGGCATGTCGGAGAGGCTTTCCCTGAGCTGACGGATGGGCTCGAAGGCGTAGCTCGCCAGGGCGCGGCGGCCGACCACCACCTCCGCGCGGCCCCCCATGCCGGCCAGCAGCGCCCGTTGCTGACCTTCCACCCGAACGGTCGTGTCGCGCAGATCAATCAGGGCGCGAAAGTTGGCATTCTCCCGGCCGGAGGCGCCCGCCGATCCCACCCACCGCACCTTGCCGTACTTCACACCGAAGCGCTGATAGGGAAAGGCGTCGTACAGCAGCTTCACCCCCTGGCCTGGGCGAATCAGCGCCATCCCCGACTGCGGCACGAGCAGCTCACCCTGCAGCTGCTCCCCAGCGCAGGCGACCTCGCCCATGATATCTCCTTCCTGCAGAACGGCGCCCGCCGAGTTCACGCGCAGGCGGAGAACGGTGCCGTCGCACGGAGCAGGCACCTCCAGCTCGCCGCCTGCGCTGTTGACGAGATTCGTGGTGAGCGACGCGATACGGATCCGCGCCTCCTCGGACGTCTGCGCGATGCTGCGCTGCAGCTCCCGGTACTGCACCTCCCGCGTCGCCAGCTCCCGGCGGAGCTTGGCGATCGATCCCCGCGTGTCCTCGGCGCTGCCGACGAGCTGTTCCAGCTCGACGCCGATGGTCTGCGCTTGCAGCTCCGGCGTGGCCGATTCCGAGCCGCTCACCGCCCCTCGGGCCACCCCCCGAGCGAGGTTGTCGGCGAGCGTGCGTACGGTCGCGAGCTGCGCGCGCTTGAGCTCGATGGTGCGCGTGAGGTTCGCCAGCCGAGCGGTGAGGCGTGTCTCCTCCTGCTCCTCCGCGCTTCGCTGATCCAGATACTCCGAGCGTGCGTTGGTCGCGCGTTCGGTGGCGCCGCGAAGCTGCGTCTCGAGAGCATGAAGGTCAGCCGACCGATCGCCGATCGGCTCCGACTGGATGACGAACAGCGGCGTGCCGGCTCGCACGGTCTGCCCCTCGAGCGCGCGCACGGAGACGACCCGGCCCTTGTGCAGCGCCCGGATCGGATCGGTGCCGCCGACCGGCACGAGCGTGAACGCGCCGGTCACCACCTCGGGCACGTGCACCACCGCGGCAGCAAGAGCAAGGGTGGTGAAGAGCAGGATGAGCACGTACGCGAGCCCCCTCGCCGCCCAGTGGGGCGGCGCGACATCGAGGAAGGGAACGCCTTCGTCGGCGCTGCTCCCGCTCGGCGTCGGACGGGGAAGCGGCACCTCCGCCGTCGTCATGACCCGGCCTTTCATATTCCCAGCTGCTGGCTGCAGAGATAGTAGTACAGTCCCTGACGGGCCATCAGCTCTTCATGCGAGCCGTGCTCGACCAGACGCCCACGCTCGAGCACGATGATCACATCCGCGTGCTGCACGGTACTGAGCCGATGCGCGATCACGAACGAGGTGCGGCCCTCCAACAGGCGGTCCATGTTCTCCTTCACCGCGCGCTCGGACTCGGTGTCGAGGGCGCTCGTCGCCTCATCGAAGATCATCACCGGCGGCTGATGATAGAGGGAGCGCGCGATCGCGACGCGCTGTCGCTGACCGCCGGAGAGCGCCAGCCCCGATTCCCCGATTTTGGTCTCGTAGCCGAGCGGCAGCCGCTCGATGAACTCATGGGCGTTCGCCACGCGTGCCGCCCACATGACCGCATCCATGTCCGGCTCCTCCTCGCCGAACGCGATGTTGCGCGCGATCGTGTCGTTGAAGAGGTGGTTCTCCTGCAGCACGAAGCCGATGTTGCGGCGCAGGTCGTGGTAGTTGAGCGACTTGAGGTCCACGCCATCGAAGACGATGCTCCCGTCGGTCGGCTCGAGCAGCCCGGCAAGGCACTTGATGAGAGTCGTCTTCCCCGATCCACTGCGCCCCACGATGGCGACCATCTTGTTGGGCGGCACGTCGAAGGTGATGCCGTCGAGGATCGGCGGGGATTCCGGCCCACCATAGCGGAAGCCGAGGTTCCGCAGGCTGATCCGCCCTTCGAGCGTGCGCACGGGAATCAATCGGGAGCGATCGGCGCCCTGCTCCGGCTCGGCCTCGAAGACATCGTCGAGCCGGTTCAACAGAATGGCGACGTACTGAAAGACGTCCCAGTGCGAGAGGAGCCGGAGGATCGGCCGGTTGGCGAGCCCGACTAGGCTGTTGAACGCCACCAGCCCGCCGATCGTGAGCTGCCCCTGCATCACCTGACGCGCTCCGATCCAGAGGAAGAGGGCCACCGACATGAAAGTGATGACGTTGAGCGCGCTGTCGTAGGTCATCATCGTGAAGTCGGCCCGGAAGCGCTGCCGGGTGAGCGCGTTGAACTCGTTCAGCATGAGCTCCCGGAAGGAGCCCTCGGCGCCCATCGCCTTCACCGTCTCGATGCCGCGGATCGCGTCGACCTGATAGGACTGATAGCGTCCGTGCGCCTCTTCCAGCTTGTCGTAGATCGGGCGCAGCCAGTGCCGGTTGAGGAACATCAGGATGGCGTAGGCCGGCGTGACCGCCAGAAAGACGAGCGTCAGCCATGGGCTGTAGACCATCATGATCGTGAGCGCCGTGGCCAGGAGCGCCAGATCGGTGATGGAGGCTACCCCGTCCTGGACGATGAATTTCCGCACGTCGCGCAATCCCGACAGCCGCCGCTGGATGTCGCCCGTGCGGCGGGTGTTGAAGTAGCTCATCGGCAGCGACAGCAGCCGCCGCGTCATGAAGTCGAGCGTCCCCGAGTCCACGCGCACCGAGATGAAGCTCAGCAGGTAGCGCTGTACCACCGACGCGAGCATGACAAAGACGAGAACGCCTAGCATCGCGATGACCATGACGTTGAGGAGCGCGATGTCCCGATTCACCAGCACGCGGTCCACGATCACCTGCGTGAATACGGGGATCACCATCTCGAGCACGGCGACGATCACCGCGAGGGCGAACGCCTGCGCGATCAGCCGGCGGAAGGGCCTGAAGAACGGCCAGAGCCAGGCGAACTGGCTCTTCTCCGCTTCGGGCTCCTGACGAAAATCCTCCGTGTAGTCGAAAAGCGCAGCGTAGCCGCTCCACTTCCGCCCCAGCTCATCGAGCGGGAGCCGCACCAGGCCCGACCCGGGGTCGGCGACCTTCGCGTGCGTTGGCCCGACATCGTACAACACGACCCAGTGGTTTCCCTCCCAGTGTACGATCGCCGGAAGGGGCATCTGGTGGACGTTCTCGATGTCGGTCTTGACCGCCCGCGCCGCGAGGCCGAGCTCCGTGGCGCCGCGCACGATCGCGCGCAAACTGGTGCCGTCGAGGCTCGTGTGCACGAGCTGCCGGATACGCGACAGGCTGACGCTCTTCCCGAAGTGCCGGCAGATCATGGCGAGGCTGGCCGCGCCGCAGTCCATCTCGTCCACCTGACGGACGTGGCGAAAGCGGCGAATCCGCTTCGGGCGCTTGACGAAGCGGCCGTCTCCGGTCGCGAACGGCGAGGGGGCCGCCCCGTTGCCCGCGGCGCCGTTGGAGCGCGCCGGCGCGGCGCTGTCGCTGGCGCCGTTCCCATCGGGCTGGAAGACCCGGAACTCCACCGTCTGATCTATCTGGTCCGGTCCGACCTTCTCGAACACGGACGTCTCGGAGGGAAGGATCTCCCGCTCGAAATCGAGCGGAACCCGCGCCACGCGCCGGTAGTCGTACTGCTCGACGCGCTGCTCCAGCGACTGGCGGAAGTCGGGATAGGTCGCGATCAGCGCCTCGAACACCTTCGGGGTGAGCGCGAGCAGTCGGCAGGGAGAGATCGCCTCGACGCTGGCTGAGCGGGGCATGTTCTTGAAGAGCGAGAGCTCTCCGAAGAAATCCCCCTTGCGGAGGTATGCGAGGTAGTGCCGTCGCCCCACCCCCTGCTCCTCGGTGTAGACGCGAAGGTGCCCCTCTTCCACCACGTACATCGATCCGGGTGGATCCCCCTCGTGGATCACCGTCTCGCCGGCCACCGCCTCGCGCGTCTCGAGCTCGCGCACCATGAGCTGGAGCGCCTCGGGTGCCAGGGTGGCGAACGGCGTGTACTGCCTGAGAAAATTGCCGAGGTGGCGGTGCTTGATCTGCAGCTCGAAGTAGCCCCGGATCTCCGGCCTCACCCGCAGCAGCGCGTCGAACACCGACCGGTCGAGCCGGAGCACATCCACATCGCCGCTCGCTCGCACCGTGGCCCGCCTTACCGTCCGCTCGAGCAGCGCCATCTCGCCGAAGGAGTCGATGGCACGGAGCACGCTGAGGGTCACTTCCTCGCCATTCTCGCCGGTGGTGACCACCCGGGCGCGTCCGGAGACGAGCACGTAGAACGCATCGGCGTCCTCGCCCTCTCGGACGATCGTCGCGCCGAAGGTGAAGCTGGCCGGCACGAAGCTGTCGATCACCAGCTCCTTCACATCGGGCGGAAGAAGCTGGAGCAGCGGCAGGTCGCGCAGCGCGTCGTGGGAAGAAGTGATCACGGCGTCACCTCAGAGCCGATGCTGCCAGGCCACGCGTGCTTCGACCTCTCGGGTGAGAACGCTCCGCAGCACGGAGTCCTCGGCCCGACGACGGATCTCCGGATCCTGCTCGGACGGGAGCACCTTGTCCACGATCTGGTAGACCACGAACGCCCCTTCGCGGTCCAGCGGCCCCACCAGCTCGCCCCGCCGTGCACCCAGGAAGCGATCTCGGGCGAGGTCATCGATCTGCTCGAGGTAGACGTGCGCATCTTCCGATCGCACGCGCGCCGACGCCGAGATCTCATCCAGGGCACTGCTATCATCGCGCAGGCAGAGGACGGCCTCGCGCGCCATCTCGCGGTCCGGAAAGAAGAGAGTGCGGCAGTGAAAGCGGATCCAGTCCAGGTGATGCGCTCCGATGCGCTCGCGCACCGCGCCCGCAGTGATCGTCTCGCTCCGAAAGCGCTGGAACGCGCGGTCGATTCGCGCCAACCGCCGCTCGGCAGCGAGGAGCCGCTCCGGGTCGATGTGCTCGAGCAGGATGGCGAGCGGGATGGGGAGGGAAATGGGAATGTCCGCGTCCTCGTTCCCCTCCTCCGGCTCGGTCGAGTCGTGACCGAGGATGGCCGAGCTCCGTCCTGCCAGCTTGCGGGCGGTGCGCTGGAGTGAGCCGGAGCAGACTCCCTCGGGCAGCAGCTGCGCAGCCACCTCGGGGTCGGTGGCGGGATAGGTGCCCGTCAGGTTGAGGAGGCGCGCGGCGTGGTCGCGGCGGAGCAGCGCGCGGCGGATGTATCCACTCCACTCCGTCAGCGAGAGGGAGAGCGCCTGAAGCCACTCGCGCATCTCGCGGGCGGTGACGAGCTGGCGCTCGTAGCGGAACGCGGCGGCGGCTGCGGCGACGGCCTCGGCCGACGGGCCCTGCTCCTGGTCGTCGGCCCACCGCTCGACGGCGAGACCCTCCCGGATCTCTCGCTCCAGCGAGGCGTGATCGCCCCACCGCGAGGAGGCGAGCAAGACCTCGTACCAGGCGAAGGGGTCGCCGGCCACGGCGAAGACAGGTCGCTCCAGGAAGTCGGCCATCCCCCCCCTCCGCCGCGCCGGAGGGAGGCTCCTCGCGCGCTTATCACGAAGCGATCGCGCGGCGGGCGCCGCGCCGCCAGAGTATGGGAGCGGCCCCCGCGCGTGTCAACCGAGTGGGGAGTGGCGCCCCCGGCAGCCTCCCCGGGAGCGCCAGCGGCTACCGGAGGAGCAGATACGCCCCGGCCGCCAGAAGCAGCGCGAGCGTCGCGGCAGCCGCGAGGAGAGCCGGCCGCGTCCGCGATCCGACCCGTTTCCCGTCGCCTCCGCCCGCGGCTGCCGGCCGGCTCGGCGACGTGTCGAGAAGCTGTGTCTCGCGTGTCGTCGCATCGAGCGCTTCTTCATCGAGCGACTCGATGGCGTGAAGAGGGGAGTCGGAGCGAGGCGGGCGCAGCGCCGCGGCAAAGGCCGCCGCGGTGGGGAACCGGTCGGCCGGATCACGAGAGAGCGCGCGGGCGACCGCGCTCCCCACCCAGGCCGGCACGCTCACGCCCAGAGCGCGGAGGGTCGGCGCCGCCTCGCTGATGCGCTTGCTGATGACGACCTGCACGGATGGCCCGGTGAATACCGGCTGGCCGGCCAGCATCTCGTAGAGCACGCAGGCGAGACTGTACTGGTCGCTTCTGCCGTCGAGATCCGCCTCGCCGGTGACCTGCTCCGGGCTCATGTAGGCGGGCGTCCCGAGGGTGAAGCCCTTCTGCGTCAGGGCGTCCCCGGACGCACGGACGATCGCGCGCGCGATCCCGAAGTCGGCCACGATGGCGTGCGAGCCGGCCAACAGGATGTTGTCGGGCTTGATGTCGCGGTGAATGACGTTCCGCTCGTGGGCGTAATCCAGAGCGTCGGCGATCTCCCGCGCGAGCTGCAGGGCGTCATCCAGAGGAAGACGGCTCTCCCGCTTGAGGCGCTGGCCGAGCGACTCTCCCTCGATGTAGGGCGTGACGTAGAAGAGCGCTCCCTCGGCCTCGCCGGAGTCGTACAGCGCCAGGATGTGCGGGTGCTGGAGCTTGGCGGCGAGCTTGATCTCGCGGAGAAAGCGCTCCGCCCCCATCGACTCGGCGACTCCTCGGCGGAGAACCTTGAGCGCGACCGGTCGCTCGTGCTTGACGTCCTGGGCCAGATACACGGTCGCCATTCCCCCGCGACCCAGCTCTCGCTCGACCACGTACCGATCGGCGAGCGCATCCTGCACGGAAGGGCGGAGATCGGCCACCGCGAGCAGCTCCATGGTGAGGGCCGAGCGAATGTATGCGGACCGGGAGGGGCGGGGTAGGGAGGGGACGTGGGTCTCGGTTGTGCGAGCGTGTCGGGGAGCACTAGCTTCTGCGTCCGATGAGTCGCAAAGCCCGGCCGCGTCGCGCGGCGTCTGCTGCTGCATCGCGGGCTCGCGCCTGCGCTGTGGTGCTCGGATTGTGGTTGATGAGCTGCGAGCCTGGGCATCCGCACGCGTTCGTCGGGCGGTGGGCGAGGACGAACCGGAGCGGCCTCCGCATCGCCGTGGACACCCTCATGATCCGCTGGGACAACCTCGCCGAGGTTCGGGCCACTCCGAGCTCGCCCGCCGATACCGCCGCGCCCTGGCGGTTGGTCACCGATTGGAAGGAGCGGCGCGTGCTCTGCTTCGAGATTCCGCGAGTGAACGACTGTTACCTGCAGTCGCTTCACGGCGACACGCTGGAGCTGTCCAGCGGCGATTCTCCGCCGGTGATCTTCCGGCGGGTGCGGTGAGAGCTGTGGAAGCGGTCACGGTGCGATCCGGTGAACGACCTTGAGGATGAGCGCGCCATTCAACGGCCGGACGAGCGCGCGATCACTCGGGAAGCGGTAGCGCGCTCCCGGATCCGTCGTGTAGCCGGAGTTCCAGACGACGAACACGTCATCGCCGATGACCGGAATCCAGTGAAAGCGGAAATTGAAGTCCACTCGTCTGTTCTCGTTGGCGATCTGCACGAAGCCGAGCAGATCGCTGCGCGTACTGAATGCGTACTCCAGACGTCCAGACGCCTGAAGCGCCGTGAACCGACCGCTTCCGAGCGTGATGTCGCTTCGTGAGACGCCGCCGCCGACAATGAGGTGACCCCCGCCGCGCCACGTCGCGGAGAGCTCCTCCTGCCTGTCACTGCCGTCGTAGAACCCGCCCCAGCTCACCAGCGCGGACCCGCTGAGTGGCCGACGCGGGGACAGCTCGTACTGCAGCTCGGCCCGCGTCCACCAGTAGCGACCCGGCGTCACGCTGACCTCGCGGAAGAGCGGGAAACTCTCTGCCGGCGAGTCGAAGAGCCGCTGAAGATTGACTTCGAAACGGTCTCCGCCCTGGAAAGTCCCTCCCAGCGGGCGCCACTCGAATGTCGCGGTTTCCCAGTCGCCGATGCGCGAAAGGGAGCCTTGCTCGTTTGCGATGATGTCCCAGCTCGGGATGATCAGCAGGTCGAGCTGTCGCAGCCCGAGCGCGTGAGGGCGCGGCATGAAGTCGATGTGCCCGGTCGTCTCCCAGATCCCGGTTCGCCGGACGAATCCCAACGCCGGCGCGAATCCGGCGTCGATGCGGTACAACGAGACGAAATTGTCGAACAGATCGTTGGGGTAATCGGTTGACAGTCGCCAGGCCAACCGTGCAGCCGCCGACGAGTCCGGGACGCGGGTGGCGGCGAGCCACGCTTTCGGCTCCACGTTGTGTCCGCGAACCACGAGCGGCAGGTCGATGTCGACTCCGCCCGCGCGCTGGACGCTGGCCACGCCGGGTCCCGACCGCTGCATCGCTATGGCGCCGAAGTACGATCGCTCGAGAAGATCATGCTTCACTCTCACGATCGCGTCGTTTGCGCCATCGTCTCCACCCGTCCGGGCGTCGAGCACGCCCAGCGTCCATCGCCCCGCTCTCCCGTGGAGTCGCGCTCCGCCAAGAATCGGGACGGTCGTTCCACTGTCAGTGAGCCCGATCCGGCGCGAGTAGAAGAGCTGCACCCGCTGCTCGGTACCGAAGTCGAAGATGCCGCTCGACTCGAGAAAGAACTCGCGCTTCTCAGGAAAGAAAGTGGGAAAGCGCGTGAGGTTGATCACCTGCCGATCCACCTCCGCCTGCGCGAAGTCGGTGTTGAGCGTGAGGTCGGCCGTCAACGTGGGAGACAGGGCAAGCTTGGCGTCGGCGCCAACCTTGCCATCGCGCCCTGCCGGGCCGATTTCCGTACCTGCACTGTCGTGGCTCCCCTCGATCGCACGCCCGAGAACGTAGGGGCGCAGGTCAGCGTCCCGCTTCCGATCCAATCCTCCGAATCCGCTCAGCTCGCCGGCGTTCTGGAGCTGCCGGAGGCCCTGCTTGCGTCCGAAAGAGCGCCAGAGGTCCTCCTCGTTTCGTGCGCGGATGTACCGTCGGACGTTGAATCCGAACGTCGTACCGCTGCCGGCGCGAAAGCGCAAAGTTCGAAAGGGGATGCGAAAGAGTGCCGTCCATCCTCCCTCATCCCGCGTGACTGCGACGTCCCAGATTCCGTTCCAGTCCACGTTCTCTGCGTCGAGATTCGACAGCTGCGCATCCCACATCGCTCCAAGCGGGTTGGTGCGGAACTCGAACGCGGTTCGGCGGTCGTGGAAGCTGTCCACCAAGATCGTCACGTTGTCGTCCGACGAGAAATCGGCGTCTCTGCGGAGCTGGGATGAGCGAACGTGCCGAGGATCCGCGAAGGCGCGAACGCGCACGTAAAGCGCTTCCGCGTCGCGCACCACCTTGACTACCGTGCGCTCGCTGGCAGGCGCTCCCTCGGAGGGCTCGCGCTGGCGGAAATCGGTGATTGAGTCGGCTACCGACCAGATCGGAGCCTCCATACCGCGGTCGATCGGGATCGGCGCGGAAGACAAT
>JALZAQ010000066.1 GCA_030948255.1 Gemmatimonadota bacterium
CTCTCGGCGCGCGCGACCGCCGCATCCTCGCTCGCCACCTGTTGCCCAACGTCATCGCGCCGGTGGTGATCGCGGCGACACTCGGCATGGCCGGGGCGATCATGGCCGAGGCGGCGCTGTCCTTTCTCGGACTCGGCGTGCAGCCACCCACGGCGAGCTGGGGCTCGATGATCGCGGATGGCCGCGACCTCGCGCAGCTCCGCTCGGCACCCTGGACGTCCGTCTTTCCCGGCCTCGCGATCGGTGCCGCGGTGCTCGGCTTCAACCTGCTCGGCGACGCGCTGCGCGACGCACTCGATCCCCGCTTTCTCCAGCCACAGGCGGAGTGGCGGTTGACGACCCGCGAGGGCGCGCCCGCGTGACCTTCGACGTCCACGCGCTCCGCGAACGCGAGTTTCCCTGGGCCGCGCGCGGAGAGTGCGTCTACCTGAACAACGCCTCCACCGGCCCTCTGCCGCGCCGCACGCTGGAGGCGATCGGTGAGTTCAACCGGAAGCGGAGCCGCCCGTGGGAGGTCAGCGACGAGGACCAGCTCGGGGTACTGCGGCGCGGCCGCGAGCTGGTCGCTCGGCTCATCGGCTCGTCACCGGCCGAGGTGGCGCTCATGGTCAACACGACGTACGGCATCAACGTCGCCGCCCGGTGCCTGCCGCTCCGTCCCGGGGACGTGGTCCTCGCGCACGATCGCGAGTTCCCCGCGAACGTGTATCCGTGGGCGGCACTCGAGCGGACGGGGATCCGCTTCGTTCGCGTCCCCACGGTGGACGGGATGCCCGACGACGCTGCACTCGAGCGCGCCATGGATGGCCCTGGGGTCCGCGCCGTGACGACCTCCTGGGTGCAGTTCGCGACCGGACACCGCGCCGATCTCGAGCGCATTGGCCGCCTGTGCCGCGAGCGTGGATTGTACTTCGTGGTGGATGCCATCCAGGGACTGGGCGTCACCCCTCTCGATGTGAGGCAATGCGGAGTGGATGTCCTCGCCTGCGGAGGACAGAAGTGGCTGCTCGCTCCCTGGGGCTCCGGCTTCGTCTACGTCAAGCCGGAGCTCGTGCAGTCGCTCGAGCCGAGCGTGGTGGGATGGATGGCCACGCGCGGGACGGACGACTTCACCCGTCTCGTGGACTACGACTTCACCTGGCACGAGGATGCCCGCCGCTTCGAGGTCATCACTCTGCCGTATCAGGATTTTGCCGGAT
Source organism: Gemmatimonadota bacterium (assembly GCA_030948255.1). Taxonomy (GTDB): domain Bacteria; phylum Gemmatimonadota; class Gemmatimonadetes; order Gemmatimonadales; family Gemmatimonadaceae; genus JALZAQ01. The sequence continues at coordinate 1,200 of JALZAQ010000066.1, forward strand.
TCAACGAGAGCCTCGCCCTGCTCCACGAGCTCGGTCCGGCTGCGATCGCCGCCCACATCGAGGGGATCATCGACGAGGCTGTCGCGTGGACGCTGGATCGAAGTGACCTGCGGCTCGTGACTCCGGCCGACCGGCGCCAGCGCGCCGGAATCATCTCGATCGCTCCGCGCGATCCGCCCGCGGCATCGGAGCGACTCACTCGCTGCGGCATCGCTCACTCCCTGCGCGAGGGCGCGATCCGTCTCTCCCCCCACTGCTACAACACCGCCGACGAGATGGGCCGCGCGCTCGCCATCCTTGGCGGCGATGGCCACTGATCCCCCCTCACGGAGCGATCCGCGTCGCCCGCCGCGAATATCCGCGCTGCCATTGAGCGCTCATCTTGTCCCCGCCGCGGATTCTCGCGCAACGGCGGAAAGAAGCGAACGGCAAAGGCGGCCGCGGATGAACGCGGGTGGACGCAGATAAAACGACTGCATGAGGGGGTTGCCCTTCCCCCCCAAGTCCTGCCCTTCGCCCGGTGCGCGGCACCCGGCCCGCACTACGGAGCGATCCGCGTCGCCCTGCGCCGCGAATATCCGCGGCCGCCTTTGATTCTACCGGACCCGCACCAACCCGTACTCCCTCGCGCCCTTTCGCAGCAAAAGATGCCCGCCGGCCAACATGCCATCCGGCGCGAGCTGCCGCTCGTCGGCCGCGAGCTTGCGACCGTTGACGCTCAACCCACCCTGCTCGAGGAGCCGCCGCGCGGCGCCCCGGCTCGCTGCGAGCCCGACGAGCGTGAACAGCTCGAGGACGTCCAGCTGGGTTCCCTCGGCGGCCCCGGCATCCGAGCGCTTCACCGTCGCGAACGGCACCTCGCGCGCCAGGGCGTCGAGCGCCGATGCCGAGAGCGCGGTCACGTCCGCCTTGCCGAAGAGCAGACCCGACAGCTCCGTGGCCACCGACGCTGCGGTCGCGCCATGGACGCGCGTCGTCACCTCGGACGCGAGCGCCTGTTGGGCGAGGCGGCGCTCGGGATGCTCCTCGAGGTCACGCTCGAGCGCCCCGATCTGCTCCTGCGGCATCAGCGTGAAGAAGCGGAGCAGGCGTTGCACGTCCCGGTCGTCCGCGTTCACCCAGAACTGATAGAAGCGGAAGGGTGAGGTGCGCTCGGGGTCGAGCCACACCGCCCCCGCCTCGGTCTTCCCGAACTTCGCCCCCCCTGCCGTGGTGACGAGCGGCATCGTGAACCCATGCGCCTCGAGCGCCGCGACCCGCCGGATGAGGTCGACGCCGGCGGTGATATTCCCCCACTGATCGCTGCCGCCGATCTGGAGCGAGACGTCGTCGCGGCGGCGAAGCTCCAGAAAGTCGTAAGCCTGGAGCAGCATGTAGGAGAATTCGGTGAAGGAGATGCCTCCCTCGAGACGCGATTGCACCGACTCCTTGGCAAGCATGACGTTCACGCTGAAGTGCTTGCCAACGTCGCGCAGGAATTCGATCGCGGCGAGCGGCCGGAGCCAGTCCGCGTTGTTGCGCGTGATCGCAGCGTGCGGTCCGTCGAACGAGATGAAGCGCTCGAGCTGCGAGCGGATCGCGGCGCTGTTCGCTTCGACCATCTCGATGCTCGCGAGCGGACGCTCGGCGCTCTTTCCCCCCGGGTCGCCGATCATCCCCGTGCCGCCCCCGACCACGATCACCGGGCGGTGGCCCGCGCGCTGCAAATGGACCAGCCCCATCACCGGGATGAGATTGCCGACGTGGAGGCTTGGCGCGGTGGGGTCGAAGCCGCAGTAGGCCGAGCGCGAACTCCCCGCCAGCCACTCCTCGATCCCATCGGTGTACTGGTAGAGCAGGCCACGCCACGCCAGCTCGGCGAGCGGCGCGGGGAAGCTGTTGGCAGGCATCGGGGAAACATAGGGATAGCCCGCAGAGTGGAGTAGACCCGCCGCGTTGCTCGCGCGCTCTGCCGCGCGTTACCTTGAACGACCTTTCGCGCTTGTCGAGCGCGCCTACAGGAGCTCCGTTGTCCCACCCGTTCGATCTCGCGCGCCGCTCCAGGCCCCATGGCTGATCATCCCTTCTCCCGACGTTTCTGGCGCAAGCGCCCTCGCTTCACGCGGGCCTTCGTCCTCACGACGCTGTTCGTCGTCGCCTTCGTCGGAGGACTCGCCTATTCGGCGTGGGTGCTGGCGTGCCGCGGAGGCGCGTGCCCCTCCATCAACGTCCTCGAGGACTTCACGCCCCATCAGACGTCCAAGCTGCTGGCCTCCGACGGGCGCTTCATTGCCGAGATCGGTCTCGAGCGCCGCACGCTGATCAAGCTCGGCGACATTCCGAAAGTGGTAAAGGACGCGTTCGTCATCACCGAGGACAAGCGCTTCCGCGAGCATTCGGGAATCGACTTCGTGCGGGTCTTCGGAGCTGCCCTGCGCGATCTGCGCACCGGAGGCTGGGGACAGGGCTTCTCCACGATCACGATGCAGCTGGCGCGAAACATCTTCAGCGACCGGCTCACTCGCGAGAAGACGATGACGCGCAAGCTCAAGGAGGCGAAGGTCGCGCGGGCGATCGAGTCCAAGTATTCGAAGGACAAGATCCTGGAGCTCTATCTCAACCAGATCTACCTGGGGAATGGCGCCTACGGAGTCGAGACAGCGGCTCAACGCTATTTCGGAAAGTCGGTACGGGATCTGAACCTCGCCGAGGCCGCGACTCTGGCCGCCTTGCCGAAAGGTCCTGAGCGCTACAACCCGCGGCGCTTTCCGGACCGCGCCATCCAGCGCCGCAACACGATCATCCAGCTGATGCGCGGTGCAGGTGCGGTGAGCGTCGCCGATGCCCGCCTCGCCCAGGCCTACCCCCTCACGCTCGGCCGGAAGGAGGAGTCGGGAGAGCTCGCTCCCTACTTCACCGAGTGGATTCGGCAGCAGCTCGATCAGCAGTTCGGGGCGGCGCTCTATCGCGACGGCCTCAAGGTGTACACCACGCTCGACTTCGACATGCAGTCGGCCGCCGAGCGCGCTCTGGAGAAGCAGCTTCGGGCGATCGAGGCCGGGAAGTACGGCGCCTGGAAGCATTCCACGTACGAGCAATACTCCGCCAAATCGGGTGACGCCGGTCCGGTCGGACCGACTTCACCCTACCTGCAGGGCGCCTTCATCGCGCTCGATCCGCGCAATGGGGCAGTCCGAGCACTCGTGGGCGGCCGCGACTTCGAGGACTCGAAATTCAATCGTGCCACTCAGGCGCTCCGGCAGCCCGGCTCGACCTTCAAGCCCATCGTCTACGCCACGGCCATCCACAATGGACGGCCGCCGTCGTACATCCTGGATGACTCTCCGCTCACACTTCCCCAGGCCGGCGGCAGCGAGTGGACGCCGCAGAACTACGATCTGAAGTTCGAGGGACTGATGCCATTGCGCCGGGCGCTCTACGAATCGCGCAATCTCGCCACCATCCGGCTCGGGATGGAGCTCGGGGAGCAGAACGTGATCGACATGGCTCGCCGATTCGGGCTCACGACCCCGATTCCGCCATTCCCGTCGATCAACATCGGGGCAGCGGACGTCTACCCGCTGGAGATGGTTTCGGCGTTCACCGCCTTCTCCGGACTCGGTGTGAGATCGCAGCCGTTCGCGATCCTCCGCGTGGAGAACGCCAAGGGAGACATACTCTGGGAGCCCACTCCGGCCCGCAGCGAGGTGCTGTCGCGTGAGGAGGCGTGGCTGATGGTGGATATGATGAAGGACGTGCTGCGACGCGGGACCGCGGCGTCCGTCTATGCGTCGGGATTCCACATCCCCGCCGGCGGGAAGACCGGCACGACGAACGACGGAACCGACGTCTGGTTCATCGGCTACACCACGGATCTCGTCGCCGGCGTGTGGATGGGGTTCGACCGCCCGCAACAGATCCAGCGCGGAGCTCAGGGGGGCCGCCTCGCGGCACCGGCCTGGCTCTCGTTCATGAACGAGGTGTACGCGCGGCGACCCTCCCCTCCGGACTGGCCGCGCTCCGAGAGCATCATCAGCCGCGAGGTGGATCGCACCAATGGGCTGCTCAAGAATCCCTTCTGTCCCGGCGACGTCGTCGTGACGGAGTACTACATCTCGGGCACCGAGCCGACCCGCGAATGTGACGTGCACACGCCCTTCAATACCGGGCCGCCCGACAGCACCGTCGCGGTGCCCCAGCCGCCCGGGATCGCGCCTCCCACCCCCCCCACGCCAGCTGGCGCCCGGCCGCGCCGCGACAGCGCGCGCACCATCCCCAATCCCTTCCGGATCCCGCCGCGATGAGCTGGCAGCCGATCGATTGCCACGCCCACACCACTCTGTCCGACGGCGCGCTCACCCCCGCCGAGCTCGTGACGGCGGTGAGGGAAAGAGGAGTGCGCCCGAGCATCGCCGACCATTGCTCGACCGATGTGCGCTATGCCGTGAAGACGCTGGATGCTCTGCGCGAGTATCTGGATGAGCTCGAGCGACACGACGTGGCGCGCGGTGGAGAGTTCTGCTGGCACGACTCGCTCTGGCGAGAGCTGCCGGACGATCTCGCCTCGCGCTTCACTCACCGGATCGGATCGCTGCATGCCATCTTTCCTCCGGGCGAGAGCCGTTACATCCACATGTTCGGAAGGCTGCCCGAGGGTCTCGTGCCCGAGCAGTACATGGAGATGCACATCGGCAACCTGGAGCGCCTGTGTGACGAGATGCCGGTAGATATCCTCGCTCACCCCACTCTTGTTCCCCTCGCGCTGCGCGCGCTCCCGGCCGAAGATCTCTGGTGCGACGAGCACGAGCAGCGAATGGCGACTGCCCTCGCGCGATCCGGGATCGCGTTCGAGCTGTCGGCGCGCTACCAGCCGCACGAGCGCATCGTTCGCACCATGATCGCGGGCGGCGTCCGTCTCTCCCTCGGGTCCGACGGACACACGCGGGAGCAGGTCGGAGACCTCGCCATTCCGCTCGAGCTCGCCCGCCGGCTCGGAGCACGCGACGAGGACCTGTACGATCCCTTCGTGCACGGAGCTCGCACGAGCGGAACGAGGCTCGGCGGCGCCACCGTCTGACGCGCCGCTCGTTGCGCTTCCTGACCCGCTACCACGCTCGCTGGGTGTTGCCCGTGTCGGGCCCCCCGATCCCCGATGGGACGGTGGCCGTGGACGGGGGGATGATCGCGTGGGTCGGCCCGCGCTCCGACGCTCCCGCGGGTGACGATCGGGATCTCGGCGACGCCGCGTTGCTGCCCGGGCTGGTGAATTGCCACACGCATCTGGAGCTGACGGTCTTCCGCGGTCTCCTCGAGGGACTGGAGTTTCGGGAGTGGATCCTCACGCTCCAGCGCGCGAAAGCCGAGATGATGTCGCGCGAATCGTTTCTTGATTCTGCGCGGCTTGGAGTGGTCGAGGGCCTTCGCGCCGGTGTCACGACCTACGCCGATACCTGCGATTCCGGCGTGGCGCTCGACGCGATGAGGGAGCTGGGAGCGCGAGGGATCATGTACCAGGAGGTATTCGGGCCGGCGCTGGCGCAGGGCGAGGGGAGCCTCGCCCAGCTTCGAGAGAAGCTCGAGCACCATCGCTCCCTCGAGAGCTCGCTTCAACGGGTCGGCGTCTCCCCGCACGCGCCGTACACGGTGTCCGATCCCCTCTTCCGCTCGGTCGGCGCGCTCGCACGCGCCGAGCGCCTGCCGGTCGCGATCCACATCGCCGAGAGTGAGGCCGAGAGCCTGCTCGTCAGCGCCGGTGCCGGAGCTTTCGCCGACGCTCTGCGCCGGCGAGACATCGGGGTCGCTCACCGAGCTCGATCGCCGGTCGCTCTTCTCGACCAGCTCGGACTGCTGGAGACCAGGCCGCTGCTCATCCACTGCGTTCGGGTGGACGCCGAAGATCTGGCGACGATTGCCAGGTCGCGATCGAGCATCGCACACTGTCCCGCGTCGAACGCCCGCCTCGGGCATGGCATTGCTCCCCTCATCGAGATGCTGGACGCCGGGATCGCCGTCGGACTGGGATCGGATTCCATGGCGAGCAACAACCGGATGGACATCCTCGCCGAGGCGAGGCTCGCCTCCCTCCTTCAGTGCGCGCGCACCGGGCGGGCGGACGCGCTTTCGGCGGCGCGCGCGCTGGAGCTCGCGACGCTCGGCGGAGCGCGTGCTCTCGGGATGGAGACACGGATCGGATCGCTGGAGCCCGGAAAGGATGCGGACCTGACGGCGTTCTCTCTCGAGTCGCTCTCGGGGACCGACGCGCCGGATCCGCACGCGGCGCTTGTGCTCGCTCTTGCCGGCCAGCCGGCGCAGATGACCATGGTGGCCGGTCGCGAGCTCGTGCGCGACGGGGAGCTGTGCTCGGGGGACGTCGGGCTGCCCGGGAGAGCGCGGGCGCTGGCCCTCTCGCTCGCGGCGTGGCGCGATCGTCAGGGGATGAGCAGCGGGAAGAGCGGGTCGAAGGCCGGGTTGTAGAGGATCGTGCGCAGCTTCGGTGAATCACGCCGGGCGAGAAAGAGACCGTTCACCCCGTTGGTGTTCATGCCGAAGACGACCGCATCGCCCGTCTGGTCGAAGGAGTAGACGCCGAAGTCAGTGATCGGGAGTGAGTCGGGGATGCCGACCGTGTAGAGCTGTTGCGCGAAGCGGGTCGGCGTCCGCGGGTCCACCGACATCACGATCACCGAGTCGAGCAGCTGGGTCAGCGCGATGCGCCGCCCCAGAAAGCGGATGCCGTTCTCCCGCGTCCATCGCGGCCAGCCCGCGAGCAGCTGGACGAAGGTCGTCACGGGTACGGGAACCGGGTACACCTGCACCCGCCTGGTGCGAACCTCGTAGATGAAGAGCTGAACCGTGATCGGATTGGGAAGCAGAAACGCCACCGAGTCCCCGCTGGGCGAGAACACCGGCGCGTTGCCGGCGATCTGAATGGCTGCCGGCGCGGCGCGATCGATGGAGACGTCGCTCGAGTCGCGCAGACCGGTGAGCAGATGGACCGTCTTGAGGTAGATGTGCCCGTCCGCTCCCGAGCGCACGTACACCAGGCTCGCGCCGTCGGGCGAGATGGCACCGACCGAGCGCAGGAACTCGCCCGGAACGCCGAGCGAGTCCAGCGTTCCCTGCAGATGGAAGAGCTGCAGATCCCCGTACGCGGACTGTCCGGGACCGAAACGCCGGATGGGGAACAGGGCGACGGCGCGGTTCGTCGCCGCGAAGGGGAGGGCTTCGCCGAGCGCTGTGACGATGGGCTGACTGCCGCTCCGCAACGTATACAGCTGCTGGCCGCTGACGAATACCACATCCACATCCGCTCCCGCACGAAGACCGGTGTTATCGGAGCAGGCGCCGAGCATAGCGGCGGCCGTGACCGCGAGGAGAACGCGTCCAGCAGACATCAGGGGCACCTCGTGAAACGGCATCCCCTCAGCGCAACGCGAGGGGAACCGGGACCCGTTCGTTTATATGCTCGGGGCCGATCTGCCGCCAGCCCGTCCGCTGGCGCGGAAACGCGCCGGCGGGTTATCATCCGGGACATGATCTCGATCGTCAGTAGAGAGAGGGGTGTGCGCGGCCTCAGGGCGCAACCCCCGGAAGCGATTGGCGTGCCGCGTTAGCACAGGCTCCCGCCCGAGCCATCGTGGCGGGAGTTGTTTTGTCGGTCCGTGGAGGCTGCCGTGATCGTTGGCTGTCTGGCCCTCAATGCGTCGTTCGAGCCGTTGACCATGGTTCCCATGCGACGGGCGCTCCGCCTCGTGCTGGACGGCAAGGCGGAGATCGTCGAGGCGGACCAGGATCGCGTCGTGCGCTCGGAGCGGCTGACTCTTCCCCGGCCGGCGGTCATCCGCCTCGTCAAGTTCATCCATGTGCCGCGGCGCTTCCGGCGGCAGGTGACCAACACCTTCCTGTTCGCGCGCGATCGCTATCGCTGCCAGTACTGCGGACGGAGCCAGCAGGAGCTCAAGACGCGGGAGTCGCTCACGCGCGACCACCTGGTTCCGCTCTCGCGCGGCGGTACCAACGAGTGGACCAACGTGATCACCGCCTGCAGCCCGTGCAATACCCGCAAGGGGAACCGCATGCCCGAGGAGATCGGGATGCATCCCCTGACGCACCCGGTCGAGCCGCATTTCGTCCATCTCAGCTGGGCCGTTCGCCGGCTCACCGCACCCCAGGCCAAGTACATCCGCCTCTTCTACGGCGAGGAGATGCTGCACCAGCTCGAGGATCTCGAAGGTCGCTCGGGCCATGGCAGGAGACACGAAGCGCGGTGACTCGGCGCCGCCCGTCCTTCACTCCGTCCTGAACTTCGAGCTCCTCGCCTCGTAGTGGCGGCGCTCGCCACCGAGGAGACGGGTGAAGAGCGTGCCCACTCCCCGTCCAATGGCGGTGCCCGCGCTCTTGCGTCCCTGCACCGCGGGTTGAAGCTCCCCGCTGAGCCAGCGCTGCAGCTCGTCGAGATCGTTCACCGACAGGAGCTCCACATCGAGCGTGGCGCTGTAGTAGAAGCGCTCGCCACGGCGACCGGGCGGCCGGAGCGCCGGCTGAAAGGGCTGCTCGATCACCTCGTCCACCGAACGGAGATCGTCGAAGCTTCCGAGCAGGGTCGCGTGATCGGCTGCGATCCGTGCCACGGTGTAGCGGCGCTCCAGCGCGCTGTAGCTCACGAGCACATCCCACTCGGTCTTCGACTTGAGAGTATTGAACAGCCACCCCTCGGCTGACCAGAGCTCGAGGCGGTAGTGCATCCGCGCCGGGAAGCCGCTGAGAAGCAGCTCGCGCAACCGTCCACTCGACAGGAGCTGCGTCCCGCGCACGTAAGGGGGGTCCGAGACACGCTGGGCGGCCGCAGGGAGAGTGATGTCGACGTGCGCATCCCGCTGCCCGGCGAGCGGCGCCGCGAGCACGGCCGACGCGATGGCGACCCCGATCGCGAGCCTCACCAGGCTAGAAGCGATGCCGCAGCCGCACGAAGAAGTTGGCCGGCTCCTTCGCATCACTGATGGACTTCGCGAGGAAGAAGCCGATGACCCCGAAATCCAGGCCGGCTCCTATGTCGCTGCGAAAGCTGCGCAATGGCGGGAGCGAGCCGGACGGATACGTGATTCCCCCGGCCTCGGCGCCCACCAGCCAGCCTCGGCCCGCGTCGGCGAAGAGCACCCAGCTGCCCGGACGATCGAAGGCGAAATGCCAGTCATCCAGGTCGCCACTCGAGTGCAATCCGAGGTGGACGTCGCCGCGGTACTCCACCTGCACGAGAGCCATCCGCTCGCAGAGCGCGGGACGTCCAGCGATCTCGCTTCCCCGAGAACCGCACTGCAGCACATCCGGTCCTCCGTCCGACGGTGTGCGGCGAAAGTCGTAGCCGGGAAGCGTGCCTGGTCCGCCCAGAGAAAAGCGTCGCTCGAGCGGGAGCGGATCGCCACCCAGACGCCCGCCGAGAACGAGACGCATGTTGAGCTGGCCGCCCGGCGAGACGCGGTTGTACCGGCGGAGGTCGAGAAAGCCGCGGGTGTACGATAGGGAGGAGGGAGCGGGCCGGATGCTGGGTGGGTCGATCTGCACCGGCTGCCCTCGCCGAGCGAGCATGGTCTCCGGACTGCTCCCGTGCTCCACGCTGGCGATGATGAGCCACCCCGACCACGGGTTATCGGCATCGTTCCGCGTGTCGACGCCGAGCGTGGCATCCAGAATGTGAAAGAGCCCGTCATCCGCCTCCGGGTTCACCCTCCAGTTCCGATCGTTGCGGAAGAGCGTGAATGGATCGCGGCTGGCACGAGAGGCCCATCTCTCCGCTCCGTACCCCACGCGCAGCCGGGCGGCCTCCCCCTGAAAGAGTGACAGGTAGCCCGCTCCGCCATGGCGCTCGAAATAATCCCGATAGTCCTCGTGCAGGAAGAACGATGCGAGCCCTACCTCGGAGTCCTTGAGCTGCCATCCCTCGACCGGATCCACGACGTCGAAGGCCTTCCCGCCCGCGCTCACGCCCTGGCGTAGCTGCACCTCTCCGGTGACGTCGTAGCCTAGGTTGTCGGCCTTCCATTCGAATCCATCGGCCGATCGCACGATGCCGAGCGCGGTGAGCTTGAGCTTCCCCCACTCGGTATTTCGCTGAAGCTGCGGGCCGATCACCACGGGCAGCCCCTCCACGCGGTTGTAGGTTCCGGCCCAGAGCAGGATCCGGCTGTCGCGCATCTCGTGCCGACGCCGGAAGCGTCGATACCAGCTGTCCTCGACGGCGACGTCGTCCTCCCGGACGGCGATGATGCGGTCACCTTCCTGCCGGTAGTGCAGCACGTGGCGATCATGGTGAACCAGACCGCCGATGTGCGCGCGATCCGCCCCGTCGATCACGCCTCCCGCCACCCAGAGATCGCCGTCGATACGGGCCGATGGGCGCAGGATCACATCGCCATTGATGACCACCACACGTCCGGTGACCGTGCCGGCGATCGTGAGCGGCCCGTTGAGCACGGCCACGTCCCCCGTCAGTCGCTGGCGCTCCGGGATCTCGAGGCTGCCGCTCGCGCGGAGCGCCGCCGGCTCGTTGTACTTCTCGGCCATCTGCGCCGCCAGCTCGCGCGAGAGCTGGACGGCGATGCGAGCGCTGTCACGACGAGCGGAATCCTGCTGCCCTCGCGCCGGAAGCGCGACCACGACGACGAGAGAAAGCACCGAGAGGGACCGCATGACGACTCCTGGCGATGGGCCAGCTTCGGACGAATGGCGGATGCGCACGGCGCGGCTCTGCGATGCCCGCACGGATGGTACCCCCAGCGCTGCTACTTGCATCACTCCCCGTTCCAGCCGATCCCGAGTCGGCGCATGCGCCGGTACAGATTCGGTCGATCGGTGCGCAGCCGGCGTGCTGCCTCCGAGACGTTGCCCGCGGCAAGGCCGAGCGCGCGCCGGATGAGAGTTGCCTCGTAGTCATCGAGGGCACTGCTGAGCGGACGATCCAGTGGCGCGCTATCTCCCGCCACGATCGCCTGGGCTCCAGCGCCATCCAGTCCCGACCGCGGCGCGTGGTCCACCGCCAGCACGGCGGACACGTCGGCGGCCGAGAGCTCCCCGCCTTCGTGCAGGATCGCCAGCCGCTCGACGATGTTCGCCAGCTCGCGCACGTTTCCGGGCCACCGGTATCGCTCCAGGAGCATGAGCGCGCCTGCGCTCCAGTGCGGCGCCAGGTGGCCGGTGCGGGCACGGTGCAGCGCCGAGAAGTGGGTGACCAGTGGGATGATGTCCTCCACTCTCTCACGCAACGGTGGAATCGCGAGCGGGATGACGTTGATGCGGAAGTACAGATCTTCACGGAAGCGACCCTCGGTCACGGCCCGCGTCAGATCCATGTTCGTCGCCGAGATGATGCGTACATCGACCGGGATCGGTTTGCCGCCGCCCACCCGCTCGATCTCCTTTGCCTCGATCGCCCGGAGAAGCTTGGCCTGAGCGTCAGCACCCAGATCTCCCACCTCATCGAGAAAGAGGGTGCCCCGGTGCGCGAGCTCGAAGCGGCCGATGCGGCGGTCTGTCGCCCCGGTGAAGGCTCCCCGCTCGTGGCCGAACATCTCGCTCTCCACCAGATCGCGAGGGATGGCGGCGCAGTTCACCCGCACGAATGGTTTGTCGCGACGCGTGCTGCCGCGATGGATGGCAGCGGCCACGAGCTCCTTCCCCGTCCCGGACTCTCCCATGAGCAGCACCCGCGCGTCGGTCGGCGCGATGCGGTCGATGAGTTCGCGCACCCGCCGCAGCCCCGGACCGTCGCCCACCATCTCCGTCGCGAGCCCGAGATCCTCGCGCAGCACTCGCGTCTCCAACCGCGCCTGCCGCAGCTCGACCGCCGACCTGAGCGTGACCAGAACGCCGTCCGGGGTGAGCGGCTTCTCGAGAAAGGTGAAGGCGCCGAGCTTCGTCGCCTTCACCGCATCCGGCAGTCCCGCCCGGCCGCTCATCATCACCACCGGGACTTCGGGCATCCGCTCCCTGAGCCGCGCCAGTGTGTCCATCCCGTCCAGCTCGCCCGGCATCATGAGATCGAGCAGCACCGCATCCGGCTCCTGTTCAGCCGCGATGGCGAGCCCGCTCGCGCCGTCGGGTGCTTCCCGGACGGAGTAACCTTCCCCTCCGAGCAGCGCACCCACCATACGGCGGATGTTGGGCTCGTCATCGATGATGAGAACGGAGGTCATGCGGTCAGCGCCCCGCCATCACGATCGTGTCCCCGCATCCGGAGGAGCGCCGAGCTCCTTTCGCTCCCCCATCACCCTGGTCAGAAAGCGCTGGCCCTCGGACACGCGCTCCATCTCGATCGCGATCGCGTCCACGGACTGCTCGATGCGCGTGAGGCGCGCGTCGATCCCGGACAGATCACGCGGCGCGACCGCTCCGCGGTCCACGCGACGAGCCCAGGCTCGGGCCATGGTGCCGCCGATGATCGTGATCGGGACGGAGAGGAAAAGGACGATGGGGATCAGCTCCCCCGGAACGTGGATCACAGGATCTCCTTAAACCGGTGTGGTGACTCGGCCGCTGGCTGGTCGGCCGGGCGGCAACTCGACGGCCGAGCGCTCGGAGAGGAGCTTGGTCGTGAAACGCTGCCCCTCCGCGATGCGCTCGACTTCCACTGCGATAGCGTCGATCGCCTGCTCCATGTGCTGCAGCCGGTCGGTCAGCCCCGACGGCGTGGACGGGGCGATGCTCTGGCGGTCGAGCCGCCGTGCCAGGGCGCGCACGATCGGAAAGAGCACGATGCCGCTCGTGACGATGAGAAAAATGCCGAGCGGAACCAGAATGTCTTCGTTCACCTGTCCTGCCCTCGCTGTAGGAGCTCCGAGTTGCCCCGAGTGGCGACGTGCGGCTCGGCTCCGTTCACTGGAATCACCAGCCTGATCGTGGTGCCGCCTTCCCGCGTGCTCGTGGCCTCCACCGCCCCGCCGTGGGCGAGCAGGGTCTGGCGCACGATCGCCAGTCCGAGGCCCGTGCCCCCCGGCTTCGTCGTCACATACGGGTCCCAGATCCGCGCGAGTTGGGCGGCGTCGATGCCGCAGCCTCCGTCATGGACCTGGATCACAACCGCCTCCCGACCTCCCTCCATGGTCGCAGCACGTCCGACATGTACGTCCACGCTTCCGCCGTCCTGGCACGCGTCGACGGCGTTGATCAGAACATTCGACAGCGCGCGAGACAGAGCGTCGTAGTGGCCCGTCACCATCGGCAGCTCCTCTTCCACAGTCAGAGCGAGTGGTACCGACTCGGGGACCGTGGCGCGCGCGCTGTAGCGTGCGAGCTCGCCCACATCGATCTCCGCCACCGGACCCTCCGGGAGCCGCCCGAACTGGGCGAAGCTCCGCGCCATCTCCTCGAGGCGGCGTGATTCCGTCGCCAGCACTTCCACCGGCTCGGCCAACGCGGCGGGAGCGTCCCGCCGCAACCGCTCCACCGCAAAACGGATCGGTGTCAGCGGATTCTTGAGCTCGTGCGCGACCCGACGGGCCGTCTCGCGAAAAGCTTCCAGCCGTTGCGACTCTCTCTCCGTCATCCGCGCCTGTTCCAGGGCGTCCGCCATCTTGCGCATCCGCCGTCGCAACATCTCGAACTCCGGAGCCCCGCGTCGAGGGGGCCCTTCCGGCAATCGCTGTCCCTTGCCGATGAGCTCCGTCCATCCCACCAGCTCCCGTAACGGCCGGCTCAACTGCCGGCTCAGATGTCCCGCCACTCTCGACGCGATGAGCGCGAGCAACAGCGACCCGAGCAACGCCACCGTGGCCACGAGAACCACGAGCCGGTCGGCGACGTAGCGGAACCGCCGCGCCTGCGTCAACGACTCGTCCAGCTCCTGCTCGTGGGCCGCCAGGATGGCGCGCTGCTCGCGCGTGAGCGGGGCAGTCTTCAGGGCTCCGACAGTGCGCTTTCCCGACGTCGCGACGCTGTCCCACGCCCCCCCGCTCGAGATCAGCGGCAGTGTCGCACTGACGATCGAGGCCCCGCCGAGCATGAGCAGACTCGACGGCACCACCGCAAAGAGCACCAGATACAGCAGAACACGCGTGCGGAAGCTCAGTCGCGTCACACCGATTCAGTACGGGGGGAGGTCGGGGGAGTTTCAAAGTGATACACGTAGGATTCTCCATGTAGCCCGCGATCACGCAAGGAGCAGATGAAGGGCGGCCGCGGATTTCGCGGATGAGGCGGATGGCTCCCCGCGACTGTCACAGTGCCGCGAAGGGGTCTCCCCTCATCATGCATGCTTCCTCTCCCCACGCAGAAGACGCATATGGAGATGAAGTATCCGCGTTCATCCGCAAGAATCCGCGGCCGCCTTCTAGCACTGTATTCCGGACCGTGTCATGAAAACCAATACCATCTATCTGACCTTCACCACCTCCCAACGCCAGGAGATCATCGACATCACGGACGACGTCGAGCGCTGCCGCGCGGAGGGCGGGATCACGGAAGGGATGGTCCTCGTGTCGGCGATGCACATCTCGGCCAGCGTCTTCGTGAACGACCACGAGCCCGGGCTGTGGAAAGACATCCTCGACTGGCTCGAGCAGCGGGTCGCGCCCTGGCAACCTGCGGCGTACCGGCACAATAAAGGCACAGGGGAGGACAACGCTGCCGCGCATCTCCGCTCGCTCACCGTCGGGCACGAGGTAATCGTCCCGGTCACGCGCGGAAAGCTCGACTTCGGTCCCTGGCAGCGCGTGTTCTATGGCGAGTGGGACGGGCAGCGTCCCAAGCGGGTCGTGATCAAGGCGATCGGGGAGTAGCGCCGGAGTCTGGACGCAAGTCCTTGCGTCCGTTAACATTGAAGGGATGGTGTTTCGCATAACGACTGGAGCCTGATGTCCAGCCTCTGGACGCTTGCCCGAACTCTTGCCGGTCGCGCATCGGAGCATCCCGATCGGCAGCTTCTGGCGGCAGGTGGACGGACGCTCACTTTCGGTCAGGTCGAGACACAGTCGACGGCACTCGCGGCCGCGCTCGCCGAGCTCGGGATCGAGGCGGCGGACAGGATCGCGATCGCGATGCCCAACTGTGCCGAATGGGTAGTGGCTCTCTTCGCATCGGCGAAGCTCGGGGCGACGGTGGTGCCGGTGAATCCCCGGCTCAACCACCACGAGCTGAAGTACCAGCTGCGACACGCCGAGGTCTCGGCAGCGTTCACGTTCGAGCGCTGGCATGGCGTGGATTACCTTCAGCTCTTCGAGAATGTTCTCGCCGAGCTGCCCGACCTGCACTACGTCATCACGGTCGGGACAGAGGAGCTGTGGTACGACGATCGGATCTTCCGGTTCGAGGATCTGCTGTCGAGTGGCGAGGGTCGGAGCTTCACGCCGCGGTCGGGAATCGGTGACGAGAGCGATCTCGCGATTCTCTACACCTCGGGCACGATGGGGAAGCCGAAGGGCGTGCGCCTGTCGCATCGCGGGGTGGTCGAGACCGCGGTTCGCACGGGCGAGGCGCTGGAGATGGAGCCCGCGGACCGCGTGCTCGTCCCGGTGCCGCTGTTCACGATCTTCGGGGTCGGTGTGGTCGTCGGCACGATCGCGGCGGGCGCGACGCTCCTCCTGCAGGAGCAGTTCGACGCCGCTGCCGCGATCGAGCTGCTGGAGCGGGAGCGCGTGAGCGTGCTCCACGGCGTGCCGACGATGTACCAGCTCATCATGCGGGATCCGCGCTTCGATCCGTCGCGCTATCCCCGTCTTCGGACAGGGATCGTCGCCGGAGGGCCGGTCCCGGAGCAGCTGGTGCGGCGCATCCGACGATGGTGCAACGTGCAGGTGGCCTACGGTCTCACCGAGACGGGACCGACGGTCACGATCACACGCTTCGGCGACGCCGAGGAGAAGCGGCTCACCACGGTGGGCCGGCCGATCTGCGGGGTCGAGATCAAGGCGGTGGACCTGATCACCGGAGCGCTGCACGGGCCCGAGGCGGCCGGCGAGATCGCCGTCCGAGGGCCGAATGTGATGAAGGGGTATGCCCGGATGCCGGCGGAGACGGCTCGTGTCTTCTCCCCGGAGGGCTTTTTTCTCACCGGTGACCTCGGGATCATCGATGAGGAGGGCTACCTCAGAATCGTGGGGCGCAGCAAGGAGACGATCGTGCGCGGTGGATATCAGATCTATCCGCGCGAGGTCGAGGATCAGCTCCGGGCGCACCCCGCTATCGACGATGTCTGCGTGATCGGTGTCGCCCACGATATCCTGGGCGAGCTGGTGTGCGCGTGCATCGTTCCCGTGGAAGGAGCGGTCATCACGGGCGACGAGGTCAAGCGCTTCGCTCGCGACACGATGGCCGACTACAAGATTCCGGACCTCGTTCGCTTCTTCGATTGCTTCCCCATGACAGGCAGCGGGAAGGTGAAGCGCCGCGAGCTCGAACGCGTGATCACGCTCTACACTCCGACAGGAAGTTCATGAACTCACGACACCAGCGGCCCGGCACGGCGAACCGTGCCCCCGTCGCCCCCATGTACCGGGGGCCCCAGGCCGTTCCCCAGACCGCGCACCACAGCAGCGTGCCCTTCGTGCACGCCCCCAACGCCGCCCTCCTCATCGACTTCGACAACGTCACGATGGGGATCCGCTCCGACCTCGGTAACGAGCTTCGCAACTTGCTCGGGTCCGACATCATCAAGGGCAAGGTCCAGCTCCAACGCGCCTACGCGGATTGGCGCCGCTATCCCCAGTACGTCGTCCCGCTCGCCGAGTCGTCGATCGACATGATCATGGCGCCGGCCTACGGCTCATCGAAGAAGAATGCCACGGACATCCGGCTGGCCGTCGACGCCATCGAGCTCGTGTTCACCCGGCCCGAGATCGGCACCTTCATCCTGCTCTCCGGCGACTCCGATTTCTCGACGCTCGTGATCAAGCTCAAGGAGTACGGCAAGTACGTCATCGGGGTGGGCATCCGCGAGTCCTCCAGTGATCTGCTCGTCCAGAACTGCGATGAGTACTACAGCTACAACGCCCTCGCCGGTCTGGTGAAGACCGCCGAGGAGGAGCAGGTCAAGCGCGATCCGTGGGAGCTGGTGGGAGATGCCATCAAGCGCATGAAGCGCAACGGCGACGTGATGCGCTCCGACCGGCTCAAGCAGGTGATGCAGGAGATCGACTCCACCTTCGACGAGAGCAATCTCGGGATGGCGAAGTTCTCGCGCTTCGTGCAGGAAGCGGCGCAGCGCGGCCTGCTCCGGGCGACCAAGCTCGAGAACGGTCAGATGGAGGTGGACCTGGGCGATGGCGCTACCGTCGCCCCCACCGATCACGCAGCCGCGCGACGCGAGCCGCGCCCCGAGGCACCGCGAGAGGAGCGACCGCGCG
>JALZAQ010000003.1 GCA_030948255.1 Gemmatimonadota bacterium
CCCCCGTCCCGTACCCGCCGCCGCACGCGGCAGGAGGCCCGGACGCCCTGACGGCTCGTCGCCGACGAGTGTGCAATTTCGATCATCGAAAGTGTCTAATTTCAATCATCATTGACAGTCTGCACGCGAGTTCCACGAATGATCCCATTGTTTGCCACTCCGAGGAACCGAACGCTCGCACCATCGGGTCGACCAAGCACGTCGAACGTGACGGAATCGCCACGAACGGTGCCACGAATGGGCAGGCCGTCCGTATTGGCGCCGATCACGCTGGCGCGTTCAAACCGCAACGTGAATCGAAAGAAGCTTGTATCGGCGCCGACAGCATGCGCGATGAGCCAGACGCCGGATGGCAGCACAACATGGTTGCTTCGTGGCTGTTGAGACAGGAGCGCCAACGGTGCAATGCATAGGAGTGCGCTACGCAACACTTGGAATACTAAAGGCACGCGCATTGAAATCTCCGAAGGGTCTGAGCGCGGAGAGTGTATCCGCGAGGAATGAGACTTGTCCGCCCAGAAGGCGGGTAGACCCGCTGGCGTCATTTCGCCTTGATTCATCTCTATGACCGCCTAACGGCAGCAGCAATTGCTCGCTGTGCGGCTCCGCGCGCTCTCTCGTCTTCCAACGACGATGCGCGGACGCCCGAACTGGACGCCGTTGGCAATGGGAGATCACGATGACCAGGTAGCCACTTGGTCCTTGATTGCTCGTCGCGCGCGTCAGCGATCGCGGCAGCTGAAGTTCGCCGCGTCGTTCGTATCGCCTTCGCCCCTGTACACCGCGACCTTCGGATACGGACAAAGAGGACGCGACCGGTCAACGATGCCATTCAGCACCCCAAGAGAACGTGTTGCGACCACAGCTTCCGGCGGTGAGCCCTGTTCCACCCACTTTTCTAAGGCCGTCTGCATATCGAACGCGGTTGGCCCTGGGCCGCCGCCGCAATGTGCCATCCCCGGCACCATGTACAGCCGGTAAAAGCTTTGTACGTCGCGCAGTGCCCCGCCTCGATCGCGGCTCGCGGCGAAGAACGAAACGACGCTCTCGTAGTAATCGATGCTGTTCTGCGGGGCGATGAGCTGATCGCTCCAGCCATGGTATTGGAGCAGCTTGCCGCCGCGGCGCTGGAAGTCTCGCAGGTTTGGATTGGTCGCGTTCAGCATCGGCGCAAGTCTGGATTCACTCCGTAAAAACGCGTCGTGATCCGCCGGCTTGGTGAAATCGAACGTCCGCCAATCCCAGCTTGAATCGGCGAACACGAGCCAGCGATAGTGAGCAATAGGGATCGGGAAAGGATTCGCCGGATTGCGATTGGGCCAGAACGGCTCGCTGCCGGGTGCGACACCGGGATACAATTGGGCGCTAGTCGTTGGTTCCTGGAGGCCCCGGTATACTCGTCGCGCCGCCTCGACTTGGGCGGGCGTCAAGCAGGTTGCCGATGGAGATTGCATCGCGCGGCACCGGAGCGTCGCCGGATCGAACGCGCACCGACGTGGATCCTCCAACACGCCATCAGCAACTCCGTCTGTCGCGTCACAGGACGCGAGCGCCGCGCGATACAACAGGCCCAGGACGGATGAAAGGTTCGTGGTCGAGTCCTTGGCGACCGCGAGAATGGCATCAAGATCACCGGCCATGAGTCGCGTCCAATTGTTCGCCGGTGCGCCAGCGACGATGCCGTCGTAGTCAGCCGGGAAGCGCTGTGCCTCCATTAGCCCTTCACAGCCGCCGGAGGAGCAGCCGATGAAATACGAGTGTTCCGGCGATTTGCCGTAGAAGGTTTGCGTCAGCTCCTTCGCCTTCACAGTGGTTTCGTGGTAGGCGCGATAGGCAAAGTCAATGAGTTGTTCCGGGTGCCCAAAGGCGAACTTGGCCATGTCGAAGCCGGGCATCGCCTGATGACCGGTATTTGTAGAGGCGGTCGCATACCCGCGGCGGACTTGCTCTGCGAGGCCAAAGAACGGCTGGCTGCCGGCCCAGCCCCAATTCCCCACCCCGGCGAACTTGCCATTCCAGCTTTGCAGAGGGAGCCAGAGCTCGAAGAGGATGTGCGAATCATTCGTCGGATGGATCTCTCCGGCGACCCGACAGAACGGCGGTAGTGCGTTGATCGCATTGCCGCCCGACGGTGTGAATGATCCAGCGGTGATGGCCTGCGCCGCAGAGATCGTCGTGTTTGGAAGCCGTACATCGACCAGCTTCTCACACGCAATGGTGGCTGTTGGGCTCGCGGCTGTTGCCCCGAGGAGGGCAGCGGCAACGATGACAACGGCTGGTGTGGCGATGTGAGAAAGGGACTTCATGATGGCCTCCACGCGTCGCAATGGATGGTGCAAGATGCCCACCGAGTTTCACGTGAGAGACGGGTGAATTGAGCGGAATGGAGGGTAAGCTCACAGAAGTTAATTTGGGCCTCTGCTCAGGAACCAAGCCGTGCGGGTCCGCATAACGCCAATTAGACGCTCACGTTAGTAGCCTTTGCCGTCGCAAACATCAACTATCGTGAACGGTCGAGATGATGGGTGAGACTCAGACCGGGATGATGGGTGAGGGATGATCCAAGTTGATCGGTGAATACCGCCAGAAGACGGCGGGTGTCAACAGCCTCTTGGCTTCCTCGAGGTACGCGAGATTGAGTGGACCGAAGGCAATTGACCAGCGGTCGTCGCTCACTTGCTCGATTCCAATGGTCTGACCTTCGAGCACGCTTGAGAGAAAGTAGAGGTGACCCCGCCAGGCGAACTGCCCGATGCTCGTCACGCGGCGCACATCGACGCCCGCCGCGTACTCGAGCGCCGGCAAGCGCCTCGGGTACGGACGTGCCGACGTGCTGTACCAGCTGGCGGGCGGCTGCTGGCCGAGTGCCTCATGCGGTCATTCCTCGTTAAAGCACGTTCGAAATCGATCGAACCGACTTTGCTGCCCCCGCCACGAGTGGGCTGGGGGCTTGGCCGTTTCCGCTTTCAGCGTGCGGTGCATGCGCTCGTGCCGCCCGTTCTGCTGCGGCTTCCCGCGGTCAATCCGTTCCGGCTGGATCCCGAGTCGAATCCACCAGGCCGCGAGCGACGAGAGCTGGCCTAACGCGACGGGAGTCGCGAAGGGGACGCCATTGTCCGTCCGGATCACGCGGGGAAGGCCGTAGTCGCGGAAGTGGCGCTCGAAGACGGAGCGCGTGAGGATGGCGTCGGTGGCAGGCAGCGCCGTGCAGCCAATGAGGAAGCGGCTGTACGCATCCGCCACGGTGAGCGGATAGCAGTACGGCCCAGTGCCGAGGCGAAACTGGCCTTTGAAATCCGCGGTCCAGACGTCATTCGGCGCGACGGCCGCGCTCTGCCCCCAGTTCCTCGTGGTACTCCGCGCAGCACGCACTCGACGTGGGCGCACCAGCCCCGCGCGCTTCAGCAGGGCGCCGACACTGCTGGGCGCAGGCCAGTCACACGGCGTATCCCGCTTCGCCGCGTACGCCAGCAGCTTCCGCGGGCCCCAGGTCGGGTGGGCGTGGCGAATCGCAAGCAACTCCGTCGCGATCGCGTCGCCCATGCGATGCACGTGATGCGGCGCGTGGGACCGATCGTCCAAGCCGGCAGCGCCGTGCGCTCGGAATCGGGCCATCCACTTGTAGCCGGTCTTTTCGCTGACTCGGAACTCCTCGCAGAGCTCCGCCATCCACTCGCGGCGCTGCAGCACTCGCCGGACGAACTCGAGACGCTGTGACATGACGGTGATTTCGCTCCACGGCACGGACACCTCCTGAGGTGTCCGAATCTGTGGTCCGTCTCACCCATCATCCCGGTTTTCAGCTCACCTCAGTAGGTGGGCTGTACCTCGGTGTGCCTAATCTGCGGGCACCGGAAAGCGTCTCAAGCCAAGTGACGGTTACTCAAGAGGATCCTGATCAACGAAGTCGGACTGCTGCGCAATAGGCGCCTCGCCGAAAGGCACCTAAGCTGCGAGGAATGATTCCGGGCGCCGAGCAGCCGCAGACACCCCTGCCTGCTCGACAGCGTGTAAGGGGGGACAAGGCCCACTCTGCGGCGAAAGAGATGCCGCGCAGCCCTCTACAACGAGTCGGCCGGGCTCTTGACGCCCAATCCGCCACGGTTCAGCACGTGGGTATAGATCATCGTCGTGCGCACATCGCTATGGCCGAGGAGCTCCTGGACGGTACGGATGTCCGCGCCGGCCTCGAGCAGGTGGGTGGCGAATGAGTGGCGAAGCGAGTGGCACGTCGCACGCTTGACGATGCCCGCGTCCCTGACCGCCTTCGCCATCGCGCGCTGGACGACCGTCTCCTGGATGTGATGTCGGTGCAGCGTACCTGAAGAACTCCGTACCACGCGCGCTGAGGCAAACACGTACTGCCATCGCCATTCGCTGTCGGCCCCCGGATACTTGCGAAGGAGGCTGTCGGCAATACCAGTCGTGCGAACGTGCGCGCGAAGATCGCGACCATGATCGACAGCTCCCTCGCGCAGCCGGCGCGCCAGTGCCGGGACGCATGCATCGGCGAGCGGCGTCCGGCGATCCTTGCCCCCCTTGCCACCCCGCACCACGACTTCTCGCCGGTCGAGGTCCAGATCCTTGACTCGCAACGAGCGGCGCTGAGATGCGTCGCCGGGATGAGTGGATGAGGCATGAACGTTCGACCGCCGGTTGCGGATCAGCAACTTCCGCACGGCCGAGCGGCGCTCATCATCTGATCGCCGCGAGAAGAACCGTCGCTACGGAACGAAGCTCGCCGTGAACTGGTAGGCGCCGACGCCGGCCCGGTTGGGAAATGTCCAGCCCGTGATTTTCTCGGAGAGACAACGCTCGGTGGCCGTTGCCGCAGCGCCATGCCAGCTCCGCCCGACGATCTCTCCCTTCTCCGCCGCCCCCGTCGCACCGATCTGGAGCAGGAAGAAAACGGCTCCCCCGAGCTTGGGATTGCGCGAGAGGCCGGCGACCTGGTAGCAGCGCTGCATGTCCAGCAGTCTCGCCGCGGCCGGACTCGACGCGGTCAGACTCTTCGCTCGCGCCGCGCTCCTCGGCGGCAGCTTCACGTCACCGCGCACGATCAGCACGGAGTCCTCGAAAAAGACCGCCGGAAGGGCGTCCGCACCGCCGCTGTTGCTCCTTCCGCTGTCCGCCGCGACGGGCGTGACCGGCGCTCTCTTGCTCGGAGCGGGAGTCGCAGCAACGGGCGGAGCCGGCACGGGCGCGACGACTGCGGTCGGGGCAGCAGCGACTGGAGCCGGGCTCGCGGTGATCGGCGGAGCGGAGGCCGGAGCGTCCGGCGACGGCCGCGCTGAGACAGCCGCCGCGATGAGATCAGCGCTGGCCCGCGGCTCCGGGGAAGGCAGCGCCGGCGCGATCGCCACGGCCGCCGAGGTGAGCAGCTGCGTCACCTGCGCAGCCGCGCGCAACGTGCCGGTGAGCTCGAGCGCCTGCGGCTCGGTGAGGCGCGCTCCGATCGCCGGTGACTCGAGACGGAGGCCCGGCGTGGCGCCGCCGAGATGACGCTCCAGCGCCACCGAGCCGAACGCCAGTCCCTGTCCCGCGTACACCACCTCCGCGCTTCCAGGACCCGTGGCGCTCGCCAGCTTCTCGGTCGAATCCGCCCACAGCTCGAGCGAGTCCGCCGTCAGGTCGCTCGCGCGGGTGAACACATCGCGGTACCCGCGCGCGACGAACAGCTCCACGACCCCCCTGTCGGTCGCCTTGATCCAGACCATCGCGTCGCCGTAGTGGTACGAGCCCATCTCCTGCGTTCGAGACTGTGCCCCGATGCACGCGGGCACAGCGAGGAGAGCGACGAGCAAGGGGCCGGCGAGAGATAGAGCGGGTCGGGCGGGCACGACGGTCTCCGGCAGAGAGGGATGCGACTCAAGGACGGCGCCGGAGTGCCGGACGTCACGCTCAGGGAGGAGCGCTCCCGCCTGCAGCTGTTCCGCGCAGGCGGTCGATCACCGCCCGCTGGCGGTCGACGACCGCAGACAGAGTCCGAAAGAGCGTGTAGTCCTGGGCCGTGGGCCGCGCATCCGCCTGGCCGGCGAAGTCGAGCAGGCTCGCGAGCTTGCTGTCGATGCTCGTCGGATAGTTCGACAGGTCCTGGCCAGCGCGCGCCCGGAACTGCGCCAGCACCTCCTCCACCATCCACAGCGTGTCGCCCAGCGCTCGACGCCGGGCGGAACCGCCACCGGCACTCGGGCCCGCCTGGAGCTGCCGCCTCATCTCGCGGATGCTGCGCACGGCCTCGTGCGTCTGCGTCAGCTTGTCGCGGACCGCGATCAGAAAGCGGAACTGCTCCGCGAGATCGGCCGCGGTCGCGCTCACTCGCGGATCCTTCACGATCTCGAAGCGCGTCGTCGCCCGCCGCTCGCCAGAGACGAGCGTTGCCGAATACGCGCCAGGCGTAGCGAGCGGCCCGGTCGCGCTCCCCTGGATCACCACATCGCTCAGCACCGTGGCGCCGGGATACCGCATGTCCCAGACGAAGCGGTTCATCCCGGCGGCCGCCCGGAAGCGGTCGCCGCCGCCGCGGCGCGCCCGGGCACCGTTCCTGCCCGTCGAAGCCGAGTCCGTGCCGGACGCGGCGGTGAAGCTGCGAATCGTCTTGCCGGCTGCATCCGTGATCGTGAGCGTCACATCGCCCTGCGGCTTCTCGGCGAAGTAATAGCGAAAGACCACACCGCCGGGCGGGTTGCGGCCGGCTGACGGGTCGCCGCCCTCGAACCCCGCGAGCGACGCGTTGCCGCGAAAGCGGACGGTGCGGCGCGGGTGGAAGAGGTGCATCGCCGCACCGGTGAGCGAATCCCCGAGCTGATGCAGCGCCGCCACGTCGTCGATCGCCCAGAAGGAGCGGCCGTGAGTGGCGGCGATGAGATCGCCGTTCCGGATGGTCAGATCGTGGATCGGCACGACCGGCAGATTGAGCCGGAGCGACTGCCAGCTCGAGCCATCATCGAACGAGACGTAGACCCCCGTCTCCGTGCCAGCGTAGAGCAGTCCGCGACGGCCGGGGTCGGCGCGAATCACCCGCGTGAAGTCGTCGTCCGGGATCCCGCCCACGATCTTCGTCCACGACTTCCCGTAATCGGTGGTGCGATAGAGATAGGGATGGCGGTCCTGCAGCTTATAGCGCGTTGCGGCGAGGTAGGCGGTGCCGGCATCGAGGGGCGACGGGTCGATGATGCTCACGAGCGAGAATTCCGGCAGTTCCCTGGGCGTGACGTTCTCCCAGTGGCCCCCGCCGTCCCGCGACACGTGCACCAACCCGTCGTCCGAGCCGGCCCAGAGAACTCCCTTCCGGAGCGGCGATTCGGCGAAGGCGAAGATCACCGAGTACCACTCGATCCCGGTGTTGTCGCGGGTGATCGGCCCCCAGTACGGCCCTACCTCCTCGTGACCGTACGAGGGAGTGCGCTCGAGCCTCGTGGAATCGTGGCGCGTGAGGTCGGGGCTCACAACGCTCCAGCTCTGCCCCCGGTTCGTGCTGCGGTGCACGACCTGTGACGTGACGTAGAGGGCGCTCTGGTCGTGCGACAGCACGACCGGATAGGTCCAGTTGAAGCGGTAGGTGATGTCGCGCGCCCCCCACCCGTACCAGGTGGTCGGCCAGGGAGAGATGTCTCTCCGCTGGCGGGTCGCGCGGTCGTAATGCTCCAGCCAGTGATGCTCGGCGGCGAAGATCTGGTTCGGGTTCCGCTGATCCACGGCGATGTAGCCTGACTCGCCCCCGCCGACCGTCTCCCACTCGGCCTGCGTGATCGAGCCGAAGTCGGAGCGGCTCGGGATCGAGATCCCGCCCTCATCCTGCTGCGGGCCGTAGATGCGGTAGGGAAACTGGTCGTCCGTGGTGACGTGATAGAATTGCGCCGTCGCCTGGTTGAGCTCGCTGGACCAGGAGAGGCCGCCGTCGAAGCTGATCGTCGCGCCGCCATCGTTCGCCTGAACGAGGCGGCGGGGATCGGCCGGATCGATCCAGAGATCGTGGTTGTCGCCGTGCGGCGGGCGAATCTCGCTCCACGTCCGGCCCCCGTCGCTCGACTTCCACATCTGGACGTTGAGCACGTAGACGACGTCCTGGTTCTGTGGATCGGCGAAGATGTGGTGGTAATACCAGGGCCGCTGGGTCAGATCCGCGTTGTCGCTCATCCGCTGCCAGGTCGCTCCGGCGTCATCGCTCCGGAACACGCCCTTGTCGCCATACTTCGCGTCCACGATCGCGTAGATGCGCTGCGGGTTGGCCGGCGACAGGGCGAGGCCGATGCGCCCCTTGGTCCCTTTCGGAAGACCCGGATTGCCGGTGATCTCGGTCCACGTATCGCCGCCGTCGGTGGACTTGAAGAGGCCTGTGCCCGGTCCAGCGCTGCGAAGCCCCCACGGAAAGCGCCTCTCCTCGAGCATCGACGCGTACAGAACCGCGGGGTTCGCCGGGTCCATCGTCAGATCGATGGCCCCCGTGTTCTCGTCGCGATAGAGGATCCGCTTCCAGGTCGCGCCGCCGTCCGTCGAGCGGAACACGCCGCGATCGGCACTCGGCCCGAAGGCATCGCCGAGGGCGGCGACGTAGACGATCTCGGGATTGGTCGGGTGGACGCGGACGCGCGCGATGTGGCGCGTCGCCTGGAGACCGACGTGGGTCCAGCTGCGACCGGCGTCGATGGACTTGTACACGCCATCTCCGTGAGACACGTCGCCCCGAATGCAGGCCTCGCCCATCCCGACGTAGATCACTCTCGAATCGGAGGGAGCGAGCGCGACCGCCCCCACGGCGCCGGTTGCGAAATAGCCGTCCGAGATGTTGCGCCAGCTGACACCGGCATTCTCGGTCTTCCACACGCCACCGCCGGTCGATCCCATGTACGCCACCAATCGGTCACGCGGATCGCCGGCGACGGCGAGCGACCGCCCGCCACGGGAGGGGCCGAGCGATCGCCACTCCACAAGCCCGAGAAGGCGCGGGTCGATCGCGCGCGATTGGCCGCGAGCCACCGATGTGGCGGCGGCGAAAACAAGAATGACGCGAGCGACCGGGCGCCACAGGATAGCGCGGAGCGGCATGGGCTGGACTCCAGCGAGAGACGATGGGCGGGACCGACTAATATCCGCGAGGAAGCGGCGATGGGAAGCGGCGCCGGGCCGCTGGTTGCCCTCCCCGCCATCCGCGGCGTAACGTGTTCCGCCACGCTCGCTCAACTCCCCCCAGTCCATCCGCGGTCGAGGATCCATGCGCCTCACGCCACTCGCCTCCCTGCTCCTTCTGACTCATGCGCTGGCCGCACAGCAGTCCGGTGCCGCGCGCCAGCCTGCTCCCATCCCCGATTCGGTGCGGACGCTCGGCGCCCCCGCCCATCTGAGATCGCTCCGGTGGCGGAATGTCGGACCATTTCGCGGGGGCAGGGCGGTGGCGGTGGCCGGCGATCCGCGTCACCCGCGTGTCTTCTACTTTGGCGCGGTGGCCGGAGGCGTGTGGAAGACCATCGACGGCGGCGCGAGCTGGCACAACATCACCGACGGCCGATCCAACATCGCCTCGGTCGGCGCGATCGCCGTGGCTTACTCGGATCCAAACGTGATCTACGTCGGCACGGGCGAATCCGACTTTCGTGAGGACCTGACGTACGGCGATGGGATCTACCGCTCCACCGACGGAGGCGAGAGCTGGAAGCAGCTCGGACTCACCGACACGCGGCACATCGCGGCGGTACGCGTCGATCCACAGAATCCGGACGTCGTGTTCGTCGCGGCCTTCGGTCATGCCTTCGGCCCCAACGCCGAGCGCGGCGTGTACCGATCACGCGACGGCGGCACGACGTGGAAGCGCGTCTTCTTTCTCGACGACAGCACCGGCGCGATCGACCTCGCGATGGACCCGGGCAACTCCCGCATCCTCTACGCCGCGATGTGGAAGTTCCAGCGATACCCGTGGGGAATGGAGGAAGGCGGCGGCAAGACAGGCCTCTGGAAGAGCACCGATGGGGGCGACAGCTGGAAGGAGCTGTCGGACAATCCCGGGATGCCGGCCGGTCCGAAGGGACGCATCGGGATCACGGTGTCACCCGCCAACCCCCAGCGGCTCTGGGCGAGCGTGGAGGCGCCCGACTCCGCAGGCGGCATCTTTCGCTCCGATGACGCGGGGCGAACATGGCATCGCGTGAACGCCGAGCAGAAGTTTCACGTCCGCCCCTGGTACTACTCCAGCATCTTCGCCGACACGAAGGACGCCAACACCGTATACGTGCTCAACCTCGGCACCTGGCGCTCGGTGGATGAGGGAAAGACGTACACGCGGATTCGCGTGCCGCACGGCGACTGCCACATCCTGTGGATCGATCCGAACGATCCCGACCGCATGATCACCGGCAACGATGGCGGCGCTCAGGTGAGCTTCGACGGCGGCGCAAGCTGGTCCGGCGTCATGAACCAGCCGACGGCGCAGTTTTACCACGTCACGACCGACAATCAGTTCCCCTATCGCATCTACGGGGCCCAGCAGGACAACAGCACCGTCTCCATCCTCAGTCGCTCCGATGCCGGCGCGATCACGCGTGAGGACTGGCACTCGGTGGGCGGCGGCGAATCGGGTTACATCGCCCCGTCACCGGCAGATCCCAACATCGTCTTCGCCGGCACCTACATGGGGACGATCACGCGGATGGACTTACGCACCCGCCAGGAGCGCGACATCACCGCCTGGCTCAACAACCACGACGGCATTCCGGCCAGCGATGTGAAGTACCGCTTTCAGTGGACCTTCCCGATCCTCTTCTCCCCGCACGATCCGAAGACGCTCTACATCACCAGCCAGTACGTGATGAAGACGACCAACGAGGGACAGAGCTGGCACCAGATCAGCCCCGACCTCACGCTGCACGACCCGAAGACGCTCGGGCCGGTGGGTGGCCCGATCACGCGAGACATGACCGGCACCGAGTGGTATGCGACGATCTTCGCGTTCGCCGAGTCCCCCGTCACGGCCGGCGTGCTTTGGGCCGGCTCGGACGACGGTCTGGTCCATCTCTCCCGCGATGGCGGGGCCAACTGGAGCGACGTCACGCCGAGGGCGATTGGCCGGTTCACGCGGATGAGCATCATCGAGCCCTCGCACTTCGATGCCGGCACGGCATACATCGCCGCCAACCGGTATCAGCAGGATGACTTCCGCCCCTATCTCTTCCGGACCACCGACTACGGGAAGACATGGACCGCGATCGCGCGCGGCATCCCCGACGGCTCCTACACGCGCGCCATCCGCGAGGACCCGGTGCGCCGCGGCCTTCTGTACGCCGGCACCGAGACGGGCATCTACGTCTCATTCGATGACGGTGCAAGCTGGCAGTCGCTCCAGCTCAACCTGCCGCGGACGCCGGTGCGCGACATCACGATCCACGGCAGCGACCTGATCGTGGCCACCCACGGTCGAGCGTTCTGGGCAATCGATGACATCTCTCCCCTGCGACAGATGACCGGCGCCGTCCGCGCTGAGAGCGCGCACCTCTTCGCCCCGCAGCCGGCGACCCGCTTCGGGGGCGGAGGAGGCCGGACGCTGGGCGCCGGCGAGAACCCGCCTGCCGGCGCGATCATCGACTACCATTTCCACGACAAGCCGGTGGGCGATATGAAGCTCGAGATCCTGGATCACGCCGGCACGGTGATCCGGACCTTTCACAGCGCCACGACCGCGAAGGATTCCACGGATACCACGACGGTCAAGGCAAAGGCTCGCCGTGACTCGGTATCGGCGCGCGACTCGGCTCAGGGAAAGAAAGCGCGCATCGAGGAGGGAACCGACAGCGTGTCGTTCGCTCCCAGCGACTCGATCGTGCCGACGCGCGCCGGGAGTAACCGATTCATCTGGAATCTTCGCTACCCGGACGCCCGGACGATCGAGAACATCGTGGTCGATGAGGGCACCATCGCGGGCCCCCTGGCGCCGCCGGGTCAGTACAGCGTCCGACTCACCGCCAGCGGCCACGTGCTTACCCAGCCCCTGACCGTCGTCGAGGACCCGCGCGTCACCGTGTCGCAGGCGGATCTCGACGCCCAGCTCGCGATGACGCTCAAGGTCCGCGACGAGATCGGCCGGCTCTCCGACGCGGTGACGCGAATGGAGGGAATGCAGAAGCAGATCGACGGCCAGCTCCAGCGCGCCAAGGGGCAGCCGTACGCCGCGCAGGTGAGCCCGATGGCCACGAAGCTCCGCGACAGCCTCGAGTCCGTCCGCGCCGAGATGGCGGAGGTCCACTCGCACGCCGACCAGTCGACGCTCAACTATCCCATCAAGCTCTACAACAAGCTCCTGTCGCTCAATCAGATGGTGCAGAGCTCCGATGCGCGCCCGACGGATCAGGAGGGGGCGGTGTTCGAGGAGCTGTCCTCCCAGGTGGAGCGCCAGCTCGCCCGGCTCCGCCTGCTCGAATCGCGGGATGTCGCCGGCTTCAACAAGCTGTTGCGCGACCTGAACGTTCCGGCGGTCGGAGTGCCGGAGAAGGTCACGGCCGTGCCCTGAGCATCGAGTCTACTCGCAAGCGCGGTGACTCCGCACCGCCCGCGTGCCGCGGCACCCCGATTGCATTGGCAGTAGCGCGGCGGCATTGCTCGCCGGAATGCGACATCAACCGGATCGGAGAGAACAACCGTGGAAATGGAGACGCTGAAGGACCTCTACGTGGAGGAGCTCAAAGACCTCTACAGCGCCGAGAATCAGATTCTCAAGGCGCTCCCGAAGATGATCAAGAAGGCCACCAGCCGGGAGCTGAAGAAGGCGTTCACGGACCACGAGCGCCTGACGAGAGAGCACGCGAAGCGCCTCGAGCGCATCTGCCGCGACCTCGGGGAGCGGGCCGGCGGAAAGAAGTGCAAGGGAATGGAAGGGGTGATCGGCGACGGCAAGGAGCTGATGGCGGAGGACGCCGAGCCCGAGGTGATGGACGCTGGCCTGATCTCGGCCGCGCAGCACGTCGAGCACTACGAGATCGCGGGCTACGGCACGGTTCGTACGTATGCGCGCGAGCTGGGCTGCGACGACCAGGCCAACCTGCTGCAGCGCACGCTGGATGAGGAGAAGGATGCGGACATGCTGCTCACCCGCTTGGCCGAGGGAAGCATTAACATCCAAGCGGAGCATCCTCCCGGCTCCTACGACACGAAAGGCCGCAGAGCCAAGAGGAAGGCCGGAGCCAAGCGCGGTTAGATCTCCGCGTTCACCACCCGGCGAAGCGTGCTCTCGTCGATGTTTCCGCCGGAGAGCACGATCGCGACACGCTGGCCGGCCAGCTCCGCGGCCAGCGATCGCACGCCCGCGAGCCCGGCGGCGCCGGCGCCCTCTACCAGATTATGCGTGGTCCGGAGGAGCAACCGGAGCGCCGATGCCATCTCGGCGTCGGTCACGGTCACGAAACCGGCGAGCGCATCTCTCAGCACCGGAAAGGTGAGCGGCGACATGCTCCGAACGGCGATCCCATCGGCAAAGGTCTCCGCGCTCGCCGTCGAGACCGGGTGGCCCTGTTTCCAGGACTGATACGCAACCGACGCGCCCGATGCCTGCACCGCGTGCACCCGCACGGTCGGCCGCACCGTCCGGGTGACCACCAGAGCCCCGACCACCTGCGAGCTTCCACCGAGCGACAGGACGATCGCGTTCAGCTCGGGCTCCTGCTCGAGCAGCTCCATCGTGAGCGTCCCCGCCCCGGCGAGGATGTGCGCGTTGTTGGTCGAGTGAATGAGGGTGAGCGCGCGCTCGCGCACGATTCGGTCGGCCACCGCCACCGCTTCGTCGTAGTCGCGCCCCTCCTCGATCAGCTCCACCCCGTATCCTCGCAACGCCTCGTTCTTCTCCGGGTTGTTGTGCCGGGGCACGCAGACAGTCACCGGGATTCCGAGAACGCGCCCGGCGTACGCGAGGCCCAGCCCGTGGTTGCCGCGCGTCGCCGCGATCACCCCGTGCTCTCGCTCGGCGCCCGAGAGCGCCGTCATGGCAGAGAAAGCGTTGCGCACCTTGAACGAGTTCGTGGGCTGGTGGTTCTCGTGCTTCACCAGGAGCCTGATGCCATGTCCCACGGCATGATCGAGAGGCGGGTACGACCTCACCGGGGTCGCCGCGAGATACGGATGAATCCGCTCGCGCGCGGCGAGCACATCTCCGAAGGTGATGGGCCAGCTCACCGGCTGCGCCGCAGCGCGAGTGTTCCGAGCTCGATCTTCCCCGCCCCGCTGCATTCTCCGGAGATCGTCTCTTCACCCACGAGAAGGCTTCCACCGTTCGCGAGATCCGCCGCGATCGTGATCGTTCCGTGACAGTTCTTCTCCGGATAGCTGAACTCCACGGTGAAGCGGAGCGCGTTGCCCGTGCGCGTGCCGGTGAGCGTGCCCGAGAGCGCAGGAGCGGCAACCTGAAGCTCGCCGGCGAGAGAGCCGAAGGCCTGCTGCCGGAGATGGAGAACCGCCGGCATCCGGCGACGCTGGTGGATGATCTCTCCCGCGTACGTTCCGTTCGCGTCCGGGGCGGTGACAGTGTCGCGGCGCGGCTCGGCGCCGTCGGGGAGGGCGAACGCGATCACGTAGTCCCCCTGCTTCGACTTGAGCGTGCCGTGTCCGCCGGCGGAGATCACCACAAACTGTCGGCCGTTGATCCGGTATGTCATCGGCGTCGCGTTGCCGGCCGCCGGCAGTGGCGCCGACCAGAGCTCGCGTCCGCTGTCCACATCGAAGGCTCGGAGGTGCTGATCGAAGGTGGCGGCGATGAACGCGAGCCCGCCGCCGGTGATCATCGGACCGCCGAGCGCCACCGATCCCCACCCCATCGCGCCGGGTACCTTGTCGAGCTGCGGAAAGGAGCCGAGTGGAACCTGCCACCGCACCGCTCCGGTGAGCAGATCCACCGCAGTGAGCGTGGACCACGGCGGCGGATTGCACGGCACCCGGCTCGGGGAGAGCAGCCATTCGCGGACCATTCCGTAGGGCGTCCCGGATTGAGGCGAGACTTCCTTGTCGCGGTTGCCGCTGCGCGTGGCGGCGAAATCCGCGCGCGGGATGAGCTTCACGATCGTCGCCAGCCGATTCGTCGGGAGGACGAGCAGGGAGCGCGCCGGATCGAGCGCCGCGCTGCTCCAGTTGGAGCCACCCACGTTGCCGGGATAGATGAGCGTCCCCTCGAGCGACGGCGGAGTGAAGATGCCCTCCGAGCGCAGCGCTTGGATGCGCGTGCGGCACCACGCCCTGTCCTGCGCCGTCACCCCGAACGCTTCCTCGGCGTCGAGACGCTGCGGGACGAGCGGCTCCGGAAGC
The DNA here is from genome assembly GCA_030948255.1 of Gemmatimonadota bacterium. Taxonomy (GTDB): domain Bacteria; phylum Gemmatimonadota; class Gemmatimonadetes; order Gemmatimonadales; family Gemmatimonadaceae; genus JALZAQ01. The sequence continues at coordinate 15,274 of JALZAQ010000003.1, forward strand.
GTCGGAAATGGCTGCGTCGGCCACGCCTCCTCACCCACGACCGTGCTCTTCGGGACCGGGCGCTCCTCCACGGGAAAGAGAGGCGCGCCGGTGACGCGATCGAGAAGGAAGAGATGGCCGACCTTCGTCGGTTGCGCCACCGCCGGAATGTTCTCGCCGTTCCGCCGAAAGGTGAACAGCGTCGGTTGTGCGGGGACGTCGTAATCCCAGAGGTCGTGGTGCACGACCTGGAAATGCCAGACGATCTTCCCGGTGGAGGCACGCAGAGCGACGATCGAATTCGCGTAGAGATTGCTGCCGAGTCGCTCGCCTCCGTAGAAGTCGGGGCTCGCGCTTCCCACCGGAACGAAGAGAAGGTCGCGCTCCGCGTCGGCCGACATGATCGACCACGCGTTCGCCGCGCCGGTGTGCGACGAGCTGCCTGCTCGCCAGCTCGTCGTGTCCACGTGGGCCGAGTCGCGAGCGATGGGATCGAAGCTCCAGCGCAATGCCCCGGAGCGCGCGTCGAAGGCTCGAACGACCCCGCTGGGCGCGTCCGCCCGCGCGTTGTCGGCGATCGCCGAGCCGACGATCACCAGGTTGCCGATCACCGCCGGCGGCGAGGTCACCTGGTATTCTCCCTTCCACTGCGGCTCGTTGATGAGATCGCGCGAGAGATCCACCTGGCCCCGCGCTCCGAAGCCGACGCAGAGAGCGCCCGTGATTCCATCGAGGGCGATCAACCGCGCGTCGATCGGGGCGATGAAGATCCTTCTCCGGCAGGGCGCGCCGGGCCGAGCCGCGCTGTCCACCCAGGTGGAGACGCCGCGGTTCGTGAAATCGCCAAAGTCCCCGCCGAGGTCGACCCGCGGATCGTAGCTCCACCGCTCGGTGCCTCGCGCCGGGTCGAGCGCGATGATGCGACCGAAGGGGGTGGAGACGAAGAGCGTGCCATCCACCATCACGGGCGTGGACTCGGAGCGGGTGGACCCCTCGCCGACCGCGTAGTCACCGGTGCGATAGACCCACGCGATCTCGAGCCGGCCGACGTTCTCGCGGTTGATCTGCGCGACTGGCGAGTACCGGGTGCCGCCCGCGTCGTGGCCGTAGGCGCCCCAACCATCGCTGTCGGCGGCGAGACGCTGCGGCGCCGGTGGGCTCAGCGCCCGATCGCCGCTGCGGCAGGAAACGGCGAGCGCGATCGTGGCGGCGATGACCGCCGCGGCGTATCGGGAGCGGGCACAGGGCATGTGGGACGATGGACTCCCGGCGCTCCACCGGCAAGCCGAACGAAAGGCGGCCGTGGATATTCGAGTTATTCTTCCCGCGGTCTCCCCCGCCGGATCGACGAAGGATTCGCGGCAGCGCGCACGCCGGCGAGCCCCTCCAGCACCGCGAACCAGAAGGGCGCCCCGAGCGAGACCGCCAGCGTCGTGATGAGGAGACCTCCGGCGTGAGCGGCTACACCAGCTCCCGCCGTCGAGGCGCTCCAGCCTACTGGAAGGCCACGAGTGACGAGGCTGTCGAGTAGCGCGATGGCCTGGGACGCAGGGATGGGGAGCGCCGCGCGCGGGAGAGACGTGGCGATGGCGACAGCTGCGCCCCGCAACGCCGAGCTGGCGGCGAGCGATCGCGCGAGGGCCAGCGTGTCCGCGTTCGTGAGCAGGGTGAGGCCGAACGCCACCGCGACCGCCACGGACTGCGCCCAGCGGCGGTACGTGGCCGATGTACGGGCCATGACATCGTCGAACCAGCGCTCGATGCCGGCTCGGAGCGCCGCCAGATCGCCCGCTGCCTCATCGATCAGGAGAAGCATCGGGCGACGGAGTGGCTCCGGCAGCTGCGTCGCCGCCGCCCTGATCTCCGCCATGCCGTGGGGGCGCCGAACATCCACGGGCGCGATCAGGTCCAGCAGCGCCAGCGCGAACAGGCGCGGCGGGATGTGCGCGGGGCGCGGTCGGCCAGGCGAGCGCGGCTCCTCGAGCCCAAGGATGAGCGGATGCGCGTAGAGCGCCTCCACACCGACGCTCGGAGCGAGCCGCTGGTCGCCGTGCCGAACACGCGCGCCGCCCTCCAGCATCCGTCGGATGGCCACGAAGAGCGTCCGCGATCGGGCACGGAGCAGACGCGCGATCGCCTCGGTCGCGGTCATGCAGCAGAGGCCGAGCAACAGGTATACGAGCACGATCCCGACGACCACGTCCAGCATGTCTCCGGTGACCATGAGCCCTCCTCTTGCCCCCCTACGGATTCGCCACTCCGTCCGGTTTCCCCCGCCGCACGGCGCTCGCCTGGTACGCGTCTTGACTCCATCGTCACCATGACCGAGAAGGAGGGAAAGATTCGAGGCTCCGAGCAGGCGTGGCCGGACACTCTCTGGATCGTTCGCCATGGCGAGAGCGCGGGCAACGTCGCGCGGGCCGCGGCCGACGCGGCCGGACTCCATACGATCGATATCGCGACGCGTGATGTGGACGTTCCACTCAGCGCGCTCGGCGAGCGCCAGGCAGCGGCTCTCGGACGTTGGTTCGCCGCGATGCCCGCCGACGGGCGGCCGAACGTCGTCCTCTCCTCGCCCTACCTGCGCGCGCGCCAGACAGCGGAGCTGGTTCGGGACAATGGAGGGGTATCTCCCGACGTGCGCGATATCCTGGTGGACGAGCGGCTGCGTGAGAAGGAGTTCGGCATCCTGGACCGCCTCACCAGCCGCGGCATCGGTCAGCGCTTCCCGGAGCAGGCGGAGTTCCGCCGACTGCTCGGAAAGTTCTACCATCGGCCCCCCGGAGGCGAAAGCTGGTGCGATGTGATCCTCAGGCTGCGGAGCGCGATCGACACCATCAGCCTGCATCACTGCGGCGATCGCGTCCTGATCGTCTGCCATCAGGTCACGGTGCTGTGCCTGCGCTATCTGCTGGAGTGCATGACGGAGGAGCAGATCCTCGCCATCGACCGGGAGGGAGATGTCGCCAACTGCGGCATCACGTCCTATCGCTTCGACGAGACCCGGGGGAAGCACGGAGGGCTGGTGCTCGATCTCTTCAACGAGGTGGCGCCCCTCGAGGACGCGGGGACGCGCGTCACGTCCACGCCTGACGTGCCGGTGGCCACGAAGTGATACGCACAGCGGGGGTGCGCCGGGTTACGCCGGCACTTCTCCGGCGGATGCCCCTTCCACCGATCGATGAGCGCGGCGATAAGGAGGAGCGGGGGCGAGTCCTGGTGGTGGGCGGCTCGGCGGAGCTGCCCGGCGCGATCGTCCTCGCGGGTACGGCCGCGCTCCGCGCGGGAGCGGGCAAGCTCAAGCTGGCCACGGCCGCTGCTGTCTCCGCCCAGGTCGGCGTGGCTGTTCCGGAAGCGCTCGTCATCGGGATGCGGGAGACGCGAAATGGCGCGTTCGTCGCCGGCGGGGCCTCGCGCGTGACCGCTGAGCTGGGCTCGGTTGATGCTTTACTGCTCGGCCCGGGGATGCGCGAAAGTCGCTCTCTCCAGTCATTCCTCCGGCGGGTGGTCGGTGCGATCAGCGCGCAGCTGCTGGTGCTGGATGCCGCGGCGCTGAACGTCCTGCGGCACGAGCCGAACTTGCTTCACCCGCTGGAGGGGCGCGTGGTGCTCACTCCACACGCGGGAGAGATGGCTGGGATGCTCGGAGGGCGGCGCGATGAGATCGAGCGCGATCCCCTCGCGGCCGCCGGCCGCGCCGCGCGCTCGTTTCGCGCCGTCGTCATGCTCAAAGGCGCGACGACGTTCGTGGCAACGCCGCAGGGCGAGGCCTTCCGGCTCGACGAAGGCGACGTCGGACTCGCGACATCCGGTTCGGGAGACGTGCTCGCAGGCATCGTCGTCGGTCTCGCCGCGCAGGGAGCAGACGCCGCCCGCACGGCCTGCTGGGCGAGCTTCCTCCACGCCGCGGCGGGGAGGGCGCTGTCCTCGAAGCAGGGGCGCATCGGATTTCTGGCGCGCGAGATCGCGGGCGAGCTGCCGCCCATTCTGCAGCGGCTCCGATAGGCTGGTCTCCGCGCCTCGCGCAGCGATTGCGCAGCCCCAGGCGTATTGATATTACCTCCCCTGGTACCCCGGGTCGCCGGTGCCCTCGAGCATCGCGCCCTGAGTCGTCCCACTCTCCTCGGCCATCGTCATGACACCCTTGCGCCTTCTCTCCCTGCTCGCCATCGCGGCGCTTGCCGCACCGGTGGCCGGAGCCCAGAGCTCCGTCTCTCCCGCCGGCGCCCCGACGTCCCCCTCCAGCACCACTGCCCTCGACTCGGCCACACTCGCCGGCTTCCGCTGGCGCTCGGTCGGACCGGCCAACATGGCCGGCCGCGTCGCCGATATCGCCGGCATCCCGAGCCCGTCGAAGACGTTCTACGTCGCCGCGGCGGGAGGAGGAATCTGGAAGACCACCAACGCCGGCACGAGCTTCCAGCCGATCTTCGACCACGAGCGCGTGATCTCCATGGGAGCGCTCGCGATCGCGCCGTCGGACACGAATCAGGTCTGGGCGGGAACCGGAGAGCAGAACTCGCGCAACTCCATGTCGCCCGGCGGCGGGATCTACAAGAGCGCGGACGGCGGGAAGACGTGGAAGCTCATGGGCCTCGTGGAGACCCAGCAGATCGCGCGCATCGTCGTGCACCCCACCGATCCGAACATCGTCTACGTGGCCGCGCTCGGCCACGCGTGGGGACCGAACAGGGAGAGGGGCCTCTACAAGACCACCGACGGCGGACAGAGCTGGCAGCTCGCCAAGTTCATCAGCGACAAGGCCGGGTTCGTGGACGTGGCAATGGATCCCACCGATCCAAAGACACTCTACGCATCGAGCTACGAGCGCGTGCGCGGACCCTGGTTCCTTCGGAGCGGCGGGCCGGGAAGCGCTCTCTGGAAGACCACCGATGCCGGCGCGACCTGGACGAAGATTCAGGGAGCCGGCTGGCCGACGACGACACTCGGACGCATCGGGCTCTCGATCGCGCGCAGCAACCCGAGAATCGTCTACGCCATGGTCGAGGCGGACTCGAACGCGAATCCCACCGGTAAGAAGGGCGTCGGGAAGGCGCAGACGCTGCAGAACGGCCTCTATCGCACCACCGATGCGGGGGCGTCCTGGGCAAAGATGAACGACAAGGACGTGCGCCCCTTCTACTACTCGCAGGTGCGGGCCGACCCGAAGAACCCGGATCGTGTGTACTGGTCATCCACGCCCTTCCAGTTCTCGGATGACGGCGGCAAGACGGTGCGCGGAGGGACGCTCGGCATCCACGTGGATCATCACGCGATGTGGATCGACCCGAACGACCCGGAGCACTTCGTCGTCGGCGACGATGGCGGCATCTCGCAGACGTGGGACCGCGGCGGGAACTACGACTTCATGAATCAGTTCCCGATCGGGCAGTTTTACGAGGTCAGCTACGACATGTCCATCCCGTACCGCGTGTGCGGTGGGCTACAAGACAACGGAAGCTGGTGCGGTCCGAGTCGCAAGAAGGGCGGCGTCATCACCAACGCGGACTGGTTCACCGTCGGCGGGGGAGATGGCTTCTACACCGCGCAGGATCCGACGAACCCCAACACGATCTACGCCGAATCGCAGGGCGGCAACATCCAGCGGCTCAATGCCGCAACGGGGGAATCTGCTTTTCTGACGCGTCCCGGCTGGGCGTCCCGCTACCAGCAGTTCGAGGACTCGGTGATCGTCGCGCGCGGCGACACCACCAAGCCCGAGGTTGGCGAGACGAAGAAGCGGATCGCCGAGCTGAAAGCTCGCCAGCGGGCGGACTCGGCCGAGCTCGACATCCGCTTCAACTGGAACACCCCCTATTTCCTGTCGCCGCACTCGCCCTCGACCTTCTATACCGCCGGGAACCGCGTGCTCAAGTCCACCAACCGCGGTGACAATCTCTATCCGATCTCGCCCGACCTGTCGACGCGCGACCTGCCGAAGATCCGCTACAGCATTGACTCGACGGGTGGCATCACCCTCGACGCGACCGGCGCCGAGACCTACGGCACGGTGACCGCCCTCGCCGAATCACCGATCCGCCCGGGACTTCTCTATGCGGGCACGGACGACGGCAATGTCTGGCTCACGCGCAATGATGGCGCCACCTGGGAGAATCTGACGGGGCGCTTTCCGGGAGTGCCGCCCCGGACGTACGTCGTGCGCATCGAGCCCTCGCACTTCGACTCCGCCACCTTCTACGTGGCCTTCGACAAACATCGCGAGAACGACTTCGCGCCGTACCTGTACGTCTCGACGGATTACGGGAAGAGCTTCCGCTCGATCGTCAACGATCTGCCCAAGGGGAGTGCGGACTTTGTCCACGTGATTCGCGAGGATCCGGTGAATCGCGATCTCCTGTTCGTCGGCACCGACCTCGGCGTCTACGCCTCGCTCGATCGGGGCGCGCACTGGCAGAAATTCATGACCGGCCTTCCGAGCGTGCCGGTGCACGACCTCAAGATCCATCCCCGCGACCACGAGCTGATCGCGGCCACGCACGGCCGGAGCATCTGGATCGTGGACATCGCGGCGCTCGAGCAGATGAGCGACAGCGTGATGAAGCAGGTCGCGTATCTGTTCGCGCCGAAGACGGCGTACGAGTACGGCGAGTTCCCCGGCGCGGAGGGGTCGCCCGGTCACAAGGCGTTCGAGGCGGCAAGCGCTCCATACGGCGCCGAGATCACCTATCGTCTGACATCCGGGTCTCCGCGCACGCCGGCAAAAATTCTGATCACGGGCGCCAAGGGTGACACGGTGGCGACGCTCAACGGAGCGGGGGGACCGGGGCTGCACCGCGCGATGTGGGACTTCCGCGGCCGTCCGCCCAAGCCGGGACCGCTCTCACCGGCGGCGAAGCGCGACAGCCTGGTGAACGCGCGAAAGATGCAGGTGGTCTTCGACTCGCTGGAGAAGGCGAACGTGGCCCCCAAGGCGATGCTCGACCGCATCCGCAGCTCGATCGCGAGCGGGGGCGGCCTGGCGGATCTCTTCCGCGGTCGGCGCGGCGGCGGCGGTGTCTTCCAGCCGCGCCCGGGAGAGGGGCCGGTGCCCCGTCCCCCGCGCCGGGATACGACCGCGGCTGCGCGCGCAGCAGGCGACACCACGAAGAGCCTCCAGAGAGACACGGGAGTGGCCGCTCGTCGCGACACCGCAATGACGGCTCGTCGAGATACCGGAATGGCCGCGCGCCGAGACACCCTGCGAGCCGGTCTCGCGGCCGGCGAAGCGCCGCCGATCGATCCCGAGATTATGGGCGAGGTGTTCAACGCACTCCGCACCAGCGGCGCGTTGGGGCGCGGCTTCGGCTTCGGCGGACGGAATCCCGCGCCACACGTCGGAAGCGGCGACTATCTCGTCACCCTCACCGTGGACGGGAAGACGATGCAGCAAGTGTTGCGTGTCGAGCGCGCCAACGGGATCGCGGAAGGGACCGGGATCGCCGGTGGAGGGGATGTCGATCCCTGACCGCGTGGCGCTCGGACGGTCTGATCGCGGGGCGTTCGGCCACGTCAGTGCATGAAGGCAGCGCGTGACGCGAGGAGCCATTCCCTCCAGCCTGCAGCAGCGCGCAGGCTGAGCAGGCCGTCCGAGATTGCCGCGATCTCTTCTGCATCGCGCCACGCCGCCAGCAGTTCCGCCAGCTCGCCCTCGAGCGCACGACGCTCGGCGTCCTCGTTGGCCGCCATCTCCAGGGCGATCCGGTCCACGAGGGGCAGCCGAGGAAGCGCGGTGGCCGGCTCGCTCCCGATCGCACCGCGCCCCCAGAACGATCGACTGGTGATGTGGAGTGCGACCCGCTCCCGGTCACGCATCTCGCCGGACACGATCTCCGGCCGATCCGCGGCGTCGGGGAATCGTCCCCACGAGGTGCGCATCGCGATCGAGGCGACGCGCGCGAAGTAGCCGGTGGGGTTGCCGGCGTCGGCGACCTTGGCGACCGCCTGCTGCACCTGCTCGTCGCTCCCGCCGCTTCCGTTGATCGCCGCGAGCAGCCGTCCCGCCGTCCGAAGACCGGTCGCGCCCTCGAGCGTGGCGAAGCCGCCGTCGTGCGCCACGAGCAGACGCCAGGGCAGGTCGCGAGCGGGACGAAGCAGCGTTGCCGACTCGAGGTGCATCTGCCGGATCACCGCCGGAGTCTCCCCCCCACCTTCGGTGCGGATCACATCCAGGATCCGCCGCGGCGAGCGGTGCACGCGCACCCAGGTGGCGGCGTCGTACGGGATGTGAATGCGTGGCATCCAGCGTAGCAGCCGGTCGAGCGCCCTCCCAGCGCGGAGCATGCTGTCGCCGGAGAGTGCCCGGAGGGAACTTCCCGCTCGTGGCGGCAGACGGCGCGTGAGCTGTCGGCCGTAGCGCCAGGCCGCGAGCTCGGTCGCGAGCGCCTTGCCGATCCGCACCAGATCCAGCCCGTCGGGGCGCTGCGCCAGCCCGATGTTCTCGCGAAAGACCCGCGTGGTCGTGTCGCGGAAGAGCCGCTCGCACTCCTCGACCGCCTCCCACCGCTCCTCGATCGGCGACAGGTTCCATCGCCGGCAATGAGGACAGATCACCCAGAGCCGCCCGCGCTCGGCATCGAACGCCAGACGCTGGCCGACGGAAAAGCTCGGCACGGCATCGTTCGCTCCGAGCTTGGTGTTGCAGAAGAGGCAAGTGGAATACATGGCTCGCGACCGGTCCGCTCTGTTCCCGACTATCTATCGCCGGGCCGGCGGAACTTCCAGCTCCTGTTCGCGCTCAGGGCGTGTTTCCCGAGGGGGCCGGCATCCGCATCGAGCGATAGCTCTGCCACGACGCGAGCAGGAGATCATCGCCGGACAGGTGAACGTCACGGTCATCGGCGCGCTGCGCACGGGGCGCGGGGGACTCGTGGATGATCCGGGAGGGGGGCTCCGGGAGACGCATCTCGTTCGACATCTGGCACTCCTCTTTAGTGGGACTTCTTTAGCGTCGCGCCACAAGCTGGTGAATCAAATCGCGACGATGCACGAAGGCGGCTCTCGACATTTTCTTGTCGCGGGCCGCCTGACCGCGACTTAGACGGTACCCCGGATCTCTCCGGTGCGCGGCCCGCCAAGTCGGGGAAATCGCCGCGCTCCTTATTATCCCGCCGGCCGTGGATGGTTGTCAAGGCCTCTCGGTATCACTATCTGACCCTGGTCTCTCCCCTCCTCTATTATCTCGCATGTCCCCGCCTCCGCCCGCTTCGCGCATCCTCCTCTCGACCGCCGTCTTCCTCGCCAGCCTCTGCACGCTGGTAATCGAGCTTGTGGCAGGCCGCATCATGGCACCGTACGTCGGCGTGTCGCTGTACACCTGGACGTCGATTATCGGGGTCGTGCTCGCGGGAATCTCCATTGGAGCCTACCTGGGAGGACGCCTCGCCGATCGGTTTCCCGATCGTTCGATTCTGGGGTGGCTCTATCTCGCCTCCGGACTCGCGGCTCTCGCGATCGCGCCGCTCGTGGATCGCCTCGGACCGACGACGGCGTCCGACTGGCTCGGCACCCACGCGTCGCTCATGACGAGCGTGCTGCTGCTCACCGCGGCGGGATTCTTCGTCCCCGCTCTCCTTCTGGGGACCATCTCCCCGGTGGTCGTGAAGCTGGCGATCCGTGAGCTCGACGACGCGGGGTCCGTGGTCGGAAGACTGTACGCTCTGTCGACGATCGGCTCCCTCCTCGGGACCTTCGCGACGGGCTTCTTCCTGATCTCGTGGCTGGGCACGCGCCGCATCCTGTTGATCGTCGGGCTCCTGCTCATCGCGGGTGCTCCGCTCTTCGGTGGCTGGCTCGGGAGGAGTCGCAGGTCGCGCGCGGCGATGTCCGCGTTGCTGCTCGCGCTCGTGCCGCTGTCGCTCGCTCTCCGAGCGGATCGCAGGCGAGCAGGACGCGATGGACATGCGGCATTGAACGCGCCGCTGGGGAGCAGCTACTTCACCGCGGAATCCAACTATTACACCATCCGCCTCGCGCGATTCACCCGGGCGGACCTGGGCGGAGAGGTGGAGGCCCTCTACCTCGACCATCTCGCGCATTCGTTCAATGACCGCCGCGATCCGTCGTTTCTCCTCTACGACTACCTCAAGGTCTTCGAGCGGGCGGTGCGGTTTCGTGCGGCAACCGGCGATTCGGTGCGGCTCCTCTTCGTGGGTGGAGGTGGCTACACGCTTCCCCGCCTCATAGAGCAGCGGTATCCGGGCGCCCGTATCGACGTGGTGGAGATCGATCCGATGGTGACGCGCGTGGCTCGGGACTTCATGGGACTCCCCGCGCGCACGCGCATCCGCACCATCGACGCGGATGCGCGATGGTTCATGATCCGCGAGGCCAGGGATACGGGTCGCTACGATCTCATCTTCGCCGACGCGTTCAGCGACCTGTCGATTCCCTACCACCTCACCACGCGCGAGTTCGCGGCACAGCTCCGTGGCCGGCTCGCGCCCGGCGGAGTCGTCCTCGCCAACGTGATCGACAGCTGGCGTGAGGGCGCCTTCATGCCATCCTATCTCGTCACGTTGGAGAGCGTCTTCGGGAAGGGGCACGTGGCGCTGGTTGGCCCGCGCGCTGCTTTCGAGGGGGCCGGGCAGAGCACGTTCATCATCCTCGCCTCCGACCACCCGATCGACATCGACGGCCTGCTGCAACACGGAGCCGGGCAGCCGGACGACGATCTCGACATGCGCGCCGTGAGCGCCGACGGCCTCGCGCGCTATCTCCAGGGCCGTGGGACCATCATCCTCACCGACGACCACGCCCCGGTGGACAATCTCATCGCGCCGCTATTTGCCGAGCGCTTCGCCGGCGCGCGGCGGTGAGCTCATCGGGGGACGCTGATCTGGTAGCCTCCATTCCCGAGCCGAGCCTCTCCCCCAAAGGCGCGTGCGACATCCGCGAGCGGCACGTATGCCTTGCCGTCGAACATTCGAACATCGCTCGAGATCAAGCCAGTCGAGCTGACGGCGATCCCCGCGGCGTCCTTTCTCCATTTGTACAGGCTCGGGCTGACGTTCTGCTTCATCCCGATCTTGTCGTCTGCCCGCTTGAGCCAGAGCTTCGCCGCGTCCTTCGACCCGGCATCGATCTTGACGGCAGGCTCGACCTTCTGCGCCTGGTCCGCGATTTTCGTCGACACCTTGTTATCAAACTTCGCTTTGGCTCCGATCTTGTCGGCGACGCTGCCTGACACGCCCGACAGCAGCAGCCGGTTGCCATCGATCCTCAGCGCCGGCTCGAGCAGCGGCGCGCCATTGACGGCGCGGGCGATGTCCTCGAGTGGAACGTAGACCTGCTCCATCCTGCTGCCGTCCGACCCGCCGGACACAACGACACTGCGCGAGAGCAGCTCGCCATTGATGTGGACCTCGCTGCTCCTTCGCACCCCATTCAGAGCAGGAATGAATGGTTGCGGCTGAGCCGCTGCCAACCCAGCGACGAGCGTAAGGGCGAGGAGGGGCGCGAGGAACGCGGTGGGGCGATGCATGGACGGCTCCGGGGGGCGGTACTGTAATATCACCGCTTCTCGCACATGATCGCCAGCGTGTTCCCTTCCGGGTCATCGAGGAAGGTCATCCAGAGCTCGTGATCCGCCGCCCGATGGACGAGGTGCGGCTCGTCGCGAAAGCGGGCACCTCGCTCCCCGAGCACCCGATGGGCCTCGTGGATGTCATCCACCTTGTAGTAGAGGATGGAGCCGGGGTGGTCGAACTCCCCCTTCTCACTCGGCCCGAGCATGAGCCTCACGCCACCGCAGCGAAAGAACGCCAGCGGCGGGAATTGGAAGAGGAGCTCCAGGCCGAGGACGTCGCGATAGAACGGGACGGCGCGATCCAGATTGGTCGCGCGGAGGGAGATCTGCCCGATCTGCGTGAGTCGGAAGCCATCGCCCTGTGTCATGGCGACCTCCAGTGGGAGGAAGTGGCGGCCGGGGGCTGGCGCCAGACGGCCATTTAGTTAGCTTTACTAACTAACTATAATGTCATCATCTCACGGAAGCGCAAGACCCGGCCGCGCCCGGCGGCGCTCCACCAGCTCCGAGGCGGTCGCCAACCGCCTGCACTCGGCCGCCATCCACCTCCTGCGCCGCCTTCGCATCGAGGACGAGGCGACCGGACTCGGCGCCCCTGCCCTCTCCGCACTCTCCGTCATCGTCTTTGCCGGCCCGATCACCCTCGGCGACCTCGCGCGCGCCGAGCAGGTCCGACCACCCACCATCACCCGCCTGGTGACCAGTCTGGAGGCGGACGGCCTGGTCACCCGGCGCCTCGACGCGCGCGACCGGCGTGTGCAGCGCGTTCACGCGACAGCCAGAGGACGCCAGGTGCTCGAGGCCGGTCGAGCGCGACGGGTGGCGTCGCTCGCCCGGCACATCCGCGAGCTGCCCGCCCGCGACCGCGCCATTCTGGAGAAGTCGGCCGACCTGCTGGAAGCAATGCTCGGAAATCGCCATCCAGGACGTCCGTGATGTCCCCTCACCTCGTCAGCGGTCTCGCGAGCCCGCGTCGAGGCGCACTGCCGATCGCCGCTCCCATGGATCGCGACCGCCGAGAAACTCGCCGATCGGAGCCAGCGTCTCGATGTTGTCGCAGAAGATCTTGAAGGTCGCGAGCACCGGCACGGCGATGAACGCGCCCGGTATTCCCCAGAGCCAGAACCAGAAGGCGAGACCGACGAAGATCGCCACCGGATTGAGCGTGAGTCGCTTGCTCATCATCAGCGGGCTCACGACGTTGCCCCAGAAGAAGTTGATGGCAATGAAAGTAGCGGGGACGGCGAGAGCCCTCCCCATCTCGGTGAACGTGGCCACGGCCACGAGCGTGAGCACGACCACCATCGTCAGGGCGCCGAGGTAGGGCACGAACTCGAGGATCGCGATGAGCGCGCCCCAGAGAAGCGGGTTCGGCATCCCCCAGAGCTTCATCGCGATGCCGACCACTACCCCTTCGCCGGCATTGAGCAGCGCCGTGGTGAGGAGGTAGCGGGAGATGGACGCTTCGGTCTCGCGGGCGATCGTGACCGCCTTCTCGCGATCGCCCAGCCGAGGGAGCACCTTGATCAGCTTCTGCAGAAAGAAGTCGCCGGAGGCGAGCAGAAAGTAGAGGAGCAGCAGCACCTCGAGCAGCAGCGCCACCAGACTCTCGGTCGTGCCGAACACGCGTGAGACGAGGCTCGCTCCCTTGACCACCACCTCGGGGGGCTTGTTCGTCCCCTGGACATCGGTCGCGCGCTCCACCTGCTCGGCAGCTTTGGTGACCCGCTCCACCGGCTTGGTCACGCGTCGCAAACGCTCGCTCGCTTGCGCGAACGCGGCCGGCGCGCGCGCAATCCAGGTCTCGGCCGGAGTCGCAAGTTGATAGATCCCCACGCCCAACCCGCCCAGAAAGAGGATGATCACCAGGCCCGCGCCGAGGGCAGGCGGGATGTGCATCCGGGCAAGGGCGCGAATGACCGGGCTGAGGAGAAGATTGAGAAGCACCGCCAGGGTGATCGGCAGGAGAAAGGGGCGCGCGAAGTACACGCTGGCGGTGAGCGCCAGAATGGCGAGAATGGTCAGCGCGACGCCGCGCGCTTGAGGCGATTCGACGGCGGCGGTGATCCGGGTGATGTCTTCCGGACGGCCGGCCGCGGCGCCCGCTGCGTCCGCCGGCGGCGCGGAGAGATCCGCCTGCGGCTTCAGGGCGGAGTCATCAGCGCCATCGACCGGCGGGCTTCCCGGAGAGCCGACATGAGCTGCCGAATCATGTGTCATGTCCGGAACATGGCAGGCATCCGTTGCGGCCACCAGCAATACCCCGTTACGGGGAGTCGTCGGCGTAACGCCGGACCTCCATCGGCGACCACGTTGACGGAGGGTGATGCCGTGGGTGGAGGGGGCACCGTCTTTTGCGGAGGCCAGATGTCTGACCGGGAGCATCTTCAGCTCGGGCGACGGGAGTTCGTCCGGGATCTTGCGTACACGGCACTCCTGTGGCGCGCGTCGCGCGTCGACGGTTGGTCAATCGGCCGCACCTTCACGCGGCCCGTCGCTTTCGCGTCGACCGACCGCGCCTACCACATCGTGGTGATCGGCGACTCGATCGCCTGGGGGCAGGGGCTGGAGGAGCGCAGTAAATATCCGGAGCTGGTGCGCGCCGCAATCGAGAAGCGGCTTGGGGGGCAGCCGGCGGTGACATGGTCGTTCGCGCATTCGGGAGCGGTAATTCGTCCCGACACCACCCAGGATGCGAAGCCGCCCCTCCCGGGCGAGGTACCGAACTCTCATCCGTCCATCACCGCCCAGGTGGAACACGCCAGGAGTTATCTGGCTCAGCATCCGATCACCGATGCCGCACACGCTGCGCCCGTCTACCCGGAGAACGTCGCGCTGGTGATCATGGACGGTGGGATCAACGATGTTGGTATCACGAGCATCCTGACCATGGATCCGACGATCAGCGATCCGGAAGGCTGGGTCAGGAAGCTCGCTCGCGAGCGCTGCGTGGAGCGCATGCGGACGCTGCTCCCGCATGTGCTCGGTGTCTTTCCGAACGCAACCGTGGTCGTGTCGGGGTACTACGCCATCGTCTCCGAAGCGACGCGGCTCGGCGACCTCGACGCCTTTCTCCTGCATCTCGGAATCATTGGGAAGCTTCCTGAATTCGTCGTGACCGAGGCCGTGCGGCGCAAGCTCGCCCGGCAGTCCAGTGCGTTCTACGACGAGACGGTGCGCGGCCTGCGCGATGTCGTGGCGAATGCCCATGCGCTCGTGAAAGTGGGAACGCCGGTCTCGGCCCCGGGATCGCGCCTGCCTGATGCGATCGTCCCGGCCGCTGGAAAGGGAGCGTCGCCCTCCCCGCCGCGGGCTCACTTCGTGGACTTCGGGCTGACCGCCGAACAGTCCTTCGGGGCCCCCAGCGCCATGCTGTGGGGAGTGCCGGCGAGCGACCCGCTCGCTGGGCAGCGACGCCAGGACTGCAAAGTGCTGGGCGCTGGCGTCGACTTTCTCAAATGTCTCGATGCGTCCATGGGACATCCGAACACGGCGGGGGCGCAGATGTTCGCGGGCCGCGTGCTGAGCAGGCTGGAGTGCGACGGCGCGATCGCGCCTGTCCCGGGCTCGGGGCCGGGTCGTATCGGAGCGCTGCGCGAGATCTGCGCTCTGATACGCTGACGGGTCTGGTGCTCTGGTGGTCCTCTCTCAGCTCTCCGGTAACTTCGCGAGAACGCGCTTGGGGGCGGTCATCCTGTACCCGTCGAGGATGAGCTCCTTCAATTCCGTCCAATCCGTTTTTCCGTCCAGCCAGACACCGATCCATCCAGAGGGACCCACATAAGGCGGAGAGAAGTAGCGGTCCGGTTGCGCGCGCAGGAGCAGACTCTGGTTGAGTGGCGTGGCCTTGCACCACACGGCATGTCGTCCATTTCCGTGATGGGTGGCCGCATCGGCGTACATGGCGAAGATCTTGTTGCGTACGCGGAATGTCGGCTCTCCCCACGCCTCGACCTCGTGAGCCTCAAGAAGAGCGAGACAGAGGGACCGGAGTCGTTTGATCGGCGACGCGGGCATGACCAATGCTGCGCTCCAGGGCGGGCCGAGTGCAATATTGGCTGCCCCGGGAGGATCTCACGGGTCGATCGATCGCTTCCGTGCTCTCGCTTCTCACGCTGGCTGCCTGCTCGCGACCGGACAGGTCCGGCGACACCGCCACCGACACCACACACGGGTCTGCGACCATGGCCACCTCGAGCTTTTCGCTCACCAGCTCCGCCTTCTCGAACGGCGGCTCGATTCTGACGCAATTCACCTGCGACGGCGCGAACCGTTCGCCGCCTCTCGCCTGGTCCGGCGCACCGCCAGCGACGGCCTCATTTGCGCTTACCGTCGAGGACCCTGACGCACCAGGCGGTACCTTCATCCACTGGGTTATCTACAGGATTCCAGCAGCGACGACGTCGCTCCCGGAGAACGTGCCCAGGGGCGGATCCGTCGCGCAGATCGGCGGTGCGCTTCAAGGGAAAGCCAGCTTTGGGGATGCACTCGGCTATGGTGGTCCCTGTCCGCCCAAGGGCGCGGCTCACCATTACCACTTTCGCCTGGTCGCGCTCGACACACCGCTCCGGCTCGAGGAAGGCGCCTCGCGCGATCAGCTCGTGGCCGCAATGCGCGGACATGAGATCGCGATGGCCGAGCTCACGGGCACATATGCGCGGAACAGGTGACACGCGTGCCGAGGGTGTTCGCCCGTGGGACCGTTGTCGCTTGCTTCGTTTTGCTACTGCCCCCGCCGCGTGCAGCCACGCAGCAAGTAACGCCTCGTCCCGGCGCCGATACCGCCGCAGTCTGCCTCGGCTTCAGCTTCGGTCCGTGGTCTCCGCCGCTGGACTGGCGTGCCGCCGGCCACGCGACCGTCCTCGATAGCTCGCGAGCGCCTGCGGGAGGGGGGCGCGGATCGGCCTCGGCGATCCCATCCGGAGTCGATTCGGCGCTCCTCCTTCTGCCAGCGTGGTGGCCCGTGGGCGTCGTCGTCGACCTGCCGACACGAGCACCCTCACCGGGTGACACCGTGCTCGGTCGCGCGACGGCGCTGGTGGCCGATGGCCGCACGCAACCTCCCGTCAGTCGCGTTCGCGCGTGGAGGGTGTCCTGTCACCGCGCCCGGCCGGCTGACCATGCCGCTCTGTACGCCCCATGACTCAGGAGCTCGCGAGCTCGCACCGCGCGCGCTCGGCAACCGCGAGGGCGAGCGTCGGGTCGCCATCCTCGTCGAGCGACCAGGCGGCCGAGAGACCGGCATAGGCGAGCACCCACCGCAGCAGACGCTCGCGGTTCAGATTTGCCGCCGAGGCGACCACCCTTACCTGTTTCGCGAGCCGTCCCGGAGCGGTCGCAACGTCGCTGTCGGGATTGCAAAAAATGTTTGCGAAGTCGAAAGCCCGCTCGCCCAAGAGTCCTTTGGGATCGATGGCAAGCCATCCCCGATCCTCCGCGTCCAGGATGTTGCCGTGATGGAGGTCCCCGTGCAGGACGATGATGTCGGTGGAGGTCTCCAAAAGCTCGCGTGCCACCGCGGCGGAATCTACGAGCACGCCACCATGCCGTGCGGCGGCTGGCTCGAGCTGCGCGAACCAGCGCGACAACGGTACCAGCTGCGCCTGCAGCCGGTCGGGCGGGTGACTCCGCGCATGTAGCCTTGCGGCCACCTGGCAGATAATCCGAGTCGCCTCGTCGTCACGACCGTGACGGGCCATCGTCGCGAGCGAGCCACTGCCGAGCGCGCGCTCCAGCAAGAGGGCGTCGCCCTCGTATGCGAGCACGCGGGCCGCACCGTCTCCAGCCCACCAGATCATCACGTCAGCGCCCCGCCGCTCCTCGGCCTCCACGGCGATTTTGAGCATGGCGGGCGTACCCGCCAAGCGGACGGGGAGCAGCCGGCTCCTGGGAGTCGTAATTGGTGTACCGTCCGGCACGAGGTGCCATCGATCGAGAAAGGTGTCGAACATCGGCCCCGCAGCACGTCCTGACGTCACAGTCTCTCGCCCTCTCCCACGCGACCGACGGCAGGGCGTTCCCGCGCACGCTGGAAGAGCGCGTAGAGGTGATGTCCCTCGTGCACGAGAAAGAACTCGAGCCACAGGGACATTGGCATCTCCCCGAACACCGGGTGGACGCCTACCCGCCCCAGCTGTTCAGGCGACAACCGCTGCACCATCCCACTCAGACGAGCGCGCAAGACACCGACCCGCCGAATGATCTCATCCGCCGGACACGTCAGCCACGGCAGAAACTCCGGGTCATCCTCGGCGCGATAGCGCTCGAATCGCGGACGAGATTCGGTCAGGATGCGTGACAGTCGCTCGAGTGTCACCTCGTGGTAGCGGGCGAGATGCGCCAGCTGCTCTCGAGCACACCACCCGCCCGACGGTGGCCGGCGCTCCAAGTCGGCCGGCTCCCGATCCGCGAGGATGGCGGGAATCGCACCGAACTGGAGCGCCAGCCGTTGCGCGATCTGCTCCGCGGTCGTGCTGCGCTCGGTCATCCGTAACCTCTTCCACATTTGCGCCGCGTTGCTGTTCGGGAATACATTCGCGCCTACCCGCCAGGACAGAGGATGCCCTCATGCCACTCCGTCGTCGCTCCGTCATCGCGCTGCTCGCGCTCACGCTTCCCGTGCTCGCCCACGCCCAGGTCGGCGGGGATCCGCCGCTGCTGTTGCGGGAGCCCGGACTTGGCGCCGCCGACATCTGCTTCACCTTCGCGGGTGACATCTGGACCGTGCCACGCGCCGGCGGCTCGGCACGGCGCCTCACGGCGTCGCCGGGGGCCAAGTCGGGGTGCCGCTTCTCCCCCGACGGGAAGTCGATCGCGTACACGAATGTGCGGAACGGGAACCCGGACGTCTACGTCATCGCCAGTACCGGGGGCATTCCGAGGCAGCTCACATACAATCCCGGGCTCGACGCCGTCCGCGGGTGGACGTCCGACGGAAAAGTGCTCTTCGTCTCCGACCGTCATGGGATCGCGCGGGCGCAGGCCGGCGGCGCACCGCGACTCTTTGCGCAGGACGTCGATGGGGTGATCCCGACGGCTGTCGACCTGCCGACCGTCTGGAACGGAGCCTTCAGCGGGGATGGCAAGCGGCTGGCCTATATGCCGTATCCGAACGCGAACCAGATCTGGAAGCGCTATCGCGGAGGCCGAACGACGCCGATCTGGATCGCGACGCTCGCGGATGCGTCGATCGAGAAAGTGCCTCGCGACAACTCGACCGATCTCTGGCCGATGTGGGTTGCCGACACCGTCTTCTTCATCTCCGACCGCGACGGTCCCTCCACCCTCTACGCCTACGACACGCGCACCAAGGCCGTCTCGCGCCGCATCGACAACCACGACCTCGACATCAAATACGCGTCCGCCGGCCCGGGCGGCATCGTGTACGAGCAGTTCGGTGCGATTCACCTCTACGATCTGGCGAGCGGACGCGAGTCGCAGGTTCCTGTCCGGATCGCCGGCGAGCTGACCGAAGCGCTGCCGCACTGGGTGAGCGTCAGCGACCGGCTGCAGAACCCCGCCATCTCGCCCAGCGGCGTGCGTGCGGCGTTCGAGGCGCGCGGCGAGATCATCACC
Source organism: Gemmatimonadota bacterium (assembly GCA_030948255.1). Lineage (GTDB taxonomy): Bacteria > Gemmatimonadota > Gemmatimonadetes > Gemmatimonadales > Gemmatimonadaceae > JALZAQ01. The sequence continues at coordinate 34,352 of JALZAQ010000003.1, forward strand.
GTGCCGGCCAAGAAGGGCGATGCCCGCGACATCACACGGACGGTCGGCGCCACCGAGCGGAACCCCAGCTGGTCGCCCGACGGCCAGACCCTCGCCTACTTCTCCGATGCCGGCGGTCGCTACCGGCTGGAGCTGCGCGGTCAGACGGGGATGGGCGAGCCGCGCGCGATCACGCTCGGCGACGATGACACGTACTACTACGGCCCGCTCTGGTCGCCCGATGGCAAGCGCATCGCCTACAGCACCTCCCGCGCCGAGCTCTTCTACGTGGACGTGGCCAGTGGCAAGACCACGCGCGTCGATGTCGAGCCACTCGGTCCACAGTTCGGCTCCGGGGGCATGCCGATCTCATGGTCGCCGGATTCGCGGTGGCTCGCCTACGCGCGCTCGGTGAAGAATCGGCTCGGCGCGATCTTCGTGGACGACGTGCAGCGTGCGTCCATCACGCAGGTGACGGACGGACTGAGCGACGCGCGCACGCCGGCCTTCGACGCGAGCGGGAAGTATCTCTATTTCGTCGCGAGCACCGACGCGGGTCCCGCCCAGGACTTCAGCATGATGACCTTCGACCACCCGATCACGCGAAGCCTGTACGCGATCGTGCTCCGGAGCGATCTCCCTTCGCCGCTGGCACCGGAGAGCGACGAGGAGAAGGCCAAGGGCGACAGCGCGGCGAAGAGCAGCGCCAAGGCGGCCGCTGGCGACGTGAAGGGCGCGAAGGATGTGAAGCCGAACAAGGACAGCCTCGGGAAGGTCGCCGCACCCGAGCCGGTGCGCATCGACTTCGAGGGGATCGATCAGCGGACGATCGCTCTGCCGGCCCCGCCGCGGAATTATGTCGCCGTGAGTCCCGGCAAGACGGGCATCCTGGTGCTCGCCGAGGAGCCACTCATCCCGGTGGACCTGCAGAGCGGTCCGACCCGGGTCACGCTCCACAAGTTCGATCTCGCGGAGAGAAAGACCGAACAGCTCCTCGCCGATGTGGCCGACTACGATTTCTCTCGCGATGGCGAGAAGCTGCTGTACAAGCAGCGAGATGCGTGGGCGATCGCCGCCATCGCTCAGCCGATCAAGGCCGGCGAAGGGGTGCTGGCCACTCGTGACATCCAGGTCGCGACCGACCCGCGCGCCGAGTGGACCGAGATGTACCACGAGGCGTTCCGGCTGCAGCGCGCCTTCTTCTATGACCCGAGCTACCACGGCCTCGATCTCGCTGCCACCGAGCGCTTCTACGAGCACTACCTCGGCGGGCTCGGCAGCCGTGCCGATCTGGACTACCTCTTCACCGAGGTCTTCGGCAACCTTACCGTCGGACATCTGTTCGTCGGCTCGCCCGACGCGACCACGAGCCGGGCGCCAGCGAATGGCGTGCTCGGCGCCGACTACGCGATCGAGAACGGGCACTGGCGCTTCGCCAAGGTGTACGCTGGCGAGAACTGGAACCCGCAGTTCCGTGCGCCGCTCACGCAACCTGGCGTGAACGTGCGAGCGGGCGAGTACCTGCTGGCGGTGGACGGCCGGGAGCTCACTGCCAGGGAGAGCGTCGAGCAGGCGCTCGAGGGAACCGCCGGTAAGTCAGTCGTGCTCCGGGTTGCGCCAAAGGCCGACGGCGTCGGGGCGCGGGACGTGACCGTCGTTCCCCTGCCGACCGAAGCGACACTGCGGCATCTGGCGTGGGTGGATCAGAATCGGCGCACCGTAGACAAGCTGTCCGGTGGCAAGCTGGCCTACATCTACGTGCCGAACACGGCAAACGAAGGCTACACGCGCTTCAACCGCTACTTCTTCGCGCAGCAGGAGAAGCTGGGCGCCATCGTGGACGAGCGGTTCAACGGAGGCGGCAACATCGCCGACTACATGATCGAGTATCTGCGGCGCGACGCTCCGTTCAACTACGTGACGTCGCGCTACGGCGAGGACACGCCCATTCCGGCCGGCGCGATCTACGGTCCGAAGGCGATGCTGATCAACGAGTACGCCGGCTCGGGCGGCGACGAGCTGCCGTGGCTCTTCCGTCGCTTCAAGGTCGGCCCGCTGGTGGGCAAGCGGACGTGGGGAGGGCTCGTCGGGATCGGTGGCTACCCGACGTTGATGGACGGTGGCGGAGTGACCGCGCCCCGCGTGGCGCTCTGGTCTCCGGCCGGAGAATACGAGGTGGAGAACAGGGGAGTCGCGCCGGACGTCGAAGTGGATCTCGAGCCGGCGGCATGGCGCGCCGGCCATGACACCCAGCTCGAGAAAGCCGTCGCGATCGTGATGGAGGAGCTGGCGAAGCGGCCGGCGGTGGCTGCCAAGCGTCCGGCGTTCCCTATCTGGGCAAAGCGGGGCGCCAAGGACCACTGAGCGCGGTCACAGCTTGCACAGTCCTCCGTACGTCTCCGGCCGGCGGTCGCGATAGAACTGCCACACGTTGCGCACCTCGCGGATTCGATCGAGGTCCAGCTCGGCGGTGATGAGCTGGTCGCGATCGCGCGTGCCCTCGGCCACCATCTGCCCACGCGGATCGCAGAAGTAGCTCTGCCCGTAGAACTCACCGATGTGCCAGGGCTCCTCGAAGCCCACCCGGTTGATCGCGCCCACGTAGAAGGCGTTCGCCACCGCGTGCGCCGGCTGCTCCAGCTTCCAGAGATACTCGGACAGCCCGGCCACCGTGGCTGATGGATTGAACACGATCTCCGCGCCATTGAGCCCGAGCTCGCGCGCTCCCTCGGGAAAGTGGCGGTCGTAGCAGATGTAGACGCCGACATCCGCATAGCGCGTCTTGAACACCGGATAGCCAAGGTTGCCCGGCCGGAAGTAGAACTTCTCCCAGAAGCCGGGCGCGCAGTGCGGGATGTGGTTCTTGCGATACTTGCCGAGGTAGCGCCCATCGGCGTCGATCACCGCCGCCGTGTTGTAGTAGATGCCGGCGCTTTCCTCCTCGTACAGCGGCACGATGATCACCATCTCGTGCCTCTTCGCCACCTCCTGCATCAGCTTGGTCGTCGGTCCGTCGGGGATCCCCTCGACGGCGTCGTACCAGCGCGGACTCTGCTCGGCGCAGAAGTACGGGCCGGTGAAGATCTCCTGCATGCACAGGATCTGCACTCCCTCGCGACCCGCCCGCTCGATCAGGTCGAGGTGTTTGGCGATGTTGGCCTCGCGGATGGTCGGAATCGGCTCATCGGTGCCGCACGCGTGTGACGCCTGGATCAATCCACACTTCACGACTCGGGGCATGTCTTCTCCATGGGGCCGATCATTCTCCTGTCGCCGGAGGCGATGCCCGTGCCTGCCGCATCAGCGCCAGATAGATGAGCGAGCTCAACGCAAAAGTGACGAACCACGCGTAGCTGTACAGCCGATCGAAGAAGTTCGGGTCGGCGACCGTCCCGCCGGGCGTCGCGACGGCGCGTGCGAAGCCCGGTACCACCGGAAGGATCGCCAGCACCAGCGCGAGGATCGCGCGCGGGTTCACACCGGCCCGATAAGTGTACGCTCCGTGCTCCCGGAAGAGATCGTCGGCGATGAGCCTCTGCCGCCGAATCACCCAGTAGTCCATGATGAGGATTCCGCCCAGTGCACCCATGAGGCTCGAGTAGCCGAGCAGCCAGGTGAAGATGTAGGCGGCGGCATCGGAGTAGAGCTTCCACGGCATCATCAGAATCCCGGCCACGGCGGTGATCAGGCCCCCGGTGACGTAGCTGATGCGCTTCGGGCTCAGATTCGAGAAATCGTTCGACGGGGAGACGACGTTGGCCGCCATGTTGGTGGTGAGCTGCGCCGCCAGCACCACCAGCGCCGCGAAGATGATCACCGCGGCGCCGCCGATCCGGCTCACCAACACCACCGGATCCCAGATCGGCTCGCCGAAGATGACGATCGTGGCACTGGTCACCGCGACGCCGATGAAGGCAAAGGCCGTCATTGTCGTCGGGAGTCCGAGCGCCTGGCCGAGCGCTTGCGACCTCTGGCTCTTCGCGTAGCGGGTGAAGTCCGGGATGTTGAGCGATAGCGTCGCCCAGTAGCCGACGTTCGCGGTGAGCGCGGAAGGAAAGAGCGACCAGAAGGGCGTGCTGCCGTGCTGCAGCCGCTGCGACTCGCCGAGAATGTGGCCGAGACCGCCGCCCTGGCGAATCGCCCAGAGCAGGAGGATCGCGCCGCCAGCCAGGAGCAGAGGGGCCGACCAACTCTCGAGCACCTTGATCCCTTCGGTGCCCTTGAGGATGATGGCGACCTCCACCAGCCAGAAGATCGCGAACGCGATTGCGGTCGCGCCCGGAACATTCGCCCACCCCGCCCACGCGGCTCGCATCAGCGTGTCGAGCGCCAGTGCGCCAATCCACGTCTGGATGCCGAACCAGCCGCAGGCGACGATGGCGCGCAGCATCGCGGCGACGTTCGCACCCCGCACGCCGAAGCTGGCTCGACAGAGCACGGGAAAGGAGATCCCGTACTTGGTGCCGGCGTGGGCGTTGAGGATCATCGGGATGAGCACGATCGCGTTGCCGAGCAGGATCGTCACCATCGCCTGCCACCAGGTCATCCCCTGCTGCATCAGGCCGGAGGCGAGCGTGTAGGTGGTGATGACGACGCTCATGCCGATCCAGAGCGCAGCGATGTTGTAGGTGGACCAGGTGCGCCGATCGGGCGCGGTCGGCGCGAGGTCGGGGTTCCAGAGGGGGCTGCGGGTGATGTCGTCCGCAGGCACGCCGAAGTTCGCGGCGGGCGCGCTCACGCCTGGAGTCCGGCCGTGGTGCGGGGCAGCCACACGCCGCGCCCTTCCCTGCCCACGACCTTGTAGTCGTCCACGATCACCTCGCCGCGCGACAGCGTCGTGCGCGCGAAGCCCGCCAGCTCCCACCCCTCGTACGGCGACCAGTCCGCGTTGGTCTCCATCGCCGCCGGCTCCACCCGATGATTGGTGGTGGGGTGGATGATCGCGATGTCCGCGTCCGCGCCGATCGTAATTGCCCCCTTCCGCGGGTACAGCCCCATGATCCTCGCCGGGTTCGTGCTCAGCTTCATGCACATCTCCTCGATCGTAAGGCGACCCCGCTGCACACCGTGGGTGTAGGTGAGCGGGAGGAGCGTCTCGAGCCCCGGCATTCCCATCGGGATCTTGGTCCAGTCCCCGTTCCACATCGCTTTCTGCTCCCGCGTGAAGGTGCAGGTATCGGTGGAGATGACGGACACCTCGCCGCCGCGCGGCACGCCGGTGAGCCCCTGCCAGAGTCGCTCGACATCCTTCGGCGTCTTGAGCTGGGGGCAGCAGGCGTACAGATGCCCGTCCTCCTCTCCGAACACCGAGTCGTCGAGCACCAGATACTGCACGCAGGTCTCGGCCAGCACCGGCACCCCGCGCGCCTGCGCGGCGCGAACGATGTCCGCCCCTTCGCCGGTGGACATGTGCACGATGTAGAGCTGGCCCCCGGTCGCCTCGCACCAGTGCACGGCCCGCTGGATGGCTTCCGCCTCGACGAAGTTCGGCCGCGTCATGGGATGAAGGCGCGCGCCGTACTTCTTCATCATCTCGGGCGTGTGGTGGCGTGCGATCAGCTCATCCAGCACCCGCGCGGACTCCGCGTGGACGAGCAGCATCGTCCCCAGCTCGTTCATCTTCTCCAGCGTGCCGTAGAGGGCGCGGTCATCCGACTGCCACCCCTCCGACTCGTAGATCATGAACTCCTTGAAGGTGGTGAAGCCTCGCTCCACCATCCCCGCGATCTGGTCCTTGTGCTCGGTCCACCGCGTGATGCAGACGTGGAAGGTGTAATCGATCAGCGACTTCCCCTCGGCTTTCTTGAGCCAGTTGTCGGCCGCCTGGCTGAGCGACTCGCCGACGTAGGGGATGGCGAAGTCGATCACCGTCGTGACACCGCCGCGCGCGCCGGCGCGGGTGCCGCTCCGATAGTCGTCGGCCGAGACGGTGCCGCAGAAGGGAAGCTCGAGATGCACGTGCACGTCGAGCACGCCCGGGATCACGTAGTGGCCGGCCGCGTCCATCACCTTCGTGCCGCCAGCCGCATCGAGTCCCACACCAAGCGCAGCGATCTTCTCGCCGGCAATACCGACGTCGCCGGTGTACGTACCACCCGGCGTGACGACCATGCCGCCCTTGATGATCCGGTCGAATCGCATGCGATGCCGTTCCTCGTCTCGAGAGAGAGTGCGTTGGCGCGACGAGCGGAGGTCAGCGCGCGTTCGAGCCGATCAGCGCTGCGCCGCTACCCTCACGTCGTCCGCCTGCGGCGCGGCGTACCCTTCGGGCGCTTCGTGCCCCGAGTGGTAGTCCGCCGGCGTGGGGCGTCGGATCTCCGACTGGAGCACGATGCGGTCGCGCCGGAGCCCGCGGAAATCCTCGATCTGCGTCCAGCCATCCTCGGCGTGCCGCTCGAGGAACGCGTCGAGGCCGGCGAGCAGCCGCTTGATCACGTTCGGTCCGACGGCCTGGTCGAGCATTGCCGCCGTGCACACCTGCACCGTGCCGCAGCCGAGAAGAAAGTAGGAGAGCGCCTGCGAGAAGTCGGAGATCCCGCCGATGCCGGAGAAGCTGCCGTCGGGAAACGCCTTCGTCATCTGCGCCATGTTGGCGAGGGAAAGCGGCAGAATTGCGGGACCGCCCATGCCGCCGCTCGAGACGAGGCCGTCCACGTTCATCTCGAACTCGAGCGACTCCGGGTCGATGACCGGCAGCGCGGGATACGTGTTGGAGGAGACGATACCGTCGGCGCCGCCGCGGAAGCACGCGCCCGCCTCCTGCGCGATGTCTCCCGTCGCTGGCGTCAGCTTGCACCACACTGGCACCGTCGCGACCTCCTTCACCGCCTCCGTGACGACGGAGCAGAGTCCCTCATCCTTGCCAATGTTGGAGCCCATGTCGCGGCGGTCCATGTGGGGGCAGGAGAAGTTGAGCTCCAATCCATCCGCCCCCTCCTCCTGGCAGGCTGCCGCCAGCGTCTGCCAGTTCTGGAGCTCCTTGTCGCTTCCGGATCCGGCCATGATGGACGCGATCAGAACGCGATCGGGGAACGCTTCCTTGATCCGGCGAATGCGCGGAGTCCACCAGTCGAGCGTCTTGTCGGAGATCAGCTCCCAGTTCCATGACGAGTGCAGCGCGGCACCGGAGCGCTTCTTCATCGACACGGAGGCGTCGTCGGGTGACGTGCGCATGAACTTCGCCTTCGCCCCGACGACGTTCACCACCGGGTGAAGCCCGATCGTCTTCGTGACCACGCCGCCCCACCCCGCCTCGAAAGCGCGCAGGATGTTGCTCTCGGACTCCGTCGGCGGCGCCGAGGAGAGCAGGAAGGGATTCTCGAAGTGGATCCCCGTGAAGTTGACCGATCGATCCGCGCTCATGGGGCCTCCCCCGTCAGGACATCCAGTTCGTGCCGGCTTCCCGATTCCATTTCGTCGTCATCTTCTTGGACTGCGTCCAGAACTCGATCGAGCCGCGGCCGGTGATGTCGCCGACACCGAAGCGCGACTCGTTCCAGCCGCCGAAGGAGAAGGGCTCGCGCGGCACCGGCACCCCAACGTTCACGCCGACCATTCCCGCGCTCGCGTGCTCCATCACGTAGCGCGCAACGCCGCCGCTCTCCGTGAACACTGACGCCGCGTTGCCGTAGGGGGACGCGTTCTCGACCGACAGCGCCTGCTCCACATCGCGCGCCCGCACGATCACCAGCACCGGGCCGAACACTTCTTCCTGCGCGATCCGCATCTCGGGCGTCACGTGGTCGATGATCGTAGGGCCGAGGAAGTATCCGCCCTCCCGCCCCGGGACCTTGGCGTACCGGCCATCGACGAGGATCTTCGCGCCGGCTTGCTCGGCCTCGGCGATGTAGCGCTCGATGCGCTCCTTGGCCTGCGCGGAAATCACCGGCCCGATGTCGCGCCCGGGGACGATCTGCCGAGCCTGGTCGACCATCCGCCGGATGATGTGGTCGGTCTCCGAGACCGCCACCATCACGGACGCCGCCATGCAGCGCTGGCCCGCGCAGCCGGACATGGAGGCCACGACGTTGCTCGACGTCATCTCGACGTCGGCATCCGGCATGACGATGAGGTGGTTCTTGGCGCCGCCCAGCGCCAGCACCCGCTTGAGGGTCGCGGTGCCACGGCGGTACACCGCCTTGGCAACCTTTGTCGATCCCACGAAGGTGATGGCCGAGATACCGGAGTGGTCGCAGATCGCTTCGACGGCTTCGCGGCCGCCGTGGACGATCTGAAGCACGCCGCTCGGCAGGCCCGCCTCCGCCAGCAGTTCGGCGATGCGGCCGGCGCTCAGGGGCACCAGCTCCGACGGCTTGAGGATGAAGCAGTTGCCGAGCGCGATCGCGTTGGGTAGCGACCAGTTCGGCACCATGTTCGGGAAGTTGAACGGCGTGATGGCCGCCACCACGCCGAGCGGAAAGCGCTCGATGCGGCATTCGACTCCGCGGCTCACTTCCATCACCTCTCCCGATGCGATCTGCGGCAGGGAGCAGGCGAACTCCGTCAGCTCGGCGCTCTTGAGCACCTCGGCGCGCGCCTCCCCGAGCACCTTTCCGTTCTCCTCGCTGACCAAGGCCGCCAGCTCCTCGAGGTGCTGCTCGAGCAGTGCCTTGTAGCGATAGAAGACTTGCACCCGCTCCTTGATCGGCGTGGTGGACCAGCCGGGAAAGGCTTTCCGGGCGCTCCGGACGGCGGCGTCCACCTCGCGCTGCGACGACAGCGGCACCCGGGAGAGGACGCTTCCGTTGGCCGGATCGTGGACGTCGGCGCTCGGGAGGTCGCCGCCCACGAAGGTGCCGTCGAGGTAGTTGCGGACGTCGGGATATTTCATGCGGCCCTGGGACTCAGCGTGTCATCGCCAAGTTATGGCGCAGGCCGCTGGGCGCAAAGGTCCAGAGTGTGAAAAGGCGCGACTGCGTCGCAATCACGAGGGGAGGACTAGACGCCGATGTCCTCGTTCCACAACTCCGGCCGCGCGGCCATGAACTCGCGCATGAGCTGCACGCATTCATCGTCATCGAGGACGTCGAGGCGCACCCCGCGGGTGCGGAGGTAGTCCTCGGGTCCGCGGAAGGTGCGGTCCTCCCCAATCACGATGTGGGGGATGCCGTAGAGCAGCACTGCCCCGCTGCACATGTCGCAGGGGGAGAGGGTGGAGTAGAGGATCGCGCGGTGGTAGTCGGACGCGCGCAGTCGTCCCGCGCTCTCCAGGCAGTCCATCTCGGCGTGGAGCACCGCGCTCTCGCGCTGCACTCGGCGGTTGTGTCCCCGGCCGATGATCTGATGCTCGATCACCAGCACGGCACCGATCGGGATGCCGCCTTCGGCGAGCCCCTGCCGAGCCTCGTCGATCGCGGCGCGCAGAAAGGGATCACCTTCCGGAGTGCGCGGCGGACCCACGCGATCAGGCATCAGCCTCTCAGTGGTACGACGCGCCCGGGTAGAGCAGGTTCACCGCCCCGACGAACAGCGGGGTGAAGAGGTAGCCAAAGAGCTTCCACGCCGCGAACATCCCGACCCATCCCAGCGCCGGGTTGCTCCAGAGGAATTTCTGATAGCGGCGGGTGGCGTTGGCGCTGAGCACCAGCGGCAGCGCCCCACTGCCGTCGAGCGGTGGCAGAGGGAGAAGATTGAAGGTCGCGAGCAGCACGTTGACGGAGAAGAAGGCGCCGACCAGGGTGGCGATGCTCGACCAGTAGCCACCGGCATCGCTCGCGGTGACGTGGCCGAAGCGGATGTGCTCCGGTGGGTAGAGGACGCCGCGGGCGACGCCGAGCCGCAGGAGCGCGACAGCGAACAGCACCAGCAGGAGATTGGCCGCGGGGCCGGCGAGCGCCATCAGCGCGGCGCGCTTCGGGTGGCGCACAGCCCACTCGGGATCGTACGGCGCGCTGGCGTATCCGATCGGCCAGCCGGTGAGAAGCGCCGTGATCACCGGGAGGATGACCATGCCGAAGGGCTCGCGCCGGATGTGCGCTGTGGGGTCGAGTGAGACCTGGCCGCCATGATATGCGGTCAGGTCCCCGCCCCGCATTGCCGCCCACGCGTGCGCGGCCTCGTGCAGCGTGGTGGAGAGAAGGAAAACGGTGAAGTAGACGACGGCGTCGGTGAGCTGTTCCACGATTCGATGTCACCCGGCCGGCGCGGAGGCGTCCGGACGAAAGATCATGCAGGTCCCGCTGCCGTGAGCGTAGAGCCGCCCGGATGCGTCAGTAACTCTACCTTCTGTGGTCATCACGCGGGACCCCTGATGAACCACCGTGCCCTCGCATCTCAGGGCGCCGGTGGCGGCGGTAATCGCGCGAACGAAATGGAGCTGCAGATCGAGAGTGGTGTAGCGCACACCCGCGGGCAGAGTGGAGTGCACAGCGCACCCCATCGCCGAGTCGAGGAGGGTGGCGGCGAGCCCGCCGTGCACGACGCCGATGGGATTGTAGTGAAACTCGGCGGGCTGGACCGAGAAGACGACGCGCCCGCGCTCCGCTTCGACGGGGCGCATGTCCATCAGATGGGCGATCGGGGGCGGCGGGATCTCGCCCCGCATCATTGCCTGCAGATAGTCGAGGCCGCTCATGCCCGGTGCGGCGGCAGCGCCGATCATGGGGTCGGACCAGCTGATGGTGCGCGTCCGCTGGGGGTGGTCGCCGGCTGGAGGCATTCGATCTGCGCTCGGCTGCTGGATCGGCTACGGCGTGAGCGCCATCGGCTTCTTCACCACCGTCAGCCTGACCTGCGACGGGTACTGCGTGGAGTGATGGATGCTGTTGTGCGCCACCAGCCCCTCACTCTCGTCGTAGTTGTGCCCGCCCGTGTTCATGTTGCGATCGAAGCGCGGGAAGTTGCTGCTCGAGATCTCGATGCGGATGCGGTGGCCGGCGTCGAAGTAGTTGCTCGTCGTCAGCGGCTGCATCGACAGCTTGTAGACCTTGCCCGGCTCCATCCACGCTACCGGCTTGTCGTAGCCGTCGCGGTAGCGGGCTCGCTGGATCGTCTCGTCAAGGTTGTACGCCTTTCCGTCTGGATAGACGTCGACGAGCTTGAAGGTGAAGTCGGTGTCCTTGCGATCCGACGAGACATAGAGGGTGACGTCGATCGGACCGCTGACTTCCATCCCCTGCTTGAGCGGCTCGCTGCTGTAGACCAGGATGTCGGGGCGCGCTTCCATCTTGCGCTGGTCGAACGCGCCGCCCTGGACGGCGTTGCCCGTGCAGCAGACGTTCCCGCCGTACGACGGCACGGGATGCATCGGGTCGTAGGCGAGCCCGTCGGGCTTGTCGGAACGAGCCGGCGCCACAGCGAGCACGCCGTCGCCATCGAGCGTGTTGGCCTTGCCACCGCTCGAGAGGAACCAGGTGAGCGGCTGCGCGCCCTTCGGCGGCCAACTGTCCGACGTCTGCCACTTGTTCATGCCCATCGTGTAGTAGCGGACCTTGGGCAGCGAGTCGAGCAGGCCGTTGCTCTCGCCCTTGAGGAAGTGGTCGAACCAGCCGTAGGTGAGCGCGTCGTAGTCCAGCCGGGCGTCGCCGACGTTGCGCTCGCCGACAACCGTGCTCTCGGTCGCGCGCTTGTACGAGCAGTGGAGCGTGGGCGCGATGACCGCGTACTGCTCATTGGCGATCTCCGGGCGGGCCGTTTTCCGGACGTGGTTGTAGGTGGCGAGGTTGGGCCCCACCGAGACGTCGTACCAGGACATGAACCAGAGTCCGGGCACATTGATCGTCATGTTGTCGTGAAAGAGTCCGCCCTTGTACCATGCGGGGTCGTTGGGAGCGCGCCTGATCATCGCCCCGCCGGTCGCGATCGGCATCGAGTCGGCGAAGATGCCACGCGGGCCGCCGACGGCGCGGATGATGTCCATCTCCGGCAGGTGCTGCAGGGCCGCTGACCAGTCCACCGGCGGAAGCTGCTGAGAGAGGTCGTATTCGCGGGCGGCGCTCACCAGGTCGGCCTGCGTCGTGGTGGCGGGGAACATCGGGCGGACCTGGTTCTGCTCGCCGTAGAGCCAGGCGATGAAGAGCATCTGCACCGCGCCGCCGCGATACCAGTTGCCCTGCTCGTAGTAGGGACCGACGCGACCGACACCGGCGCCAAAGCCCTGCGGGATGATCGTGGCGAGCCCGCGGTTCCCCATGGCCGCCACCGCCATCTGCCACTCGGCGGTGGACGAGCAGCCGATCAGGCCCACCTTGCCATTGGACCAGGGCTGCGACGCCATCCACGAGATCGCGTCGTCGCCATCGGTCGTCGGCGGCCCGAGGATGTCGTAGCTCCCCTCGGAGAAGAAATGCCCGCGCTCGTTCATGGCGACGTAGGCGTAGCCGCGCTTCACCGCCTCGAGCTGCGTGCTCATGTCCGCGGGAGCGCCGAGTCGCACGTCCCAGTAGTTCATGTTGTAGGGCGTGCGGCTGAAGATGATCGGGACTTTCTTCGAGTCATCGCGCGGGCGGTAGACGTCGGCCTGCATGCGGACGCCGTCGCGCATCGGGACCATGATCTTGCGGTCGATGATCGCGATTGTCCCGAGCGCTTTCTCGAGCGAGTCGCGGTGGGCGACGAGCTGGAGGTTGCGGGGCTGGGCCGCGATGGTACGCGCGGCCGTTGCCAGGGAGGCGAGGGCGAGGATGTAGCCGAAGGGTCGGTGCATGCGCGCTACCTAGTCGGTGGGGCTGTGAGCGGCATGGCGCCGTGCCCGGTACGTGACTCGGGGGGTGCGCCGAGCCTGAGGATCGGAACAGGAGCTACTGCCGTTGACGGAAACCAATCCTCATGGGTCCGATGCGATCCCGATCAATGCGGCTCGTTGCGCTGCGAAGAACAATCGAGACTTGCGTGAGAGGAGCATCACCGCCGTGCCGCCGACAAACGAAGATGCCGCCAGGAGCCGCTGCCAGGCCTCCGGCGTCAGTGGGCGAACAGCGACCGCAATACCGATCGCTACGGCCAGAACGGCAACCCCCATCAGGCCTAGCACAGCTCGCGCCCAGCGACTGCCCAGATGGAAGCGCCAGCAGAGCAGGAGCGCGATGGCGAGCCGCATCCCGACAATCGTCGTGTTGGGGGACGGGCCGCTCGAAAGGTCGGCCCAGGTGAGCAAGCCGGCGCCCACTGCCACGAAGGCCAACGCACGCCTGGTGATGACCTGTCCCTGCTTCACCGCCTCGGTGGCGAGCATCCGTTGTCCCAGAGAGGCGCCGGTCGGAATCGAACCGACGAATAGCAGATTTGCAGTCACGGCCGTCAAACGCTGAGTTTGCGCACCAATCGCCTGCAACGCAATCACTTGCGAACGCAATCCATCGCGAGATAGATCTTTTGGCCAACGTTGGTTAAGGGCTGTATGCCCCGATGGCTCTCCATGGCGCGCTGTGCTATTACGGCGTTATTACGGTCGCGCCTTCCGCCATCGCACAGGTGTAACACGGCGAGGCGCTTATCGGATGCTCGCGCCCAGTGCGGATATCCGATCCGATCTTGCGGATCTCGCGCAACGCCCGTCCCGCGGTCACCGCGCAGGTCGCGTGCCGCAATGCGCGCTCCATGACCCCACTGGCTCGGCTACACGGTCTGACACAGAGAAATCCGTAGGAGACGACGTAGGGGTCCGCGATGACGCCGGACGAAACCGAGGCGCGACGAAGGTAGTCGATCGTGCGCGAGGTTGGTTGCGCCCCGAAGAGAGGATAAGCAAACGCGAGTGACCGCCCAGGGCCGTTCGTGGTTAGGCTGCCGTCCCGCGAGCGCCCAGAAGCACGGTGCACGTGACTGCAGGTCGAATCGCCCTTGGCGGTCAGGACCGTACCGTGACATCGCGGCGGCGTTCGGAATGCCGCCGATGTCGCGGCGAGAGCGACGCGATGGTGACGGCGAAGTCCAGGATGTTCCGCATCTCGTCCTCCCGTCGGTCGACTGGGACTGACCGGGGCGTTGGACGACGCGATCCTCGCCGGTGTGCTCTTGATCGGCGCCGGCGTGGTGACGTCTGCACGATCCGGCGGCCGCGTGTCGCTGACGCACTCCGAGCTGCGACAGCGGCGTATGCGGGTCGTGCGGTGGACCGCCGGAAGCGCCGTCGGGGGACTTTTCGGCGCGGTTGCAATCCTTCCCGCGCTACCATGGCCCATGCGCATCGTCACGGCCGGCCGACCGTCGTACTCGCCCACCGTCCCGCTGGAGAACCGTGGGGTCTATCTCGTGACCCCACGCGGCGCGATGCAGCTCTACAGCTGGGTCGTTCCACCTGAAGCCATGCCATCGGATTCGCCATTCCTCTCGGTGCTCGACGTGCACGCCATCGTCGCGGTGCAGAGGGCGTTTGATGAACCGACTCACTATCGCCTATATGCACTGGCCAGCGGACGAATCATACCGTGGCGGCGCGCCGAACGTGCGCCACACCTCTTGCGGCTAACCCCTGCGGAGTTCGCCGCCGGTGACTATATGCTGATCGTACCATCTGACGGCATGTATGGCGGAGAGACACGGCATTACTTCCGCCTGCGTTGATCCGATCAGCGCCGCGCCACACCACGCCCACGCCACCGAATCCGGAGCCACGTCGTATGACATCGCCTTCCGTCCCGCCGCCGCGCGTCTCGGTCGATCGAATCGCCACTGAATGGACTGCCAGCGCGCTGACCGGGTGGCTCGTCCTGGGCGCTCTGGCGCTCCTCACCGTGACGGTAGCGCTGCTCATCGACGGTCCGCCTCAGCTGCGCCGCGGCATTAGCGCGTTGATCGTAATGATCTGCGTCCTCGTCGTCGCCTGGCTCCTACCCGTTCTGACCCTCGTGCGAGCGGCGCCGCGGCGTCGTCATCGGGGGAAGCCGCCTGCCGCGCGACACTAGGGTGATCTCCGACCAGGACACCTTGCATTACTTCGCCACAGGAGTGATGCTGATCAGCTTCGCGGTGTGATTGGTTCGAGTGCAGCGTGGCAGGGATTGCTGCGAGTTGGTGATGGGGCCTCGACTAGCGCGGCATTAGCGCAGCCGCGTGGCAGCGCAAGTGGGACCGGCGGCACCCCGTACGGCGTGCTCGCCAGGCAAGTGGCGACATCAGTGAGCCCGTCCGTCAGATACTTTCGGTACGCGGGCTCCTCTGGGCCGTCGGCGTGCCGCACGCTCCGACGGTCCATGCGGCCAGCGTCAGCCGCAGATGGCCAGTTCTCGACGCGGCGTCCGGCAGTCGACCCAGCCTTTCCCGCGAGCTCGTCGAGGTCAGGAGTCGGTGACCGGGCTCAGGGGCTGGTCAACTCCGGCCGGGGCCGCGCTTGGCGCCACGTGATCGGTGCGCGCGATCTCGAAGGGCGCTGAGGCCTCCGGGATCACACAAGGATCACCCCGGCAGCAGCCGGGCGGCGCGAAGGACCCCGAGGAGCGCTTCGGCGCCGACGCCGAGGAGCAGGATGCCGACCGTGCTCACCCCCACGCCGGCCGCGGCCCACGCTCCGAGCACGGGTAGCGGCTCCCCGGCGGCCTCGAAGTACGCGGGCGCAAGCACTCGCGCATAGTAGGCGAGCGAGACGACCGAGTTGACCGCCGCGAGCAGCGCGAGCCAGCCGTACCCCGCGTCGATCGTCGCGCCGAAGAGCGCCAGCTTTGCCGCGAACCCCGCCGTCGGCGGGAGGCCGACGAACGAGAGGAAGCTCACCGCGAGCGCGGCGGCGAGCCACGGGTGCGTCGCCGCGAGACCAGCATACGCCGCGCGCTCGGCGCGCCCGCGCAGCTCGACGACGACGCCGAACGCGGCGAGCGTGCCGAGCGCGTACGCGGCGAGAAAATAGAGCAGCGAGGGAATCGCGAGCGGACTCCGGCCCAGAGCGACGATCGCCATGAGGCCGTAGCCCGTCTGCGACACCGCGGACCACCCGAGCAGCCGGCGCACGTCGTCCTGCCGGAGCGCAGCCAGGTTGCCAAGGGTCATCGTGAGCGCGGCAAGCAGTGCGACGAGCGGCCGCCAGCCGACGCCCGGCTCCGGCAGCACCAGCGCGAGCCGGCCGAGCGCGACGAGAGCTCCCACCTTCGGCGCTGAGGTGACGAAGGCGGCGACCGGCGCGGGCGCGCCGTCGGCGACCTCCGGCATCCACGCGTGCGCCGGCACTGCACCCATCTTGAAGGCGAGGCCGACGACCACGAGCGCCGTGCCGGCGACGAGGGCGATGGTATCCGCGCCAGGGAGTGTCGCATCGAGTCCGGCGAAGGTCGTAGTGGCACCGAGCCCGAATAAAAGCACGATGCCGTAGACCATCGCGCCGTTGGTGAGCGCACCGAGCAGGTAGTACTTGATCGCTGCCTCGGCGGCGCGGCGCGATCGCCGGTGGTAGGCGGTCAGCACGTAGCCGGTCGCCGATGAGAGCAGCATCCCGAGCACGAGCTCCATCAGGTCCGCGGCCCCAGCGAGGAGCGCCGCACCGAGCGCGGAGAGCAGCAGGAGCGCATAGTACTCGCCGTACCGCGGGTCGCCGCGGAACCAATCCACCGAGAGTGCGACGATCACCGCCGTGGCGCCGAGGATGATGAGCTTCGCCACGAGCGCGGCCACGTCCACCGCGTACGTGTCGCCGAAGGTGAGCCGCTGGCTCGAGTCAGCCAGGGAGATCGTGAGCCACCCGGCGGCGGCGAGGGTCACGACCGCGAGCACGGCTGCCCAGGCCTGCCGGCGCCGCGGCGCGAAGAGCGCGTACAGCAGCACGATCACGCTTCCGCCAAGCAAGGCGAGCTCGGGAAGCAGATCGCCGACGGGCATCCCGCCCATCTGCATCCTACTCACCGTCGCCACTCACCGGCCGGTCAGCGCGTGACCCACCAGCGAGCCGATGACGGAACGCGCCGCACTGTCGATCACCGTGAGCAGCCACGCCGGCGCAACACCCACGAGGACGACGAACGCGAGAAGCAGGGTGAGCGACGCGATCTCGACGGCCCCCAGGTCGCGCCAGCCCGACCACCGGTCGGGGAGCGTCCCGAGGAAGACGCGCTGGAGCAGGTTGAGGAAGAGCGCGGCCGTGATGAGGATGCCGAGGAGCGCGATCGCCGCGAGCCACGGGTACACGGCGAAGGTGCCGAGGAAGATCTGGAGCTCGGCGACGAAGCCGGCGAGCCCCGGGAGCCCCAGGCTCGCGAACGCGGCGAGCGCTGTGAGCCCAGTCAGCGCCGGCGCCTTCCGCGCGAGTCCGCCGAGCTCGGCGATCTCGTACGTTTCGGCGCGAAGCCAGATCGAGCCGGTGATGAGGAAGAGCGCGCCGGTGATGAGGCCGTGCGCCACCATCTCCACCGTCGCGCCGGTGAGGGCGAGCGCGCGCGCGTTCCCGAGCGTGCTCGTCGCATCGGTGCCGAGGGCGGCCGCGGCGGCGATGCCGAGGACCGCGTAGCCCATGTGGTTCACGCTCGTGTAGGCGATGCGCCGCTTGAGGTGCTGCTGCGCCAGCGCGACGAGCGCGCCGTAGACGATGCTCACGACGGCGAGGACGCCGAGCGGCAACGCGAGTCGCGCGAACGTCGCCGGCATCATCTGGAGGAGGATCCGGACGAAGCCGTAGGTGCCCATCTTGAGGAGCACCCCGGCGAGGATCGCCGACGCGGGCGCCGGCGCGTCGACATGCGCTGGCGGGAGCCACGTGTGGAAGGGCACGAGCGGCGACTTGACCGCGAACGCAAACGCGAAGCCGAGGAACGTGAGCATCGCGGCCGCGCCATCGAGCGGCCGCGCGGCGATGAGCCGCGCCATGTCGAAGGTGCGCGGCGCGGCGTGGAGGTAGAGCGCCAGGATCGCCAGCAGCATCACCAATGAGCCGGCGAGCGTATAGAGGAAGAACTTGAGCGCGGCACGGCGCGCTGCTTCGCCGTGTCCCCACACGCCGATCAGGAAGTACATCCCGACGAGGCTCAGGTCCCAGAACACGTAGAAGAGCAGCAGGTCGAGGGCGAGAAAGACGCCGAGCGAGACCGACTCGAGGAAGAGGAAGAGCGCGAAGTACGCCTTCGGCCGGTCGCGCAGATCGACCGGGTACACGATCGCGGCGAGAAAGAGGAGCGCCGTCATCGCCACGAGCGGCAGCGAGAACCCGTCGACGCCGACGACGTAGCGTGCGCCTAGCGTCGGGATCCACCGCACGGCTTCGAGCTGCTCGAAGCCACCCGTTCCGCGGAAGCGTGCCCACGCGACGACGGAGAGCACGAGCGGCACGGCGGCGATGAGCACGGCCACCGTCCGCAGCACCGACGCACGCGCCGTCGGCAGCGCGAGCACCAGCGCGGCGCCGGCGAGCGGCACCAGGATGGCGAGTGTGAGCGTCATCGTGCCCACACCGCGGCCGCGGCGACGATGGCGATCGTCCCGAGCGCGACGATGACGTAGTACTGGTGCGCGAGTCCCGTCTGCAAGCGCCGGCTTCCCTCGCCCGCGACGCCAATCCCGCGCGCGACGTCCTCGACCGCGGCATCGATTCCGCGATCGTCTGCCACGCTTGAGACGCGCGCTACAGCTGTGCCCAGCGCCGCGACCGCGCGGACGATGCCGTCGAGTCCCCGCTCTCCCCACCAGGCGAAACCCCGCGACAGCGCGCGACCCGTGCGCGCCGCGCCTCGTACACCGGCATCGACGACCTGCTCGTCGAGGGCTGCCAAGGCGCGCGCGAGCGCAAGCGTGGGGCGGACCACCGCCGCGCGCGCGAGCGTGGGGAGTGCGAACCAATCCTCGATCCACGTACGCACTGGCTCGGGGATGCCGAGCGTGAGGAGCAGCCCGCGACGCCACAGCCACCACACCAGCGCCGCCGCGACGCCCACCGAGCCCAAGGCAACGATCGCCAGCAGCGTCGCGCCATTCGCCGGGACTCCCTGCATCCACCGGGCAGCGAACTCGCCAATGCCCGGAATCCAGAGCACCCCGAGCGCGATGGTGAATGCGGCGAGAATCGCAAGCGGCACGGTCTCGCTCCACGGTGACCAGGGCCCCGAAAGCGTCGAATGTCCGCCCGGACGCTCCGTCCGTGGCGGACCATAGGCGAGAAGCGCGAGCCGGCCGGCGTAGAGTGCGCCGAGCGCGCCGGCGACAATCACTCCCGCAGCGACCCACACGCCAGCCCGCTCGGCGGCAGCCACGATCTGCTCCTTCGAGTATGCGCCCCCCAGCGGCGGGACCGCGGCGAGGGCGAGTGCGCCGATCCAGAACAGCACGGCGGTACGGCGGAGCGCCCGGCCGAGTGCGAGCGCGCCGAGGTCGAGCGTGCCAGTGGCGTGCAGGGCGATGCCCGCGCCGAGGAAGAGGAGCGCCTTGAACGCCGCGTGCGTGACGAGATGGACGCCAGCCGCGGCGGGCACCCCGGCGCCGATCGCCACGAGCATCAGCCCGTACTGCGCCGACGTGGACGCAGCGAGCGCCTTCTTGAGGTCCCGCTGGACCGACGCGACGACTCCGCCCGCGAACGCGGTTGCGAGCCCGAGCGCGACGAGCGTCCCCGGGAGCCAGCTCGCCCCGGCGAGTAGCGGCGCCAGACGGGCGAGCGCGTACGCGCCGGCGGCGACCATCGTCGCCGAGTGGAGGAGCGCCGACGCCGGCGTCGGGCCGGCCATCGCGCGGTAGAGCCACGGCGAGAACGGGAGCTGCGCCGACTTGGCCGCGGCGGCGAGAACAAGGCCCGCCGCGACGACGTGCAGGTGGACGCCGTGCAGCAGACCGAGGTCGCGGAAGCGGAGCGATCCCGTCCCGGCGAACGCCGCGGCGACGGCGAGATAGAGGCCGAGGTCGCCAGCACGCGTCGTGAGGAACGCGTCGCGCGCCGCTCGTGGACGCTCGGGATCGCGCCACTCGTGCGCGATGAGCGCCCACGAGCAGGCGCCCACCAGCTCCCAGCCGACGAGGAGCGTCAGGAGGTCACCCGCGAGCACGAGGAGCTCCATCGCGCCGGTGAAGGCCACGAGAAGTCCGAGCAGGCGCGGGAGCCCGGGGACGCCGCGCTCCGAGCTGGCCGCGTACAGCACGACCGGGGCAGCGATCGCGGGGACCAGCACGATCATGACGCGTCCCAGACCCGCGACCGCGAGCACCGGCGTCAGCACGGGTCCCCACGGCCATCCCGCAGCCGGGCGCGCGACGCTCGCCCACAGCCCGAGCGCGAGCAGCAGCAACTCTCCCGCGACGGCGACTGCCGCCAGTGCCGTGCGCGAGTCGAGGGTGCGCCGTGCACCCATCGCGACCAGGGCAAGCGCGACGCCGATCGGCAGGAGTGGGAGGAGCCAGAGCATCATGTGCGTTGGTCGGGTCGCGTCAGCCGCGGAGCGTCTTGAGCTTCTCGGTGATGTCGGCGCGGCGGACGCGGTAGACGTTCACCACGAGGGCGAAGCCGACCGCCGCCTCGACCGCCATCACCGTCATCAGCACGACCGCGAGCAGCTGCCCCTTTGGTGACCCTCCGGCGCTGCGCGACCAGAGCGCGACGCCCGCGAGGATGGCGCCGTTCAGCATCAGCTCGAGCCCCATCATGATCATCACGATCGACTGCTGGCTCAGCGCGCCGTAGACACCGATACCGAAGAGCGCCGCGGCGAGGATCAGAAGCATCTGAAGGGTCACGATGTTTCTCCGCCATGCTCGTGCGCGCTGTGGGCGTGCCCGCTACTCGCCGCATCTTCCGCTGGCGCGGCAGGCATCGCATTCGGCTGCTCTGGCGGACCCGCCGGCTCGACCGAGCCCTCGTCGGCGCTGCCGAAGCGTCCGCGCCGGCTCGCGATCGCCAGCGCGCCGATCATCGTCGCGAGGAGCGTCACGCCCGCGGTCTCGAACACGAGCATCGAGTCGCCGAGGAGCTCGCCGCCTAACGCGGCAGTCACCCCCGCGGCCGGAGGCGGCGGCGAGGCGGGAAAGCGCGCGAACACCCCTACGAACGCGAGCCCGAGGAACGAAACGGCGCCGGCCACGATCGCGGTTCGATGCTGGTGTACCATCGTCATCGGGTTGAGCCCCGCGGGGTTCATCATGAACATCACCATGAACACTGCCATGATCGTCATCTCGCCGGCCATCATGAGGACGAGCACGAGTCCCAGGAACTCGGCATCGAGCAGCACGAGGATCACGGCGACGGCGACGAACGATGCCATGAGCCAGTAGGCCGCCCGCACCATCGAGTCGGTGCGGAAGACGCGCCACGCCGTGACGACGGCGATCGCGGCCATGAGCCAGAACACGGCGTCGGTCATGTTCGCACTCCGAGCAGCGCGACCACACCCGCCGCGAACACGTCGACGAGCGCCAGTGGGATGAGCACCACCCACGCAACCACGACGAACCGCTCGAGTCGCACGCGGCCCACCAGGTGGCTCACGAGCAGCAGCACAGCGACGAGCGCCAGTGTCTTGAGCGTCAGCCACACGGGGCCAGGCAGCCAGGGCCCCATCCACCCGCCGAGGAACGCCGTCGCGCCCAGCGCGGCGACCGCGACGAGGATCGCGTCGCGCGCTACGCGCCAGAGCAGTAGGTCGACGCCCGCGCGCTCAGCCGTCGTGCCCCCGGCGAGATCCGCGGCATCTGGGACATCGAGGGGCCCGCGGAACGCGAGCCCGAGCGACGCCACGAGGTAGATTGGCAGGCCGAGCGGTTGCCTGACGACGTTCCACAGTTCCACCTGCGAGCGCACGATGGCATCGATCGCGAGCGACTGCGCCGGAAGCGCGGCACCGATGAGAACGAGGGCCAGCGGCATCTCGTACGAGAGCGCGAGCGCGACGAACCGGTAGCCTCCGATGAGCGGAAAGAGCGAGTTCGCCGCCCACCCGTGGACGAACACCGCGACCATCACGAGCGCCATGAGCGCGCCGACGTACACGATCCCGGCATCGATTCCCGGTGCAGTCGCGGACGGGCCGATGGGGATTGCCGCCATGATCCCGGCGGCAACACTCGCGAGGAGCGCGGGCGCGAGCAGCCAGAGCGCGGCGTCGGGCCGCTCCGTCCGTGTGGGACGTTGGAGAAGCAGGAGCGCCGCCACCTGCGCGGGCCGCGTGAGCGCCGCGCAGGCATGGATCGGCTGCCGCGAAACGGCACGCGCGATCACGCAGTCGAGGACGGCCGTGATGTAGACACCGGCGGTGAGGAACACGGCAGTCCAGAGGCACCAGACGATCGCACGCTCCCAGCTCATGCGGCCCCGCGTGCCGCTGGCGACGACTCCTCCGGGAGATCACGTAGATCGACGTCGAGACTCACGACGGTGGTGACGGCGTCGCCCCACTCCATGCCCGGCAGGAGCTGTGGCAGGAGACCGAGCACCCGCTGGAGGGAAGTTGTGGTCTGTGTGAGCACCCCGCGTGGTGACTCGATGCGGCCGCTGGGCCGGATGACCGCGTCGAGCGCTCGGCCGGCAAGCATGACGCTCTGCTCCGCCTCCGCGAGCCGCAGCCGCAGCCGTGCCCGCGCGTCGCCGTCGGGCTGCGTCAGTGGCTCGAAGTCGAGCGCCTGATACGACGCCTCCTCGGTCCGCGCGTCCTCCGTGACGCCGCTCGCGCGCGCCACCGGTCCCAGACCGCGACCGTGGACCGCGTCCGCGCTCAGGATGCCCACGCCGTCGGTGGCGACCGCGAGGGCGCGGGTGCGCTCGAGAAGCCGGCCGAGCGCTGCGATCGGCGCGACTGCGCCCGGTGTCAGCGCCTCGGACAACCCGAGCGCGCGCAGGCCGAGCGCGTCGAGACCGTGCACGTGCAGCGTATGCGCGAGCCGGTGGAGGTGATGCCGAGCCCGCGCGAGCTCGAGAGTGGCGATGCGCACCGGCTCGGCGAGCGCTCGGCGAAACGGATCGTCGTCACGCGCCACCGCGGTGTCGGCGAACGGGTTGCTACCAACTGAGACGTCCTGGATCACGTCGCCCTGGAGTCCCAAGGTCAACACGAGACCCGGCGGGAACGCGGGGAAGAAGGGACCGACGCGCACCTCGAGGCGATCGAGCCGGAGCCCGTCGCGATCGGGCGCGGTCTCCGCCATCGGCCGGCCGTACGGCACGCCGCCAGTCATTCCGGTGCCACCCTGGCCGTAGGGCCCGACTCCCCGCCACTCCGCCGGCTCGAGGTCGGGCACCAGCGGAGCCTCGGATGGAATCCTGCCCGCGACGAGCTCCGCCTGCAGTTCTACGAGGCGGCTCGCCACCTCGGGGGGGCTACCGATGACGGTATGCCGTTCTCCCTGATTCTCGTCGACGACGCTTCCCTGCGTGCCATCGCGCTGCCACGTGACGGTGCACCGCGGCACCGCCATCTCGTCGTGGATGCGCCGCACGACCTCGCGGAGCGACGGCGGTACGTCGCCGGCGACGAGGAGGATGGTCGCCGAGCGAGGCGAGTCGACCACGTGAATCGCTGGCGACAGCCGGAGGAGCGCCAGCGGCTCAGGCGGCGCGAGCCCTTCGACGACGAAGACACCCGCCGGCGCCGCGCGGGCGAGTCGCGCCAGCCCGCGGCGCACCGCACATCCCCTGCCCCGCCCCGCGACGTCCACTGCGCCATTCACGACCACTTGAGCGCGCGCTCCCGCCACGCGTAGAGGATGCCCAGGACGAGGATCACGATGAACATCAGCATCTCGACGAGCGCCTTCATCCCCTCGCGCACGAACACCACCGCCCACGGGTACATGAAGACCATCTCCATGTCGAAGGCGAGGAAGAGGAGTGCCATCGCATAGTACCGCGCGTGGTAGCGGCTCCACGCGTGTGTGCTCGGCAGCTCACCGCCGAGGAAGGGCACGCGCTCCGGCGCCGTACTCCCCGCGGTGGGGCTGCCGGGCGGCGCGAGCGCCGCGCCGAGGGCGCGCAGGCCGAGCCAGGCGACGAAGCCAGCCAGCGCGACGATGGCCGCGCCGCCGAGCGCCGGGATCATGCCTTGCCTGCGTACTCCTTGGGGTTCTCATCGAACTCCACCTTGCACTCCTTGCTGCAGAAGAAGTAGCGCTTGCCGTTGTACTCCGATGTCGCGGCCGCGCTCGTGTCGTCGATCATCATCCCGCAGACGGGGTCCTTGACCTGTGCCATCGTAGTGTCCTCCGGGGTTTCGTGATTTCGGAACTGTTTACTGCACTGCCTCGCTGATTTTCGGCTCCATGTCGGGCGTGACCACGGCTGGGCGCGCGGGCAACGCGGTATTGCCACGCGGACCGTTCCGCGCGATGTCGTCGATCAGCAGTTTCATCTCGCGGATCTCGCGCACCTGCGAGGCGATGATCTCATCGGCGAGCTTCCGCACTCGCGGGTCGCGGATGTCGGACTTCTCGGCGTTGTTGATGGCGATCGAGTGGTGCGGGATCATCGACTTCATGAAGCGCGTGTCGTCGATGAACGACTGCGCGCGGTTGACGGCGAGGAAGACCACCCCGAGCAGTACCCCGCCCACGAGCACGGCGATCTTGGTGCCCGTTCCCTCGTACATCGACCACATGAAGGCGAGCATCACGACGGTCATCACGGATCCCATGACCAGCGCGGCGATGAAGCGGTTCAGGCTGAACGTGACGTGATCGGCCTCGTACACCAGCTGGTACATCAGGGGGAACATAATGACGGTCGAGGTGGCGATCATCGCGGCGAAGCGCCCCCAGCCCATCTTCATCATGTGCTTCTGCCGCTCCTTCTGCATGATCTGCTCGTGCGTCAGCTGCTCTCGATCGTGCTGCGGCGCCGCCGTCATGTCTGCTTCCTCCGTTGGTGTGTCGTGCGGCTGGCGATGTGCGCCGAGCGGTTACCCGTGTGTCAGGCGGCCATTTTTCGGCACGCCGCCGCGCAGCGGCGACAGGCCTCCGCGCACACCCGGCAGTGGTCGGCCATCTTCGCGTGCTTCTCGCATTCGGCGGCACAGGCCTCGCACGCCGCCGCGCAGGCGCGACACAGCTCAGCGGCGAGCGGGCCACCACGGCTCATTGCGCGCAGCGCGGCATCGCACG
Organism: Gemmatimonadota bacterium; assembly: GCA_030948255.1. Lineage (GTDB taxonomy): Bacteria > Gemmatimonadota > Gemmatimonadetes > Gemmatimonadales > Gemmatimonadaceae > JALZAQ01. The sequence goes on from JALZAQ010000003.1 coordinate 59,252, forward strand.
CATCGGCGCAGTCGCGGTCGAGGCGGATGCACTGCGCCATCATCTTGACGTCCTTCTCGTCGAGGCAGGCGTCCGAGCACGCCTCGCATGCGACGAGGCAGGCGACGCAGGCCTCGATACAGTCGTGATACCGCTCGGCCGTGCGGTGCAGGTAGGTTCCAAGCTCGATGTTCGCCACAGTGCCTCCTTGAATTCCTTACGAGTGTATGTCGAACAGACGCCGAGAAAGGCCCATTTATGGCGCCTTCTTATTACGGCGTTATTACGGTCCCGGCAAACACTCGTAGCGGAGAAACATGTAACTCGTTGTTCCACAGAGGCGCCGGTCGGAATCGAACCGACGAATAGCAGATTTGCAGTCTGCCGCCTTACCACTTGGCCACGGCGCCGTGAGAGGAGAAAGCTCGCCACGGCGCCCACCACGTGCAAGACGGCCGCGCGGTCAGCCGGCGGCCTTCGTCCTCGCACTCTCCACCGGACCCTCCGGACCGTGCACCGCGTTCGAGTACTGCAGCTGTACGGGCACCTTCTCCCCGCCCCGTGCGAGCTCGACCTCGCGGAAGACGAGTGACAGCGGGCGCGCCTCGACGACCGGGAAGTCGCCGCACTCCTCGCCCTGACGCGACGTCCAGCCGAGCCGCGACATCGGCGCCCCGTCGATCACATCCTGCACATCCGGGTCGGTGCGGGCCTCGTTCAGCTCATGGTAAAAGGTGGCAACGACGTTCTTCCACGGCTCGTCGAAGACGGGGATGCCGTTTGACCGCCCATCGCGCCGCTCCGAGTAGACGCCGACGGCATAGTAGATCGTTTCGTGTCCGATGTGCACCGAGCCGTGGTAGCCGCCGAGCCCGTGCAGGGAGTCGGCTTCCTCGCCGGTCGGGCGTGCATCGCGCCCGCGGGGATCGGAGCGCGCTGAATCCTGCCGCTCGCCCTTCGATGGCGTCCGCTCGTCATCGAGAATCGTCCCGCGCGGCAGCAGGATGTCGAGAACGCTGGTCGACAGGTCGAGCTCGGCGAGAACACCCTCCCCGTGCAGGCGGCGCACCAGCGCTTCCACGTCCCCTTGCGACATCCTCGCGGGCGGCGGGCCAGCCAGTACACGCGAACCGCGAAAGGTCGTGGTGGGGCGCGCCAGGAAGTACTGGGTCATGACGTTCTCCAGGCGCTCATCGGCCATCGCGGCGGCGAGCGCCCGGTCGATGCGCGCGATGTCTGATCGCTGCCACGACGCATCGCCGCCGATGTAATAGTTGACGAAGCCAAGGTGCGCGATGGTCCTGCCGCCGTGAAAGTGCAGGTCGTGGGCGGGAGTCGCTCGAAGCCCGGGCACGAGCTCGGCGCGCTTGACGGGAGAGATGCCGGCGCGCGCACGGAACGCGCGATCGGCATAGGATCCCGGTGCGGTGGCAACGTTCATCGGCCGGCCCGGCAGGGCGATCTCGATACCCCTCAGCATGGCGGCTCCTTGTCGCGGATGCGACGATGCGAAGTGGCGTGGTCGCGGGCCGCATCTCACGGTCGCGTCCACGCCATCCCGTACGAGCGTTGCCGCCAGAAAGTGTATTAGAGTCGTTTCAGCAGGGAAGCGATCTTGGAAGAATCCGCATATTGCGCGCTCAGCGTTGGATCCACTTAATACACAGCATGGCCCACCGAGAGGTCTCCCGGCGTACGTTCCTCGTATCCACCGGAGCGGCACTCGCCGCGACCGAGATCACCAAGCTCGAGCATCTCCGACGCGCGGTGACGTGGCGCGCCCTCCCGGCCACCGTGACGGCGGAGCGGATGGCGTGGTGGCGCGAGGCGCGCTTCGGAATGTTCATCCACTGGGGACTCTACTCGGTGCTCGCCGGCGAATGGGGCGGCCGCGCCGACTACGCGGAGTGGATCCGCAACAACGCGCACATCCCGCTCGCCGAGTACGACCGGCTGGTGCAACGCTTCAACCCGACGGCGTTCGATGCCGACGGCTGGGTCTCGCTCGCCCGGGAAGCGGGGATGAAGTACGTCACGATCACCACCAAGCACCACGATGGCTTCTGTCTGTTCGACTCGAAGCTCACCCGCTTCGACGTGATGTCCACCCCGTTCAAGCGGGACATCATGCGCGAGATGGCGGTAGCCTGCCGTCGGCACGGGCTGCGGCAATGCTGGTACCACTCGATCATGGACTGGCACCACCCCGACTACCTGCCTCGCCGCGACTGGGAAGGGGAGAGCCGCCCGGTGGATGGCGCGCACTATTCTCGCTACGTGGATCATCTGCACGGTCAGGTGCGCGAGCTGCTGACGAGCTACGGCGACATTGGCGTGATGTGGTTCGACGGTCAGTGGGAGGGCACCTGGACGCACGAGCTTGGAAAAGCGCTCTACGCGCAATGTCGGGCGCTTCAGCCGAGCGTCATCGTGAACAACCGCGTGGAGGGATGGTCGCCGGTGCCGATCACCGATCCGCTCGGGGACTTTCGCACCCCCGAGCAGGAGGTCCCCGCCACCGGGTTGCCGGGCGTGGACTGGGAGTCGTGCATCACGATGAACAGGAACTGGGGCTACAACAGCCACGACCACGACTTCAAGTCGGTGCCACAGCTGATCGCGCTGCTCGTCGAGACGGCCTCCAAGGGGGGCAACCTGCTGCTCAACATCGGGCCGAAGGCGGACGGGACCTTCCCCGACGAGAGCGTCGAGAGGCTGCGCGCGATCGGCCGATGGATGCGGGTGAACGGCGAGGCGATCTACGGCTCGGCGGCAACCCCTTTCGCGCAGACGAGCTTCCGAGTCACGGCGCAGGTCAACCGACTCAATCTGTTCATCACCGATTGGTCGTCGGAGATCCTGCTCCCGAAGCTGCGCACTCCGGTGAGGCTCGCCCGCCTCCTGGTCGACCCCGCGCGCGCTGCCCTGGCGACGCACCTCACCGACGCCGGAGTGGTCGTCACTCTCCCGCCGCAGCCGCCCGATCCGATCTGCTCCGTCGTCGTGCTCGAGTTCGACCGTCAGCCGGAGGTGGCACTCTAACGGCAAATTGGAGAACCTCAAAGCGGCGCTGCAGTACGCGGACTTCCTCAAGCCGGGCGACGCGCCGTCGGTGCGCGAGATCATGCCGGGCGAAGGGGCGGTGCTGCGCCACGGGCTTCACCTCGTCGCCACCTACCGCGATCGGGTTGGGGAGCTGCACGAGCGCTCGGCGGTGTGCCCGCACCTCAAATGCATCGTGCACTGGAACGCGATGGAGAAGTCGTGGGACTGCCCCTGCCACGGCTCGCGCTTCGATCCCTACGGCGAGGTACTCAACGGTCCGGCCGCCGCGCCGCTGCCGGAGGTTCAGTAGCGGTTGCTACGGCACCTCGACCGCGACCATGCTGTTCACCGGCGTCTGCGTGGTCGCCGGAAAGTACGCGTTGTGCAGATACTGCGAGACCATGCGCTGGGTGTTGAAGAACGACCCGTTGACCGCGATCGCGTTCCGCATGACCTCCGCATAGCCGTCCGGAAGTGCGTAGAAGAGCGGCAGGATCACCTGCTCCAGCTTGACGTACAGATCGTTGGCGTCGGCCGCATCGTCCGCGGCGGTCGCGCTGCTGTTGCCGATCGCCCAGCCGGTCACCCCTTCCAGGTGCCCCTCGATCCACCACCCATCGAGCACGCTCAGCGAGGGCACCCCGTTCAGCGCCGCCTTCATCCCGCTCGTGCCCGATGCCTCCAGCGGCTTTCTCGGATTGTTGAGCCAGAGGTCAACGCCGGCGACGAGCTTGCAGGCGAGCGCCATCTCATAGTTCTCCAGATAGATCACGCGGACATCGCGACCGAGCTGGCCGGCAGCGCCGAAGATCCGGCGGATCAGCTCCTTCCCTCCCCCGTCCTGGGGATGCGCCTTGCCGGCGAACAGGATCTGGAGAGGGCCGGTATTCTTTGCGATCGCGCGGAGCCGCTCGATGTCGCTGAAGATGAGATTGGCGCGCTTGTACGGGGTGGCCCGCCGTGCGAACCCCAGCGTGAGGAGCTTCGGGTCGAGGCGGACGCCATGACGGCGCTCGACCTCCTGCAGCAGATCCTTCTTCGCCACCGCGTGCGCCTCCTCGATCTCCTCGAGCGGGACGCTCACCGCGTATCTCAGATAGAGATTGTCGCGCCGCCATTCCGGGATGCGCCGGTCCAGCAGATCACGGAAGGGGCGCGACGTCCAGGTGACCGCGTGCACGCCGTTCGTGATCGAGTCGATGGCGTGCATCGGGAACATGCCGCGTGACACTTCGCGGTGCCGCATCGCCACGCCATTCACGAAGCGCGTGAATCGAAGAGCGAGGAAGGTCATGTTCAGGCCGTCGGCATCGAGGCAGCCGGCGGCCTCGAGCAATCGCACGTGCTCGTCGCCGAGCACCTTCCGCACTTCGTCGAGGGTGAACCGGTCGTGGCCGGCGGGCACCGGAGTATGCGTCGTGAACACGCACTGTTGCCGAACGGCCTCGATGTCATGCGCCGTCACCTCGCTGGTGGGCCGGCCGGCGATCCGCCGCTCCAGGAGCGTGAGGGTGAGCAGCGCAGAGTGTCCTTCATTGATGTGGTAGTGCACGTCCCGGGCGTCGTAACCGAGAGCACGCAGCACCGCCGCCCCGCCCATGCCGAGCACGACTTCCTGGCAGAGTCGGTAATGGGCGTCGCCCCCGTAGAGCTGATCGGTGAGCGCGCGATCCCACTCGCTGTTCTCCGGGATCCCGGTGTCGAGCAGCAGCACCGGCACCTCGTGGCCGGTCACCCCGCGCACGCTGTAGCGCCAGGCGCGAACCAGGACCTTCCGCCCGTCGATCAGCACCGAGACCACTGGCGGGAGCAGCTCGAGAAAGTCTTCGGGGCGCCAGTTGGTGGGGATCTCACTCTGCGCGCCCGCGCCGTCGAGCTGCTGCCGGAAGTATCCCTTCCTGTGCAGCAGCGTCACGCCGGTCATGGGGACCTCGAGGTCCGCCGCCGACCGAAGGGTGTCACCCGCCAGCACGCCCAGTCCGCCGCTGTAGGTCGGAATGGCCTGCTCGAGGCAGATCTCCATCGAGAAGTAAGCGATCGGCGAGCTATTCACGGGCTGAAAGTTATCCGGACGCCGGTCATGAGGCTACCGACCCGCCTCTCCGGCCTTCGTCTCCGCACATCAGGAAGGCTACCGGAAGGTCGGCCAGCAGCTCGGCGACGCGAAAAGTCTGGCGCCGGGAGACGTCCAGCTCACGACCGGTGAGAGCAGAGCGCCATTGCCGGCCTGCGAGCGACGCAGGCAGCATCACGCTGCTGTCGCCCCACACCGCCTCTCCGATCGGCGCCCCCCCGCCAGAAGCGAGCCCCAGAGTAAGGCGCGGCGCGACGACGATCGCGGCCTGCCTCTCGTGCACCCTCGCAAAGGCGAAGAGATGATCCTCCCTCTCGCCGGATGCAGCCAGCGGCAGATAGTCCCCCGCCGAGAAGAGCGCCGGCTCAGCGCGCCGCGCCAGCAGCGACCGATGCAGCACGAGCAGCTTGAGCCGACCATCCTCGGGCCGAGCGAGAGCGTCGCGGCACCACTCCGGCGTGACTGTCGCGTCCTTCTGCGGAAGCGCGTCCAGGAGCCGGCGCCGCTGCTCGAAGTCAACCGGGCGGCGGTTGTCGGGGTCCACGAGAGACGAGCTCCACAGCTCACACCCCTGATAGATGTCAGGTATGCCGGGCGCGGTCGCATGGATGAGCGCCGCCGAGAGGGAGTTCCAGAATCCGGCCGGCGCGATTCGCGCGGCGAATTGTCCGATCGCGTCCAGGAAGGGCCGCGAGCGAGCGGAGTCGAGAATCGCGTCCACGAACGCGGTCACGCCCTCCTCGAAGGCGGCGTTCTTCTCGATCCAGCTCGTGCGACGCTTCGCTTCGCGGATCGCCTTGAGCGCGTACTCCCGCACGCGATCGCGGATGGCGGGTAGATCGGGCTTGCCGAGCGGCCAGAGAGCGACGAGCGTCTGGTACAGCATCCACTCCGTGGATGCGTCCGGGGCGGCGTGACCGGCTATGCGCTGGCGGTGCGGCCGGTTGAGACGCCGCCATTTCGCGACTTCGCGCGCCCACGCCTCCGGCATCTCCGACAGCACATCGATGCGCGCCCGCACGTCGGCGCCTCGCTTGGTGTCGTGGGTGTCGGTGGCGAGCAGCATTCGCCGCCATCGCGCGGCGCGCTCAGCGTTCGCGGCATGGAGTGCGCTGGCCGCGTTCGCGAGCGAGCGGTCGGGAGCGCCCCCGACCTCGTTGAGCGAGAGCAGCGGGACGTAGCGGTAGAGCGCCGTGTCCTCCACGCCTTTGGCCGTCGCGGGACCGCTCACCTGCTGGAAGCGTTGCGCGAAGCGAAGGCGATCGGCGCCGCCAACCGGCGCGCCGAGGAGCACACCGGCCACCCAGCTGAGAGCGGTCTCGTCCGCGTCGCCAAGCGCGAGCGCGCGCTGGAGCGCGACCTCGATAACGCGCCGGTCGTCGCGGTGCCGCTCATCCGCTTCGCCCAGGTAGCTGCGATACACCGGAAGACAGGCGATGAGCAGCACGATCGCGCGGCCGAGCCGCGCCCGCGAGATCTCGCCGCCAGCGGGTTCGCGGCGCGCAATCGGGAGCAGGAGCCGGGTGAGTCGTCTCACGTCAGGCGCCAGCGCGCCTCGGAGCATGAGGATTTTGCCGCGTAGCGCCGTTTCCTCGAAGGTCTCGCGGGTGCGGGTGAGAGCGCGGTATCGCTCGTCAATGCGGTCGCGTCCAGACGGACTGACGAAGAGTGACTCGAGCTCGTTCAGGAACTCGTAGCCGGTGGTGCCGTCCACCGGCCACTCGTCACGCAGGCGCTCGCCGGACGACAGGATTTTCTCCACCACGAGCGGCAGGGTGCCGATCGCTGAGCGCAGATGGTGAAGGTACGCGAGCGGATCGAGCAGGCCGTCGACGTGATCCACCCGGAGGCCGTCCACGCTGCCGTCGCCGACGAGCGAGAGGATGAGCTCGTGTGTCTCCGCCACCACCGCAGGGTCCTCGACCCGCAGCGCGATGAGCTCGTTGATGTCGAAGAAGCGGCGATAGTTGATCCGTCTCGCCTTCTGCCAGGGCGCGAGCCGGTAGGCTTGCTTCCGGAGCAATGAGAGCAGGCGATGGGGCGTGCTCGCTCCGTGAGCAATGTCCTCGAGCTCGCGAACATCTGTGTCGTCGCCATCTGTTGTCGCGAGGCGGAGCGCGGCCGGCAGCGTGGCCGGGTTCACCGGGAAGCGCTGCTCGAGATAGCGCAGCATGAAGCGCCCGCCCTCGTACGCCAGGGTGAGCTCGCCGCGAGCCACGACATCGCGCAGGCTGGCTCCGAGTACCGGCAGGAGCACCCGGCCGCGCAGTCGGTTCTCCGGAGCGAGCCAGTCGATGTCGAACCAGGCCGCGTAGCGCGACGCCTGACCCTTCTCTAGCACGTCCATCCAGTACGGGTTGGCGTCGCCGGTCCCCATGTGGTTCGGCACGATGTCCACCAGCATGCCCATCCCGTGCGCGTGCAGCTCGGCCCCAAGAGCGCGGAATGCTTCCTCGCCGCCCAGCTCGGGATTCAGCTCGCGGGGGTCCGCGACATCGTAGCCATGGGTGCTGCCTGGCCGCGCGCGGGTGATCGGAGAGCAGTAGACATGGGAGATCCCGAGAGCGTGCAGGTACGGGACGAGCGAGCGCGCCTGAGCGAAGCCGAAATCGGTTGTGAGCTGCAGCCGGTAGGTCGCGAGGAGCGCTCGCTCAGCCATCGGGAAGACGGCGCGCGCTCGCGCAGCTCCCGAGGGCGATTCGCACCCCCGGGTCGCTCCACAGCTCCTCCACCGCGAGATGCATCCTCCGGGTCCAGCTCCGGTATCCCTCGGCCGGCACACCCGGCATGTTGACGGGCTCGACCTCACCAGCGATGTCGTCGAGGGAGAGCCCGACCATCTCCGATGGCGTGCGGCAGAGAAAATCGTGTACCGCGCCGCACAGCTCGGCGATGGGCGGCGGCGTGGACGCTGGATTCAGCGCGCCATCGGCGACGAGGCGAGCCAGCAGCTCCTTCTTTTCCTGTTCCCGCGTCTCGAGGGCCTGCTCTCTTCTCGCCTCGCTCCGGGATGTCTCGGGGCTGGTCGCCTGACAGAGCTCGATGTCGCGACCGCTCCAGAAGCCGGCGAGCGTCGTCATGTCGTGGGTGTTTGCGGTGGCGAGCGCGAGGCGAGGATATCGGCTGGCCGGCGTGAAGGCGGCGCCGTCGCGCTCGAAGTAGAGCACCCGCGAGGAGAGAATGTTGCGCTCGGCCAGTGCCGGCGGCACGTCGGGGGGCACCGTCCCGAGATCCTCGCCGACGACGAACGCCCCGTGGCGTGTGGCCTCGAGGGCGAGGATGCCCAGCAGGTCGCTGGACGGGAATCGGACATACGCTCCCTCGCGTCCGGTCAGCCCTTCGGGAATCCAGAACTGGCGGAAGAGTCCCATCACGTGATCGATGCGGAGGGCGCCCGCGTTCGCCAGCGATGCGCGCAGGAGACGTATCCAGTAGTCGTAGCCGTGATGCGTAAGCTGGCGCGGGTCGAGTGGTGGGAGCCCCCAGTTCTGCCCCGACTCGCACAGCGGATCGGGGGGAGCGCCGATGGCCGCGCCCCGGATGAAGAGATCGGGGAAAGCCCAGACATCGGAGCCGCCGGGCGCGGAGCCGATCGCGAGGTCCTGATAGATCCCGATTCGGTGGCCGGCGCGCTTCGCTCGGGCCGCGACATCGGCGAGCTGGCGGTCGAGCTCGAACTGCAGGTAGCGATGAAAGTCCACTGCGTCGGCGTTCGCATCGCGAAACTCGAGTACGGCCCGGGAGCGCGGCTGCCGGAATGCGGCCGGCCAGCCTTGCCCATTCCCCTCCCCCGCCTGCGACTTCACGTGCTCGTGCAGCGCCATCCAGGTCGCGAAGTTCTGCAGCGCCTCACCCTGCGATGTCACGTAGCTCCGATAGCGCTCCCCGCGCGCGGTACCGCGGTCCCGATGGCCCTCGATGAAGCTGCGATGGAGCAGATCGAGCAGCGGCCGCTTGAGTGCCATCACCCGCTCGTACTCCACGTCACCGCTGTCACGAAGACGCGCCAGCTCACTCTGGAAGCCCGGCGAGGAGAGCAGCTCGCGCGCCGCCGCGCACTCCACCAGGTCGGGAATCGCTTCCATCTCGAGGTAGAGAACGTTTCGGAACAGACGACTGATGGGACTGTACGGGCTGATGTCGCCGCCGCGGTTGTGCAGCGCGTGGAGAGGGTTGACCCCCACGAAGTGCGCACCGACGCTGCCACTCCACTCGGCGAGCATCGCCAGGTCACCCATGTCGCCCGCACCCCAGTTGCGTCGGCCTCGCAGCGTATACAGGTTCGCCGTGATGCCGAAGACGCCGCCGCCAAGCTCGGCCGGATCCGGGCACCGGAAGGGCGTGATGATGAGCGACTGCTCGGCCTGCCGCGCTTCTCCGCCTGCCGAGAGGGAGACGCGGAGCCGGTGATAGCCCGGAAGGAGCGGGGCTGCGATCGGAAGATCCGCGTGGTCGCGCGAGGCGATCGCCGTTCCCGCGTCCGTGCGCGTGTCGCCCCCTTCGAGCAGCAATTCCGTGCGCCACTCCACCCGAGCGGAGCCGCCCGGAACGTGCACGCGCGCCAGATGGCGATCTCCGGAATCGGCGCGCACGACCCGCACCGGCTCGAGCATTCGCTCGCGCTCGAGCGTTTCCAGCTGGTCCAACTCCCGGCTGGCCGCTGCATCGCTGGAGGCGTCCAGTCCCATCGCCGCGAGCAGGGCGATGCGCGTGTCGTCACTCGTCTCCCGAAGCTCTGTGCCGGTCTGATCGAGGTACTCGCGGATGATGCCCATCCGCTCCGCGAGTTGGCGCAGCGGCGATGCCGTCACATGCTCATCCCGTGTCGGGAGTGAGGATCAGCGCGCCCAGCGGGGGGAGGGTAAGCCGGATCGACTGCGGGAACCCGTGGAAGGGGGACGGCTCGACATCCACGCGCTCCGGCGTGCGCAGCTCGCTACCGCCGAAGCGGGAGGCGTCGCTCGAGAGTCGCTGCACGTATGCACCTGCAGCGGGAGTGCCTACCCGATAATTCTCGCGCGGAACCGGTGTGAGGTTGAGCACCACCACCGCGTGGTCGCGCCCATCGCTTCGCGCGTAGGAGAGCACCGAGTTATCCCGGTCCGAGAGATCGATCCACCGGAAGCCGTCCGGCTCGTGATCGAGCTTCCAGAGAGGCGGGCTGGAGCGGTAGAGCGCGCCCAGCTCGGCGAGAAAGGCCGCGAGTCCGGCGTGCATCGGATCCTCGAGGAGGTGCCAGTCGAGACTCAGGTCGTGGTTCCACTCGCGCTCCGCGCCGATCTCCGACCCCATGAACAGCAGCTTCTTGCCTGGTCGCGTGTACTGGTAGGCCAGCAGCAGCCGCAGATTGGCGAACCGCTGCCAGCGGTCACCGGGCATCTTGAGCAGCAGCGTCTTCTTCAGATGTACGACCTCGTCGTGCGAGAGCGGCATGATGAAGCGCTCGCTGTACTCGTACATCATCGCGAAGGTCAGCCGGTCCTGGTGGTGGCGGCGGTGGACGGGATCCTTCGCGAAGTACTCCAGCGTGTCGTGCATCCATCCCATGTTCCACTTGAAGCTGAAGCCGAGTCCTCCGGACGACACGGGGTGGGTCACGCCCGGCCAGGAGGTGGATTCCTCGGCGATCGTGAGACAGCCGGGCTGCTCGGCGTGCACGGTCTCGTTCATCGTCCGGAGAAAGTCGATCGCGTCCAGATTTTCGCGTCCGCCATGGCGATTGCGCAGCCATTCGCCGGGCTTGCGGCTGTAGTCCAGATAGAGCATGGAGGCGACCGCATCCACGCGCAGGCCATCCACGTGGTACTCTTCGAGCCAGAACAGGGCGTTGGCGATGAGGAAGTTGCTCACCTCCTTCCGGCCGTAATTGAAGATCAGCGTGCCCCAGTCGGGGTGCTCGCCGAGCCGCGGATCCTCGTGCTCGAACAGCGCGGTGCCATCGTAGCGGCGGAGGGCGAAGTCATCTTTAGGAAAGTGGGCCGGCACCCAGTCCACGATCACGCCGATACCGGCCTGATGGCAGCAGTCGACGAAGTAGCGGAAGTCGTCGGGAGAGCCGTGGCGGGCGGTGGGCGCGTAGTAGCCGCTCACCTGATATCCCCACGAGCCCGTGAACGGGTGCTCGCTCACCGGGAGCAGCTCGACGTGCGTGAAGCCGAGGTGCGCGAGATGGGCCACGAGCCGGGGCGCGATCTCGCGATAGGTGAGCCATCGATGCCCCTCCTCGGGCACGCGGGCCCAGGAGCCGATGTGCATCTCGTAGATGAGCATCGGCTCGCGCGCCGGATCTCGCGACGCCCGTGATCGCATCCATCCGTCGTCGCCCCACTGGTGCTCGCTGCGAGCGACGATGGACGCCGTGTCCGGAGGCAGCTCCATCGCGAATGCGAACGGGTCGGTTTTCACCCGCAGCACGCCGTCGTGCGTGAGAATCTCGTACTTGTACGCCATGCCCGGGGTGACGCCGGGCACGAACAGCTCGAACACTCCGGACGACCCGAGCCGTCGCATCGGGAGCAGCCGGCCATCCCATCGGCAGAAGTCGCCGATCACGCTCACGCGGCGGGCATTGGGCGCCCACACGGCGAACGCCACTCCCTCCTCGCCGTCGAGCCGCCGGGGATGCGCGCCGAGCTTCTCCCAGAGACGGCGGTGGGTGCCCTCGTTGAACAAGTGCAGGTCCACCTCACCGATGCTCGGCAGGAAGCGGTAGGGATCGCCGCGCTCCCAGCTCGCGCCGTCGGAGAATCGAAAGCGGAGCGAGTAGTGAAGAGGAAGCGTGACGTCGGGGAGCATCACGCCGAAGAGCCCGCCCTCGATGCGCCCGAGCGGGACTGGGTTGCCATCGGCGAGCAGCAGATCGACCGCGACCGCATCGGGATGGAAGGCACGAATGACGACGCCCTCTCCCTTGTCGCGCGACGGATGCGCTCCGAGCAGCGCGTGTGGCTCGGAGTGCTCGCCGGCGAGGAGTCGGACGATCTCGTCCCGCGGCGTCTGGGGAGCGGGCTGGAGCGTCGCCACGCGCTTGCCCTTCCCTCCTTTGCGCGGTCCTCGCGTCACAGAACCGGACCGCCCACCGGAGGAGTGAGGGTGGGGATGGGAGCAGGGATCCCCGGGATATCGGCCGCCGTGCGACGATCGCTGCCGTGGCGGAGCAGGATGAGGGAATGGGGCGCGAGTCGCACTGCGCCCGCGCGCACGACGACGTGCTCGCCGTGCGCGGTATCGATCAGCTCCGCCCAATGCCCCGCGCGATGCCCGAGCGGGGGTACGCGGAACTCCACCTCTGCGTCCCCGCCGTTGACCATCAGCAGCAGGGAGTCGCCCTTCACCGGGCGGCCGCGTAGATCCGTCTCATCGGTGGCATCCCCGTCGATGAGCATGCCGAGCACTCGGTTGCCCGGAGCACTCCAGTCGGCTTCGGTCATCTCCTGGCCATCGGCGCGCAGCCAAGTCAGATCCTTCTGCCCCTCACCGACCGCCTTGCCAGTGAAGTAATGGCGGCGGCGTAGAACCGGATTGGCTTTGCTGATCGAGGCCAGCTTTCGCGTGAACGCCAGCAGCTTCTGCTGCTCCGCGTCCAGATTCCAGTCCACCCAGCCGATCTCGTTGTCCTGCGCGTAGGCGTTGTTGTTGCCTCGCTGGGTGCGGCCGATCTCATCGCCGTGCGACAGCATCGTCACGCCCTGCGACAGGATCAGCGTGGCGAGGAAGTTGCGCCGGGCGCGCGCCCGCAGCTCGAGGATCTTCGAGTCGCTCGTCGGGCCCTCCGCACCCCAGTTGCTGCTGATGTTGTCATCGTGGCCGTCGCGATTCTCCTCGCCGTTTGCCTCGTTGTGCTTCTGCTCGTAGGTCACCAGGTCGGTGAGCGTGAAGCCGTCATGGGCGGTGATGAAGTTGACGCTCGCGTACTGTGAGCGGTCGGTGTGGGCATAGATGTCGGCGCTTCCGGAGAGCCGCGACGCCAGCTCCGGCACCACCCCAGGATCGCCGCGCCAGAAGTGGCGGACGGCGTCGCGGTACTTGCCGTTCCATTCGGCCCATCCCACCGGGAAGTTTCCCACCTGGTATCCTCCCGGGCCGATATCCCACGGCTCGGCGATCAGCTTCACGCGCGACAGCACCGGATCCTGATGAATGATATCGAAGAACGCGCTCAGCCGGTTCACCTCGAGGAGCTCACGCGCGAGCACGGGGGCGAGATCGAAGCGGAACCCGTCCACGTGCATCTCGGTCACCCAATAGCGGAGGCTGTCCATGATGAGCTGGATGGTGCGCGGATGCTGCATGTTCAGGCTGTTGCCACATCCGGTGAAGTCGGTGTAGAGGCGTGGCGTGATCGGGTCGAGCCGGTAGTACGCGCGGTTGTCGATGCCGCGCAGCGACAGCGTCGGGCCAAGGTGGTTGCCCTCCCCCGTGTGGTTGTACACGACGTCGAGGATGACCTCGATGCCAGCGGAGTGGAGCGTCTTCACCATCGACTTGAACTCGACCACCTGGTTGCCGAGGGCCTTGGTGGAATAGCGAACGTCGGGAGCGAAGAAGCCGATCGAATTGTACCCCCAGTAATTGGTGAGGCCGCGCTCGGCGAGGTGGCGATCCACGACGAACTGGTGCACCGGCAGCAGCTCGACGGCGGTGATCCCGAGTGAGAGGAGATGGTCGATGATGGGGTCCGACGCGAGACCGAGGTACGTGCCCCGCAGCCGCTCCGGAACTTTGGGATGCCGCATGCTCATCCCCTTCACGTGACACTCGTAGATGAGTGTCCGGTTCCAGGGAGTCCGGAGCGGCCGGTCCTCGCCCCAGGTGAAAGCGTTGTCGATGACCACCGATTTGGGAACTCCGCCTGCGCTGTTGTTTGGATCCGGCTCGAGATCCTGGCGCTCGCCGCCCACCCGATAGGCGAACAGCGCGTTGCTCCAGCCGATCGCTCCGCTGATCGCCTTCGCATAGGGGTCGATCAGCAGCTTGGCCGGGTTGAAGCGGTGTCCCTCCTCCGGAGCGTAGGGTCCGTGCACGCGATAGCCATAGAGCTGACCGGGCCGGACGTCGGGGAGATAGCAGTGCCACACCTGATCGCTCCGCTCTGGGAGCCGGATCTTCTCGCTCTCGCTCGCATCGCCGGCCGACTCGTACAGGCAGAGATCCACCGCGGTGGCATTCTCCGAGAAGAGCGCGAAGTTGACTCCCTCGCCATCCCAGGTCGCACCGAGGGGGAAGGGCTCTCCCGGCCAGACACGCATCACCGACTCTCCAGCGCGCGATAGAGCCGTGCGCCATGCGGGGGGACCGTCACGTCGTCGTCCTCGATGCTGTGCGTGGGATGATCGTTCGGTGCCGGCCGGGGGCTGCCGTACTGCGGATGCTCGGTGTCGAGGACGAGCTCGAGCGAACCGGCGCGAGTCTCGCCTCGCGCTCGCAGCGGCACCGATCGCGGCTGGGCAGACAGATTGAAGAGCGCCACCAGATCGCGACCATGATCGGGGCGCAGCTCCAGCGCGATCCACCCCGCTGCGTCGTGTCGCACGCGCACCGTCGCGCTCCCGGGACGCAGCGCTCGCTCGGTTCGGCGAAGGTGGATCAGGGCGCGGTAGAGCTGGCGAATGGCGGCGTGCTCGAAATCGCACAGCGCCCCGCGCTTGAGCTTCGAGCGGAGGAAGGTGCGCTCGTCCTGCGGGTCCGGCACATCCCCCTCCCAACCGAAGCTCGCGAACTCCTCGCGGCGTCCCCTGCGGACCGACTCCACAAGCTGGGCGTCGCCGTGGCTCACGAAGTACAGGAACGGGCTCGTCTCCACGTACTCTTCTCCCATGAAGAGGAGGGGAACGTACGGAGACAGAAGCAGGAGCGCCGCGGCGAGCCGGAGCTGGGCGGGTGAGAGGAGAGAGGCCAACCGGTCCCCGGCGGCGCGATTCCCCACCTGATCGTGGTTCTGGAGCGCGATCACGAAGTGGTCGGCGGGCACGTCCAGCGCCGGCGCTCCATGCCGCCGGCGACGGTGCTCCGAATGAATCCCATCGTAGACGAAGCGCTCCTCCAAGGCTTTGGCTACCGCGTCCACACCGGAGAAGTCGGCGTAGTAGCCCCGTCGCTCGCCGGTGAGGAGGGCGTGAACCGAATGGTGGAAGTCATCGCTCCACTGGGCATCGAGGCCCATCCCGCCGCGCTCCGCGGGCCGCAGCAGCCGCGGATCGTTGAGATCGCTCTCGGCGATGACGACGATGCTGCGGCCCAAGCGCTCCCCCTGCGCGTGCACCGCCTCGCCGATCTCCTGAAGGATGTGGTGCGCGCCGAAGTCGTAGATGGCGTGGACCGCGTCCAGGCGAAGCCCGTCGAAGTGAAACTCCGTCACCCAGTACAGGGCGTTGTCCACGACGAAGCGTCGCACCTCGTCGCTGCCCGCGCTGTCGTAGTTCACCGGATCGCCCCAGGGCGTGCGATAACTCTGGCTGAAATACGGGCCGAAGTCGCCGAGGTAGTTCCCCTCGGGGCCGACGTGGTTGTAGACGACGTCGAGAATCACCGCGAGCTCGGCGCGATGCGCGGCGTCCACCAGTCGGCGCAGAGCGTCCGGTCCGCCATAGGCGCCGTGCGGGGCGTAGAGCGACACGCCGTCGTAGCCCCAGTTGCGAGCGCCCGGAAACTCGGCGACCGGCATGATCTCGATCGCGGTGACACCGAGGTCGCAGAGGCTCTCGAGATGGGCGATCGCACCGTCGAAGGTTCCCTCGTCGCTGAAGGTGCCGATGTGCAGCTCGTAGAGAATGAGGTCGGCCATCGCGCGCCCGGTCCAGCCGATGTCCCGCCAGTGAAAGCTCGACGGATCGGACACCCGCGACGCGCCGTGGACGCCATACGGCTGCCAGCGGCTCACCGGATCGGGGCGCACCTTGTCGCCATCGAGCACGAGCTGGTAGTCATCGCCGGCACAGGCCCCGTGAACCACGACGTCATGGACCCCGGTCGCGGCCTCACGTCGCGCCATCGCGTACGTCCCCGCAGCCTCGCCGCAGCAGAGACGCACCGACACCCGCTCGGCTCGCGGGGCCCAGAGCTCGAAGCGTACACCGTCCTCGACTACGGCCGCGCCGCGCTGGAGCGACCATGGCGGACGGATAGGAGTCGTAGCCATCAGAAGAGGCGGGCGATGCCGCGCATGGGGATCCATGCCCAGTTGGGTCGATTGTCGATCTCGTACGACAGCTCGTAAAACATCTTCTCGATCTCGAACAGCGTGAGGAGGTGAAGCGTGTCCTCGGCGCTGTCCGGAAGGAGATGGGGGACCGCGCCGTCTCCGGCGGAGGGCGGTGCGAGATACGCATCCAGGAATCGCTGCCGTACATCGCGCTCCCATCGCGCCGCGCGCGTTTCGATCACTGCGCTGGTGCCCACCCCGCCGGCCTCCATGGTGGCGCTGGCGGCGGCATACGCGAATGATCGGAGCATTCCAGCCACGTCGCGCAGCGGGCTCGCCTTGCGGCGGCGCTGCTCGAGCGGTCGGGCGGGCTCCCCTTCGAAGTCGATCACCATGAACCGCCCATCACTCGCGCGCAGAACCTGCCCGAGATGGTAGTCCCCGTGATGGCGAATGCGCGCGCCCAGGTCGTCGCCGAGGGCTTCCTCGATCTCCTCGACGCGGGCGGCGGTGGCGGCCTGGCGCTCCAGCAGGGCGCGAGCCATGCCCAGCGCGTGCCGGTCGAGCTCGCTTCCTGCGGCGACCCGATCGCGCAGCAGATCGAATCCGGCCGCTATGGACCCTCGGGTCGCGCTTGCCCACCCTTCCACGTCCGAGACCGTGGCGCGCTCGAGAGTGAACCCGGAATCGGCCGGACCGGAGGCTAGCGCCTCGTGCAGCTGCCGAGTCACGCGGCCGAGATCGCGCGCCTCGTCGGTGAACGAGATCGGGAGCTCCCGGTTCGCGGGCGACGTGAGGTACGGTCGCAGCGTCGAGAGCGCGTGGCTCCACGCGTCGGTGGATGCGGGAAGAAACCGCTGCAGCATCCCCGCGGTCGCCGCGCTGCTGGCGCCCTCGAGCCGCATCGTGCCCAGCAGAGCGGGCGTGTTCCGGAACCGGGTGTGGGCGGCGAGAAAGCGTCCGATCTCGACATCGGGGTTCTCTCCTGGCTCCAGCCGCCGGAAGAGCTTGAGGATGGCCTCCTTGCCGATGATGATGGAGCTGTTGCTCTGCTCCGCGGCGCCGACGCGAGTCGCCGTCGCCTCGCCGAAGGATGGCGCGCCAGAGCCGGCGACCGGCTCGATCACCCAGCGGAGATCGCTGGCGCCGAACGAGCCTCCCCGCGCGAAGGCGCGGGCGAGTGCGAGCCGGAATGCCGGATCGTCCAGCGCGTCGATGAGGACGCCACTCTCCGAGCCGGATTCGACGCGCGCGAGCACCGGCGGCGAGGATCGGGCGCCGCGCTCTTCGGCCCGGACCATGAGGGGAAGCTGGTAGTGCAGCAGCTCGCCATCGCCCGCCGAAACCTCGACGCGCGCGACGACCGCCGACTCCATCGCGGCGCCGAGCGGCGCGACGGCGTCGATTCGCGCCGACCGGAGCGCGCGTCCCTTGGCCCCGAACCACCGTCGCCCACCGAGGAAGCGCAGCAGCTGGGCGGACTCGAGTCGGGCGAGCGTCGCCGGCTCGAGCGCCCGCTCCAGCCCGCCGTCCACCCGAAGGGTGAGCGATTCGCTGGCGGCCGTCACCTCGCGACGGGCCGGGCTGCGGAGGGAGCGGTGAGTCTGAACCAGAGCACGCTGTGCGGACCGAGCGTCAGCAGATACGGATGCTCCTCGACGCGCGGGAATGGCTGCTCGCTCCAGAGCTCGACCGGCGTCCATCCGCTGAAGCGCGACAGATCCAGCTCCACGAACTGGGCGTAGCGCGAGAGGTTATTCACGCAGAGGATGTTCTCCTCCTCGTGGCACCGGAGGAAGACCAGCACCCGCGTATTCGCCGGATCCAGCGGCTCGAAGTTCCCACGACCGAACGCCCGGTACTTCTGCCGCACTTTGATCAGCCGGCGCATCCAGCGGAGGAGCGACGTCTGCGTGCGCTCCTGCGCCGTGACGTTGATCCCTTGATAACCGTACGGCGGATCCACGATCACCGGGCTGTACAACGCGGCGCTGTCGGCCTCGGAGAATCCGGAGTTCCACGACGCATTCCACTGCATCGGCGTCCTGACTCCGTTCCGGTCGCCGAGGTAGTAGTTGTCGCCCATCCCGATCTCATCGCCGTAGTAGAGGATCGGAGTTCCAGGCATGGACATGAGCAGCGCGTTCATCAGCTCGATCTGCCGGCGGCCGTTGTCCATGAGGGGAGCGAGGCGACGGCGGATGCCGATGTTGATGCGGGCCCGTTTGTCCGCCGCGTACTCGCGGTACATGTAGTCGCGCTCCTCGTCCGTGACCATCTCGAGCGTCAGCTCATCGTGGTTGCGGAGGAAGATCGCCCACTGGCAGCTGGGCGGGATCTCGGGCGTACGCGCCATGATCTCGACGATCGGAGTGCGATCCTCCTTCCGCAGCGCCATGTACATGCGCGGCATCAAGGGAAAGTGGAACGCCATGTGGCACTCGTTTCCCTCGCCGAAGTACGGACGCACGTCAGGTGGCCACTGGTTCGCCTCGGCCAGGAAGATCCGGTCCGGGAACTCCTCGTCGAGTGAGGCCCGCAACGCTTTCAGCACGACGTGTGTCTCCGGAAGGTTCTCGCAATTGGTCCCCTCGCGCTCGACCAGGTACGGGATTGCGTCGAGGCGCAGGCCGTCCACACCCAGCCGCAGCCAGAAGCGCATGACATTCGTGACCGCCTCGAGCACCGCCGGATTGTCGAAGTTCAGATCCGGCTGGTGGCTGAAGAAGCGGTGCCAGTAGAACTGGTTCGCCTCGTTGTCCCACGCCCAGTTGGACTTCTCGGTGTCGGTGAAGATGATCCGGGCATCGCGGTAGCTGTGCGGATCATCGCTCCAGACGTAGAAGTCGCGCTCCGGAGATCCCCGCGGCGCGAAGCGGGCGCGCTGGAACCAGGCGTGCTGGTCCGACGTGTGGTTGATCACCAGCTCGGTGATCACGCGGATGCCGCGCCGGTGCGCCTCCTCCATGAAGCGGCTGAAGTCCTCGATCGTGCCGTACTGCGGGTTGATCGCCTCGTACTCCGCGATGTCATAGCCGTCGTCCTTGAGCGGCGACGGGTAGAAGGGCAGGAGCCAGAGGCAGTTCACTCCCAGCGACTCGATGTAGTCGAGCTTGTCGATCAGGCCGGGAAAATCCCCGTAACCATCGCGATTGCTGTCGCGAAACGCCTTGATGTGGAGCTGGTAGATGACCGCGTCCTTGTACCAGAGCGGCTCAGTGACCATCGGGTTGGCCATGACGTGGTCGCGCCCCCCCCGGCTACCGGACGACGCGGAGGATGTGGCCCACCTGCTCGCGCGGGTCGAGGCGCACGTAGTTGCGCGATCCTCTCCACAGGTAGCGCGCGCCGGTAAGCTGATCCTCGACCGCGTACGAGTCCTCCGGGTCGATGCCGAGATCGGCGATCGGCACGTGCACGGTGCTCTCCTGCACCGAGTGGGGATCCACGTTGACCGCGATCAGGAGATCGTTCTGGCCGTTCGGCGCGGATTTGCGGTAGAACAGGATCCGGTCGTTGTCGGATGGGTGGAAGGTCAGGTTGTCGTAGAGCTGCAGCGCCCGGTTCTCGCGACGGATCCGGTTGAGCAGCCCGAGGTCGTCGGCGATGCTGTCCGGTTGGCTCCAGTCGCGATACTTGAGCGCGTACTTCTCCGAATCGATGTACTCCTCGCTCCCGGCACGCAGGGGAACGCTCTCGAGAAGCTCGAAGCCGGAATAGATGCCGTAGAGCGGCGAGAGGGTCGCGGCGAGGAGCGCGCGGATGCGGAAGCCCGCCCGGCCTCCGTGCTGCAGGAACTCGTGGAGGATGTCCGGCGTGTTGGCGAACAGATTGCCCTTCATGTACTCGCGCATCGGCGACTGGGTGAGCTCGGTGAGATACTCGGCCAGCTCGCTCGCGCCGGTGCGCCAGGTGAAATAGGTATACGACTGGGTGAAGCCGATCTTCGCGAGGTGCTTCATCCGCTTGGGTCGGGTGAACGCCTCGGAGAGGAAGATGACCTCCGGGTGCCGCTGCTTCACCTCCGCGATCACCCAGCGCCAGAACGCGAACGGCTTGGTGTGCGGGTTGTCCACGCGGAAGGTGTGGACGCCGTACGAGATCCAGAAGAGGAAGATGTCCCTGCACGCGTTCCAGAGTCCGGCCCGGTCCGCGCACCAGAGGTTGAGCGGATAGATGTCCTGGTACTTCTTCGGCGGATTCTCGGCATAGCGGATGGAGCCATCGGCGCGGATGAAGAACCAGTCCGGGTGGTCGCGGAGCCAGGGATGGTCGGGCGAGCACTGGAGAGCGTAGTCGAGCGCGACCTCCATCCCCAGCTTGTGGGCACGGGTGACGAAGCGATCGAAGTCGGCCAGCGTGCCGAGCCGGGGGTCGACGGCGGTGTGTCCTCCCGCTTCGCCGCCGATCGCCCACGGACTGCCCGGGTCGCTGGCCGACGCCTCGAGGCTGTTGTTGCGTCCCTTCCGGTTTGTCGCGCCGATCGGGTGGATCGGGGGGAGATAGACGACGTCGAAGCCGAGCTCCGCGATCCGCTCGAGCTCGCTCTCGGCGGTCGCGAAGGTGCCGTGCCGGCCCGGGCCCTCACCCTGTGAGCGCGGGAACATCTCGTACCAGGCAGCGAAGCGCGCGCGCTCCCGATCCACGACGATCTCCAGCTCGCGATCGTAGGTGGTCAGATCCGCCGGGAGATGGTAGCTCTCGACGAGCGCGATGAGCTGGGGGGCGAGTGCCACCGTCATCCGCTCGCGCTGGTCCAGCTCCGTTGTGCGCAGCGTGGCCGCGGCGTGCTTGAGGGCGTTCCGGATGTCGCCGAAGCGGGCGCGGTTGGCCGCGGCGTCCACGATCTCTGCACCCTCGAGCAGCTCGAGGGAGACGTCCTGGCCAGCGTCGATCTTCTTCTGCAGACCGCTGCGCCACGTCGCGAAGACATCCGTCCAGGCCTCCACGGTGTACACCCAGCGCCCGATCTCGTCGAGCGGGAAGCCGCCGCCCCACCGGTCGTTGTTGTACTCGTAGACGAGAGGGACGTAGCGCCACTCCCGATCGGCGGGCGAGCGGTAGCGGATGCGGGCGGCGACGAGATCGTGCCCCTCGCGGAAGATGTCCGCGCTGAGATGAAAGGAGTCGCCGATGATGCGCTTGACGGGATGCCGGCCGTCGTCGAGGCTGGGCGTGACGCACTCGATGGCGAGGGCGGCTCCGCCCTGCGCCCCGTCGTGGGCCGGTGATTTTCTCCCTTTAAGTGGCGGCACGACGCGGAGGCTCGGAGGCGGTGGACGTAGCGGCGCAGGAATAGCTTGCGCCGGCATCCGGCGGCGAGCAAGGAGCGGAGGGGGCGCGGGGTCGCAAGAGGCGCGCCGGCCGTGAGCGTGGCAGCGGAACTCTTCCTGTCCTCGTAGCTTTCCTGATCATGGACCCCGGCCAGCTTTTCAGCCAGTTGACGCCGCATCTCTCGACCAGGCCAATGACCGCCCTGCCGCTTGTTTTCGTTGGCGGTGTGCTGACCAGCCTCACGCCCTGCATCTACCCCATGATCCCGATCACCGCCGCGGTGGTGGGCGGGCAGAGCGCGGCTGGGCGCTCGCGCGGCCGGACGCTCGCGCTGACGCTGAGCTATGTGCTGGGACTGTCGCTCGTCTATGCCGCGCTCGGGCTCTTCGCGGGGATGACGGGAACGCTCTTCGGCGCCGTGAGTACGAATCCCTGGCTGTACTTCGGGATGGCGAACCTGCTCATCCTGGCCGCGCTCGCGATGCTCGATGTACTGCCGGTGCGGCTGCCCGCGAGCTGGGTGCAGCGCGCCGGCTCGCTCGAGACGGGAGGGCGTCTGGGCGGTGCGTTCGGCATGGGGGCCGCATCGGGGTTGGTCGCGGCGCCCTGTGGGGCGCCGGTTTTCGCGGCGGTGCTCACCTGGGTGGCGACGACGAAGAGCGCGACGCTCGGCTTCCTCTATCTCTTCGTCTTCTCGCTCGGAATGAGCACGCTGCTGGTGGTGGTGGGGCTCTTCTCCGGAACGATCTCGGCGCTCCCCCGGGCCGGGGAGTGGATGGTCTGGGTCAAGCGTGCGTTCGCGGTCATCATGCTCGGCGTGGCCGAGTACTACCTCATCCAGATGGGGCAACTGCTGATATGAGATTGGATCTGATCGGTGGCGCGGCGCTCGCGCTTGCTCTCGCTGTGTCCAGCGCCGGAGCGCAGGACGTCGGCATCCCGGTGGGAAGCAGGGCGCCGGTGGCGGCACTCCAGACGCTCGACGGCAAACCGGCAGACCTGGCGCAGTTCGTCGGCAAGACGCCGCTGCTCCTCGAGTTCTGGGCCGCGTGGTGCGAGAACTGTCACGCCCTGGAGCCGCATCTCTTGGCAATGCAGAAAAAGTACGGCGCCAAGGTGAAGTTCCTCGGAGTCGCCGTCTCCTTCAACCAGTCGCCCAACCGCGCGCGTCTCTACAAACAGAAGTACCGACTGCCGTACGAGATCTGGTACGACGCGAAAGGAGATGCGGGGGCGGCCTACGATGCGCCGGGGACCTCGTACGTGGTGGTGATCGACAAGGGTGGCAAGGTGGTGTATACGGGGATCGGCGGAGATCAGAAGCTCGAAGGAGCGCTCAGAAAGGCGATGTGACGGCGGAGACTTCCGATCTTCTCCGCCGCCGGGTGCCGCAACGAATTCGCCAGACTACAGCCCAATCGTGATCCCGAATGTCACCGGGATGAACTGGATCGACTTCGCATTGGTGAGCCCCCCATTCCTGGTGTACACGTTCTGCAGGTGTCCCTCGGCGAAGCCATCGATGCGCCCGATGTGCAATGCCAGACCCGCGCCCCCATCGATGCCGAAATTCGTGGACGAAACGGACTGATCGCCGCTCGCCAGCTCCGTCACCGTGTTCACGTTGAACGCGCCCAGCCCAGCCGTGATATAGGGTCTGATCGGCCCCTGGAGCAGATTCATTGAGAGACCGCCGATCCCACCCAGAATGCGACTGCTCCCGCTCGGCGCCCCCCCTTCGCCCTGCGCGATCGCGTCCTTGAGGTTGAATTTCTGGTAGCTCAGGTTGAAGCGGAGCGCGGGCAGGCCGCCGGGCGGCTGAACGAGAACGAATCCTTCTCCGTTGACGCCGTTCTTGAAGGCGTCCTTGTAGTCGCTCACCGGCACGCTCACGCCCCCGCCGAAGCCGACGCTGATCAGGTGACGCGACGGCGTCACGTACATACCCTGTGCATGCGCAGCGGCAGTCGCGAGGAGGAGCGCGCCAACAGCCGTAAGGACATTCCGAAACGCGATCATGCGTGGACCTCGGGAAGCAGTGTGGGACAGAGAAGAGTGCGCGGAGCGTTGCGATTGCCAGCCCGTTGGCGAGGGCCTCCCAACCAGGGAAGCCGCTCGCGCGGGACGTCCCTGATTGGGTGGCTGCTTTCTCGGCGTCTCGTCACGGCGTGAACGGCGCGTCGTTGTACCCCTTGGCGCTGACAGTGCCGCGCAGCTTCGCCCTCGCGGGCACGGTGATCTTCGCCCCGGTGGAGCCCTCCGGAGCGCCATTGATCGTTACGGTTCCGTCGACACGATCCTGGGTCTGTGAGTCGGTCGCGACGACGACGATGGTGCGCAGAGAGTCGGTCGCCTCAACCTGCTCTACCCGGACGACGAGCGTGCGCAAAAGGGCGGTGACAGCTGCGTTGGGAGCCCTCTCGAGGACCGTGATATCCTTTGGCGGAGCCTTGATCCTGGCCGGAGCGGAGGGAGCCGCCGGCTGGGTGGTGGTGACCATCGGGACGGTGACGACGGGTACGCCGGTGATGCTCAGAGGTGCCGGCCCGATGAAATCGACGATGTGACGCGCGAGGAAGTTCGGCCGCTCGCTATGGATCGAGTGACCGGTGTTCGTGAGGAAGAGCGCGGCGCCCGGCGTGTTGACCATTTTCGGTGCAACGGCTTGCGTGGACGCGCAGAGATCGCCACCCGTGTCGTCGATACCGCATATCAGAAGCATGCGCTTGGTGTTGAACAGGTACAGCGGCTGATTCGTCCCGGGCTTGAGGAGCTGATGGCTGAACTGCAGCTGCTCCAGGGCGAGCCGCCAGTGCCAGAGGCGGAAGTTCCTGTTGTAGGTCTCGTAGCGGTCGATGCGGGCGAGGCGCAGATGAACACCTTTGCATGCGAAATTATCGCGATACCAGTACTCCGACTGCGGCCGCCCCGCCCCAGGGGTGCCAAAGCCGAATATCTTGCTCTGCCAATCGAACCCGCCGTAGAAAAACGACCGGCGCGCCCCGGGCGTCTCTGGCAGGTACGACGGGTCACCGCCCGCCCAGTGGAAAGGAACCGCGAGGGCGGCCTTCTTGATTCCGGCGTCGGAGAGTGACGGCCAGATGGAAGCGGGTGACCAGGGGACCACGTTCGTGACCCAGGGGGCATCGGGGCGGGGCCGGCCGAGCCGCATCGCCATGTTGCCACCCAGGCTTCCGCCGATGATCGCCCGGATGTGGCTGGCCACCGGGACCGACTGATTGAGCGTATTGACGAACGACACGATGAAGTTCTCGTCGAAGTCGACGAGCGGGGCGGGATTCCCGTTGTGGATCCAGTCCAGGCCCTCGAATCCCGACGCCATGCCGTCGGCTGCGAGGGGGGCGATGGTCGTGTTGTCGATGTTGTCCGCATAGCCGCTCGTCGGAAGATCCATCGCGATGACGGTGAAGTTCCGCCCTTGCTGGCGGCCGAGCGTGTGGAGCACGTGGGTGAGATCCATCGCCTCCTCGAGACGGGAATCCATTCCATGGATGAAGAGGAACACCTCGGCGTCCGGAGCGAGCACGGGCGTGCGGTCGGCGGGGATGGTGCGCCCGGTGGCCGCACAGCTCGTGCGCTCGGCGCCCTGCGGCACCACGGTGTGCGCAATCATGTAGCGCGTGTGGACCACCAACGGGGGTCCGCCGGGCCGCGGTACGGTGACATTGAGATCGTACTGTGGAAACTCGGCCGACGGCGCGTTCACCGGGCGGTGCGGCTGGTCATCCTCCCCCGAGACCGCGATGTACTGCGGGCGAAGTGCCGCACGCTCGGGGCACGCGACCGGCCACCCACCCGCGCGTATCAGATTGAGAACACGATAGGCCCGATCGAGCGCTGCATCGGCCGCGGTTTGACGTGCGGCGACAGGCAGCGCCTGCGTGTACGGGTGCGTCTGGAGACACGACATGATGCGGGACGCGTCCGGCCTCTGCGCCCGGAAAGCGGCGAATGCGCGTCGGCCCGTGACGCTCAGGTCGGCGAAGGCGTTGCCATCGGCCGTCTTGCCGACCGCGAACGCGACCGCGGCCTGGCACAGGCTGAGATTGGGATCACCGACCCCTGCCGGCATGCGCAGGTCGGCACGGAGTCGACCTTCGTTCGCGCCAATGTTGATCCCCACCGCCGAGCCAGGAAGGGGCGGAATCCATTCGTTAGAAATGGGGGTCCGGGACGGAGGACTGTAACCCGTCAAGACGACTTTGAAATTGGGAGCATCGGTCGGCGTCCAATCGAGCAGCTCACGCGGCGCAGTGACATACCCGTTCGTGCCGTTATCGCATGACTCCGGAGTCCCGTTCGGGTCGACGGTCGAGAAATTCTGTGCGATCGTCAGCTCGGCGCTGGCTGGCGCCTTTGCCCGAGGGGTCATTCCGACCAGCTTCGCTCGAGTGCCTGTGAGCGCGGCTCCGCGCTGCTCGGACACGCACCCTGCGTGCTGCTGCAGAAAAGCGTCGAGCGTGGGGAGCGGCCTCGCACTCTGCGACTCCGCGAGCCGCACGTGCACAAATGTGGTGGCAATCCCCACCACCATCCCGGTAACGACGATACGCACTTGCATGACAGGCCTCCTGGGCCAGCTCGATTCGAGTCTCAGACGGTGGCGTAGCGCACGGGGAGCGTGATGTATCCGGGCGCGCTGATCAGGATCGCATCGCACGTCTTGGGCAGGGTGACAGTCTTGGCCGGCTTTCCTGGCATCGTCGACGGTATCGTTTCGGTTTCGCCCGCCACGCACGCGAAAGTGTGCATGAAGCTCGTGTTGGCGTTCACCGTTTGCGTACCGACGGTGACAGTCGCCTGCACGGGAAGCCGCGACTCCGCATCTTCCACCCAGATGGTGTAGCTGCCAGCCGCTCCGATCACCGGCTTTGGATCGACGCAGGCCCGAAGAGTTCGAAGGCCCTGCCACTTGGGGACAAAGGGTGCGAGCTGGCTTGTCATCGCGCTCGCGTACTTCTGCGCACCCTTCGCATTCGGGTGGCCTACCGATGCCGTCGCGCACTCCGACACGCCGCCTTGACCGGCTTGGGAGCACTGGGGCTGGCGCGCATCGAACATTGGATCGTGCTCGAGGACGTTGAACACGAACCGGTCAGACGCGCCATAGGCGTTGGTCCCGGCGAAGCCCGGGCTGGCATACACGCACCGGTTCGGCGTGCGCGTATTCTGGGCGTCGACCGCGCTCCGCAATCCGGCGTCCGATTCCGCGAAGAAGGCCCTGGAGTGCTGGATCACCGTATCCCGGCATGCCGCCGTCAGTATCGCATCTGCGAGCGGATCGGGGATGACGATGCCAAGTCCGACGAACAGAGCGATGAGCTCAGGAAGTGGGCTGTCGTTTGTGATCATCGGGTAGTAGCCGGGCACTATGATTTTCGCGTTCGGGAAGTCACTGACCGCTCTCGGCAGCAGAGAATTCATCTGTCCTGTCAGGCGGTCACGCGTTTTCTCGCTCACGCTCTCGCTGCTCACGAAAGGATTGAGGATGGTCGAAACAAGACCGACGTCGTTCGCACCTCCGTTAAGGAGTACCAAGTCGATTTCGGCAGGGCTAACGGCGGCGATAGCGCGACTGAGTTGTGCTGTGATAGACGGATAGTCCTCAGGCACCTCGCCATCGTGAACCACGGCATCCTGCGCAGCGGATAGGCTCGGCTGGATGATCGCGCCCGAGTGGGCAAAGCTCTGGAGCGTCACGCTGCGCCCAGGTAGCTGCGACGCGACCCAGTTCTTCACCAGGGTCGCGAACTTGAGGTCCTGGGTGAGTCCCTGCCCCCACATGATCGAGTCACCGAAGGCGAGGATATTGAACGGGCGAGTCACCCCGCGCAGGAGCTCGCGGGGTTGCTTCCCGATCACATTGGTGAATCCGAGCAGGTCGCGCACGTCGCCGAATGCCAGAGTGCTCAAGCCGGTCGCGGTAAGAAGAGATGCGCCGCGGATGAACGCTCGTCGATTGACCGGTGCCACCGCTGAATCGGTTTGCCGCATACCGCCTCCGTTTGACTTGGATAGATATGTCATGGCGAGGAGCACCGGCTCAGGATCACTTGTATTCTCGGGCGTGGCGTCAGCTCCCCTTCCACGTCGCCGGCGCCTTCCGCGAAATACGAGATGACCGAGTACGTATAGACGCCCGGCTTGAGCCCTTGATCGACGAGCGACGTGCCTCGAACCGGCTGAGTGGTGATGGGTACATCGTCGCGGAATACCTTGTAGCCGGTCGCGTCGGGCGCCAGCTGCCAATTCAGAGTGACCATTGTTCCGGCTGTCGGCGTTGCGCTGATCCAGGCCGGCGGCAGCACTGAGGGCGTGCTAACCGCTACCTGGCTCGTGGCATTCCGATATGGCCCACTATCCGAATAGGTGCTGACCACCACGTACGTGTACGCGGATCTCGGTCTGAGAGCGGTATCCACGAAGCGCACTGGCGGCGCCCCGATAACTGCACCCGCCAACTTCGGTACGCCTCCCGACGTGTATGTCACCTTGGGGATGAAATTCAGGACATTCACCGCATTCGGCGTTTGGCTGACGGTCTTCAGGAGGACTGCGCTCGAGCCTCCCGCACTCCGGTAGAGCTGGTAGCCCGTCGCGGCGGGAACGACCGACCACACCACCCGGGTCGACGTCGGTCCGAGCGCCGTCGCGTAGAACATTCCCGGCGCCGGCCCTACAGGGCGAACATCTTTGGCCGGGCGTTCTCCTCGAGGCATTGCAGCACCGGGGCGAGGCGCACCCTTGGTCGGCTGGGCCGCCAGGAGACCGGTTTGCGCGAGCGCGGCGAGGATCAGCAGCGACAGGCGCGCAGTGGGAAGCGATCTCATGGGAGCACCGAGCGTGCAACCGCCCGCTCCCACAGCTGGATGTAGCCTTCCGCCGATCGGTACAACGGATCGAGATCTCGATCGGTGAGTCCGATGTTCTTGAGGTCCTGGACGAAGTCGGGGAGCAGGCCGACGTGTGCGAGGCCGTCGGTGTTGTAGTCGAATGTACGATTGCCGGACCTGCTGTTGATGAGCTGAACAAGACCGCTTCCGGGACGCGGCTTTAACGGGTAGAGCACGCGATTTCCCTGATTCGGACAATGGTTGTCGAAGCGGGGGCCCATCAACGGGTTCAGGAACTGGTCAGTGGCGACACCGACGGCAGCCACATCCGGCCCGCCCATCTTGTCCACGGCGTACAGGTAGGACTGCGCAAAGCCCTTCGATGTTCTGACGCAATCGTTGGCGACCGGGCCGCGCCAGCTCGGCGTGTAGGATCCCGTTTCGCCCGGCGTCAAGCCGACCGACACCATTCCGCCATCCTTCTTCATGGCCACGAGCTGCGACTCGCTCTTTTCTCTCTCGGAGTTGTCGCCGGGAGACGTCTGGACGAAGCCCGTATGGCCGCCGATGAGCGGGTACTGGCGCGGCGACGTGAGTGCAAAGACCGCGTCGGTGGTGCGCTTTGACATATGGTCCACGTCGATGATCATTCCGCGATTCATCATCGAGGTGATGAGATGCTCGCCGAGCGGGGTCAGGCCCTTCTGGTTGCACTTGTGGCTATACCCCGCACAGGGCTCCTCCAGGACCGGAGCTCCCAGCTGCGTGATCCCGCCCGGGTTGGCTGCCATGCTGTTCAACTTGAACAACGTGCTACCCGTGAGCGCGAAGCCTCCAAAGGCGTTGTCGGCGATATGCACGGGAAAAAGATGGCGCACGCCCATCTGGTAGTATCGTGCGAGCTGGGCATCGACCGTGTCCGCATTGCACGTACGGCCATTCAAGACTGACAATGTCCCTTGGAGGGGCTGGTTACAGTCAAAGAGCTTGTCGACCTCGATGCCGAGCACGACCGCGAGCTTTCCATCCCCGATGATCTGTCTCGCTTGCTCCGGCGTGTAGGCAATGCGGAACCATCCGCGCCCAGGGCCGCCGCTCTGCAGGTCGATGAAATTTTCCATCTTCTTGGCTTCAGCGATCTGGAGATCGGCCGCTTCCATGTCGTCGCAGCTGCGACCTTGAGCTTTTGGCACGAGGCTGCACAGCAATCCGTTGTTCACCGCAAAAGCGACGATGAGTCGCAACCCGCCCTCGTGTGCGCGGAGGATCCAGTCCGAGTACATCTGTTGGTGGTCGAGCGTGTTCCACTTGGGCCAGCCGTCGTAGTTCGGGTAGCCGCCCGTTTTGTGTCCTACCCCAACGGCTTCGTTCATGTCACGCTCGACCGTGCCGATCAGATCCTTGAGGCCGGCGAAGCCGTGGATGGGCTCACACAATCCCATCACGGCCGCCTCCGGGCCGAACGCCGCGCCCCAGAAGAGAGCTCCGCCGGAGGCCAAGTTTGCGAACGGGTGCGTATGCGTGTCCGCGAAACCGACGATCACCGGATACGGAGTCTTCACTGGCACCGTTACCGAGACGACTCGCTCGGAGATGGTGACGCCGGAGGACCAGTAGACGGTCTGAAACACCCCATCGACGCGATAGCTGTACGACGCGGCGGGCTTCACGCCAATGTCCTGATACGTGGTGTCCGGCGGCGCGCTGGTGCCCGACCTCGCCCCGATCTCGGCGAGCAGCACGTTGTCGCGATAGACTCGGTAGCTGCTCACCCGCGGCACTGTGTGCCATTCCAGATAGACCGCCTTGGGAGACGGGCGTACAGTCGCCATGGTGATCGGTGGTGGCGGCGGCAACGTCGCGCTCACTGCCACAGCGCTACCGGGCGCGCTGTCGCGGTAGAAGGCCGTGACCTTGAAGAAATAGGTCGTGCCCGGCTGCAGGAAATCCACGGTGTGCTTGAGTGAGTTGGCGCCGGCAGACGACGCATCGCCAGCCACTCCCAGCTCCTTGCCTCCTCTCGCCGCGATGGCTCCCGCGCACTTAAACACCTCCCGTGACAGCGTGTCCGTCTCAAAAACCTTGCGGGAGCTGTTGTCCGCGGCGAGGCCGATGTAAATGCGACTGCCCGCGGCGCAGGTCGGCTCTTGCCAGGCGACTGATGCCGCGAACGGGCTCGAGGCCGTCACACGCACGCCTGTCGGTGCCGCTCCCTTGGCGCGCTGATCCTCCAGTTCCGGCGCGGCGACGGGAATCACGGGCGCGACGGCCCCACGCATCGTTTGTCCCGGGCGCATCACTGGCTGCAACACGGGTTTCGCGAGCGGCGGCTTGGTAACCGGTGTCGGTACGCCAGGCTTCGGCGGCACGGGCGGGAGCGGCGTTTGGGAAAACAGTGGCGCGGCGTGCACAGCAAGCCCGATCAGGGCGGCCGCGAGCGCGGCCCGGAGATCAGTGCGGCTCATGAATTCCTTGTCCGAATGTGTCATCGAGCTCTCCATTGGGTGTAAGGCTTTACCGCACGTCGAAAGACAGTTGAGCCGGAGTCACGAAATCGCCGACATCGTTGGGGCCGAAGACGGCGACCAGCTTCCACGAGTAGCTCCCCTCGGGGAGGGAGACGTCGAAGGTGACGCGGTCCGGCGTCCAGGTCGACGCATTGCGCGCCGTCACCCGGTACTCGCGCGATTGCAGCGCCCACGACTGGGCGCCGGTCCACTGGCCGGTCAGCACGTACTCTGCGGAACCGGGCACCTGTTCCCACTCGAAGCGGATGCGCGGCGCGACGCCGGCAGCCGAGCGGCTCAGCAGCTCGGCCGCTCGGAGGAACTTCGGATTGCGAATCGCGGAGCCGCTACTCGGCCGGTCGTGCGGCATCGCAGGCGTACCCGAGTGTCCCTGCGCATGGGCGGAAGCGGCGACCACGAACACCAGGACGAGCGCGATGACGACTCGACTGATCACGGAATGGGACGTTCGGCGTAGTTGTTCGATGGCTGCGGGTCGGGAGTGTCGCTCGTCACGAACGCGGCAAAGCGTCCGTGAATCACCGCCCCGCCCGTGGTCGTGATGGAAACCTCGCGAAGACCGCGCACCGGAATGTCGCCGAGATCGCACGACACGCGTGCGATCAGCCCCGCGATGGCGCTCGGGCTCGGCCGGCAACCGGCCGGCAGGTGCAGAACGCCCACCCCGATTGGAAGGAGAATCTCGAGACGGGTGCCACGCGCCTCTTCGTCGTTGTCGCTGGTGACGACGATGCGCGCCGAGAGCGGGCCGCCCTTGCCCTTCAGCGCGGTGACGTCGAGCGACTGCACTCTCACATCGGCCTGCCAGACTTTTTGAGCCGGCTGCGCGGGCCCCGCCGTGAGGAGGAGTGTGGCGATGCCGAACATCGCGATCACCGCCCGGGAATGGCGGGCGGGGCGGCTCATGGCGCGAGCTCCTTTGGCATGCGAAGGATCTCGACGCGCGCCTCACCCACCCGGGGAGCTCCGCTCTTCGCCTCGAGACCGGATGGATGAACGCCCCGCGCCACCACGCGCGTGGTCGGGATACCAGCTGCGAGCAGATAGGCCGCGGTTCTGTCGATCCGGCGTTTGGCGAGGACGGCGTCGGGAGTCGCCGAGCCGTCGGACTCGGCAGGCACGTTCAGAAGAAACTGTCCCTCCGTGCTCTGCAGCGCCTCCGCGAGCACAGCCATGTCCTTCTCGAAGCCGGGCGCGAGCTCGTCGCTTCCCTCCACGAACCGAGCACTCTTGAGCCGAAGGATGCCGCGCTGCAGATCCTGGCTCATGCTCTCCTTGCTCTGCTGGCCGCGGCCGAAGCGTCCACCGAATCGCGAGAGGGCGCTCCGCGCCATCGGCGCGGCCGCGATCGCGCCGGTGATCATCATCCCCTGAGGAGTGGCGGACAGAATCGTTCCGACCCCGATGTGCGACTGCTGGCCGGCCTGCGCAGCCTGCATGCTCGCGGTCGCCTCTTCGAGCGTGCCGCAGCGGTACAGAGGAGCTCCCGCGACCGATGCGGCCGCGATCGCCGAGTCTTGTTTCTCACCGTGCATTCGCCGTTTCGCCGCACCGACGAGCACGCCGCCCGGAGTGGGTATCATCGGCATGCCGCCGGCTCCCGACAGCATGCCACCGACCCTCGACGTCTGGGCTGGCGCCGTTGACGCTACCGGATATGCCACGAGCCCGGCCGCACAGCTGGGCGGCATCCCCGGCACCCCTCCCGCAACGAGCGTGGCCACCGTACCGGCGTGCTTGCCGAGCAGTGTGTCAGCCACCGTTCCAGCCGAGGCCGTGATCACGGTGTCGGCCATCTTCTTCACCGCGTGTCTTGCACGAGTCGCTGCGCTCTTCCTGTGCGTCGGCTTCTGAGGGCCCGTCGCGGACGAGGGGGTTTGCGCCGAGACGGCGGCTACGAGCAGAAGAGGCAGGCCGGCAAGAAGGGATGATCGATGCCACATGGGACTGCCTCGCTGGAGATTCGAGCCACCTCTGGCCGCCTTTGCTTGCTTCCGCTTGGGCGGCCGGCTAAGATCGGAGGGCAAAATCGCGGGGAGGTGTCATCTCGCCATCAGCGAGCCCGTCATTTCCCTATCATCTGGTCGTAACGTGCTGCGGCTCAATACCCTGGGCGGGCTCTGGATCGGGAGCGCGAACACGGGCGCCCAGGATGGACCTCGCCCGCGCCGCCTCGCGCTGCTCGCCATCCTGGCCGCGGCAGGCCCCAAAGGTCTGACTCGCGACCAACTTCTCGCCGTGCTGTGGCCCGACAGCACAACTGAACGGGCTCGCCACGCCCTCTCCCAAACTCTCTACAGCCTGAGGCAGGATCTCGGCGTCGCCGCCGTTCTGGCGACGCCCGATCTTCGTCTCGATCCCACTCAGATCACCTCCGATATCGAGGATTTTCGAAGCGCGGTGGCCGCACGGGACTGGGCGCTGGCGGCAACTCTCTACCTCGGTCCCTTCCTCGAAGGCTTCTACCTGAGTGATGCTCCTCAGTTCGAGCGATGGGCGGAGGAGGAGCGAGCTCATCTGGCACGCGATGGCGCCCGAGCGCTGGAACACGTCGCTCGCGCCGCTAGCGACGACGGGCGGCTCGATGACGCCGCCGAGAGCTGGGGCCGGCTCACGCGACTCGATCCCCTGAGCGGCGCCTACGCGAGCGCCTATATGGAAGCGATCTCGGGTCTGGGCGACCGCGCCGGCGCGCTCGCGCACGCCAAGGCCCACATCGAGCTGGTCCGACAAGAGCTCGACACCGATCCCGATCCGTCTGTGATGCGGCTCGTCGCCGGATTGAAGGGATCCGGCCCCCTCCTCGACGTAAAGTCGCCGGCGATCGTCAGCGAGAAGTCCTCCGGTACGGTGCCCCACGCGGCGGACGCGCATCCGCCAGCTGTCCTACCGAGCGGGCGTCGCGTGCTGTCACCTCGCTTTCGACTGGCGGTGGCGGCGGGAGTTGCGACCATGGCCCTCCTGGTCGCGGCGATGGTGTGGCGAACATCCTCCGTCGGCGCCGCTCCCCGCACGTCGCCGGTGCTCGCTGTGGGGCGGATTCAGGATCTGGTGACGCCGGACTCGGCTCAGCTGGGCGGCGTGCTGAGCGAGATGCTGGCCACCAGCCTCGGCCGCCTCACGCGGCTCCAGGTGATCGCGAACTCGCGGATCCTCGAGCTCGTCCCGCGCGGCGCCGACACGGCGCGCGCCGCGAGAACGGACGCCGCGCGCCGTGCGGGCGCCACCGAGATCCTCGAGGGGGAGCTGATCCCCCTTCCCGACCATCAGCTTCGCTTCGAGCTCAGGCGCGTGGACATCCACCGCGGCATCGTGCGCGGCGGCTATCAGCTCACCGGCCGCGACCGAATGGCGCTGTTCGACAGCATTACAGTGCTCATCGCCTCCGACCTTCGCGTTCCCGCGCCCACCGGCTCGCTCGCCGAGGTCACGACACGATCGCCGATCGCGTATCGGCTCTACGAGGAGGGGCTCCGAGCGTTCTTCCAGTACGATGTGTACGCCGCGAACCGATTGTTCCACGCGGCGATCAGAGAAGATTCGGGCTTCGCCATGGCGACGTATTACGCTTGGCGCTCCGAGGTGGCGATCAACCAGGACGCCATGGCGGATCGCGTCGTCGCGCTTGCCTCGCATGCGTCGGACCGCGATCGGCTTCTCATTCTCACTCACGTGGGAAAGTACCGCTCCGATCTCAGGGCTCTCCCCGCCGCGGAATCGCTCGCCGCCCTTTTCCCGAATGACCCCGAAGCGCAGATGCGCGCAGCGGAGGTCATCTACCAGTTGCCGCGCGCGGCGGTCATGTTGAACCGGTCGATCGCGCTCGACTCGGCCGCGGCAGCGGGTGCCACGGCTGTGTGCCGGCTCTGTGAAGCTTTCAGCCTGTTGACACGACGATACGACGAGGCCGACTCGGTGGCGGCCGTCGAGCAGACGCTCCGGCGCTGGGGCCGCCTGCGACCAGCAGACCCCAATCCGTGGGTGATGCTGGCGGACTACTTCGTTGGATTGGGACGGAGAGCCGAGGCGGAGGCAGCGCTTCGCCGCGCCGACTCGCTCGGCAGGCAGGTGAGCACCTCGAACGAGCTCAAGCTCGTGTGGATGCTGCGATCCGATGATACGGAGGGGGTCGATCAGATCTGCCGGACAGCTCTGGGCACGACAGAGGAGAAAGATTTCAACCGCTTTCGCTGGATGTGCACCATCGGCCTCCGGATGCGAGGCCGTTACCTCGATGCGCTGGCGCTCACCCGTGGCGGCCGCGTTCCCGGATCGAGCATCGTGCACCGCGTTCTTCCGCCGGATCGTGTGAACGAAGCGATCCTGGACATGGAGATGGGCCGGGCACTGGCGGCCGCCGATGAGTTCCGCGACCTGGCGGTCGCGACTGAACGGAGTGCCGATGTCTCGCCCGGTCTCATCGCGCGCATGATCGCATGGAATCTCACACTGTCGGCCACCGCGGCCGCGGCGGGTGGCGACACGATTCGCGTTCGCTCCCTGATCGACTCCGTTCAGGCTACAGGACAGCGCAGCCTGTACGGGCGCGATCCGTTGCTGCATTACTTCCTGCGCGGCCTCCTGTTCGCCAGAGCACAACAGCACGAGGTAGCGGTACGCGCCTTCCGATCCGCGATGTACTCGCCGTCGGAGGGATACACGCGGATCAACTACGAGATGGGACGGAGTCTGCTCGCCCTCCGCCGTCCCGCCGAGGCCATCCCCATTCTTCGTGCGCCGCTGCACGGCGGGATCGAGGGGTCTGGGTTGTACCTCACCCGAACGGAGACGCACGAGCTTCTGGCGCAAGCGTTCGACGCGGCGGGACAGCGGGACAGCGCTGCGGCTCACTATGCCATCGTCGAGCGCGCGTGGCGCGGCGCCGACGCCTCGCTCCAGCTGCGACACGACGCTGCGCGCTCATGGCTCGTCAGGGCGGGGCGCGCGCCTCTCCAGCCGTGACTCGCTTTCAGCTTCGCACGCTCGGCCCGCCATCGCTCACGGGGCCGGATGGCAGTCTGTCGGTGGGCGATCCCTTTCTTCTCGCGCTCCTCGTTCGCCTTGCCGTTGCCGGGGACACGGGCGTGTCCGAGGGCGAGCTGATGCTCCTGCTCTTTCCGGATGCCACGGCGGAAAAAGCTCGCGCAGGACTCACCCGGCTTCTCGGCCTCGCGAGGCAGCACCTCGGCGCCGACTCGACGATCGTCGGATCGCCGGGGAGATACACACTCGCGCCAGGCGTACTGTCGCTCGACGTGCGCCTTCTTCCAGGGACGGACCCCAGCGCGACGGAGTGCACGCGCTTTCTCGAGGGGTTCGCGCTGCCGGGCTCTCCCGAATTCCGTCACTGGCTCTCGGAAACTCGCCGCCGAGTCGAGCCGTGCCCGCCGGAGATCGCCACCAACCCGTTGCGACGGCAATGGGGAAGCCGAGGAATCCGCATCGCCACCGGTGTCGTGCTCGCCGCCGCCGTACTGGGAATCGGCGTCCATCTCACGAGATCGCAGGGTGTCAAAGGCTTCGGGACGGGAGATCCCATTCTACTCGCCGATGTCAGGAACGACACCGGCGATTCCCTCTTCGACATCGGCCTCCTGAGCGCCGCCACGATCGAGCTGCAGCAGTCCGGGAGGCTGCGACTCTACCCGCGCTCGCGTCTGGGCGCTGTGTATGCGCTAATGCAGATCGCCAACCGCGATACGTCGCTCTCCTACGAGCTGGCACAGGAGGTGGCTGAGCGCGATCACGTCCGTTTCGTCCTCGGCCTGCAAGTAGCGCTGGACGACGGAGCATATCGCGTGACGGGCCGCCTCGCGGATGTCGAGCGCCGGGAGCAGGTGATGGAAACGTCCGCCATGGCAGCGACGAAAGCGGGAGTTCTCCCGGCGCTGGACCACGTGCTGGTGACGCTTCGCCAACGGCTCGGAGAGTCGCGCGGCGACCTCGCCGATCGCCTCGTTCCCCTTCCGATGGTGACCACGGCATCGCTCGAGGCACTGCGATCCTTTGCCGAGGGATCGGCCGCATGGAGGAAGGGAAACTATCGTCTCGCCGGTGAGCTCTGGCATCGCGCCGTCGACCTCGACACGGGCTTCGCGATGGCCTACGGGGCGCTCGGCAACTGGTACTACTACCATCACGACCGTCCTCAGGGGGAGCACTTCTACGGCGAGGCGCTCAAGCGCTCGAATCGCCTCTCGGAGGGGGAGCGACTGCGACTCTTGGAGGGCCAAGCCGGGTATCGGGGCAACCTCGACTCGTCGCTCGCGCTCACCAGGGTGATCGCTCAGCGCTACCCCAGCGTCACCACCTGGTACAATCTCGGCGTGAACCTTCTCCAGCGGGAGCGAAGCGCGGAGGCGATGACGGCCTTTCGGACGGCGCTCGGCTTCGATTCGACACACATCAACAGCTACATCAATCTCGCATCCGCAGCCAATCGATTGAACCGCCCGGACGAAGCGCTTCGCTACGACGCGCACGCGGGGCTGCTCGACACCACTGCGCTGTACCGCAACAACACCAACCACGAGTGGGGGGGGACGTTGGTTCGGCTCGGCCGGCTCGAGGAGGCGCGGGCGGCCTACACCAGGATGTCTACGAGCGCGAATGTGGCCGATCGGGCCCTCGGGCTCCGCTCGCTGGGCTATCTCGCGCTCTGGCGTGGCCACGTCGATGAGGCGATCGAGCTCTACCGCCAGGCGACCGGGGCCGCCGCTCAGACGTCGGCGCCGTTGAGCGAGGCGCGCAACCGCCTCCTTCTCGCGATGTCGTACCGCTTCGCAGGTCGCGAGCGCGAGGCCGGTGTGGAGGTGGGCCGAGTGCTCGAAATGTTGAAGACACCGCAATTCGAGCCCGCATTCCTCGCGATGGTGGCGAATGGCTGCATCCGGCTTGGTCGCGTGGCCGATGCCGAGACGGTGCTTCGGGCTCTGCGAGCGAGAGTGAATCGGGAAAATGCGGTGGATCGTGCCGCCGAGTCATTCGTTTCCGGCGCTATCAGTCTGGCGAGAAGGAAGCCGGACAGCGCACTGGCGCTCGCGCGCCGGGCACGGTCGCTTCCGATCAAGGCATATGTTCTGAGGCTCGAGGCCGAGGCACTCTACGCGCTCGGCCGCAGCGACTCGGCGCGCGCCGTCCTGTCTCGACTCCTCGCGGAGCCGACGTTCGGATCCGAGGGACAGGAGGACTGGCTGCGGGTGCCGCTCGTGCTCGGAGATCTCTTGCTCGCGGGAGGCGACTCGATCGCCGCTGCGACATCGTACCAGCGATTCCTGACGCAGTGGCGTGAGGCGCCTCCTTCACTCCCCGATGTGGTTGCCGCGCGAGCCGGGCTCCGCGCCCTTCACATTCCTTCGGGTCTCTGATAGATTGCGCCCCATGTCCATCCTGACCGCGATCTATATGTGTACGATGCCGGCCTCCGAGAACACACGGGGAGTGGCTGAGCGACGCGTGCACGCGCACGAGGGATAGCACAGCCACCGGGTCCACGACCCACCGCAGCCGACACAGGCCGCGACTCCCCAGGAGTCGCGGCCTTTTTGTTTCCGCCGGCTCACCATTCTTCACCCAGGCAAGGTCCGCTCATGTCTGCCTTCGACAATCAACCGATCGCGATCTATCACGAGCACCCCGATTGGTTCCGGCCCCTCTTCGCCGAGCTGGAGCGTAGGGGCGCGCCCTACGTGCGGCTCGATGCCGCGAGCCACCAGTGGGATCCGGCGGAGCGCTCGACGCCGTACGCGCTGGTGTTCAACCGGGCATCGCCCTCGGCATACCTGCGCGGGCACGCCCAGAGCACCTTCCACACGCTGTCCTGGCTCCGCCATCTCGAGCGCATCGGGGTCCCGGTGGTGAACGGCTCACCGGCGTACACGGTCGAGCTCTCGAAGGCGCTGCAGCTGGATCTGCTCGCGGAGCTCGGCTTGCCCTTTCCGCGAGCACGGGTGATCAACAGCCCGGCTGTGGCCGTCGACGCCTCGCGCGGATTGCGCTTTCCGATCCTCGTGAAGGCCAACATCGGCGGGAGCGGCGCGGGCATCGTGAGCTACGAGTCCGAGGCGGCACTCGCCCGCGCTGCCCGCGATGGGCTGCTCGATTTCGGCGTGGATGGTGTGGCTCTGGTGCAGGAGCAGGCGCCGCTACGCGGAGAGCACATCACCCGCGTGGAGGTGCTGGGCGGCCGCTTTCTCTACGCCATCGACGTGTATCCGTCGGACGGCTTCAATCTCTGCCCCGCCGACGTGTGCCAGACGACCGATGGTCGCACGCTGAGCCGCTCGGCGTGCGCGATCGACGCGCCGAAGAACGGGATGCGCGTGGAGCGGGCCCAGCCCTCACCGGCGATCATCGCCCAGGTGGAGCGCATCGCCGAGCGCGTCCAGCTCGACGTCGGGGGCATCGAGCTGCTGGTGGATGACCGCGATGGCCGGCACTACTTCTACGACATCAACGCGCTGTCCAATTTTGTCGCGGACGCCAAGAACGTCGTCGGATTCGACCCGCACGAGCGCCTGGTGGACTATCTGCTGTCGCGGGCGGAGCGATCCCGCCCGGCGCACGTGGCGGAGGTGGCCTGATGCGCTACGGCTACTGGCTTCCCGTCTTCGGCGGCTGGTTGCGCAACATCCCGGACGAGGCGATGGAAGGGAGCTGGGCGTACGTGAGCCGCCTCGCTCGCCGGAGCGAGGAGATCGGTTACGATCTCACGCTGATCGCCGAGCTCTTTCTGAACGACATCAAGGGGATCAGTGCGCCGGCGCTCGATGCATGGTCCACCGCGGCTGCGCTCGCAGCCGTGACTCGTCGCCTCGAGCTCATGGTCGCGGTGCGCCCCACCTTTCACCAGCCCGCGATCCTGGCAAAACAAGCTGCCAACATCGATCACATCTCCGGGGGCCGGCTCTCGCTGAACGTGGTCAGCTCCTGGTGGAAGGATGAGGCGCGGCGGTATGGCGTGCACTTTGACGAGCATGACGACCGGTACGCACGTA
This sequence comes from Gemmatimonadota bacterium, assembly GCA_030948255.1. Classification (GTDB taxonomy): domain Bacteria; phylum Gemmatimonadota; class Gemmatimonadetes; order Gemmatimonadales; family Gemmatimonadaceae; genus JALZAQ01. The sequence continues at coordinate 99,142 of JALZAQ010000003.1, forward strand.
CGGAGGAGTGGCTCCGGGTGGTGAGCGGCGTATGGCGCGAGCCCAGCTTCAGCTTCGACGGCCGCTACTATCGCGTGGACGAGACGATCGCGGAGCCGAAGCCGATCGCCCGACCCCGCCCGACGATCTACGCCGGCGGAGAGTCGGAGTCGGCGAAGCAGCTCATCTCCCGTGATTGCGACGCCTATGTGATGCACGGGGACCCCCCGGAGCGCATCGCACCGAAGGTGGCCGACATGCGCCGTCGCCGTGAGGCGGCTGGTCTCGCCCCGATGGGATTCGGGATGGCCGCCTACGTCATCGTGCGCGAGAGCGAGGCCGAGGCGAAACGGGAGCTCGACCGCATCACCGACGTCGAGCCGGGCTCACCCGGCTACTCGAACTATCGCGACTGGATCGCGAACACGAAGCTCGATCAACAGGTGAGCCTGCAGGACTACTCGGTCTCCAACCGTGGCCTGCGAGCCGGACTGGTGGGCACGGCCGAGCAGGTGGCGGAGCGTATCCGCGAGCTCGAGCATGCCGGAGTGAGTCTGCTCCTCCTCCAGTGCAGCCCGCAGCTGGAGGAGATGGAGCGCTTCGCCGAGCAGGTGATGCCGCTGGTGGAGGGTGGTGTCAGCCACCCCGCCGTAGCGTGATCATCAGCGTCCTCGGCTGGCCGGGGCTCACAAACCGCGATGCGCGCACCGCCTGGTAGGATCGATCGAGGATGTTCTGCACCGCGATGGCGAGTGACCACTCTCGGAGAAGGGGAAAAACCGCGCGTCCATCGAGAAGCTGGTAGGGCTCTGTACGAGCGCCTGGCTCGCCGATCGGCGTGAACGGGCCGGTGTGGGCGACCCAGAGGGAGCCCAGCACCGCACCGCGCTGAAAGTCCAGACCTCCCTCCACCGTCTCGCGCGACACCCCGAAGACAGGCATGCCCGCAAGACTCTCGCCCTCCTCGGTGGTGCGTTGGGTATAGCGAGCATGGTTGAAGGTGGCGTGGGTGAACAGCGCGACGCCTCCCGCGATCGCGATGCGGCCATCCGCCTCCACACCCTGACGCAGGCTGCGCCCACTGCCAAGCGAGGATAGCGTGACCGGATCGAAGGTCTGCTCGTTGCGCACGTCGACGCGGAAGAGCGCCACCGATCCTTCCAGGCGCGGCATGCCGGCGCGAACGCCGATCTCGCTCGCCCACTCGCGCGCCGGAGCGAGGGTCGGGTTCGCGACCACGCCATCGCTGGCGCGGAAGCCTCCGTTGAAGGCCGCGTAGGCGGACAACGCGTCGGTGAGCCAGGCGAGCGCGCTCAGCTTCGGGGTGGCGATCACATCGGTGTGCGTCAGTCGGCTGCCGCGATCGCTCGGAGCGCTTCCATAGTGCAGCGCATCCAGCCGGCCTCCGACGCCCAGCGACAGGCGCGGCGAGAGATCCAGATGCGCTTCGATCGCGGGGCCGATCGAGAGCTGCGTGGCATCCAGCTGCGCGAACACGGAATCCCTCGCGCGCCGCGTGGTGAAGTAGCGCTGGTATCCGGCCGCCACGGCGCGATAGTCGGCGCCGACGATGAGGTGCAGTCGCCCGAAGCCGCGCATGTAGCGCGTGAAGCCTCCCACGTCAGCGCGGCGATCCCGCTCCTCCGTCTGCGACGTCGCACCCTCACCGATGCCCCCTTCCGGCGGGATGTTGAGAAAGAGGTGCCAGTCGCGCCCGCGCGCGTAGAGCATCGACTCCGCGGCTCCGCCGCCGAGGTCGCGCGCCACGGTACCGCGCACCGTCGCGACGCCGGAGCGGCCTCCGTCGGTCGGATCCGATACGCGCCGAAAATCCCCACGCGTGAAATCCTCGAGCGACAGGAAGCCGGGCGAATTCCAGCGCGCACCGTAGGCGGTGGCATTGGCGGAGAATCGCGTCCCGCCGCGCGTCACCCAGCTCCGGCTACCCAGCAGGTGAGCGGTCTCCGAGCCGCTATGCGGCCGCCAGCCATCCTCGCGCTGGAAGTCTCCGCCCAGCAGGTAGCCTCCATGCTCGCCGACGCCGCCGCCGAGCGCGGAGATGTGGGCGTCGCCATGCGAGCCGGCCCGCGCGCTCCACCGAGTGCCGGATACGAGGGGAAGCGACTGCACCTCGATCTCGCCACCCATCGCGAAGTTGCCGATCCAGGGTGAGACGGGCCCCTTGAGCACGCGAATGGTCGACACCGCCTCGGGAAGAATCTCGTTCCAATCGGAATAGCCCTCGGCGTGACCGTTCACGGGGTGATTCGCGGGCACGCCATCGATCATGAGCGCGACATCGGCGGAGTGATCCGAGGTAAAACCGCGGATCACCGCATCGGATGCGAAGCCGGGCCCCTGGCCCTGCTGATGCACCTCCACGCCTGCAGTCTGGCGGATGAGATCCCAGACGTTGGTGGCGGGGGCCGTCCGGATCGCTTCGGGGGAGATCACGACGGCGCTCGCAGCGTCCGGACGCGGCGCGCGCTCGGCGGTCACGCGAACATGGGGCAGCGTGAACGACGTGTCTCGACGCGTGCTGTCCGATGGCGGGCGCTGCTGCGCGACCGTCGGAGTGGCGACACACGTGATGAGCAGAAGGGCGCGCATCGAGCAGCAGGCATGTGATCTGGCGGAGAGTATCATGGGCATGCAAGATACTCGGCGATGGCAGTCCACACCTTCGACGAGGGGATCCCATGAGGAGCACCGCGCGAGTCGGTTCGCATCCCGTTCATCCGATGCTCATCCCCTTCCCGATCGCGCTGTGGAGCGGGGCGCTGATCTTCGATCTGGTAGCCAAATTCGGGCATCACTACACGCTCCACACCGCTGCCTTCTACATGAGCATTGCCGGCTGCCTCGGTGCGCTCGCGGCCGCCGTGCCCGGACTGATCGATCTCCTGAAGTCAGTGCCCGCCGGCTCGGCCGCTCGACGGACGGGGTGGATCCACGGTCTGACCAACGTCGCCGCACTGGTCCTCATGGCGATCAGCGCCATGAGCCGCACACGCGGCGCGGGAGAGCTCACCGGCGGCATGACGCGCGTGGCCTATCTGACCGAGATCCTGGCCGTGGTGCTGATCGCCTACTCTGGGTGGCTCGGCGGATCGCTCGTGTACGACCACAAGGTGGGCATCGACGAAGAGGCCGTGCGTTGAGAGTCGGTCAGACCGGCCCTCTCTTCAGAGCGAGCTCGAGCAGCTTCACCGCCGGCTGCGGCGGGGTGGAGTGGTAGAACTGCACCCGCTCGATCAGAAAGGGCTCGTCGAGCCGCACCTGCATGAGACCCCGCTCGGCGTCCGGGGTGATCTCCGGGAAGAAGCTGAGAGTACAGTGGGGCGAGAACGTGAACTTCGATCGCTCGAAGCGCAGCCCACAGGTTGCGATGCGCTCGTGCAGAGTGCGCAGCGGTCCGTGCGGATCGAGCGGAAGGACGATGATGTTCGTCTGCATGAAGCGCCGGGGCCGACCGAATCGGACCTCGATCGGCTCCGTGTCATCGGTGATCGGCTGCAGCAAGGTGCGCAACCGGTCCTCCGACGTGCGACCGGGGATCGGTCCGACCCCCGAGGAGCCGGTGATAGTGATGTGGGGGGGGGACAGCTTCGCGAGCTTCGGGTCGAAGCGGAGCTGGACGTCGAGCACCAGATCGCGCGCCGTGCCGGTGAGCTCGGTCACGGTGAAGATGCCGCTGTTCATGATCGCGGAAGATATACGGACAATGGGGTCCCTTCAGCTTTCCCACCCCTCGTCCGACACTTCCTAACATGACCGTGCGCCGACTCCTCGAGGAATACCCGATGCGCAACGTGGCGGTGCTGGAGCACCGATACGCGTCGTGGATGCGCGACTACGAGGTGGAAGTGGAAGCCGCGTGGTCCGAGGAGCAGCAGGGGCGTTACCTGTACCGCTTTCGCCATTGCCCCGTAGCGCACGTGGTCTCCCGGCTCGGTGACGACGTGTGGCGCCAGTCGTGGCCCGACGTCTACACGGATCACGGCGCGTGGGTCGAGGCCGGCGAGCCCGAAGGCTTCGTCTGGGGGATGCGCTGGAGCTTCGCGAAACCGGGGCTCAGCCACGTCGAGACATCCGAGCAGGCGAAGGCCTGGTCGCAACGGCTCGGGAAAACCATGCACGAGGTGAAGATCGAGACGGACGTCTACCAGCTCCGCCTCATCTTCCACAGCCTCATCGTGCGCAAGGTGAGCGACGAGCTGCTGATCCTCGATCCGGCGACGCTGTCCGCCTTGCAGGCCTAGCGGCCGTCAGCCTCCCCCCGATCCGCGAATGGGTAGCGCCAGCAGCCTGAGCACATTGCCCTCGCCGGTCCCGGAGAGGGATGCGCCGAGCAGCCAGCGGTCGAGGCGATTGCCGGGGCGATCGTGGTGATATTTCACGACCTTGAGGCCGCTGAACGTGCCGATGGCGGCGCCCATGATGACATCGCTGGCCCAGTGCTTGTTGTTGTACATCCGCGAGAGGCCGACGAGAGTGGCACCACCGTACATGGCCGGAGCGACGTACCAGGTCGAGTGCGGCCAGAACTCGCTCGTCTCCTGTGTCACTGCCGCGGCCGCCGCGAAGGCGATCAGGGTATGGCCGGAAGGGAAGGAGCGATAGCGCTCGTCGTGCAGTCCCCGCCCAAAGCCATAATCGTGAGGGTTGCGAGCCACGTACGGCCGGGCTCGGCCGACGCCGTACTTGAGCAGACTGGTCACCCCGAGGCCGATGACGATCGCCTCACTACCGTGGAGCCCGAGCTCGGCCATCTCCCGGTTCTTCGCCAGCCGGCCGGCGCCGTACAGCCCGCCGCCGATGACGAAGGCGCCCGGGAAGGTGATGATCTCCACGGTGCGGCTGAAGGGATGCAGCAGTCGGTGCGCCTGGGGGGCACCCTGCAAGTAGTCGGCGATCGCCTTGTCGAGCGGCGCGATCGCCAGCGTGCCCAGGACGAATGCGCCCGCGTAGGCGGCGTCTCGCGCAGCGAAGAGCGGCGGCGGAGCGGTGCTGTCCCGGGCCTGCGCCGGTACCATACATGGCCGCGCGGCCAGGATCAGCAGGATGAATCCGAGTCGTCTCATGTCCCGCTCCCCTGTGCAGTGCCCGTGCCGCGCGGTGTCCCCCGGTGAGCGCCGCGTGACCAGCCTCCTGCGGCGGCCGTCCATCCAGGTAGGTGCCGCCGCCGGCGGGACCGTCTCACCGCGCCTGAATCGAGCCCCAGTGGATCCCACCGCACAGCTCCTCGAAGACGATCGCGCGCGCTCCGAGCTGCTCCTGAACACGGTGCGTGCGGTGGTGGTCGGCCTTCTGGCAGCGGTGGCGCTCGTCTATGCGCCGCGCCTCACTCCCGCCCTGCGTCACGCGAACGCGGCCGTCGTCACGCCGATGCTGCTCTGGACGCTGGCGCAGGAGTTCCTCATCCATCGGCGAAAGCGACGCGCGCCCTGGCTGTCCACGGTCAATGCCCTGCTGGACGTGACGGCGGTGTCGGCCCTGCTCGCCGGCTACGGTCTCGCGTACAGCTCATCGCTCCTCGTCTCGACACCAGTCTTCCTGATCTATTTCGTCGTTCTCGCCGCCCGACCGTTCACCAGCTCCACACGCAACGCGCTGCTCGTCGCCGCAGTCACCGTTCTGGAATACGGCGCGATGGTCGCATGGTTCCTCGTGAGCGGCCGGCTCGAGGTGGCGGCCGGCCCCCTCGACGCCGTGCTGTCGGGAAAGCCGTCGCTACTGGACGAAGGGGCGAAGCTTCTCCTGCTCGCGGTCGCGGGCGCCATCTCGTCGTATGCGACGTGGTGGAACGAGCGCACTTTGCGGCGGGCGCTTGCAGCCCAGGTGGCGCGGGACGCCGAGGAGCGCGATCTGGCAACAAAGCTCCAGGAGGCGGACAAGCTGGCCGCCGTGGGAACGCTCGCGGCGACGATGGCCCACGAGGTCAACAACCCACTCGCCCTGATCGCGATGCTCGCCGAGATGATGCAGGAGGCACCGCTCAGCGAGGGGCAGCGCGCCGACCTGAAATCCATCGCGCGAGAGGCGCACCGCACCGCGAAGGTCGTGAGCGAGATGCTGCGCCTCGCGCGCCCGCAAGCGGACGAGGGGCTGGTATCGCTGAGCGACGTCGCCGACAGCACGCTCAACGTTCTGCGGCCGCTCATAAGACGGCACAACGTCCACCTGGAGCTCGATCTGAGCGATGCCCTGCCGCTCGTGGCCGGCGGATCTGCGCGGCTGGAGCAGGTCGTGCTCAACCTCGCCATCAACGCCATCCAGGCCATGGAGCAGTGGTCCGGCCCACGTCGACTCAGCGTCCTCACCGGGCGCGACGCGACGCACGTGTGGTTGGAGATGGCGGACAGCGGCCCGGGTTTCCCGCCGGGCGTGCGCGAGCGAATTTTCGAGCGCTTCTTCACCACGAAGGCCGAAGGGAAAGGAACCGGGCTCGGACTCTGGATCACGCATCAGATCGTGGCCGAGCAAGGGGGCACGATCGAGGCCCGGAATAGTCCGGAGGGCGGTGCCCGATTTCTGCTGCGCCTGCCAGCGCTAGTCGAGTCGCGTCTCGTGCTCAGCGCCTGAGCGATGCGCCCCTCGGCCTTCAGCCCCGGAGCATCGCGCTGCCGAGCCTGATCTCGGTAGACTGATCCAGGTCAGCGAGAAACATCGCCTCCGCCGCTTCGCCCAGCCCACGATCCTGGATGAGGGCGTCGAGCTCGTAGTTCACCGCGATGCCGAGGGGGTTGAAGTCGGTGGATCCCACGCGCACCCACCGGCCGTCGACCACGGCGGTCTTCGCGTGCATCATCACCCCCTTCCACTCCCAGAGCCGGACGCCGTTCTTGAGCATGCGCCGGTAGGCCAGGCGGGCGAGCAGCCGGATCCACGGGTGGTCGTAGCTGCTCGGCACCAGCACTCGCACATCGACGCCGTCACGCGCGGCGCCGGCGAGCGCCTCCAGTTCGGCGTAGGACGGGACGAAGTACGCGCTCGCGATCCAGATCGCGCGCTCCGCTGACACGGCCTGGATCTGAAGTGCCCGCGCGACCCGCAGGCGGAGCGGTTCTCCCTCGATGATGCCGACGATCGCACCCTGATCCCTCTCGGGGCTCAGCTCCCTGCCCGAGGGGCGACGCACCAGCAGCCGTGCGGAGTCGCGCCGTTCCTCGCGTGTGACCCGCTTCCACATCCGATCGAAGGCGCTCGCCATGTCGACGGCCGCCATCCCATCGATGCGCACGGCCGTGTCGCGCCAACGCGCCTTTCGATCCTGGTTCCCCCGCCCACCCCACTTCTCCGAGAGGCCGAGACCGCCGGTGATCCCCGTCTTGTCATCGATCACCAACAGCTTTCGGTGGTCTCGAGGGACGATGCCGAGCCAGGGGTGAAAGCCTGGCGGGTTGAAGATGCGGAGCTCGATCCCGGCAGTGCGCAGAGAGCGCCAGTAGCGACGGCCGGTTCCGCGAGAGCCCACCCAGTCGGTGAGGAAGCGTACCTGGACGCCCCGCCTCACCGCCGCGGCGAGGGCCTCGGCGAAGCGGCGCCCGACGGAGTCGTCCTGTACCATGTAGCTCTCGAGCGCGATCGAGTCGTGCGCGCCCTCGATCAGGCCGATCATGGCGTCGTATGTCGCCGGCCCGTCGCGCAGCAGCTCCACCTTGTTCCCGCTCGACGCATCCGCCGCCGCCACCCGCCACAGTCCCCGCGAGAACGATGGGCCGCGCACTACCAGATCGCCCGGCGTCTGACGATACGCGGGTATCCTCGACGGGGTGTCGGCGCGGTCCGGTCGAGTGGTTGTCATGCAAGGAAAGTCGTGAATGGCGGTGCCGGGTGCCAGGTGTGTGATGCCTTCACAAGAAACCCTCCGCCGCACTATTCTCCGCCGTCATGTCCTCTCCTCTCGATCTCGATCACGCCACGATGCGCCGGCTCGGGCATCGGGTGGCCGACCTGATCGCCGACCATCTGGCGTCGTTGCGCGAGCAGCCGGTGTTCGCGACCCTCGGGAGGCGGGAAGCGGAAGCGCTCCTGACCGGCCCGCCACCGGCGACCGGGAGCGATCTGGAGACGCTGCTGGCGCTGCTCGGCGAGCGGGTCTTTCCGCACGCCGCGCGCGAGCCGCATCCCGGCTTCATGGCGTACGTGCCTGGCTGTCCAACCTTTCCCTCTCTACTCGGCGACTGGATCGCGGGTGGGTTCAACTTCTTCGCCGGCGTGTGGCCGGTGGCGGCCGGACCGAACGCGCTCGAGCTCGCGGTTCTCGACTGGTTCCGGCAGTGGATCGGCATGCCCGAGGGTGCCGGCGGATTGCTCACCTCGGGCGGGTCGGCTGCGATGGTGACGGCGGCGATTGCCGCGCGCCACGAGACGGTCGGCGAGGACGCCTCACGGATGCCGCGGCTCGCTCTCTATACCTCCGAGCAGGCACACTCGTCGGTGGTGCGCGCCGCCTGGATCGCCGGCGTGCCTCGCGCGCAGGTGCGGGCGATCGCGGTGGACGACGGCTACCGGATGCGGAGCGACCGGCTCGCCGAGGCGATCGAGCGCGACCGGTCTGCCGGTCTCCTGCCACTCATGGTGATGGCGAGTGGGGGGACGACGAACACCGGGTCGGTGGATCCCCTGAACGAGATCGCTGATCTCTGCGCGGCGGAGCGCCTCTGGATGCACGTGGACGCCGCATATGGCGGCTTTGCGGCGCTCACCGAGCGCGGTGGGCGCGCACTGGATGGACTGGGCCGGGCCGACTCGGTGACTCTCGACCCGCACAAGTGGCTCTTCGTCCCGTTCGAGTGCGGCTGCCTTCTGGTGCGCGATCCGCGCCGGCTCAAGGCCGCCTTCCAGATCTTCCCCGAATATCTTCGCGACGTGCAGGCATCCGGGGAGCAGGTGAACTTCGCCGATTACGGCGAGCAGCTCACCCGCTACTCGCGCGCGCTCAAGATCTGGCTCTCGGTGAGCTACTTCGGCGTGGATGCGATCCGCGATGCCATCGACGGCGCGATGGATCTGGTGCTGCTCGCGGAGCAACTCGTCGGCGCCGAGGCATCGCTCGAGCTGCTCTCGCCGGCGCAGCTCGGCGTCATCTGCTTCCGCGCCCATCCACCCGGAATGGATGACCCGGCGGCGCTCGACACACTCAACGAGCGAGTGAACGCCGCGATCAACAGCGGCGGACGCTACTTCATTTCCTCTACCCGGCTGGGTGGGCGCTTCTCCCTCCGCATCTGCGTGCTCGGCTACCGAACCGCGCGTCGGGACATCGAGGGACTCATCGAGGAGATCGTGCGCGCGGCTTCTCGTGTCTGACTTGCCTCCGTTGCTCCGAAGCGCTATTCACCCCCCATGCTGAGCATCGACCTGAGGGGCCGGCGTGCTCTTGTCGCCGGCGTCGCGGACGACGGCGGCTACGGCTTCGCGATCGGCAAGGCGCTGGCTGAGGCGGGGGCGTCGATCGTCGTCGGCACCTGGCCTCCGGCACTCAACATCTTCCTCAACCTGCTCGAGCGCGGGAAGATGGACGAGTCGCGCCGGTTGAGCGACGGGTCGCTGATGCAGTTCGAGAAGGTCTATCCGCTCGACGCCGCGTTTGACGCGCTCGCAGACGCGCCCGAGGAGATCCGCCAGAACAAGCGGTACAAGGAGGTCGGCGACTTCTCGATCGAGGGGATGTCGGCACGTCTCGTCGCCGACTTCGGCCAGCAGCCGCTGGACATCGTGGTGCACTCCCTGGCGAACGGGCCCGATGTGAAGAAGCCCCTGCTCGAGACGAGCCGGAGCGGCTATCTGGCGGCCGTGAGCGTGAGCTCGTTCTCGATGGTGGCGATGGTGAAGCGGCTGGCCCCGCTCATGCGCAGCGGCGGATCCTTTCTCTCGCTGACCTACATGGCGAGCGAGCGCGTGATCCCCGGTTACGGAGGAGGGATGTCGTCGGCCAAGGCGGCGCTGGAGAGCGACACCCGGGTGCTCGCCTTCGAGGCGGGACGCAGGTACGGCGTGCGCGTGAACTGCATCTCCGCCGGGCCCTGGGCGTCACGGGCCGCGAGCGCGATCGGAATCATCGACAAGATGGTGCAGTATGTGTCGCAGAACGCGCCACTCACGCAGGAGCTGACGCCGCTCGAGGTCGGGGCGGCGGCCGCATTCCTCTCGAGTCCACTCGGCAGCGGCATCACCGGAACGGTCGTCTACGTGGACAAAGGGTATCACTCGATGGGGATGGCAGCGCCGGAGTAGGGAGCAGCCGCCCTCTTCCGCTCCGCCCCTCTCCTGCCGTAACCGAAGTAGATCGCCAGGCCCACGGCGAGCCAGATCACCAGTCTCGCCCATGTGGCGCCGGGCAAGCCCGCCATCTGCGCTAGACAGATGAGCGCACCGAGGACGGGTACCCACGGCATTCCCGGCGTCCTGAAGGGCCGGTGCAGATCAGGCGACACGCGCCTCAGGACCAGCACCCCGATGCACACCATCACGAACGCCAGCAGCGTTCCCATCGCCGTGAGCTGCGTGAGCACGGCGATCGGAAAGAGTCCGGCCACCAGCGCCACCACCACCCCGGTGAGAGCGGTGGTGACGTGCGGCGTCTTGAAGCGCGGATGCACCGCGCCGAACATCTTTGGAAGAAGACCGTCGCGACTCATGGAGTAGAAGATTCGCGGCTGTCCCAGGAGCATCACCAGCATCGTGCTCGAGAGGCCGGCGATCGCGCCGAGCTTGATGATCGGCCGCAGCCAGGTGAGGCCGGTGGAGTCGATCCCGAGGGCGATCGGCGCCGGCACGTTCAGCTTGCTGTAGGGCACGATCCCCGTGAGCACGAGGGCGACGGCGATGTACAGCACGGTGCAGATGAGCAGCGACACCATGATGCTCCACGGCATGTCCTTCTGCGGATTCTTGGACTCCTGCGCCGCCGTGGAGACGGCATCGAAGCCGATGAAGGCGAAGAAGATCACACCCGCGCCGCGCAGCACCCCGCTCCACCCGAACTCCCCGAAGTGCCCCTGGTTCGGCGGCACGAAAGGATGCCAGTTCGCCGTCCGGATGTAGGGCAGCCCGAACCCGATGAAGAGCAGCAGCACCGCGACCTTCACCACGACGATCACCGAGTTGAAGCCCGCCGATTCCTTGATCCCGATGATCAGGATCACGGAGATGAGCAGAACGATCACCGTGGCCGGCAGGTTGAAGACCCCGGTGACGGTACTGCCATCGGGAAGGGCGATCAGTGCGCCGGGAGGACCCGATAGACGCGCGGGAAAGGGGATGCCTGCATCCTGCAGCACACTCACGAAGTTGCCGGACCATCCGACCGCGATCGTGGACGCGCCGAGCGCGTACTCGAGGATGAGGTCCCAACCGATGATCCAGGCGAACAGCTCGCCGAGCGTCGCGTACGCGTACGTGTACGCGCTGCCCGCGACCGGGATCATGCTCGCGAACTCGGCATAGCAGAGGCCGGCGAACGCGCAGCCGACGGCCGCGATCAGCATCGAGTACACCAGCGCCGGCCCGGCGAATTGCGCGGCTGCGGTGCCCGTGATCACGAAGATGCCGGCGCCGATGATCGCGCCGATGCCCAGGGTCGTCAGGTTGAACACGCCGAGCGTGCGATGCAGCGTGCCGCTCTCCGCCTCGCGCTGCAGCTCGGCCACGCTCTTCGTCGTCAACAGTCCCATCGGCTGCCTCGTCACGGGGGGGGAACGCTCGCCGCTCGCGGCGCGCTCCAACATGATGACGCCGCGCTTCGGGTTGGCGGTCCGGTGGATGTCCTGAAGCAGTCCGCGACACTGCGGGCTGTCAGAGTGCTGTCAGAGGGAGGCCGGAGCGGGGACCGAAGCGTAGATTGGGCCGATGAACAGCTCCGGGCGTGAGCAGCTTCCGCGGATGCGTTCTCGACCGCCCTGGCGATCGCGGTCGCTGCCGCTGGTCGCCCTTCTCCTGCTGACGCTCGTGCTCGCGGCCGTGCTCGCCTACGAGGCGTGGGATGCGGGGCGCTCCCACCGCCGCACCGCCGAGCGCGCACTCCGCGATTACGCCGCGTTCGCGGCGCAGGAGCTCGCGTCGAGCGCTGCCGGCCCGCTGCAGTCCGTGCTGGCGGATGTCTTCGCTCCGGTTGCCGGCACCAAAGCGCTCTCCCCCTACGAGCTGCTCCCCTCGCCGGCCCTCCTCGCCAGCGCGGCTGACAGCGCCCTTCGCTGTGGCACTCTCGACGATGCGCGCCGAGTCTATTTCCGTCTCGATTTCCGCGACCGCGCGCTCGTCACCTCCGGGCCGTCTCCCTCGCCGGCGCGGCGCGCCGCGCTATCGGACACGATCGCCGCCCACGCGCAACGCGTCTACCAGCGCGAGTGGCGATCGGCTGCCCTCATCGGCCCGGGCGATCGCGCGCTCGTGTACGCGATCAAGTTCGCGGAGCACGGTGCGCCGCTCGCAGCCTACGGCTTCGAGACCTGCGCGTCGGCCTTCGGCGCGCCCCTCTTCCGCCGGCTCTCCGAACGCCACCCGCTCCTTCCCGGCACCGTGATGCACGGGGCCGCGAACGACTCCCTTCTCTCGGTGCGCATCACCGACGCCGCCGGCCACGAGCTCTACCGGTCCCCCGTCCAGTACCTTTCCGCGATCGGAGCCTCGGCGTCGCTGGATCGCTTCGGCGGACTCACCGCCAGCGTCACCCTTCGACCGCGCATCGCCGAGGCGCTGGTGCTGGGCGTACCGCTCCAGTCCCGCCTGCCCCTTCTGCTGGGACTGCTGGCGCTCACCGGCGCGCTCGCGATCATCGCCCTCCATCAGCTACGCCGCGAGAACGAGCTGGCACGGCTGCGGGAGGATTTCATCTCCAGCGTCTCGCACGAGCTGCGCACCCCGCTCGCCCAGATCCTGCTCTACGCCGAGACGCTGAGCCTCGGCCGCGTCCGGAGCGACGACGAGCGGCGGGGCGCCGCCGATGTCATCGTGCAGGAAGCGCAACGGCTCCGACAGCTCGTGGAGAACGTGCTCCACTTCTCCCGTGCCGAGCGCCAGCTCACACGACTCGCTCCGGAGATGGCGGCACTGGCCCCGCTGGTGACGGAGGTCGTCGCGGCGTTCCGTCCCTTCGCCAGCGCCCTCGGCGTCGAGATTCGCACCGAGCTCGACCACCGACTGGCCGCGCGGGTCGATCGCGGGGCACTTCGGCAGATGCTGCTCAACCTGCTCGACAATGCGGCCAAGTATGGTCCGGCCGGCCAGACGCTGACCGTCGCGCTCGAGGGCGGCGCAACGGATCGCGTGCGAATCCGGGTGGACGACCAGGGAAGCGGGATTCCGGTCGAGGAGCGCGACCGCGTCTGGGCGTCGTTCTATCGCCTCCCCATGCACGCCGCGTCCGCGGTCGCCGGCAGCGGCATCGGACTGTACGTGGTACGCGAGCTCGCGCGACTGCATGACGGGATCGTCTGGGTGGAGAGCGCACCGGGCGGCGGCTGCCGCGTCATCATCGAGCTGCCGCGCGCGATGCCGGATGACGCGGCACCGGTCGCGCGCGGCGCGATGGACGCAGCGCCGGAGCCGGTCACGTGACGCACATCCTGGTGATCGAGGACAACCACAATCTCGCCGTCGGGCTGCGCAACAACCTCGAGATCGAAGGTTACCAGGTGGAGATCGCCAGCGACGGACAGCAGGGATTGACGCACGCGCGTGAGCTGGCTCCGGAGCTGGTGATCCTCGACCTCATGCTTCCCCTGCTGGATGGCTACCGCGTGTTGAGGATGATGCGCGAGGAAGGTCTGCGGATGCCGGTGCTGATTCTCAGCGCGCGCGGCGAAGAGACCGACAAGGTGCTGGGCTTCCGACTCGGAGCCGACGACTACGTGGCCAAGCCCTTCGGACTGCTGGAGCTGCTCGCGCGCGTCGACGCACTGCTGCGACGGACCAACGGCTCCGGCGCTCGTCATCAGGCGCCCACGGATGCCGTGCGGTTCGGGGACATCACGGTGGACCGGGCGACGCATGGCGTGACGCGCGGTGGCGAGGCGGTGGCGCTGCGCCCCAGGGAGTACGAGCTGCTCGTCGCGCTCATCGAGCGGCGAGGACGACTCGCATCGCGGCTCGAGCTGCTGGAGCAAGTGTGGGGCTATTCCACCGAAGTGGTGAGCCGCACCGTGGACACGCACATTGCGGAGCTACGTCGCAAGCTCGAAGCAGATCCCTCTGCGCCACGGCACATCCTGACTGTGCGAAAGGCGGGCTACCGGCTCGAGATGTAGGCGGAGGGGCGCGGATGGAGAACGCCTCGCCCCGCGATTCGGCCGCGGGACGAGGCGTTGCCCGAAGTGCTGGCCACTCAGGTGCCCGGGGTACGATTCCGTCCCCGATGCCCACTCATCTTCTGTTTCATCGTGGCGATGTTCGCATCATAACGCTGCTGCTGATCAGGCGTCAGAATACCGCGCACCTCCGAGAGCTCGCGCTGCGCGAGCTCGTGAAGCTTAGCACGATCGCCGGCGGTGCGGTCCACAGCGGCGCGAGCCGCCACACTGTCGCCACGCTGGCGAGCCGCACGGGCATCCTGCATCGCCGGGCGCAGTGAGCCGCGAAGCTCCTTGAATTGCGACGCATACTTCTGGTGAATCGCCTGCAGCTGCGATTTCTCGGCGGCGGTGAGCTGCACGCCAGACAGCGCCCGGTTGACACCGCGCTCCCGGCCCCGACCGTCCATGCCCCCGCGCGGCATGTGATGGCGAGCCCGAGCGCCGGATGGCACGTCCTGCGGCGGAGTAGTGGTCTGAGCGCTCGCGACTGCAACGCTGCCGGCAAGAAGCATCAGGCCGAGTGCGGCCGAACGGATGGTGGACATGTGATGACATCTCCAGTAAGACGGTCGCGACGCACGCGCTGTGCGCCACAGCTGGGAGACGTGAGCGAAGCGCAAAATGTTAAGAGGCGCCGCCTGTGATCCCGATCACATTCGGCACGCCGGCATCAGCCGCCGCGCAGCACCGTCAGGCAGTCGATGCTGCCCTCGACCTTCACTCCCTCCTTGGTCTGACCGGAGAAGGTGACCTTCCCGCTGCTGCCGTGGTCGTCGATCTTGACCGTGCCCGTTCCCTTCCCCTTGGCGGGCTCGAGCTCGTAGCTGGTTTGCGACAGGAGCGGCCCGAATCCGACAGTGAGCAGGAAATTCTTCGTTCCGCTCGCCGCTGCCTTGGCGTCCGGCACGATCATCTGAAGGCTGCTGAACGCCTTGGGGTCCTCGTTGGTGGTGCTGTACTGGTTGCCCCATGAGCCCTTGCCGGTGAGACCGGCGCTGCACCCGCCTTCGGTCGCCTTGCCGTCGTAGCTCCCGGCGTTGGCGCCGCCGGTGAGCGAGACGTGAACGGTGCTGTTCACCGCACCCTTCGCGGCGCTCGCCGGGGCGCTCACGTCGCTCGGTGGCGTGGCGGCGGCGCTATCGGTCGCGGCGCTCTTCTCCCCCTTCGAGCACGCGACGGCGGCGAGAAGCGGAAGCACGAGCGTCCAAACCCTACAGTGAACAATCACAGTTGTCTCCCCATCGAAGGTTGGCGTTGTGGGCTCGCGATTCACCCGGCATACCTGGGGACTACCCGCCCATCCGACCGCTGGTCAACGGAGCGCAGGCGATCACGCTCTCGCCATTGGCCGCATGGACGTTCACGTACAGGGGAATTCCCTGCGGAAGGCCGAAGGGAAGCCCGATGGTGAGCCGACCCTGACCCTGGTTGTCCGTGGAGATCAGCGCGTAGGCGCCGGCCTGCCCGACGATCGGTCCGTTGGACCCGCAGCTGCCGGAGTGAATGTGCCAGGGCAGCTGACGCGCCGGGGGCGCGCCGGTGAGCGTCAGATCCACGCGAGGACTCGAGCCGCCGGTGGATCCCGTGATCATGCGAATGCTCACGCTGCCCGCGGCGGTGCCTCCTCCCTGGGGCTGGAGTGTTCCGACGAGTCCCATCGGCGCGACCGTCTGGGGGCGGGGGGTGCCGGGTGTGACCGCGGAGCCTTCCGGATAACTCAGCCCCCCTCCGCTGCACGCGCTCCAGACGACAGCGGCCGTGGCGAGAGGGACGGCCAGGTGCATCTTCATGAGTCGATTCTCCCTTCGTGATGGTGGTGTCCTGCGAAGAGAAGCTCAGCGCATGGATGAGGCCACGACGCCCGGCTTCTCCTCCGGCTCGGCGGTGCTCGGCGTGATCTCCGGAAGGTTGGCCTGGCGAAGCAGGGCGTTCACCTTCGGCAGGCTCCCGCTCATCTCGCTCTTCAACTTGCCGAGCTGCGCGTCGAGCAATCCGGAGAGCTCCCTGAACACTGCGTACGACTGCGCCGTCGGCCGACCGTCGGCGCCACCAACCACGCCCGCCAACGCAGCAATGCGGTTGTTGAGCTTGATCGGATAGTTGAGCGGGTCCTGACCGCTCTGATTCTTCACCTGGTAGATCTCCCCCTCTATCGCGGCGAGGCGGTCCAGGAAGCCGCGTGATTCCTGAGCGAGCTGCGTCGCGGTCGCGCCCGCCCTCGTGCCGCGGTCGCGAAGCTGCGCTCTCACGTTGCGGACGGTCTTCACCGCGTCGTTCGCCTGGCTGAGACGGTCACGGATCTGGAGCAGCAGCGCGAACTGAGCCTGCAACCCCTCGGCCGTCGCGCGGGAGCGCGGATCCTTCTTGAGGATGAAGCTCTGGCTCTGCGTGCCGCGGCTGCTGTCGCCGGTCACGGTCATGCGCACCGAGTAGGTTCCTGGCGGCGCGACCGGACCGCGCGTGCCGCCGGCCCACATGATGATGTTGTTGAAGCTGCTGGCATCGGGATACGCCATGTCCCAGGTAAAGGTGTTGAGCCCGGCCTTGTTGCGAACGCGCGGCGGACGCGGAGCGCGGCGCGGGCCTTCCTCATCGAACTGCTGCGGAGTTTCCTCTCCCCGCTGCTCCAGCTTCTTCGCGCTGTCCGCGCTCACCCCAGCCTTCGCCAGGCTGTCGCGGCGCACGCGCTGGACGCTGTCACCGCGCACGGAGTCCGCCGCGGTCGCGCTGTCCTGGTTGCTGGTGAATTTTCGGATCTGCTTGCCGGCCCCATCGAGGAACTCGAGGGTGACTTCCTGGTTGGCCTTCGCGAGCTGATAGTAGATCACCGCGCCGCTGGGCGGGTTGGCGCCCACCGGATGAGCACCCGTGCCGGCGGCGCCGGAGCCGAAGAAGCCCGCACGGTTCAGGTCGCGAGGCTTGAAGAGATGGTTCTTCCCCTCGAGATCGACGGCGTGCTGACGGAGCGGAGAGAGGTCATCGAGAATCCAGAAGGACCGTCCGTGCGTGGCCGCCACCAGATCGCCCTCCTTCACTGCGAGGTCGTGCACCGGAACCAGCGGAAGATTGAGGCGCAGCGCCTCCCAGTTCCCGCCATCGTCGTAGGACACGTATACGCTGCGCTCCGTGCCGGCGTAGAGCAGACCCTTCCTTGCCGGATCCTCCCGGATCACGCGCGTGAACTCCGTCGCCGGAATGCCACTCACGATCTTCGTCCAGCTCTTCCCGTAGTCGGTGGTGCGATACAGGTAGGGCGCCATATCGTCGAGCTGGTAGCGATTCCCGGCGATGTACGCCGTGCCCGGAGAGAATGGCGACGCTTCGATGATGGAGATGCGCGTCCACTCGGGCAGATCCTTCGGGGTCACCTTCTTCCAGCTGCGGCCCCCATCGATCGAGAGACTGACGAACCCATCGTCGGATCCGGTCCAGATCACCCCGGCCTTTACCGGCGACTCGGCGACCGTGAAGATGGTGGCGTAGTATTCGACCGAGGTCTGGTCCTTGGTGATCGGTCCGCCGGAAGGCCCGAGCGTCGTCGGGTCGTGCCGGGTGAGGTCGGGGCTGATCGGTGAGAAGCTCTGCCCGCCGTTGGTGCTCCTGAAGAGCACGTTCGACGCGACGTACAGGGTGTTCGTATTGTGCGGCGAGATCAGGATCGGGAAGGTCCACTGAAAGCGGTACTTGAGATCCTCTGCCGAATGGCCCATGGGATTATCCGGCCAGGGATTGACGTCGCTCTCGATCCCCGTGCGGCGGTTGAGCCGCGTCGTCAGCCCGCCATAGCTGCCCGCGTAGACGACCCACGGCGAGTCCGGCTTTACGGCGATGTAGCCTGACTCGCCCCCTCCGACCGGTTCCCAGTCGCCCATACCGATCCCGCCGTTCGCACGACTCTTGATGCACACCGTTGAGTTGTCCTGCTGCGCTCCGCACACCTGGTAGGGGAAATCGTTCGTGGTCGTGACGTGGTAGAACTGAGCCGTCGCGAAGTCCTCGTCGCTCCAGTTCTTTCCGCCATCGAAGCTGACGTTCGCTCCTCCATCGTTGGCCTCGATCATCCGCTTCGCATCGTTCGGCGCGATCCAGAGGTCGTGATTGTCGCCGTGCGGCACCGGGATCCCTTTGAACGTCTTTCCCCCGTCAGTGGAACGATAGAAGCCGGTGTTGAGCGCATAGACGCTCCCGGTGTCCTTCGGATCTGCGAAGATGCGCGTGTAGTACCACGCGCGCTGCCGCAGCTTCCTCTCGCTGTTCGTGCGCGTCCACGTCTTGCCGGCATCGTCGGATCGGAAGACGCCACCGGAGTCAGCTTCGATCAGGGCCCAGAGGCGGTTCGGGTTCGCCGGCGAGATGGTGAGGCCGATGTTGCCGATCACGCCGGTGGGAAGACCCTGATTGCGCGTCAGCTCGGTCCAGGTCGCTCCGCCGTTGGTGGTCTTGAAAATGCCACTCCCGGCTCCCCCCGAGATGAGCGTCCACGGCCGGCGCCCCGCCTGCCAGAATGCGGCGTACAGCACCTCCGGATTCGTGGGATCCATGATCAGATCGGTGATTCCGGTGGAGTCGTTGCGGAAGAGAATCTTGGTCCACGTCTTTCCGCCGTCGACGGTCTTGAAGATGCCCCGGTCCGCGTTCGGGGCCCACACATGGCCAAGGGCGCCGACATAGACGATGTCGGGATTCGTAGGGTGCACGCGCACGCGCGCGATCTGGCGCGTCTCGGCGAGTCCCATCTGCGCCCAGGTCTTCCCGGCGTCGGTACTCTTCCACACTCCGTCGCCGTGAGACACGTTGCCTCGGATGTCGTACTCGCCCGCTCCGACGTAGACGATGTCCGGGTTCGATTCGCTCATGGCGATGGCACCGATGGTGCCGCCAAAGAACTTGTCGGTGATGGGTGTCCAGCTGATGCCGCCGTCTGCGGTCTTGAAGACGCCGCCGCCGGTGGTGCCCATGTAGTACTCGTTGGGGCGGCTCGGGCTGCCGGTGACGGCCGCCGATCGGCCGCCCCGATAGGGTCCGATCTCACGCCACTTCATGGCTGCGGCCGAGCTGTCGTTGCCGCCGCGGCCGCGGCGTTGAGCCTGCAGGCTCGAGGAGGGTGACGCGATGGCGAGAAACACGAGGAGCGCAGCGGCGGGCTCACGACGGCGAGCGATGCAGGAGAGGGCGAAAACGGTCACTGCCGAACCTCCAGGGATGGTGGGGCGAGGGGAGCCGCGTCCGACTCGGCGCGGCATCGCAATAGGAAGGTCATTCGTGCGATTTCGCAAGCCGGGCGACGATGCTCTCGGCCGCTGAGCGCCAGTGGTGGGCAAGGATCGCGACGGCCGCCTCCGGATCCTCACCGGCGATCGCCTGGGCGATGCGCCGATGGTCGCGTGTCGAGGTGGTCCCCACGCCCAGCTCGCGGACGTGGGCGAGCTCGTACCGACGGACGACGTCTCGCAGGGGCTCGAGGAGGGACAGGAGCCGCTCGTTGCGACATCCTTCGGTGAGTGCGCGATGCCACCGGAGATCGAGGGCGAGTCGATGCTCGGGTTCGTTGTCGGCCTGCGCCATCTCGCTGTTCAGCGATTCGAGCGCGCCGAGCGTTCGAGGAGGGATGGGGCCGGCGAGTCGGAGCGCCTCGCACTCGAGTGCGGCAATGATTGGGTATGATTCCTTGACTTCGGCGGGATCGAGGGCACGAACCGTGAAGCCACGCCCCATGTCAGCGTGGAGGTGACCGTCGCGCTCGAGGCGAAGGAGTGCCTCGCGGACCGGCGTCCGGCTGACTCCGAGCTCGCGGGCTAGTGTGGAGTCGCGGAGTCGGACCCCGGGTGCCAGCTCGGCGCGGAGGATGCGATCGAGGAGCTCACGGTGGACCTCGTCGCGAAGGGGCCGGCGGGAGATCAGGAGGGGATCATGGTTCGAGCTCTAAGAAAGTGGAGAGATCGATAGTAAAATACGATATTCAAAAGATCTTCGCAATAGTCCATCAGACTAGACTGGCTGGCACACAAGATGTATTTTGTATTCAGAAATTACCTGATTCCACCGTTTGTAACCTGTGAATTGGAGATTCCTACATGTGCCTTCTGCGCCGAGCCTCTTTGTTAACCCTCTCTTTCGCGGTGGCATGTGTAGCGAAGGACCGGACAGATAGCGGTACCGCTCGAGACTCGACACCGGCAAAATCGGCCGCGAGCTCACCCGCCGCCCCGGTCAGGGTGGCCTCCATCACCGGGTTCAAGACCCCCGAATCGGTACGCTACGACCCCGCCGACGACGTCTTCTTCGTCTCCAACATCAACGGCAAGCCGGCCGACCACGACGGCAACGGCTTCATCAGCCGACTGAAGGGTGACGGAACTGTGGATTCACTCCACTTCATCCAGAGCGGGCGCAGGGGCGCGGTGCTCGACGCACCCAAGGGGCTGGCTCTGGTCGGAGACACCCTCTGGGTGGCCGACATCGACCACGTTCGCGCCTTCAACAAACGAACGGGCGCTCCCGTCGCCACTCTCGACCTCCGAGCCCAGCACGCCACCTTCCTCAATGACGTCGTCGCGGCGCCCGATGGCGTCATCTACATCACGGACACGAGCGTGGATGGCTCCTTCAAGCACATCGGCACCGATCGCATCTTCGCCGTTGGGCCGGGTCGTCGCGTCACGGTAGCGGCAGTCGGCGATACACTCGGCGGGCCCAACGGCATCGCATGGGACCCGACGGCCAATCACTTCGTCCTCGGCGGCTTCCGGACGAAAAACGTCTTCAGCTGGATGCCCGGCCAGCCGCCGCAGTTACTGGCTTCCGGCGCTGGCAGCTACGATGGCGTCGAGGTGCTTGCTGATGGTCGCGTGCTCGTCACCAGCTGGGCTGACTCCACCATCTCCGTGATCGTCGGCGATCACCTCTCCCCGCTCGTGCGTGGAGTCGGCGCTCCGGCCGACATCGGAATCGACACGAAGAGGCACCGCATCGCGCTCCCCCGTTTCCAGGATGACCGCGTGGAGCTCTGGTCCATTCCGCCGCGACAGTGAGACGGCCCTTCATCGGCGTCGCGCTTGTCGCGACGCTCGCGCTCGCGTGCCGGCCGAGCGGGCCGAGCGAGCAGCCCTCCTCGGATCCCTCGCGCAGGCTTCCTACGGGAGCGATGCTCGATCCGGCAGTCCCATCCAGCGATCTCGGATCGATGCCCCTCGGTATTGCCGCGTCACCCGATGGCAGATTCGCGGCGGTGCTCCTCAGCGGCTGGCGAGAGCAGGGGGTGCAGCTCGTGGATCTCGCGTCTCATCGTGTGGTGCAGATGCTCCCGCAACCGGCCGCCTTTCTCGGGATCGCCTGGTCGCCGGACGGCTCGACGCTCTACGCATCGGGCGGCGATCGCGACGTCGTGTACCGCTACCAGTGGAGCGGCGGCCACGCGTCGCTCCGCGACAGCATCGTGCTCGCTCCGCGACTGCCCAAGGGCTCGGGACGCAGCTACCCGGCCGGTCTGGCGATCTCGCCCGACGGTAAGACTCTCTACGTCGCCGAGAACCTCTTCGACTCGCTGGCGGTGGTGGAGCTGGCCTCGGGCAGAGTGATCAGTCGCTTCGGCACCGAGCGATATCCGTATGGCGTGGCCGTGGCTCCGGACGGACGAGTGTACGTCTCCACCTGGGGAGGCCACACCATCTCCGATTTCGCGCCCGGTAGTGGGGGATCCCTTGTGCCGGCCGGCAGGATCGAAGCGGGTCGTCATCCATCGGCGCTCGCCCTGAGCGCCGACGGCTCGCACCTGTACGCCGCGCTGGCGACGTCCGATCGGATCTCGATCATCGACACGCGCGCGCGCAGGCTCATCGGTTCGATCGGGGATGCCCCGCCGGGAGCGCGGGAGGGCAGCACCCCGAATGCACTCGCTCTCTCTGCCGATGGCACGCGCCTCTTCGTGGCCGAGGCCGACAACAACGCCGTCGCGATCTTCTCTCTGCCCCAGGTAGGACCCGCCGACAGTGCGAGCGCGCGGCTGCTGGGTCGCGTCCCGGTGGACTGGTACCCCACCGCGCTTCTTGCGCGTGGCGACTCGCTCGTCGTCGTGACCGGCAAGGGACGTGGAACGGCTCCCAATCCGGCGCAGCCACAGCCGGGCGCACGGAATCCTCCCGGCTCCCACAATTACACACTCGGGCAGACCAGCGGGACCCTCGCAGTTCTTCCGGCGTCCCCTTCTGCCACGACGCTGGACTCCTGGTCGCGGCGCGTCGCCCACGCAAACGGGTGGGATCGCTCCCCACCGGCGGCGGCCGCCTATCCGCCGCTCGAGCACATCGTGTACATCATCAAGGAGAACCGGACCTACGATCAAGTCTTCGGCGACCTGTCAGGCGCTGATGGCGATCCGTCCCTCCTCTTCTTCCCGCGCGCCGTCGCCCCGAATCATCACGCTCTCGCCGAGCGCTTCGGGATCTTCGATCGCTTCTTCGTCAATGCCGAGGTGAGCGCCGACGGGCATCCCTGGAGCACGGGAGCGTACGCCGCCGACTATGTCGAGAAGACGGTCCCATCCAACTATTCCTCGCGCGGCCGAACGTACGACTACGAGGGAGAGAATCGCGACTCGGTTCCAGCCGAAGGAGAGGACGTCAACGAGCCGTCGGCCGGTTATCTGTGGGATCTCGCGCAGCGCGCCGGGATCAGCTACCGCAATTACGGCGAGTTCGTGCGCGAGACTCCCGGTGACACGCTTGCGGGTCGTCATTACCGCGGCGTGACGCGGGCGCTGCTCGAGCATTCGCACCCCGATTTCCCCCCGTTCGACCTCGACATCCCCGACCAGCATCGCGCCGATCTCTGGATCGCCGAGCTGGGGCGCTTCGCCCGCGACGTGGGGGGGGCGGGAGGCATGCCGGCGCTCGAGATCGTTCACCTGCCGAACGACCACACCTCCGGCGGCACCGCCGGTAAGCCGACGCCGCGCGCCTACATGGCGGACAACGATCTGGCTCTCGGCCGGATGATCGAGGCGCTCTCGAGGTCGCCCTTCTGGAAGAGCAGCGTGGTGTTCGTGCTGGAGGACGATTCTCAGAACGGTCCGGACCATGTGGACTCGCATCGCTCACCCCTTCTGGTGATCTCCCCGTACGCGCGCGGTGGCGTGCTGCACCGCTTCGCCAACACGACCGACGTGATCGCGACGATCGCGGAGATCCTGCATCTGGGGTCGCTGTCGCAATTCGATCTGTATGGACGTCCGCTGCGCGATGCCTTCACCTCCACCCCGACGCTCACGCCCTACACCGCGCTCACGCCGGCGGTCTCGCTGTCGGAGCGCAACCCGCGACGCTCGGCCCGGCGCGATCCGGACGGCGTGCTGGATCTGAGCGCGGCGGATCGCGTCGAGGACGACCGCTTCAATCGCATCCTCTGGCGGGTGGTCAAGGGCGACTCCGTGCCCTACCCGGGGCCATCGCGGCTGTCGGCCGCCGAGTGGATGCGGCGCCGGTGAGTGCCGGCCGACCGGAGATCACCCGCCACGGCGACCCGTGAGGCGCCGCCGGTGGCCGATCGTCGCGCTCTCCTTCGCTGCGACCATCGGCGTCTCGCTCTACGTCATTCTCACCACCTGGCCCGAGCAGCGCTCCCCCGTGCGTTTGCCGATCGGGGCGCATCTGCTGGCCCTGCTCGCGGTGGCGCTCGAGATCGGTGCGCGCGCGTCCAAGATCTCGCTCAGCGCGGCGGCGCTTCGCATCCGCCTCGGGCTCGAGGCGTCGGCGCGCACCGTGCTTGGCGGGGACTTCGGGGCGGCGATCACCCCCGCGCGCTCCGGAGCGGAGCCGGCGCGCTTCTTCATCCTCTCGGAGACAGGAGCGCCGGTCGCGACCATCCTGATGCTGCTCTTCGCCGAGCTCTTCCTCGAGGTGATCTCACTGATCGTGGTAGGGGCCGCGCTGCTCTTTCTCGTTCACGGCTCCCGAAGGATGCTCGGTGGGTTGATCGGGCTGGTCGGCGGCTACGCGCTGGTCGTGTCAGGCGCCGGCGTGATCGCGTTGGTCCTCTCGCGCCCCGGGGCGCGCGCCGCGCCACCTGCTTGGGCAGCGCGAATCGGTCTGCGCGGCCGCCGGTGGGAGGCCGTCCAGCGTGCGCTCTTCCAGCTGCGCGCCAGCGTCGTGGCCCTCCGTGATCTGCGCCCCGGCTACGCCTGCGCGTCGCTGGCCATGTCCATCCTTCACGTGATGTTGAGACTGGCGGTGCTTCCGATCCTCGTCTACGGCTTTCCCGGATCTCCGCCACTCGCGCCGCTCGTGATCTGGCCGCTGGCGCTGTTCTACGGCGGAGTCGTCACGCCGGTGCCGGGCGGCGGTGGCCTGATCGAGGTCGCCTTCCGGCAGGTGCTGGGAAAGGTGATCGCGCCGCGCATCTTCACCGCGACGCTGATCTGGTGGCGCTTCTACACCTTCTATCTCTACATCCTGCTTGGCGCGCTCTCCGCGGGACGCACGGTCATGAAGGCTCTCCACAGCGCCGACAACGAGGCGCCGGCTGATCTCGCCGGCGTCAGCGCACCCTCCTCCTGAGCGCGAGAAGCTCGTCGCGGCCCACCGGCCCGGACAGGGAGATGCGCACGCCGACGCTGTCCGTCCAGCGTATCGTCGTGATCACGACCCCGCCGCTCGCGACGGAGTCGGTAGCCACCTCATCGGACACCGCTTCGCGTCGCCTCGCGGGGGCGCTCGTTGGCGAAGGAGTCGTTCCACCTTCCGTCTCGAGAGTGATCACGACTCCCGGACGGAGCGCGAAGTGGCGCCGACGGAGGAGCCCACCCTGCGTCCCGGGGGCGAGCTTGCTCGCCAGCCGAGAGTCATCGGCCGCCGGCACTCCCTCCAGAGTTCGCTCCGCAGGCGCCACCATGCTGTCGCGTCGTCGCGCCATCTCGAGCGGCGCCGCTCTGGACAGCGCGTCCCCCTCGCTGGCGCGGAGCTGGGC
>JALZAQ010000067.1 GCA_030948255.1 Gemmatimonadota bacterium
ATCTGGCCGGCACCGCTCATTTTCCGGGCTTGGCGAGCGCCGCAATCCAGAATCCGTACGTGGACATCGCCAATCTCGGCGTGCGGGTTTTCTTCGTGATCTCGGGATTCCTGATCACCGGCCTTCTGATGGGCGAGAATCGGAAGAGCGGAACGATCAGCCTGAGGCGATTCTACCTGCGGCGCACGCTCAGGATCTTTCCGGCGTACTATGCCTTCATCGGGGCGGTCGCGGCTCTCGCGGCGATGAGCGTCGTGCATATCACCGTATCGGACGTCGCGCACGCGCTCACCTACACCATGAACTACTTTCCGGGGCGCAGCTGGAGCGTCGGACATCTCTGGTCGCTGGCGGTCGAGGAGCAGTTCTACCTGCTCTGGCCGTTGACCGTGCTGCTGCTAGGGCTGCGGCGTGCGGGCACGGCGGCGCTCGCGGTGATCGTGGTCGTGCCGTTCCTCCGCGTTGCGGAATCGATGTTGATGCCGGAGTGGCGGGACATGATCGGCATCACCTTCGACACGACGGCCGACGCGTTGGCGATCGGTTGCCTGCTCGCTCTCAAGCAGGAGGAGCTGGACGCGAAGCCGTGGTTTCGGCGCGTAGTCGACTCACGCTGGATCATCCCGACGCTCTTTGCGGTCGGGCTTCTGGTCAGCGTCCGCTATCGCCCCGCGCTGCTCGTCGGGATGCCGGTCGTCCAGGTGACCATCGCGCTGGCGGTCGCCCGATGCGTACGCCGGCCGCAGGGTGCTTTCGGGCGCCTCCTCAACCATCGGCTGTTGGTCTACATCGGCACGTTGAGCTATTCCATCTATCTCTGGCAGCAGCTCTTTCTCGACCGTTACTCATCCTCGGCCGTGACGGCATTCCCCCTCAACCTGTCGCTCGTGCTGGCGGCGGCCATGGCTTCGTACTACATAGTGGAGCGACCGTTCCTGCGTTGGCGGGCACGCATCGAGCGGCGGGTTCTGGGATGAGCACGTGAGCACAGCCAGGCTGTCGGTGGTCATCGGATGCGTCGAGGCAGCGGGATCCATCGAGGCTTGCCTGGCGTCGCTGCGCGACGCCTGCGACGGAATCTCGTCGGAGATCATCGTGGTGGATGCGTCTCGCGATGACTCGGCTGCGCGCGCGGCCGGATCGAGCCCCGAATCGCGGGTGCTGCGGTGCCCGCCCGGCCTGCTCATCCCGCAGCTGTGGGCACGAGGTTACGCGGCCTCGACGGGACAGGTAGTCGCGTTCACCATCGGGCAATGCGTGGTAGCTCGAGGATGGGCACGCTCACTGCTCGACGCTATCGCGGGCGGCGCGACCGGTGCGGGGGGCGGCTTCGAGCTGGCGGATGCCGCGACGATGACGGACTGTGCGGTGTTCTTTCTCCGGTATTCCCCCTTTCTACCGAGAGAGGAGAGGACGATTCGCGTGACCAGGGACATTGCGGGGGACAACGCGGCCTATCGGCGCGACGCGCTCGAGCGTCACGCGGCGTCGTTTCGTGACGGCTTCTGGGAGGTCGACTTCCACCGACGGATCCGCGCCGAGGGCGCCGAGCTGGTGCTCGTGCCGGAGGCGACGGTGCGTTTTGCCGGGGCGACGCCCCTCGGGGTGATGGCCCGGCATCGGTTCGCGCACGGGCGCCAGTATGGCGCGTCACGCGTGGAGGCGGGCGAGCGTCGGCGGTGGCAGCTGGTTCTCGGCGCGCCGCTCGTCCCAGCATTGCTCTGGGCGCGGGTGGCGGGGCGGCTGCGCGCCGGTGATCGATGGAAATTTGCGTACGCGACGCCGGCGATGCTCCTGCTGGCCGCTGCGTGGGCGGCGGGAGAATCGTGGGGGGCGATGATGGGCGGCGGGAGGCCGGCGGTGCTCGACGGGTTGCGGGCGTGACTGGCTCGCCTCGCGGAGACAGCCCGGGGTCCGGGATGATCCGGCCACCGGACGCTCCGACGATCTCGGTCGTCGTCGCATCGAACCGGGACCGGGCGTTGCTCGACGCCTGTCTCGGATCGCTCCGACCCCAATGCACTCGGGCCGGAGCGGAGCTGATCGTCGCGCGGGCGGGGCTGGATCGCGAGGCATCGGCGCTACGCCGGGCTTTCCCGGGCGTCCGATTCGTCTCCGCCTCCGAGGACGCGAGCATCCCGCAGCTGCGGGCCATTGGCATGGCGGAGGCGTCGGGCGACATCGTCGCGCTCACGGAGGATCACTGCGTGGCGGACGAGCACTGGCTGGAAACGCTGACGCGCCACGCAGGAGAGGGCGCCGACGTCGTTGGCGGCGGCATGGAGAACGCGCAACGCGCGCGGTCCGTGGACTGGGGGGCCTACTTCGCCGAGTACGGCTTCTTCGCTCCTGCCCGCAGGAGTGATGAAATGGCTGTTCCGCTGCTGACGGCGGCCAACGTCGCGTACCATCGCCGGGTGGTGGACCAGGTCGTGGCTCTGGCGCGGCAGGATCAGTGGGAGAATGTGGCGCACGAGCGCTTGATGGCGTCGGGAAGCATCCTGCGCTTCGCGAGCACCGCGGCGATCTATCAGAACCAGAACTACAGCTTCGGGCCTTTCTGCGCGAACCGGTACGAGCACGGGCGCGATTATGCCCGGAAACGGCTGACGGACGCCCCGGAGGTGAGCCGGTTGCTGCATCTGGTCGGGAGTCCGCTCCTTCCCTTCGTCCTGACCTGGCGCGTTGCCCAGGCAGCAGGGCGACACCGCATGGGAACGTTCATTCGTGCTTTGCCGGCCACCTTCGCCTTCCTGACGGCATGGTCGATCGGCGAGGCGGTGGGATATCTCCGCGGCGCGTTGCCCGAGGACAAGTCAATCGCTGGTTGAGCCGTGCGCATGCCACCTGTTGCGGCCGGGCATCAGAGTGGCGGCGGCTGCCGGCCACCCCGGCGTTTGCCGGCCTCTTCCGGCGCTCTGGGCGGGCCTGGCAGGGGCTCGCAACCTGCAAGCCGGGCGACCGCGCCGGATCGAATCGGCCGCGTCATCCGCTAGCGCTCTCTAGCTCACCCGACGATCTCGACGCGCCGATGGCGTCGCCCGATCGATCGGGACTGCGCTCGTCTTCGCCCACTGGGGACGGGGGTGCGTCCACATGTTTTCTGACGGAGTCCACGCAGACCATGCTCGAGTCGAGCGGTGGGAAGCTGAATTGATATCAGATGCTGAGCTCTCGGTCGTGGTCCCATCCGTCAATGGTGAGGAGGATCTCCTCGTCTGCCTGGAGGCGCTCGAGGCTCAGCGGCGCGATGTGCGTCTGGAGGTGCTGGTCGCCGACCGATGTGGGGATGATCTGCGCGCCACGGTGACACAGCGCTTTCCGTGGGCCCGGATTCTCCCGGCGGCACCGGGGACCACGATCCCCCAGCTCCGTGCGATGGCGTTCGCCGCGGCGAGCGCCGATGCGGTGGCCGTGATCGAGGATCATGTGATCGTCCCGCCGGGTTGGGCGGCTGCGCTGCTGGGTGCGATGCGCGGGGGCGCAGCTGTCGTCGGCGGCGCGGTCGAGAATGCGGCAACCGATCGGGTGGTCGATTGGGCTGCCTTTCTGTGCGAATACAGCCATTGCCTTCAACCTCTTCCGGCCGGTCCCAGCACGTGGCTAACGGGCAACAACGTCGTCTATCGCAAGGATCTGCTGGAGAGGCACCGCGCGGTCACGGAGAGCGGGCAATGGGAAAATCACCTGCACGACGCTCTGCGTGCGGAGGGGGTGACGCTGCTCTGTCGTCCCGACATCACGGTCGGTCACCGAAAGCACTACACCATCCGCCAATACCTGTCGCAGCGCTATCTCTTCGCACGCTCCTACGCCGGAGCGAGGGCCGTCGGTGCGTCGCTCCCCCGGCGCCTCGCATACGGGGTGGCCGCGCTCGCGCTGCCGCCGCTGCTGGGATTCCGCATCGTATCGCGCGTGGTGGCGAAAAAGCGCCATCGTCGCGAGCTGCTGCGCTCGATTCCCCTGCTCGCTGTCTTCGTGACGGCGTGGGCGGCGGGCGAGGCAGTCGGTTACGTGACTGGAGCTGGAGATTCGTTGGCGAGGGTGCGCTGAGGTGGCCCTCATGACGGCGTCGACGCGTCGGAGCGTGGCTCCGCTCAGAAAGGGAGAGCACGTGGTCATCATCGGCGCGGGTCCGGCCGGGTTGACGGCGGCCTATCTCCTGGCCAAGGAGGGCACGCGCGTCACCGTGCTCGAGAGCGACGACATGGTCGGCGGAATCTCGCGTACCGCGCGCTACAAGAACTATCGCTTCGACATCGGCGGGCATCGCTTCTTCACCAAGATCGCCCGGGTGGAAGCGCTCTGGCACGAGCTGCTGGGGCCGGAATTCATCTCGGTTCCGCGACTGTCGCGAATCCATTACGGCGGGAAGTACTTCGATTACCCGCTCAAGGCGGCGAACGCACTCGGCGGGCTCGGCCTCTGGAACACCTTCCGCATCGTGGCGAGCTATCTGAATGCCACGATCCGGCCGAATCCGGTCGAGGAGAACTTCGAGCAATGGGTGTCCAACCGCTTCGGGAAGCGGTTGTACGAGATCTTCTTCAAGACGTACACCGAGAAGGTGTGGGGCATCCCCTGTACGGAGATCCGCGCCGAGTGGGCAGCGCAGCGCATCCAGGGGCTCTCGCTGGCCCAGGCGATTCTGTCGGCGGCATCGCTCACGAAGCGCTCGACGAAGATCAAGACGTTGATCGACGAGTTCCAGTATCCGCGCCTCGGTCCCGGGCAGATGTGGGAGACGGCCCGTGACAAGGTGATCGAGCTGGGAGGCCAGGTGCTGATGCGGCACCACACGACGGCGCTCGAGGTTGCCGGAGGCCGCGTTGCGGCGGTACGCGTCCAGGGACCGGAGGGTGAGATCCGGATCACCGGCGACCACTTCATCTCGACGATGCCGCTCCGGGCGCTCACCGACGCCTTCGATCCAGCTCCGCCGCCGCCGATTCTGGCTGCAGGCGCGGGGCTCAACTACCGGGATTTTCTGGTCGTCGCTCTGATCGTGGACCAGGAGCATCTCTTTCCCGACAACTGGATCTACATCCACACCACCGGTGTGCGGGTCGGTCGCATTCAGAACTTCAACAACTGGAGCAAGGCGATGGTGCCGGAGCCGGGGAAGACGTGCCTCGGCATGGAGTACTTCTGCTTCGAGGGGGACGGTCTCTGGACGAGCCGGGACGATGATCTGATCGCGCTCGCGAGGCGAGAGCTCGCCCACCTCGGCCTGGCCGATCCCGAGAAGGTCGTGGATGGCGCGGTGGTTAGGATGCGGAAAGCCTATCCCGTGTACGACTCGGTGTACCGTTCTCATCTGGACGTCCTCCGGAGCTACATCGATCCGATTCCCAACCTCCACACGGTGGGCCGGAATGGGATGCACAAGTACAACAACCAGGACCATTCGATGCTCACCGCGATGATGGCAGTCGACAACATGCGCGGAGCGTCGCACGATCTCTGGGAGGTGAACACCGACTTCGAGTATCACGAGGAGCAGCGGTTGACGGACGATGACCCGTTGGCGAAGTCGGGCGCGGACACGGGGCGGCCGCCGATGGTCGGCGCCGGCGCGTAGGGAATGCGGATCGGAGTGGACGGAGCGTGCTGGGCGAACGGCCGCGGCTACGGTCGATTCGCGCGCGAGGTGCTGAGGGCGATGGTGGAAGTGGCGCCCGGGGATGAGTTCGTCTGCTTCGTGGACGCCGCATCCGGCGATCTCTTCGATCTCGCGGTGCCCAACGTCCGACTGGTACGGGTACAGCAGCGGGAATCGCCGGCGGTCGCGGCGGCCGCCAATGGGTCGCGCTCGCCGGCCGACATGCTGCGGTTGACACGCGCGGTGTGGCGCGAGCCGCTCGACGTGTTCTTCTCCCCGTCGGTGTACACCTACTTTCCACTTCCGCCCGGCCTGGCGGCCGTGGTGACGGTGCACGATGCGATCGCGGAGCGCTTCCCCGCGCTCACGTTGCCCTCGGCCCGCGCGCGTCTCTTCTGGCGGCTCAAAGTCAGTCTGGCGTTGGCGCAGGCGCGTCTGGTGCTGACCGTCTCCGAGTACGCGGCGCGAGAGATCGAGGAGATGCTCGGTGTGTCTCCCGACCGGATCCGCGTGGCGGTGGAAGCGCCCGCGGCGGCATACCGTCCCAGTACGGCCGCGGAGGTGCACGCCGCCGCCGCCCGGGCCGGTCTGCCACTGGGTGCGCGGTGGTTCGCCTACGTGGGCGGATTCAATCCCCACAAGCGGGTGGATACGATCATCCGCGCGCACGCGGCACTCGCCTCCCTGCACGCGGAGGCGCCACCCCGGCTGCTGCTCGTGGGGGCGATCACTGGTGACGTGTTTCACGGGAGCCAACAGCAGATCCGGGCCGAAGTGGCGGCGGCAGGCACGGAGCAGCTCGTCCACTGGACGGGCTTCGTCCCCGATGAGGAGCTACGACACCTGCTCACAGGGGCGGTGGCGCTGCTCCTACCATCGGAATGTGAGGGCTTCGGGCTGCCCGCGGTGGAGGCCGCGGCGTGCGGCGCTCCTGTCATCGCGACGATCGCCAGCCCGCTGCCCGAGCTGCTCGACGGCGGAGGGATCTTCGTCTCTCCCGGAGACGAGGGCGCGCTGCTCGACGCGATGCGCACGCTCTTCGAGTGCGAGACCACGCGCGCTCGAATGGGCGCGCGCGCTCTGGAGCGGGCCGCGGAGCTGAGCTGGGCTCGCAGCGGGCGCGCCGCGCTGGACGCGCTCCGTGAGGCCGTCGCGTGAGGCCGCTCCGCTTCTGCATGATCACCACCTTCTATCCGCCGTACAACTTCGGCGGAGATGGCGTGGGGGTGCAGCAGCTGGCGCGGGCGCTCGTCAAGCGCGGACACGGGGTCAGTGTGATCTGCGACATCGATGCGTACCAGGCTCTCGCCGAGCATCCGATCGCCCCTGACGCGGCGGACCGGGAGACAGCCGATGGCGTCGTGGTGCACCGGCTTCAGAGCCGCATCGGGCGGATGTCCCTCCTACTGACGCAGCAGACGGGGATGCCGGTGGTCCACGGGAGCGAGATCGCGCGCCTCGTGGACGATGGCCACTTCGACGTGATCCACTTCCACAACATCTCGCTCATCGGCGGGCCGGGCGTGCTGTCGGTGGGCACAGCGATCAAGCTGTACACGGCGCAGGAGCACTGGCTCGTCTGTCCCACCCACGTGCTCTGGCGTCACCGGCGCGAGCCGTGTCCTGCCCGCCAGTGCATCCGGTGCCAACTGCGCTACCACCGTCCGCCGCAACTCTGGCGCCTCGGCGGTCTCCTGGAGCGGCAGCTGTCGCACGTGGATGCGTTCATTGCCATGAGCGAGTTCAGCCGGGCCAAGCATCGTGAGTTCGGCTTTCCTCGCGACATGGTGGTGATCCCCGGTTTCATGCCTGACGCGGCCCCGGAGGAGCAGGCGCCGCCGCCGTCGCCACACCCGCGACCGTATTTCCTCTTCGTGGGCCGGCTCGAGCGAATCAAGGGGCTCGACGATGTGATTCCGGCCTTCGCGGCCTACGAGGATGCCGATCTGCTCATCGTCGGCGACGGAACGCATCGGGCGACGCTCGAACACCTCGCCGAGGGGAACCCACGGGTTCGTTTCGTGGGACACATTCCGAGGGAGCAGCTCGACAGCTATTACCGGAACGCGCTGGGGTTGATCGTTCCCTCGGTGGGCTTCGAGACGTTCGGTCTGGTCGTGATCGAGGCCTTCCACCGTGGCACTCCGGTGATCGCGCGCCGTCGTGGGCCGCTGCCGGAGCTGGTGGAGCTGAGCCAGGCAGGGTTGCTGTTCGATCGGGGTGAGGAGCTACCGGGACTGTTGGCGGCGCTGCAGCGCGACCCGGCGCGGCGCGATGCGTTCGTCCGAGCCGCCCGGGCGGCTATTCCGGCCTATTGGAGCGAGGACGTCACGCTCGACCGCTATCTGTCGCTGGTCGAGAAATCGGCGCGGATCAGAGGCGACCAGCGGGTCCTCAGGGCGTTCGAAGCGCGGGCGGCATCGTGAAAGCGATCCTCACCTATCACTCGATCGACCCGTCCGGGTCGCCGATCTCGGTGGATGTGGGCAGCTTCCGCCGCCACGTCCAATGGCTCGCCGGTGGCCGCGTGCAGGTGGTATCGGTGGATGAGCTGCTCGCTCTCCCAGCCGATGCCGACGCGGTTGCGCTCACCTTCGACGACGGCTTCGAGAACTTCGGGCGCATCGCGGCCCCGATGCTTCTGGAGAAGGGACTTCCGGCGACGCTGTTCGTCGTCTCCGATCACGTCGGTGGGACCAATGCATGGGGGGGACGGGCCGACTCGCGGATTCCGATGCTGCCCCTCCTCGACTGGCCAGCGCTCGGTGCGCTGGCCGAAGCAGGTATCGCCCTCGGCGCGCACAGCCGCACGCACCCGCGTCTCTCCCGGCTGGAGGGGGCGGCTCTCGAGGAGGAGGTGGTGGGGTGTGGCGAGCGCATCCGCTCCGAAACGGGGTGTGCGCCGTCGGGCTTCGCCTATCCCTACGGTGACCTGCATCCCGCCAGTGCTGCGCTGGTGATGCGTGCCTATGACTGGGGGTGCACCACCGAGCTCCGCGCGCTGGGTGCCGGGCTAGGGGTGGAGGTGGGGGGGGAGATGGAGGTGGACGGGGGGTGCGCGCGCGCGCGGCTACCCCGACTCGATGCATATTATCTGAAGCCCGAAGGACGACTGGAGGGGTGGGGCTCGCCGGCTTTTCGCCGGCATCTCTGGCTTCGCTCGCACGCGCGCAGCGTTCGGGTGCGGCTGACGGCGGGACTGAGGCGGCTATGATTTCACGGATTCCGTATTTCTCGGTCATCGTGCCGGCGTACAACGGCGCCCGAGTTCTCCCGCTATCGCTCGCTGCGCTCTGCGCGAGCGACCTGCCGCGGGACTGCTGGGAGCTGATCGTCGTCGATGACGCGAGCAGCGACGACAGCTCCGCTGTCGCAGCCCGTTTCGCCGATACGGTGGTGCGGCTTCCCGGTCGGCCCAAAGGGCCCGCGTATGCCCGCAATCGCGGAGTCGAGGCGGCGCGGGGTGAATGCATCGTCTTCGTCGATGCCGACGTGTGCGTGCACTCCGATGCGCTACGGCGCTTCGCCCGGGTGTTTGCCACCGAGCCGGATGTGGCAGCGGTGTTCGGCGCCTACGACACCCGGCCGGCCGCGCGCAGCCTCGTCTCGGAGTACCGCAACCTCCTTCATCATTACGTTCACGTGCAATGCGAGGGGGACGCCGAAACATTCTGGGCGGGCTGCGGCGCCATCCGGCGAGACGCGTTCATGGATGCGGGCATGTACAACGAGTGGCATTACTCCACGCCGCAGATCGAGGACATCGAGTTGGGACACAGGCTGCGGGAGAGGGGCTACCGCATCGTGTTGCGCTCGAAAATTCAGGGTACGCATCTCAAGCGGTGGTTGCTCCGCGATCTGATCTTGACCGATCTGCGGAGCCGCGGCGTGCCGTGGATGCGGCTGCTCATTCAGCGTGGCGCGGTGAAGTCTACCGAGACGCTCAACCTCCGCGCCCGCGAGAAGCTGAGCACCGCGCTGGTCGGGCTGGCTCTGGTTCTCCTCGCGCTCGCCCTCATGCCGCCGCGCCGGCACTGGCTCGCGCTCGCTGCCTACGCGCTCGTGCCGGTGCTCTACCTGAATCTTCCCCTCTTCGTGTTCTTCGCTCGGCAGCGCGGCTTATTGTTCGCGCTGGGCACGGTGCCGCTGCGCCTCCTGTTCTATGTCGTCAGCGGGGCAGCCGTCCCTCTCGGCTATTTTCTTCACGAAACAATCGGCGAGCCGCGGCCCGAGCCGGAGGTGGAAGCCCTAGCCGAGGTCGGGCAGCGCAGCTGGCCGCCGTCGCCGGCACGACCGATCGACGAGCGCCGGCGTCCGGCTTCAGCGTCATGAAGGCAGCCGAGGCTGAGACGATGACGCATCATTCCGGCGGCAGCGCGGCGGCGTTCAAGGCACGGGATGCGGCGAGCTACGATCCGGTGGTCGACACGTTCGGCCACTTTTCGGACCGTTTCTCGCCGCCGCTGGCGGAGCGGGTGGTTTCGCTGGCGCGCATCCGGGCTGGCGATCGCGTGCTGGATGTCGGAACGGGCACGGGCATCATTGCCCTCGCGGCTGCGAAGCTCGTCGGTCCGGCCGGCCGAGTGGTGGGTGTGGATCTCTCGAAGGCGATGCTGCGCGAAGCGGCGAGACGGGCGGCTCAGGATGGGCTGGCCGACCGGGTGACCTTCCGGGAGATGGACGCGGAGCAGCTCGACCTCGCGGCGCGATCGTTCACCGTCGCGACGTCGCTCTACGCGCTGCTCCATTTTCCGAATCCGCTCACTGCACTGCGCGAGCAGTTTCGCGTGCTCGAGCCCGGCGGGCGGATCGTGGTGGCGGTCGGAAGCAGGCCACCACCCCTGTCCGTGACGGGGATGGTGCATCGGGTCGGATACGTTCCGAAGCTCGTCGCGCAGCTTCTCGGGCGGAGATTGATCGCGCCGATGCTGCTCGACAGCCTGGTAGAGGAGCGTTTTCGCGGCCGGAGCGCACCCGAGCAGTCGGCGCTCGCCGATGCCAGCCGATCGCGCACCGGGAGCGTCGTTCAGCTCGTGCGTCGCGCCGGCTTCACCGGCATCCGGACGCAGTGGGAGGGACGCGAGGCGATCATCGCCGATCCGGAAGAGTTCTGGATGATCCAGCGCACCTTCTCGAGCATCGCGCGCAAGCGGCTGGAGGAGCGGTCCCCGGAGGAAGTGGCCGCGCTCCGCGAGGAGTTTCTCGACCGCTGTCGGACAACCCAGGCGCGCGGCGGCCGGCTCGTCTACCCGTACGCGGCTTTCTACGTCTCGGCAGAGCGCCCGCGGGACTGAGCGCCCCGGCCGGCGTGCGGAGCGAGAGGCTTTCACCAGGAGCAGTACGTGGCAGGAATCGGATCCACGCGCGCCCGTGTCGCGCTAGTCGGTTTGGGAGAGGCCGGCTTCAGCCTCCATCTTCCGGCGCTGCGGGGCATCGCGGGCGCCGAGGTCGTCGGGGCGTGCGACACCGATCCCGGGCGGCGCGCGCGCGCCGCGCAGTCGTTCCGGGTTCCGGTGTTCGACGACTTCGACGCGATGCTCGAGCGCGCGTCGCCGGACGTCGTCATCATCGGCACGCCGCCGGACAGCCACGCCGATCACTGCCTGCGGAGCCTCGCGGCCGGGGCACACGTCATCTGCGAGAAGCCGTTCGTGTCCGGACTCGAGGAGGCCGATCGTGTGATCGCGGCCGCGCGGGCGGCCGGACGCCGGGTCGCGCTCAACCACGAGTTCCGCGAGATGCCGATCTTCCGCGCGCTCCGCGCCGCCGCCGGCGACCGGGTGATCTTCGCGCAAGTATGGCAGCTGATGGATCTTGCTCCATGGGACGAGCCGGGATGGCGCGGACAGATGCGGCAGCGCACGCTGTACGAGGCCGGTGTCCACCTGGTGGATTTTCTCATCGCGCTGTTCGGAGAAAAGCCGCATGCAGTGTCGGCCACCGTCTCGACCTGCGGCGTGCGGGCGGGAGATACGGACGCGGTGGTGCTGGCGACGCTGCATTTTTCGCGCGGCCGGCTCGCGCAGATGGTGCAGAACCGACTGTGCAAGGGACAGACGCAGTACTTCGAGGTGCGGGCCGAGCTCCCCGATGCCTCGCTCCGCGCATCATTTGGAGGACGGGCGCGGATCAGCGCCGGACTTCACCGGAGCTCGCGCCCTCACTTTCGCATCGACTACGGTGTGTCCGGTCTCGCGTGGAAGGAGGTGGGGAGCGAGCGCACGATACTGGGGCGCAACCCGACCGACCCGGGAATGATCGCGACGCGTTACGTGTTCGAGAACACGCTCGCCGCCTTCCGCGATGGGAGCGAGCCGCCGGCGAGCGCGGAGATGGGACGTGACGTGCTCGAGGTGATCGCCGCCTGCTATCATGCCGCCGCCACCGGCCAGCGGGTGGACCTCGAGGGGGATCAGCGCCCCGAGCTGGCCGCGCTGCGCATGGGGACAGCGCCCGTCGGATGAGTGCGGCCGCGCCGCTGCGCGTCGCTGTGATCGGCGCGGGCCTCATGGGGCGTTGGCACGCGGACGCCGCAGTGCGCAACGGTGCGCGGATCGTCGCGATCGCCGATCCGGACCCGTCTCGTGCCGCTGTCCTGGCCAGGCGCTATGGAGCAGCCGGGCGCGACGGGCTGCCCGCGATCCTGCGTGAGGGTGCGCCGGATGTCGTCCATCTCTGTACCCCGCTCGGCACGCACCAGGCGCTGGCCGCCGCGGCCTTGCGGGCGGGTGCGCACGTGCTGGTGGAGAAGCCGCTCAGTCACGACGCGGCGAGCACGCGCGAGCTGCTGGATCTGGCGCAGCGGCAGCGTCGCATCCTCTGCCCGGTGCACCAGTTTCTCTTTCAGAGCGGCGTGTTGCGTGCCGGCCGGGTGACCGGGGACATCGCTCCACTGCTGCACATCGACGCCACCATCTGCTCGGCGGGCGGAGCCGGCTTGCCCCAGGAGGAGCGCGATCGCATCGCGGTGGACATCCTGCCGCATCCGCTGTCGCTCGTCACCCGATTTCTCGGTACGCCCCTCGCGGCCGTCCGATGGGTCGTGAGCCGGCCGCGTGGCGGCGAGCTCCGCCTGGCCGGAGGCGGTGGAGAGAGCACCGTGTCGATCCTCGTGTCGATGGGGGGGCGACCGACGGCGAACGAGATGCGCATCATCGGAGAGCGCGGCACGATCCACCTCGATCTCTTTCACGGGTTCGCGGTGATCGAGCGCGGCGGCACGTCGAGGGCGCGCAAGATCGCCCGCCCGTTCTCGCTCGCGGCATCTTCGCTCGGTGCGGCCTCCTGGAACTTGAGCCGGCGCCTGCTGAGGAGGGAGGCGGCCTATCCCGGACTCCTCGAGCTCGTTCGCCGCCTGTACGGAGCGGTCAGGGCGGGAGAGGACTCGCCCATCTCGGTGCACGAGACACTCGATGTCGCGGCTGCGCGAGATGCGGTGCTCTCGGCTATGCCGTGGCCCGTGCAGCAGGGTAGGAGCGGTCCTGTGGCGCTCCCACCACAGGCGCGTCCCGAGGCCACGTGAGAGCGCTCGGATGCTATCCGTTGGAGCTTGTCGCAGCACGACTTACGCTGGCCTCCGGGGCGGGCCGCTGGTACCGTAACTGCGTGTTCCGCCCTGCTGTGTTCGCGGTCACAACTCCCGACATTCTCGACTCATTCGCACACTTGGCGCGCGACCCGTGACGCGGCAGGAGAACATGTCCCACCAGCCGGTCCGGAGCGGGCCGCCCACGGGGCGGTTGGACGCGCTTCACGGACGCATCGGTGGCGGGATGCTCGCGCTCCTGCCCTTTCTCATCCTCGCGGGGTGGCATTGGTCGTATCAACCGCTGGTGAGCACCACCGATTATGCCCAGTATCTCCTGCACGCCGCCGCCTTGCTCGACGGAAAGGCTTACGCCGACATCGGGTACATCTACACGTCGTACAACCCGTTCATCGGTCCGCGCGCCGAGCCGCCGGGGCTCCCACTCACCCTCTACCCGCTGCTCCTCCTGTTCGGCCGCTCCCTGTTCGCGGCAAAGATGCTGATGGTGGTGTCGGCAGCGGCATTTCTGCTGCTCGCCAGACGCTATTTCGCCACGCGCGAGGGGGAGGTGATCGGGGCCGGAGTGGCGCTCCTCACGGGGGCGTCGTTGGAGCTGGCCTACGCCACCAACGCGCCGATGTCGGATCTCGGCTTCTGCGCACTCGTGTGGGGGATCATCCTGCTCGCGGACAAGGAGGGCGTCTGGACTGCGGGGCGGGTCGCCGCGATCGCCGCTCTCGGTGTCGGTGCCTTTCTCTACCGTCTGGCGGCCGCGCCGCTCATTCCGGCGATGATGCTGTACGGAGTGCTCCACTTCCGCAGAACGCGATTTCATCCCGCGCTCGCCGTGATCCTGTGGGGCGGCCTGCTGCTCGCGCTATTGGGGGCGGGGGGGGCATCATCGTCCGAGGCGGCCGCCGGCAACGCCACTCGAGGTGGATTCGGCGCGATGCAACATCTCCGCTCGGCGATGGGCCATATCGTGACCTATCGTCTCGGCGTCTTCCAGTCTCATCTCTATCCGTTTCCGTGGAAGGCTGCCGACGCGGCGTATCACGTCGCGAGCGTGGTGGTGATGCTGGCCGGACTCGCGGAGTGGCTCCGTCGCGCGGCAACGCGCTTCGTGGCGATCTTCTGTGGTGTCTACCTGGCGTTGCTGCTCTCGATCGTGCAGCTCGACATGCGGTACGCCTGGCCGCTCTTCCCCCTCTTCGCGTTTGGCCTGCTGAACGGTCTCCGTCTCCTGTACGGGTGGGCTCGCGCGCGGACCCAGCGAGCGTCGGACGGGGGGAAGGCTTCGAGCTGGGCGCTCATCACGGCCTGCGTGATCGTGGCGCTGGCGATAGGCAGCCATGCCGCGTCTCCGCGCCCGGCAAGCTACCTCGATCTGGAAGACGTGCGAGCCGTGTTCGGTCGTCTGCGGCAGACCGGGTCGCCGAGATCGCTCCGGGTGGTATTCTCCAACCCGCGGGTGTTGACGTGGGAAACGGGGATTCCATCGATGGGACTCTTCGAGGCCACGCCCGATGCCGCGATCGCGGAGCTGCGACGCAAGGGCATCACCCATGTGATCCTCGGAGACCTTGGCGAGTCCCCTCGTACGGAGCGGGCGATGGCCGCGGTGGTGGCCACGCATCCCGAGCTGTTCGCCCCTGAATACACCAACGCTAGCTTCCGGATGTATCGCTTCGACGGCGGATCTCCGCCGGTCGACCGTCCTGCGGCCGTGGAGCCGCGCTCGTAGTGGTTCTCCTTTTTTCGGAGCGTGATCGTTGTCGCAGAGATCGGTGAACTGTCTGGTGACCGGCGGCGCAGGGTTCATCGGGTCGCACATTGCCGATCGTCTCGTCGAGGTGGGACACGCCGTGCGGGTCGTGGACAACCTGTCGACAGGCCGTCGCGCCAACCTGACGCAGCTCGCGGGGCGCATCGAGTTCCTGCTGGGGGATCTCTGTGATCCCGCGGTGTGTCGCGAGGCCGCGAACGGCATCGATGTGGTATTCCATGTCGCAGCACTTCCGAGCGTTCCGCGCTCGCTCGAGGATCCGTGGGGATCGCACGACGCGAACGTCAACTCGACCGTTCGCCTTCTGGAGGGGTGTCGAGCCGGCGGCGTTCGACGCGTGGTGTACTCGAGCTCGAGCTCGGTGTATGGCGACACTCCGGAGCTTCCGAAGCGTGAGGGGATGGAGCTGATGCCGCGCTCGCCGTATGCCGCGGCAAAGCTCGCGAGCGAGCAGTACGTGCTCGCGTACGCGCGAGCGGGGCTTCTGGAGGGCGTGGCCCTCCGGTATTTCAATGTCTTCGGACCGCGCCAGTCTCCGGGCTCGCAGTACGCGGCCGTGATCCCGATCTTTCTCAACGGGGCTCTCCACGGCACGCCCGTGTCGGTGTTCGGAGACGGGGAGCAGACGCGCGACTTCACCTTCGTCGAGAACGTGGTCGAAGCGAACATGCTTGCGGCCTGGGGGGAGGCATCGCGCGTGTCGGGCCATGCCGTGAACATCGGCAATGGCGAGCGAACCTCTCTTCGGGACGTCCTCGCGATGATCGAGGAGGTCACTGGCCGGAAGGTGGCGCGGGAGTACCTGCCGCCGAGAGGCGGTGACGTCCGCGACTCTCTCGCCAGCCTCGAGCGCGTGATGAAGGTGCTCGGATACGCGCCGCGCGTCGGCTTGCGCGAGGGTCTGCGGCGTGCCTGGGCCTGGATCGTCAGCGAAGCTGGCGCTCCGGAGACCGCGGACGTGGCCGGATGAGCGACGCCGCTCTCGCGGGACGACGGGCGCGCGACCGGCGCTGAATCCCATGCTGCGTAAGCTGCGTGGACGGAGCATCGCCGAGCTCCGGGGGCGCGCGGTCCAGCTCGCCGCCGCGCGGCTCGAGCGGGTGGGCGTGGGGGGGACGCGCGATCTCAGCGATGCCGAGCTGCTCGGTGTGCTGTCGAAGCGCACCG
This sequence comes from Gemmatimonadota bacterium, assembly GCA_030948255.1. GTDB lineage: Bacteria > Gemmatimonadota > Gemmatimonadetes > Gemmatimonadales > Gemmatimonadaceae > JALZAQ01. Next base: position 16,084 of record JALZAQ010000067.1, read on the forward strand.
ACCGGCTGGACGATCTCCTGGAGCGCTTTCGCGTGCGGAGTACACCGCGCTTCTTCGCCTCGTTCGACGATCGGGCCGCGACCGTCGACGCACTGAGTCACGGATGGCCGGAGGGCAGGGCGCGCGTTCTCGAGCGCGCCGACGCGGTGCGCGAAGGTCGGTTCGATCTGCTGGGCCATCGGGGGCTTTCCTTTGGTAGTCCGATCGACTGGCAGATGGATCCGGTGGCGAAGATTCATGCGCCGCATGTCCACTGGAGCCGCATCGACTTTCTCGATCCTGCGGTCGCGGGCGACCACAAGCTCATCTGGGAGCTGAACCGCCATCAGCACTTCCTCACCCTCGGGCGGGCATACTGGCTGACCGCCGACGAGGGGTATGCCCGCTGCTTCGCCGAGCAGATTGTCGGGTGGATGGACGCGAACCCCGCGAAGATCGGAGTGAATTGGGCGAGTAGTCTCGAGGTCGCGCTCCGGTCGATCTCATGGCTCTGGGCGTTGCACTTCTTTCGGGACTCGCCGGCGCTCACGCCGGCGCTTTTTGCCCGCATCGTCAAGGTGCTCTACACGCAGGCGCGGCACATCGAGCGTTACCTCTCGACCTATTTCAGCCCAAACACCCATCTCACGGGAGAGGCGCTCGGACTGCTATACATCGGGACGCTGTTGCCCGAGCTCGCGGACTCCGGCCGATGGCGCGTGCTCGGAGCGAGGATTCTGGGTGACGAGATCGGGCGTCACGTGTACGACGATGGCGTCTACTTCGAGCAGGCGACCTACTACCAGCGATACACCGCCGACTTCTACCTGCACGCGCTGCTTCTGGGCCGCCGCAACCGAGTGTCGCTCGCGAGCGGCGTTGCTCCCCGTGTCGAATCGTTGCTCGAGTGCCTGATGTATCTCACGCGTCCGGACGGCCGCACGCCGCTGCTCGGGGACGACGACGGAGGGCGCCTCGTGACGCTGGATGAGCGGCCGGTGAACGATTTCCGGGCGTCGCTGTCGACTGGGGCGCTGGAGTTCCGGCGGCCAGACATGGCCGGCGTGGCTGGTCTGGCGGAAGAAAGCGTCTGGCTGCTCGGCGCGTCCGCTGTTCGCGACTTTGCGTCGCTCGGATGCGAAGCGCCGGCGTCCACATCGCGGGCGTTCGAGGTCGGCGGCTATTTCGTGATGCGCGATGCCTGGGCGCCGGATGCGCAGTACGCACTGATCGACTGCGGCCCCCACGGCATGCGCAACTGCGGTCACGCGCATGCGGACGCGCTCGCGATCGAGGTCAGCGCCGGCGGCGAGGCGATGCTGGTGGATCCCGGCACCTACAGCTACACGACCTCGACCCAGGATCGCGATGCCTTCCGGGGGGCGGCCGCCCACAACGCGCTCACGCTCGACGGAGAGGGCTCATCCGTGCCCGGAGGTCCGTTCACCTGGCGCCGGATCGCGACCTGTCGCGTGCGCCAGTGGGTCTCGACGACGCGCGTCGATCTGTTCGAGGGTTCGCACGACGGCTTCGCCCGGCTGCCCTCTCCGGCCGTGCACCGCAGATCGCTGCTCTTCCTCAGAGGCTCGTACTGGGTGATGTGCGATCGGATCGAGTCCGCTGGCGAGCACGAGGCGACGATCCACGTGCAGGCAGCGGCCGGCGTGACGATGCAGCCCGATGGCGTGCGTCTGTCGCTCCGCGCTCCGGGCGGCCACGAGCTGTCGCTGACGACTGTCTCGCCGGGCGCGACGGTGCACGTGGGAGAGGGATGGGTCTCCGAGAGCTACGCGCATCGCGAGCGCGCCTCGCATGCCCGGATCATCGTGCCGACCACGGGGACGCAGGAGATCGTCACGTTCCTGATCCCCGAGCACACGACGCCTGGAGCACGCCTGTCCGCGAGCGCGGGGTCGTTCGTCGTGGATCATGCCGGCGGACGCGACGCGCTGTCGATCGGGCCGGTTTCGGGTCCGGGAGCCATGTGCTCCGACGGGCAGTGGACGTGGGTGCGCCGCGACCGCGGGGGGGAGCTGGAGGAGCTGGTGGTGGTGGCGGGGAGCGAGCTTCTGGTTGATGGGCAGCGCTGGCAGTGGGGCGAGGGGGGCGTGGGAGGGGTGGGGGCGGGCGTGGCGGTGGCCGCCTCGGCGGCGGGCCA
>JALZAQ010000017.1 GCA_030948255.1 Gemmatimonadota bacterium
CATGGATGCGGCCGTCAGAGGTGGCATCGGTATCGCGTTCCCTTGCAAGATGCATCGCCACCCGCCGTTCACCAAGATGGCGCGGGCCCGCCCGTGGCGAAGTCCCGGCGTGGCCACCATGTTGAGGGCGCCGTGTTCCCCCTCAGAGGAGGTTTCCGTGTCCGGTCCAGCCGAGTTGTGGCTTCCGATCCTCCTGTCCGTCGTGCTCGTCTTTATCGCGAGCTCCCTCATCCACATGCTGCTGCCCTGGCACAAGAATGATTATCCTCGACTGCCGAACGAGGACGCCGTGATGGAGGCGCTCCGCCCGCTCGCCATCCCGCCAGGCGATTACATGATGCCGCGCCCGACGAGCCGAGAGCAGATGCGCTCGCCGGAGTTTGCCGAACGGATGAAGAGAGGGCCGGTGATGATGCTCACGGTGATGCCGAACGGCCCCGGCTCGATGGGCAGAAATCTCGTTCTCTGGTTCGTCTACTGCGCGGTCGTCACGCTGATCGCCGCGATCGTCGCCTGGCGCGTGCTGCCCGTCGTGCCGTCCCATCGGGTCGTCTTCCGGCTCGTCGGCGTCATGGCGTTCGTCGGATACGCGGCCGCGCTCTGGCAACTGTCGATCTGGTATCGCCGGGCCTGGAGCTTGACGATCAAGGCCACGATAGACGGGGTGATCTACGCGCTGATCACAGCCTTCACGTTCGCCCATCTCTGGCCACGCTGACCGATCCGGTCGAGGAGGCGTCGTGGAGCGTCTCGTTCCCCAGCTTTACGGATATACGGTCTGCCTCGTGACGCTGATCTGGGCTCTGGCCAGCGCCGTGTCGCTCATCGACAACACGGCGTACTACACGGCGCCGGAGCTGCGCACCGGCTCGCGGGCTGGTTTGGACGAGCCGTCCGTGAGCTCCTTCGAGGCCTTTCGCGCAACCTACGACCGATCACGGCGTTTCGGCCCACCCGATGCCCAGCGGGCCCTGGCGGATACGCTCTCGGAGCCGGTCCTGCGCCGACGATACGAGGCGCTCCGCGCGGATCACGTGCACCGAGTGCGCTTCGAGTCGGCGCGCGAGATCGTCAAGAGTATCCTGTCGCTGATCATCACCGCCGCGATCTTCGTCTGGCACTGGCGGTGGCTGCGACGACGTGTCGTTGCGCCAGCCGCCTGAGCGCGCGTCGGGTCGCGCCCTCAGGTCGCCGACTGCTGCTTGGTGCGCTGGCGACGCCGCGCGGCCGCGGCCTTGAGCTGCCGCTCGGCGCTCGGCTTCACGTAGAAGCGATGGCGCCGCAGGTCCTTGAGGATCCCGGCGCGGAGCATCTTGCGCTTGAACGCCTTGAGCGCCCAATCGAGGCGATCGCCTTCATCGAGGGTGATCTCGACCATGTGACATCCGGAAAAAAAGGAACGGGACCGGCCGTCGGCCTGATCCCGGGCGTCCTCGTCAGTCGATAGGCCGGCGCGACGACGCGAGGCAATCAGAGATCGTAGCCCAAAGCCAGCGCGCTGTCAATGAACGAGGGCATCGTCAAAGCCGGTCATACGGCGCCCCTCCTCGTCCCACAGCTTCAGGGCGATCGTCCGGAAGCTCTGCCGGAGGCCCAGAACGGGCCCGACGTGGAACTCCGGGTTCTCGCGGTAGCACTTCCCCAGGTTGAAGCTCGCGATCCGGGGGTCGAAATGGTGGATATGGTGCACCCCGATGTTTCCCGTCACCCACGCGAGGATACGCGGAAGGCGGTAATACGAGCTGCCGTACAGCGCCGCCGTCGCGTAGTCCCATTGCTGGTGGCCGGCCCAGTACGTGTCCTCGAACTGATGCTGCACGTAGAACAGCCAGATCCCGGCTGCGCCGGCGATGAAGAACACAGGCAGGTAGACGAGGAACAGAGCGCGGATGCCGAAGAACGCCACCAGCGCGAGCGTCGCCACGAGAAGGGTCGCGTTGGTGGCGTGCACGCTGGCATCGCCCTTGGGTCCCTTCGACGCACCCTGCGGAAGGCGCCGGGAGTTCAGGACGATGTAGAGCGGCCCGAGGCCGAACATCACGAGGGGATTGCGGAAGAGGCGGTACTTGAGACGCTCGCGCGGCGTCAGCTCGCGGTACTCGCGCACTGTGAGCGTGCGCACATCGCCGTGGCCCCGGCGGTCCAGGTCGCCCGACGCCGCGTGATGCAGGGCGTGATCACGGCGCCACTGACCGAAGGGAGTGAAGGTCAGCACGCCGGTGATGAATCCCACGAAGTCGTTCAGACCACGCGATGGCAGAAAGGAGCCGTGCGCGCAGTCGTGCATGATCACGAAGGTGCGGAGCAGAAAGCCCGCGGCGACCGGGGCCAGGAGAAGAGCCCCGAATGGGTGCGCGTGTGACGCTCGGTACATGACCGTCAGCAGAGCGAGCAGCGGGATCAGGGTCACTGCGAGCTGCATCAGACCGCTCGCGGCTCGCCGCGTGTGGTAGCGCGCCGCGATGCCGCGCCAGGCGCGGGCCGCCTCCGGCTCCACCGGTGCGGGCACGTCGAGAGGCGGCTGGGCCGGGGGCAGCGACTCGCTCCCGCGATCGATCTGGAGCACCGTCATCTGCACCTCGAGGAGCATTTATGTACTTTAGTGTACGTATTGAACGCTACGGGGTGTGGCAACGTGAGTCAATGAACGACTGCTCTCCCGGCTGTTCCCGAAGGACTGCGGGCCACGTCTTGCAGTAACCATGGTTGAGCGCCCGCAGAGCGAGTGGCGCGATCCAGGAACGGAGGAGCGGATGACCAGCCCCACGATGGTGCAGCTGTGCGGAAAGATCGCGCGCGACTCCGATGAGCACGTGCGATCCATCGGACAGCGCTGCCTTCGCGACTACGACGAGTTCTCCGGCCTCAAGTACGCCCGGCTGACCGCGGGAGACGAGCAGCTGATTCTCGCCGCGGCGCTGAGCGCGCGCGCGAGCAAGGACGCGCCGCGCGCCGAGCTGCTGGATGAGCTCTCCCAGCTCATTCGCGCGTCGCGCGCGGGCTGATCCGGCTAGCGGGGGGAGATCTCCCGGCGCTTCACCTCGTCCCACAGCAGATCCAGCTCGTCGAGGCGTGCTTCTCCCATCACGAGCCCTCGCTCGGCCGCCAGACCTTCGACCCCCTCGAAGCGCCTCACGAACTTGTCGCTGGCGCGATCCAGGGCGATGGCGGCGTGAACCCCGGCTTTGCGGCACAGGTTGACGCAGGCAAAAAGGAGATCGCCGAGCTCCGCCTCGAGCCCGCGCTCGTCCGGACTTCCGGCCAGGAGCTCCCGGACTTCGCCCAGCTCCTCCTCCACCTTCTGTGCTGGTCCGCTGCTATCGCTCCAGTCGAATCCCACTCCGGCCGCCCGCTCCTGCAACCGGTGCGCGCGGTGAAGCGACGGAAGTCCGCTCGGAAGTCCGTCCGCGAGCGACGCGCGGGAGCTCGCTTTCATCTTCTCCCACGGCACGCGCGCTCCTCCCCCGAAGAGGTGCGGATGCCGTCTCCTCATCTTGGAGACCATCGCGTCCGCGACGTCTGCGGCATCGAACTCGCGAGCCTCCTCGGCGATCACGGAGTGAAAGAGAACCTGGAGCAGCATGTCGCCGAGCTCATCCCGGATCGACCCCACATCGCCGGATCGGAGCGCATCATCGAGCTCGTGCGCTTCTTCGATCAGATAGGGGCGCAACGAGTCGTGCGTCTGCCGAGCGTCCCAGTCGCAGCGGACGCGAAGATCACGCATCATGGCGAGCGCATCCTGCAGTGTAGCCTTGTCTTGCATGGGTCCTCCGGGGCCGGTATACTACCCGCGCAAGGAATGATGCGTCAATGAACACGCAGCTGACACGCGCCTGGGTCGACGTCGATCTGGGCGCGTTACGCGACAATGGGGCGATGCTCACCCGCCTCGCGCAAGCGCCCCTCCTGCCGATGGTGAAGGCGAATGCCTACGGACTGGGCGCGGTGCAGGTCGCTCACGCTCTCGAGACCCTCGAGCCATGGGGATTCGGGGTGGCGACGGTCGATGAGGGTGTGGAGCTGCGCGACGCGGGAATCTCGCGGCCGATCGTTGTGTTCACGTCGCTCGCGCCCGCGGAGCTTCGCGCGGCGCTCGATGCCCGCCTGACCCCGACTCTCTCACTGTCGGAGGACATCGCTGCCTGGTCAGGGCTGGGGGGCGGCGCGTGGTGGCTCGACATCGATACCGGAATGAACCGCGCCGGTGTCCGCTGGGATGCGATCCAGAGAGTGGCCGATGCCGTGCGGCGATCGCCGCCCGAGAGCGCGTTCACCCACTTTCACTCGGCCGAGCGCAACGATGGATCTCTCGCCGAGCAGGAGAAGCGTTTTCAGTATGCGCTGGACGCGCTGCCGGTGCGGCCGCAGCTGGTTCACAGCGACAATTCGGCCGCCATCGTGAGGCGCGATCGGCCGCGCTGGCCGCTCATAAGGCCGGGACTCTTTCTGTACGGCGTCGGGAGCGGAGCGGGCGCGCGCATCGAGCCCGAGACCGTGGTGGCGCTTCGGGCTCGGATCGTGGAGCTGCACACCGTGCCCGACGGGGAGACCGTGAGCTACTCGGCCGCCTATCGTGCCGTGGGCGAGCGATGCATCGCGACGCTGGCGATCGGCTACGCGGACGGTTACCCCCGCGCGCTCTCCGGCCGGGGCAGGGCGATCGTCTCCGGGAGAATGGCGCCGGTGGCGGGAGTCGTCACGATGGACATGACGATGCTCGATGTCACCGATATTCCGTGCGCGGTCGGTGACGTCGTGACGCTGGTGGGCGCGAGTGGGGATGTCCGACTCGACGCGGCGGAGGTCGCACGCGAAGCCGACACCGTCGCGTACGAGCTCTTCACGGGATTCGGCGTCCGACTACCCCGCGTCTACTCCGGCGCCCGTTCGTGAGTGCTCGCGCGGCGATCATCGTGCTCGACGGGGTGGGCGTCGGGGCGGCGCCCGACGCCGCGGCCTACGGAGACGAGGGAAGCGACACGCTCGGCCACGTCGCGCTTGCCGTTGGCGGGGCACGGCTGCCCACCCTCGAGCGCGCGGGGCTGGGCCGCATCGCCCGCATCGCGGGCGTCGCGGCCGTTGCGGCGCCGGTGGCCGCGTGGGGGCGGATGCGACCGGCGTCGGCGGGGAAGGACAGCATCTCCGGGCATTGGGAGATCGCGGGGGTGCACCTCGATCGTCCCTTTCCGACCTATCCCTGCGGCTTTCCACCGGAGCTGGTGGCCGAGCTCGAGTCGCTCACCGGACGACGCGTGATCGGCAACGTCGTCGGAGGCGGAACCGACGTCATCGCGCGCTTCGGTCCTCAGCACGAGATCACCGGTGCGTGGATTCTCTATACGTCCGCCGACTCCGTCTTCCAGCTGGCTGCCCACGAACGTGTCGTCCCGCTCGACGACCTATACGAGGCCTGTCGTCTGGCGCGCAGCCTGCTGACCCCGCCGCACGAGGTGTCCCGGGTCATCGCGCGTCCCTTCATCGGACATGGGGGCGCTTACGCCCGCACCGCAAACCGGCGTGATTTCTCGGTCGCTCCTCCGCAAGAGACTCTGCTCGACGCGTTGGAGGGCGCCGGCATTCCGAGACGAGGAGTTGGCAAGGTGGATGACCTGTTCGCCCATCGGGGCATCGCGTCCACGCATACCGCCGACAACGCGGAAGGTCTGGTGGCGATTCACCGCGCGCTCCGGGAGATGGAGAGTGGGCTGCTGTTCGCGAACCTTGTAGATTTCGATCAACTGTGGGGGCACCGAAACGATGTCGCGGGGTTCTACGAGGGACTCCGCGACTTCGATCGCTCTCTGCCCGCCCTGCTCGATGCGCTCACCGAGGACGATGTGCTCTTTTTGACGGCCGATCACGGCAACGATCCGACGACAGCCGGCAGCGACCACGCGCGCGAGGGCGTGCCCCTGCTCGCGTTCGGCGCGCGTGTCCGCCCGGTTTCCCTCGGCGAGCGGCCGACCTTCTCGGATCTCGGCGCCACCGTGGCCGAGTGGCTGGGTGTGAATTTCCGGGGACGCGGGGCATCGTTTCTCGCGGAGATGCTCGTCCCGTGAGCATCCACGCAGCTGGCGAAGCGCTCTCGGCGGCCGCGTTCGAGGTCATGCATCGCGCCTACGCGCCGTACTCGCGCTTTCCAGTGGGCGCGGCGCTCGAAGCCGCGGATGGACGGGTCTTCGTCGGATGCAACGTCGAGAACGCATCCTTTCCGGGCGGACTGTGCGCGGAGCGAAGCGCGCTCGCCGCCGCCGTGGCGCAGGGGGCACGCGAGTTTACGCGCATCGTCATCGCGACCGAATCGGATGCGCCCGCGCCGCCCTGCGGTGTGTGCCGTCAGATGCTGGCCGAGTTCGCACCGAGGCTCGACGTGCTGAGCTGCACCGCTCGAGGCGCGCGTTCCTCCTGGACTCTCGCCGAGCTGTTGCCGCATCCCTTCACCCCTCGCTTCCTGGAACACGAATGAAGCTCGGACGCATCGTCGGTACGGTGGTGGCATCACGGAAGGACGAATCGCTGGAGTCGCTCAAGCTCCTGATCGTCATCAACCTCACGACCGAGCTGGAGCCGGAGGGAGGCTACGTCGTGGCCGTGGACAGTGTCGGCGCGGGGGTGGGCGAGGTCATTCTGTACGCGACCGGAAGCTCGGCTCGGCAGACCCAGCGCACGAAGGACCGCCCCGTGGACGCGGTCATCATGGCGATCGTCGACAGCTTCGACGTGGACGGAAGGAGTGTTCGACTTGCGTAGCGTGAGGCGGTGGTGGGGCGCGGCGCCGCTGCTCGTGACGGGGGTACTCGCGATCGCCGGCTGTCGTGAAGACCTGCAGGGCGGGGCAGCGTGTCCGTCGCTCTGCCCGGAGCAGCAGGTATCCGTGCAGGACACGACGATCGGGGCGATCGTGCTCGACTCGACGATCGCCGGCGTGCCGCCGGTCGGCTCCGAGGCGGAGCTGTTGCTCGCGGCGCGCGGGGACACGCTCCAGACAGGCGCGATCCTCCGATTCGACACCCTGTTCGCGGATTTTCCACGCAGCTCGACCACCGACACCTTGATCCATCGTGTCGCGGGCCTCGACAGCGCCCAGCTGCGCATCCAGGTGTCCACCGTGACGCTGGCCACCGACAGCGTCACGTTCGATGTCTACAATGTCGATACGACCGCCGCCGACTTCGATCTTGCCGCCGACCGATCGCTCTTTCGTCCCGATCGGCTGCTCGCGAGCCGGACCTTCTCGAAGGATTCCTTGGCCGGCGCGCTCCGGATCGCTCTCCCGGCGGACAGCGTCGCCAGGCGCCTGCTCGCTGGCCGCCGGCTGCGGCTCGGCGTCCGCGTTCGCAGCAACGCGCCGGTGCAGCTCCGGCTGTTCGCGTCGCCGGCGAACGCGGTCGCGGCGGCGGTCCTCACCTACAAGGCCCGCTCCGATCGTGACACGCCGGCGGTGCGCGACACGATCACCATCGCCGCCGGGATCAGCTCTCGCTCCGCGATCGGAAGTGGCGACGCGGTGCCGGCGCTGGCGGATTATTCGGTCGTCTTCCGGGGCGAGAGCATCAGCTACGGCGACGTGCTCACGGTGGGAGGCGTACCGGGAGCGCGCGCCTATCTGCTCTTTGCCGTCCCGGCTCGCATTCTCGATTCGTCCACGATCGTGCGTGCCACCCTGCTGCTCACACAACGGCCCAATCCGGAGTTCGCGTCCACCGACAGCGTGCGCCTCATTCCGCGCGCTGTTCTCGCATCTCCTCGGCTCGATCCGGGTCGCTCGTCTCTGCTCCTTCAACCGCTCGCCTTCAGCGCTCTCCCGTCGCTGATCCTGACGACCGGCGACAGCGGCGTGAAGCGTGTGGAGCTCGTCAACCTCCTGCGGCGCTGGAAGAGCGACGATCCGACCAAGGCGCAACGAGGCCTCGTGTTGCAGTCGGCCACCGAGGGATCGCTTCCCGCCCGGCTCTTCTTCTATTCGACCGAGGCCGCGAATCCCGCCGTCCGGCCGCGTCTTCAGATCGACTACATTCCGCGCACAGGAACGGGGCTGCCGTGACGCATCGACTGGCCAGATGGCTCCTCGCGTCGCTCGGCGGCGTTCTCCTTCTGCCGGTGGTCGCACAGGCGCAGGGCTCGCTCGCCGCGCAGGGCTTCGGCTATCCCCCGGGGCAGCTGAGCGCCCGCGCCGCCGGCACGGGAGGAGCGCTCGGCGAGTTCGACCCGCTCTCCCCGATCAATCCGGCCGCGCTCGGAAGCTGGGGAGCCCCGGGACTGTACGTGCAGTACTCCCCCGAATTCCGCCGTGTGACCGTGCCCGGCGGCACCGATAAGGCGAGCGTCTATCGCTTTCCCGTGATCGGTGGAGCGGTGCCTATCGGTCAGGGGGCCACGGTCGGGGTGGCGGTATCCACCCTGGTGGACCGCTCCTTCGCCACGAGCCGGAGCGGCACCGACATCGTCGGCGCGTACACCGAGACGAGCCGCAGCTCGGGTGCGATCAACGACGTACGGCTCGCGGGAGCCTGGCGCTTCGGGCGGTCGCTGCAGCTCGGCGCGGGCGCTCACGTGTTCACCGGCGAGAACCGGCGCCGGCGCGAGCGCATCTACGCTGACAGCACCACCGCCTCCGCGCTGGAGCAACCGCGGTTGAGCTTTTCGGGGACCGCGCTGAGTGGCGGGGCCGAGTGGCAGGCGGGGCGGAATCTCGCGTTCGCCACCTCGGGGCGCATCGGCTTCGCGCTGCGCGCCTACTCGAGCGATACCCTGCTCACGAGCGCCACGGTTCCTTCGCGGTGGGGCGCGGCGGTACGCTTCAGCGGCATCGCGGGAGTCGCGCTGGGGGCCCGGGCCGACTGGGAGGGATGGTCGAAGATGGCGTCGCTCGCCGAGAGCAATCAGCGCGCGGTGAACGGGTGGGACGTGGGCGGGGGCGCCGAAGTGCGTGGTCCGTCTCTGCTCGGCTCCGATGCGCCGCTGCGCATTGGCATCCGACACCGGACGCTGCCCTTCAGCCCGGATGCCGTCAGCACGGTGAAGGAGACGACGTTCTCGTTGGGGGCGGGCTTCCCGCTGGCCCGCGACCGGGGGAACATCGACCTGACGGTCGAGCGCGCGTCCCGCACCGGCGTGCCCGGCGTCTCGGAGCGGGCGTGGCTCGTGGACCTCGGGTTCACCCTTCGCCCCTGAGCGCGTGACCGACCCCGGAGCAGCGGCATCTCCGTCCCCGCTCATCCTGATTGCCGACGACGTCCCCGCCAACGTCGAGCTGCTCTTCGACCAGCTCACGACGCTCGGCTACCGCATCGTCACGGCCAGCGACGGGCCGTCGTCGATCGAGGGCTGCTTCGTCCACAAGCCCGACCTCTGCATCCTCGACGTCTCCATGCCGGCCGGATGGCTGGGTTGCGATGACCGCTCGACCGGCTTCGAGGTCTGCCGCCGCATCAAGCGCGATCCGCGGTCGGCACGCATCCCGGTCATCTTCGTCACCGCGCTCAACGACACGTCGGACCGGGTGAAGGCGATCGAGGCCGGCGGCGACGACTTTCTCACGAAGCCGCACAACCGACAGATTCTCAGCGCGCGAGTGCGCAGCCTGCTGCGGCTCAAGTTCGCCACCGACGCTCTCGAGGAGAGCTACCGCAAGCTCCGCGAGCTCGAGAAGGTGCGCGACGATCTCATGAAGATGATCGTGCACGACCTCAAGACACCGCTGACGTCCGTGCTCGCATCCCTGGAGATGCTGCTGGACGGCGATTTCGGCTCGACGACGGCCGAGCAGCGCACGATGCTCGGCGACGCCGAGGCGAAAGCCGAGGATCTGCTGGCGCTGATCGAGGATCTGCTGGAGGTCGCGCGCATCGAGGAGACGTCGATCGAGCTCGACCTGCGCCCGCTCGCGCCCGGCGCCCTGCTGGCGGAGGTGGTGCATGAGTGGCAGGTGCGGTTCCAGCAGGAGCACGCCACCGTTTCCGTGGATGTCCACGAGGAGTCTCCGGTCTTCCACGCCGACAAGGGACTACTCAAGCGCGTGCTGTCGAATCTGATCCAGAATGCTCTCACGCACAGCTCGCACGCCGTGGCGCTTCGGCTCCTGGCGCGCAAGGGAGCGGACGGTGGCGTCCTCTTCACGATCGCCGACAACGGGCCCGGGATACCGCCGGAGTATCACGAGCTGATTTTTCGCAAATTCGAGCGCGTCAAGAATCCGGAAATTCCGCGCGTGCGCTCGTCCGGTCTCGGGCTCGCGTTCTGCAAGCTCGCGGTGGAGGCGCACGGCGGCCGGATCTGGGTGAAGAGCAACGAAGGAGAGGGCAGCCAGTTCCACATCTCTCTCCCCGTGCAGCCTCCGGTCACCGCGCGGCGTCCGGCCCTCTCGTCCGCGGCGGTCTAGCGGACGGCGTCTGGGCAACGGCGGCCGCGGATGTGCGCGGAGGGACGCGGATAGAGCAACTGCATGAAAGGGGTTGCCCTTCCCCCCAAGTTCTGCCCCTCTTCCCGGTGACGGGCGGCCGCCCCGGTCACGGAGCGATCCGCGTCGCTGTTCGCCGCGAACATCCGCGGCTGCCGTTCGTCCCCGTCAGCGGTTTCCGATCCCCGCCCTCCGGGCTACCTTGAAACGATGGACACGACGATTCGCGGCACGGTCTACATCGAGACCTACGGTTGCCAGATGAACGTCAGCGACTCCGAGCTTATGCTCGGGCGGCTGGCGGAATACGGCTACACCGAGGTCGACCGGCCGGACGACGCCGATGTGATCCTCGTCAACAGCTGTGCGATCCGCGAGCATGCGGAGCAGCGGGTACTCGGGCGGCTGGGCGAGCTGAAGCGCCACATGAAGCCCGACACGGTGCTCGGAGTCACGGGCTGCATGGCGCAGCGACTCGGATCGCAGATACTCGATCGAGCTCGTCACGTGGATCTGGTGATCGGCCCCGATGGCTATCGCGCCCTGCCGGCGCTGATCGAGGGCGCGCGTCGCGGCGAGCGCGTGGCCAGAGTCGATTTCGATCTGGAAGAGCACTACGAGGACTTCCAGGCACGCCGCCTCGAGAACGTCCGCGCCTGGATCCCGGTGCAGCGCGGATGCGATTACAAGTGCACCTACTGCATCGTTCCGATGACGCGCGGTCCGGAGCGCAGTCGCAAATTGGCCGACGTGGTGCGGGAGACGCGCGAGATCGTCGCCTCGGGGATCAGCGAGGTCACGCTGCTCGGCCAGACGGTGAACTCGTATACGGACGGCGAGCATGACTTCGCCGATCTGTTGCGCGCGGTCGGATCAGTGGGGGGGCTCAGGCGCCTTCGCTTCACCAGCCCGCACCCGAACGACTTCAGCGATCGTGTTATTGCCGCGATGGCGGAGACGGCTGCCGTCTGCGAGCACGTACATCTCCCGATGCAATCCGGGTCGTCGCGCGTTCTCAAGCGGATGCTGCGGCGCTACAGCCGTGAGGGTTATCTCGAGTGCGTTGCGCGTTTGCGCTCGGCGATCCCGAATCTCGCGGTGACCACGGATATCATCGTCGGATTTCCGGGAGAGAGCGACGAGGATTTCGCGGACACGTTGAGTGCCGTCAGGGAAGTGGGATTCGATGACGCCTATACCTTCAAGTTCTCGGCGCGCGAGGGAACGCCGGCCACGCGGATGCCGGCCGAGCTCACCGTCTCGGACGAGAAGGCGAGCGAGCGGCTCGATCGGCTGATCGAAACGGTGCGGGACGGCAACAGGGCCCGCAACATGGGTCTACTCGGCAGTCGGCACGAGGTCCTGGTCGAGCGGATGTCGCGTCGCGGCGTTCTCCTTCAGGCTCGCACCAGGCACCACCGTACGGTGCTCCTGTCGGGGGATGCGGGCCTCATCGGGCGCTACGTCACGGTGGAGCTCACCGGGACAACCGGCTCCACCTTCACCGGCGCGGTCGTGCCGTCGCGGCTGCCGCTGCCGATGGCCGGATGAGGAATCTCGTCGAGCGGGCAGTGCTGGATCTGTACTCGGAGCTGCGCGTCGCGCGACCGGAGCTCTGCGGATGCGCTCTCTGCCGGCAGGACGTTCTGGCGTACGTCCTCAACCACGCCCGACCACGATACAGCGGTGGATCGGACGAAGGGTGGGCGGTCACCTCGGTCGACCTGCAGCGCGACCAGAGCCGAGCAGCGCTATCGGTCATGGTGCTCGAGGCGATGGAGCGCATCGCGGTGAATCCCCGGCATCGCGCGCGCACGGGCCCGGAGAAGGACGTGATCTGAACCGTTCACGCGCGGAGTCGCCGTGCCTCTCATCGCCGCCGCGTGCTGCGCCTACGCCGCCGGACTCCTCCTCGGGTTCGGCGGCGTGCTCGTTCCGGCTCTCGTCGCCGCGGCAGCGTGTGTCGGCGCCGGCCTGGCCCGCCGAAGCGCCACGATCGTCGCTCTGAGCGCGATCGCGATCGCCGGGGCCATCGTCGCGTCCGCCACGAGACGCTCCGATGCGCAATGCGCGGCCAATGCGCTGACCGATTCGAGCTGGCAAGTGGCAGTCAGGGATTCGGTCTCGCCCGGCGCGTTCGTTCGCGGGGTGCTGCGCGGCCGCTGTGTCCTCCCGGTCGCGCTCGGCGTCAGCGCGGGGAATGCTCCTGCCGGCGCCCTCGTTCTGGCGCGTGGCCGGGCTTTCATCGCGCGTCGCGGCATCGCGCTGCGCGGCGCCACGGTCACTCGCGTGGACGGTCGGGAGCTGCTGCCCGAGATCCGCGCGCGTGCGGGCGCGACGATCGACTCCCTCTTCGGGAGCGACGCGCCGCTGGCACGGGCGCTGTTGATCGCGGACGAGTCATCGATCGATCCTGCCGTTCGCGACCGCTTTGCCTCGGCCGGGATCGTTCACATGCTGTCCATCTCGGGTCTGCACGTCGGGATCATTGCCCTGGCCGTCCAGCTTTTTCTCTCCGCGCTGCGGGCGCCGCGCGACGCCGCTCTCACCTGTACGGTGCTGGTGGTTCTCCTCTACGTCGCGGTGATCGGGGCCCCTGCTCCGGCACTTCGCGCCGCGGTGATGCTCGCTGTCGTTGCCGGCTGTCGCGTCGCCGAGCGACCTGCCTCACCGTGGGCAGTGCTGGCTCTGGGCGCCCTCACACCACTCGAGAATCCTCGCACGGTGCTCGATCTGGGTTGGCAGCTCAGCGTGATCGGCATGGCGGGGCTGCTTGCCAGCGGTGCTCTCGCCCGGCGGATCATCGCGCCGCGGATGGTTGGCTGGCGGGCCCGGATCGCGACGGCTGCCCTCGCGTCGAGCGTGGCGACGGTCGTGAGCGCGCCACTGGTGGCGTGGAGCTTCAACCGCGTGAGCCTCATCGCGCCGCTCACCAACCTGGTGGCGGCGCCGGTGATCGCGATCGCCCAGCCGGCGCTCTTTCTCGCTCTGCTCTGTGCGCCCCTTGCTCCGGTGGCCCGTTTCCTCGCCGACGCCTCCCATCCGCTGCTCTGGGCCTTCGACGCTCTGGCGTCCGCCGCGGCGGCCGTGCCCCACGGGTCCGTCATCGTCGCGCCCGCGCTGACGACGGCGCTCCTGGCGGGGCTGTCGGCCGCGGCGCTGGTCGTGGCGTGCGTGAGTCACTTTCCGGCCCGGCCACTGCTCGTGGGTCTCGGAGCCATGACCGCCGCGACCTGGCTCCCCCTGCTTCCGGACGCAGGGAGGGGAGAGCTGGAGCTCCACGCCATTGATGTGGGGCAGGGCGACGCGATCGCGCTCCGGACGCCGGCCGGCCGCTGGATCCTCGTCGATGCGGGACGAAGCTGGCCCGGCGGAGACGAGGGCCGACGGGAAGTGATTCCCTATCTGCGGCGGCGCGGAGGCGATCTCGCGCTCTTTGTCCTCTCGCACCCTCACAGCGACCACGCCGGAGGCGCCGCGACCGTCATCTCCGCGCTGCGACCCCGCGAGTACTGGGACGGGGCTTACGTCGGTGGCAGCGCACCGTACCTCGAGTCGCTGCGGGCGGCCGCGCGCGCGGGGGCCCGCTGGCGGCACGTTCGCCCAGGCGATGACATCACGCTCGACGGCGTGCACCTCGTCGTGCTGGCGCCGGATTCGGGATGGATGCGCACACTCCGCGACGCCAACGAGGGGAGCGTGGCATTGCGGGTGGAGTATGGTCTGGTTCGCTTTCTGCTCGTGGGAGATGCCGAGCGCGGGGAGGAGGACTGGCTTCTGCGGCACCGGCCCGACGATCTCGCGGCGGACGTGCTGAAAGTCGGGCATCACGGCAGCAGCACCAGCAGCACACCGGCCTTTCTCGCGACCGTCAAGCCACGGGCGGCCGTGATCTCGGTTGGAGCCGGGAATCGTTACGGCCATCCGAGTCCGGCGGTGGTGGGCGCCCTCGAGCGCGCGAGCGTGGACGTGCTCAGAACGGACCGGGTCGGCAGCGTCGTCGTCGCCACCGACGGCCGGCGTATCACAATCGAGGCCGGAGGAGAGAGGTGGCAGCTCCGATCGTCGCCGCCCTGATCGGGGTCGCGGATCGCGTTCCCGACGTGCTGGTGAGCCGGCATCCCGAGCTGGCGTCTCTCCGCGTGCGCCGTGGCGGCCTGCCGGCGCGCATCGGGGGATGGGCGCTCGGCCAGCGCAGCGTCGTCGCCATCACGCTCTGGCGGACCGTCTTTCTCGGCGTGGACGTCGAGCCAAACGCGGAATTGCTCTTGCACGAAGCGCGTCACGTCCAGCAATTTCTAGACGATCCCGCGTTTCCGATCAGGTACCTGTGGGAGAGCGTCCGCCACGGGTATTACGACAACCGATTCGAGCTCGATGCCCGCGATTACGCCCGCGAGCGCTTGCGGGCGTCGAGCGACGCTCTCTAGTCGAGGAGATGGCCCATCGTGGTCCAGCACACGGCAACGTCGGTCGTGACGATCGAGCGCTTCATCATCGAGCAGGAGAGGCTGCACCCGGAGGCGACCGGAGAGCTGTCGGGCATCCTCTACGATGTCGCCCTGGCGGCGAAGATGATCGCCAACAAAGTGCGCAGCGCCGGATTGGTCGACATCCTCGGTGCGACCTCCGGCGAGAACGTTCAGGGGGAGATCCAGCAGAAGCTCGATGTCCTCGCGAACGAGATCATCGTGAAGGCCATGGATCACGGTGGACGCCTCTGCGCGATGGCGTCGGAGGAGGAGCCCGGGATCATCCCGATACCCGATGGTTTTCGCTGCGGGAAGTACGTTCTCCTCTTCGACCCTCTCGATGGCTCCTCGAACATCGATGTGAATGTCCCGGTGGGCACCATCTTCTCGGTGCTGCGCAAGATCACCCGTGGCACCCGGGGCGAGATGGAGGACATGCTGCAGCCGGGCCGGCGACAGGTCGCGGCCGGCTACGTCATCTACGGCTCCAGCACGATGTTGGTCTACACGACGGGACAGGGAGTGCATGGCTTCACCCTCGACCCGTCGATCGGCGAGTTCCTGCTGTCCCACCAGAACATCCGCATCCCCAATTCCGGCCGCTACCTGTCGGTGAACGACTCCTACGAGCAGTACTGGGACGAGAACGTTCGCGCTCTCATGCGCCGCTTCCGCGGGATGGAGGGCGACCGCAAGCCGCTCAACGTGCGCTACGTCGGATCGCTGGTGGCCGATTTCCATCGCAATCTCATGGGCGGCGGGATCTTCGCGTACCCGGCGAGCTCCAAGAGTCCCAAGGGCAAGCTGCGCATGCTGTACGAGGCCAACCCCCTCGCCTTCGTCGTGGAACAGGCTGGCGGGGCGGCCTGCGACGGCCGGCAACGGGTGCTCGATCTGCATCCCGTGGAGCTCCATGAGCGCACTCCGCTCTACATCGGCAGCAAGGACGAGGTGGATCTGGCGCTCCAGATGCTCGGCGGCGTGCTGACGAGCGTCGGAGCCTGATGCGCGCGCGCCCGCGGCGATGAGCGAGCGGGAATCGCCCGCCGGGATCCCGATCGATGCGGTCTATCGCCCCGGAGACGGGGCGATCGACTATCGGGCCGATCTGGGTGACCCCGGCGTCTTTCCATTCACCCGCGGCGTCCAGCCGACGATGTACCGCACGCGGCTCTGGACCATGCGGCAGTACGCAGGCTTCGGCACGGCCGCCGAGACGAATGCCCGCTTCCGCCTCCTGTTGGATGCCGGCCAGACCGGACTCTCGGTCGCGTTCGACCTTCCGACGCAGATGGGGATCGATTCGGACTCGCCTCGCGCGCTCGGCGAGGTGGGACGCGTGGGAGTGGCGATCGACAGCGTCGAGGACATGCACACCCTCCTCGCCGATCTACCGCTCGAGACGATCTCGACGTCGATGACGATCAATGCGACGGCCTCCACCCTCCTCGCCATGTACATCGTCGTCGCCGAGGAGCGCGGGATGGCGCGGCGCTCTCTCAGCGGCACGATCCAGAACGACATCCTCAAGGAGTACATCGCTCGCGGCACGTACATCTATCCCCCCGCTCCGAGCCTCGCGCTCGTGTCGGAGGTGTTCCGCTTCTGCGCCGACGAGCTTCCGCAGTGGAATCCCATCTCGATCTCGGGGTATCACATCCGGGAGGCCGGATCCACCGCCGTACAGGAGCTGGCCTTCACCTTCGCCAACACGATCGAGTACATCTCTCGTGCGGCGACCGCGGGGCTGCCGGTGGACCGGATCGCGCCTCGGCTCTCGTTCTTCTTCGCCGCGCACAACGACCTGTTCGAGGAGGTCGCCAAGTTTCGCGCGGCTCGCCGTCTCTACGCGCGACTCATGCGCGACCGCTTCGGAGCCGCGGATGCGAGCTGCCGCATGCGATTCCACACGCAGACGGGCGGGGTGACGCTCACGGCGCAGCAGCCTCTCAACAACGTGGTGCGGGTCACCGTGCAGACTCTGGCGGCAGTGCTCGGTGGTACACAGTCGCTCCACACGAATGGCTATGACGAGGCGCTGGCCCTTCCGACGGCCGACGCGGCCACGCTGGCGTTGCGAACGCAGCAGATCGTCGGATTCGAGTCGGGGGTTGCCTCCACCGTGGATCCGCTGGCTGGGAGCTACTACGTCGAGCACCTCACGAACGAGCTCGAGCGACGCGCGGCGCTTCTACTCGACCGCGTGGATGAGCTGGGCGGCGCCGAGCGGGCCATAGCCGCCGGATTCATGCAGGATGAGATCGCGCGAAGCGCCTACGATCTTCAGAAGAAGACGGAGGCCGGCGAAGCCGTGATCGTCGGCGTCAACCGATTCGGCGATGATCGCGACCCGCCGATCATCCCCGCGCCGGACTATTCTGCGCTCGCGCGCGGACAGCTGCTCCGTGTTCAGGAGCTGCGACGCACGCGGGACGCGGTGGCGGTGGAACGATGCCTCGGCGCTCTGCGAGAGGCGGCTGGGGGATACATCGAGCCAGGAGCTGCGCGAGCCCCACTCATGCCTCTGATCATCGACGCGGTCCGCGCTCGCTCGACCGTCGGGGAGGTCTCCGATGCGCTCGCGTCGCGGTGGGGCGTGTATCGGCCCGGACGGTGACGAGGCCGGGGCGCGCTTGAATGCGACGCCCCCGACGGATAGCTTTCGCACACCCCCCGAACAGCCGCCTAAGTCAAACACGAATGCCCACTTACGAATACGAGTGCCCCGACGGGCACCACTTCGAAAAATTCTATCGCAAGATCAGCGATGCGCAGGGCGAGGTGGCCTGCCCTCGTTGTGGGCAGAATGCGGAACGCCTCATCTCGGCGGGCGCGGGGCTCATCTTCAAGGGGTCCGGGTTCTACATCACGGACTACGGTAAGGACGGAAAGAAGGCGGAGACCGCCGCCGCGGCGGCCGCCGCCGGCACGAGCGGCGGCGCCGACAGCGGGGGAGATGGCGCGACCGCCCCGGACAAATCCGCCTCCGAGCCGGCTGTCGCCAGTGCTCCGGGCGAAAGCAAGGGAAGTGGTGCGGGGGACGGCAAGACGGCCGCGCCGGAGCGCCCGGCCAAGAGCGCCGGATCTTCCGGTACCAGCAGCGCCGCCGAGGCGGGACTGCGGCAGTCCGGCAACAAGAAGCCGAGAGACGCGAAGAAGAGCGGCAAGGGAAACAGCCCCTCCGAATGAGTGCGTCAGACCTCCTCCGCGCCGCCTTGCAGGACGCGGCGCGTGGGCTTGGCGCGTCCGATCCCGTGGACGTGGTGCTCGAGCGCCCGCGCGATCCCGCCCACGGGGAGTGGAGCACCAACCTGGCGCTCACCCTTGCCCGCCCGCTTCGAAGAAAGCCGCGCGAGATCGCGGAGTCGCTCCTCCCCGCGCTCGATCTGGCAAAGCTCGGCATCGCGTCGGTGGACATCGCCGGTCCGGGGTTCATCAACTTCCGCATCGATCCCGTCGCAAATGCCAGAGCGCTGAGCGGGATCATCGCGGCCGGTGACCGCTTCGGCCGCTCCGAGCGCGCAGCCGAAGGGGTGGTGGTCGTCGAGTTCGTCTCCGCGAATCCGACCGGGCCGTTGCATGTCGGGCACGGCCGGCAGGCCGCACTCGGGGATGCCATCTCGGCGCTGCTCGAATGGACCGGGTGGTCGGTATCGCGTGAGTTCTACTACAACGATGCCGGCGCGCAGATCGCCGCCCTGGGCGACAGCGTGCGGGCGCGGCTTCGCGGGGAGCCGATCGGGGACAACGGCTACCACGGCGACTACATCCGTGAGATCGCCGAGCGCTATGCACGCGAGACCCCGTCAGACCC
Source organism: Gemmatimonadota bacterium (assembly GCA_030948255.1). Taxonomy (GTDB): domain Bacteria; phylum Gemmatimonadota; class Gemmatimonadetes; order Gemmatimonadales; family Gemmatimonadaceae; genus JALZAQ01. Next base: position 18,689 of record JALZAQ010000017.1, read on the forward strand.
TCGGGGCGACGATCTTCCGGGGGTGACGCGCTTCGCCGTCCAGGCGTTGCGGGAGGAGCAGGACCTCGATCTCCAGGCGTTCGGCGTTCGCTTCGACAGCTACTTCCTCGAGTCCTCGCTCTACCGCGACGGCAAGGTGGAGGCAACGGTGCGCGCCCTCGTCGCCGCCGGTCACAGCTATGAGAAGGACGGCGCGCTCTGGCTCGCGACCACCTCCTACGGTGACGACAAGGACCGCGTCATGCGGAAGAGCGATGGCAGCTACACCTACTTCGTCCCCGATGTCGCGTACCATGTCACCAAGTGGGAGCGAGGGTTCCGTCGCGCGATCAACGTGCAGGGCGCCGATCACCACAGCACGGTGACGAGGGTGCGGGCCGGCCTGCAGGCGCTCGACAGCGGCATCCGGGAGGGCTATCCCGAGTACGTCCTCCACCAGCTCGTGACCGTGATGCGGGGGGGAGACGAGGTGAAGATCTCCAAGCGTGCCGGCAGCTACGTGACCGTCCGCGAGCTGATCGACGACGTCGGGCGCGACGCCGTGCGCTACTTCTTCTTGATGAGAAAAGGAGATTCCCCCCTCATCTTCGACCTCGATCTCGCGCGCAAACAGTCGGACGAGAATCCCGTTTACTACGTGCAGATGGCGTATGCGCGCCTGTGCGGGATCTTTCGTGTCGGCGCCATCGATGCGGCCGAGATCACCGTCGAGGGGGTGGATTTCTCGCTACTGCCCGAGCCCGAGGAGCAGAGTCTTGTGCTGGCGCTGCTCGATTTCCCGGCTCTGGTCGCCGGCGCGGCGGAGGCGCTCGAGCCACACCGAGTGGCCAGCTACCTTCTGGAGACGGCGCGACTCGTTCATCTCTGGTACCACAAGCACCACGTGCTGGACGAGCCCGAGCCGATCATGCGAGCCCGTCTTCTACTCGCGCGCGCCTCGCAGATCGTTCTTCGCAATGGCTTGTCCATACTCGGTCTGACGTCCCCCGACAGGATGTGAGGACGGTCACGCGCCTCGCGCCCGTTACCCGTACCGGTTGCCCATGACTGTTCTCGTAGTCGGCTCGGTCGCCCTCGATTCCGTGGAGACGCCTTTCGGCAAGGCCGAGAACGTCCTCGGTGGATCAGCCAACTTCTTCTCGGCGTCGGCGAGTCACTTCGGTCCCGTCCAGATGGTCGGGGTCGTCGGCGCGGACTATCCTCTCGAGGATCTCGAGGTGCTGGCCCGCCGCGGGGTGGACCTGTCAGGCATCGAGAAGGCGGAGGGAGAATCCTTCCGCTGGCGGGGCCGGTACCGGCACGACCTCAGCACCGCCGAGACGCTGGAGACCCGTCTCGGGGTCTTCTCTCATTTCCGCCCGAAGATCCCCGAGCGATTCCGTCGCGCGCCATTCGTCTTTCTCGGCAACATCGACCCGAGGTTGCAGCTCGATGTTCTGCAGCAGGTCGACAAGCCGAAGCTCGTCGCCTGCGACACGATGAACTTCTGGATCGAGAGCCGCCGCGCCGACCTGATGACGCTCCTGCCGCACGTCGATCTCCTGATGATCAACGACGCGGAAGCGCGCCAGCTCACGGAGGAGGCGAATCTGGTGCAGGCGGCGCGATGGGTTCTGGATCACGGCCCGACGCACGTCTGCATCAAGAAGGGTGAGAACGGCGCGTTCATGTTTACCCGCTCGACCGTCTTCTTCTCCCCGGCGTATCCGCTCGAATCGGTGTTCGATCCGACCGGAGCCGGCGATTCGTTCGCCGGCGGATTCATGGGCTACCTCGCGCGCACCGGTGACCTGGACGAGCCCAACCTCAAACGGGCGATGGTGTACGGGTCGGCGATGGGCTCGTTTGCGGTCGAGCGATTCTCGATCGAGCGCCTCAACGAGATCGGGCCGAGTGACATCCGTGACCGTGTGCGGGAGCTCCATCGCCTCACGGCGTTCGAGCAGGAGCTCGGCGGGTGAGCGCTCGCGGGAAGGGGGGACCGCTGGACTACCGCTCAGCAGGCGTGGACATCGAGGCGGCCGACAACGCAAAGGCGCGGATGAAGGCGCTGGTCGAGTCCACGTTCACCTCGGGTGCGCGCGGTGGCTTTGGGGGCTTCGGCGGTCTCTTTCGCGTGCCATCGGGCCAGCAGCCGCTGCTCGTGGCCAGCGCCGATGGAGTGGGGACGAAAGTCAAAGTGGCGATCGACGCGGGTCGCCACGACACGATCGGTCACGACCTCGTCAACCACTGCGTCAACGACATCCTGGTGCAGGGTGCGGAGCCGCTCTTCTTTCTCGACTATCTCGCGTTTGGACATCTCGTACCCGAGGTGGCCGAGGCCGTGGTCCGGGGCGTGGCCACCGGATGCCGGAGCAACGGCTGTGCACTGATCGGCGGCGAAACGGCGGAGATGCCCGGACTGTACACGCCACCGGACTACGACCTGGCCGGCTTCATCGTCGGATGCGTGGAGGAATCACGCGTTCTCGGCCCCGAGCGCGTTCGGGCAGGAGATGTGCTCATCGCTCTCGCCAGCTCCGGCCTCCACACCAACGGATACTCGCTCGCTCGGCGCGTCCTCACCGAGCGCATGGGACTCGGCCCCGACGATCCCTTTCCCGGGCTTGGCGAGTCGGTAGCTCAGCTTCTTCTTCGCGTCCATCGCTCCTACCTCGAGGCGCTCCGGCCCGTGCTCGATCGTGTGCACGCGATGGCTCACATCACGGGCGGCGGGCTCCCGGGAAATCTCGTGCGGGCGCTGCCCGCCAGGCTGGACGCGATCGTGGACACCGCGAGCTGGACCGTGCCGCCCGAGTTCGTGGTTCTTCAGCGGGACGGCGGCATCGCCCGGGAGGAGATGTTCCGCGCCTTCAACATGGGAGTGGGAATGGTCGTCATCACGAGCGCCGACTCGGCGGACACGGTGATGGCGACGTCGCGAGCTGCGGGAGTGGAGTCGTGGGTCCTAGGTCACACCGAGCCGGGATCCGGTCGGCTCGAGCTCCGGTAAGTCGCAATGGGAGAGGAGACGCGCGGCCGGCCGCCTTCGCGAGCGGACGTCGCGCACATGCGCCGCGCCCTCGCCCTCGCCCGCCGCGGATGGGGCCAGACGTCGCCCAACCCGCTCGTGGGCGCGGTCATCGTGAAGGAGGGGCGGATCGTCGGCGAGGGGTGGCACGAGCGCTTCGGCGCTGACCACGCCGAAGTGGAGGCACTGCGCGCAGCCGGGGATGAAGCGCGCGGCGCGACGATCTACGTCACCCTCGAGCCGTGCGCCCATCACGGCAAGACGCCCCCCTGCACGGATGCTCTCCTGCGCGCCGGCGTGCGAAGGGTGGTGGCGGCGGTGCGAGACCCGAGCGAGCCCGCGAGAGGTGGGCTCGAGTATCTGAACGGGCGTGGCGTGGCGGTGGAGTCCGGCATTCTCGCAGCCGCGGCGTGCGAGCTCAACGCTCCCTTCTTTCACGCACTGCGGTCGGCGCGGCCCTGGGTGACGCTCAAGCTGGCACTCTCGCTGGATGGGGCGATGGCCGATGCCACGGGACGCTCGCGCTGGATCACCGGCCCCCGCGCCCGCCGCGAGGTCCACCGGCTCCGCGCCGGCAGCGACGCGATCGCGATCGGCATCGGGACCGCGTTGGCCGACGATCCGCGGCTGACTGTCCGCGGCGTGCCAGCGCCGCGACTGCCCCCGCGGCGGGTGATCTTCGACCGGCAGGCCCGACTCCCGCTCGACGGTGCCCTGGCGCGGACCGCGCGTAAGATTCCGACGATCGTCATCTGCGACACGATTGAATCGGAGCGGGCGGGCGCGCTCGAGCGGGCGGGCGTGGACATCGTGCCAGCGCGCTCGCTCGCCGAGGCGATGGAAGCGCTCCGTTCGCGGGGCGTGCAATCGCTCCTCGTGGAGGGGGGCGCCACCCTCGCCAGCGCGCTCATGGCAGCGTCGCTGGTCGACCGGTTGATTATCTTCCGAGCACCGGTGCTGCTCGGTGGCGGCGCGCACTCCCCATTCGCGTCGCTCCCGTCCAGCCCGGCCGCCGACGCGACGCGCCTCGTGATGATGCGACAGCGCACGCTGGGCGACGACGTCATGACGACCTACGCTCTCCAGGTGCTCCCGTGTTCACCGGATTGATCGACGACGTCGGCCTGATCGAGCGAATCGCTTCCGGGGAGGCCGGGCTCGAGCTGCGGATCCGCTGCGGCTACGGTGATCTGGCTTCCGGAGACAGCGTGTGCGTCAACGGAGTCTGTCTGACCGTGCGCGCCCACGGGCCGACCTGGTTCGACGCGGCGGCGGTCGTCACGACGCTCGAGCGGACCGCGCTCGCCGAGTGGCGGGTGGGCATGAGAGTCAACCTCGAGCGGGCGCTGCGGGCCGGCGACCGCCTGGGTGGCCACCTGGTGCAGGGTCATGTGGACGGGGTGGGCAGGGTGCGCGCGGTGGAGCGCCGTGACGATACTCTTCTCGTGGACGTCGAGCTGCCCGAAGAGCTGTGGGGACTGGTGGTCCTGCACGGATCCATCACGGTCGATGGAGTGAGCCTCACCGCGAACGAACTGCCGGCGCCCGGCGTTGTGCAACTGTCGTTGATCGACTATACCCTCGGGCACACCGCGCTGGGCGACCTCGCGGTCGGCAGCCGCGTGCACGTGGAGGCGGACATCATCGGGAAATACGTGCAGCGCCTCGTGGCGCCGTACCTCGCCCGACAGCAGGACTGAGTCATGACCTTTGGAACGGTAGAGCAGGCGATCGCCGACATCCGCGCCGGCCGCCTCGTCATCGTGGCCGATGACGAGGACCGCGAGAACGAGGGCGACCTCGTGTGCGCGGCTCAGCTGGTCACGCCCGAGCTGGTGAACTTCATGCTCGTCCACGCCCGCGGCTATCTCTGCGTTGCCCTCACCCCGGAGCGCTGCGATCGGCTCGGCCTGCCGGCGATGAGCGACGTGAACACCGACGAGCATCGCACTGCGTTCACCGTCACGATCGATGCCGCGCCGCGATTCGGCGTCACCACGGGAATCAGCGCGCGCGATCGCGCGAGAACCATCCAGGTCGCCGTCGATCCGGGGACGGTTCCGGGCGACCTGCGTCGTCCTGGGCACATCAACCCGCTGCGGGCGCGCGAGGGTGGCGTGCTGCAGCGGGTCGGTCACACCGAAGCGGCGGTGGATCTCGCGCGCCTCGCCGGGCTCGACCCGGCCGGCGTGATCTGCGAGATCCTCGATGATCACGGCGATGCGGCGCAGCGCCCGGAGCTCGAGCGCTTCGCAGCTCGGCACTCTCTGACCTTCATCACTGTGGCCCAGCTCGTCGCCTTCCGCCTGAAGAGCGAGCGACTGGTCCATCGGGTAGCCGAGGCACGGCTGCCGACCGAGTTTGGCGATTGGAACGTCATCGGCTATCGGAACGATGTCGACCGGGCCGAGCACATCGCTCTCGTGCACGGGGACGTTCGGGAAGGCGAGGGCGTGCTGGTGCGCATGCACTCCAAGTGCCTGACCGGCGACGTCTTCGGATCGCGGCGCTGCGACTGTGGCTGGCAGCTGCACTCCGCCATGGCGCAGATCCAGGCCGAGGGACGCGGCGTCGTCGTCTATCTCGATCAGGAAGGGCGGGGGATCGGGCTCCTCAACAAGCTCAAGGCGTATGAGCTGCAGGACAGTGGCGCGGACACCGTCGAGGCCAACGAGCGGCTCGGCTTCGCGCCCGATCTGCGCAACTACGGAATCGGTGCGCAGATCCTTCTCGACCTCGGGCTCCACTCGCTCCGTCCGATGACGAACAACCCGATGAAGCTGGTCGGCCTCGAGGGCTACGGCCTGCGGGTCGAGGCTCGCGTGCCGATCGTGCCGCCATCGCACGCCGACAACGAGGGGTACCTCGCCACCAAGCGCTCCAAGCTCGGCCATCTGCTCGCCCACTGACGGCTCCCCCCATCGCCCATGCCTGAATTCTCCGGGTCGCCGCTGGGCGCGGGACGGCGCATCGCCATCATCGTCAGCCGGTTCAATGAGAGCATCACGCAGCGCCTCGTCGATGGAGCGACCGACGCGCTCACGCGCCATGGCGTGGCGTTCGACGACATCGATCTGGTGTGGGTTCCAGGCGCATGGGAGCTGCCGGTGGTGGCGCGGGCTCTCCTGCTCTCCGAGCGCTATCACGCGCTGGTGGCCCTGGGCGCGGTGATCCGCGGCGATACGCCGCACTTCGACTACGTGGCTGGCGAAGCGTCGCGCGGGTTGGCAGCGGCGAGCGCGGAGTTCGACACTCCGATCGGCTTCGGCGTCCTCACCTGTGACAGTATGGCCCAGGCCGAGGCGCGGGCCGGTGGATCGCACGGTAACAAAGGATGGGATGCGGCGCTCGCTGCGCTCGAGATGGTGGATCTCTTCGACCGACTCGATGGCCCGAGCGAGGGTTGAGACGCGAGCCCGCGCGCGCGCCCTCCAGGCGTTGTACGCGTGGGACATTCGCGCTGGCCAGAAGCTCGACGCCGTGGCCGCGCAACTGTGGGACGATCTTGCGGTGGCGCCGAACGAGCGGCTGCTCGCCGCCCGGCTGGTGGGCACCGTGCACGCCGAGAGCGCCGCGATCGACGCCGCGCTGCGCGAGGTCACCACGAACTGGCGGCTGGAGCGACTCGGCGCGATCGAGCGATCGGTGCTCCGCCTCGCCGCGGCCGAGCTGATGCGCGACGAGACGCCGCCCCGCGTTGCCATCCAGGAGGCGGTGACGCTCGCCGAGCGCTACGGCACGCAGCAGAGCGCGCGGTTCGTGAACGGCGTCATCGACGCTCTCGCGCGCCGCATGGGCCGTCTGTAGTGCGACTCCTCGTCGTCAACTGGAACGACCGGCAGAACCCGCACGCGGGCGGGGCCGAGCTCCATCTCCACCAGATCTTCGGACGTCTCGCGGGACGCGGGCATCAGGTGACGCTCCTGACGAGCGGGTGGCGCGGCTGCACGGCTCGCGCCGAGCTCGACGGCATCGACGTGCACCGCGTCGCCTCCCGCTACACGTTTCAGCTGCACGCCCGTCGCTACTACCGCCGCACTCTCGCCTCGGGTGATCACGACCTGCTCGTCGAGGACATCAACAAGGTCCCGCTCTACGCGCCGCTGTGGGGCGCTCGGCGGACGCTGGCGCTCGTGCCGCATCTCTTCGGCACCACCGCGTTTCACGAGGTGTCGCTCCCGATGGCGACCGCCGTGTGGCTGTCCGAACGGCCGCTCGCGCGCGTCTATCGCGACACTCCTTTCGAGGCGATCAGCCGGAGCACGGCCGATGACCTCGTCGAGCGCGGCATCCCGCGCGAGGCCATCCGGGTGATCTATCCGGGAATCGACACGACCAGCTATTTCCCCGGGTCGGAGGCCCGCTCTCCCTCCCCGCTGTTCGCCTATCTTGGCCGGCTCAAGCGGTACAAGGGGGTGGATCTGGTGATCCGTGCCTTCGCGCGACTCGCTCATCCCGCCGCCACCCTCGCGATCGCCGGGGTCGGCGACTACCGTCCCGCGCTCGAGGCGCTGGTGCGCTCGCTTGACCTCGGAGATCGCGTGCGGTTTCTTGGGTTCATCGTCGAGGAGGAGAAGCTGTCGCTCCTCCGACGGTCCTGGGCGCTGGTCTTCGCGTCCCCGAAAGAGGGGTGGGGGATAACCAACTTCGAGGCGGCGGCCTGCGGAACGCCGGTCGTGGCCTCCAACTCGCCGGGGTTGCGCGAATCCGTGCTCGATGGTGAAACCGGTTTTCTCGTGCCACACGGCGATGTCGACGCGCTCGCGCTCGCGCTCGATCGCCTCGCTGGCGATCCGGCACTCGTGTCGCGTCTGGGGATCCGGGGCAGGCGGTTCGCGGAGGGATTCAGCTGGGAATCCGCGACCGACCTGACGGAGGCGCACCTGCAGGACGTCGCCGGTCGCGGGAGGAGCAGCATGGCGGGGGTTCCATGACTCAGAAGCGCTTCACCGTCGGCCGCCTGATCGAGCTGTGGGGCGAGGCGCTGCAGCTCGACGTCATCGGCGATGACGCGGGGCTCGCGCGCGAGGTGACAAGCGGCGAGGTCTCGAGCCCCGGCCTGGTGCTCGCCGGCTACGTCGATCGGTTCCCGGCCGAGCGGGTCCAGGTGTTCGGCGAGACCGAGATCACGTACCTGGAGTCGCTCGACGACGATCAGCGCCGGCGCGTTCTCGAGCTCTTCTTCTCCTTCCCCGTGCCCTGCGTGGTCGTGACCAAAGCCCAGGAGCTTCCCGCCGATCTCGCCGCTGCCGCTGGCCGGGCCGGCATCCCGATCCTGCGCACGGCGCTCAAGACGAACGAATTCTACCGCCGGATCAAGCCCGCCATCGTCGAGGCGTTCGCCCCCACGACGACCCTCCACGGCTCGCTGGCGGATGTGTTCGGCGTCGGACTGCTGTTCGTCGGCCAGAGCGGAATCGGGAAATCCGAGTGCGTGCTCGATCTGGTGGAGCGCGGCCACCGACTGGTCGCGGACGACCTCGTGATCGCGACGCGCCGCGGCAACGACATCGTCATCGGGAGGGGCCACGATCTGCAACGGCACCACATGGAGATTCGCGGCGTCGGCGTGATCGACGTTCCCGCCATCTTCGGAATCAGGGCCGTTCGACAGCAGAAGCGGATCGAGGTCGTGGTCCAGCTGTCGGAGTGGGACAAGGCAGAAGGCGTGGACCGCACCGGGCTGGACGGGGCCTCGAAGACCATCCTCGGCGTGGACATCCCGCAGGTGATGATCCCGCTCAATCCGGGAAAGAACATCACCGTCGTCGCCGAGGTCGTGGCGATGAACCACCTGCTGCGCTACAGCGGCGTGGATGCGGCAGAAGCCTTCAACCAGCGACTCATCGGACGCATGCGGTCGAAGGCCAATCTCCGACAGTATCTGGCCGAAGATGATGAGTGACGGGCCGTCCGATTCTCTGGCGATCGTTGCCGGCCATGGCGACTTCGCCGCGGGGATGGTGTCAGCCGTGGAGCAGATCACCGGCCGCGGCGACAGGTTCGTGTCGTTCTCGAACCGGGGACTCAGCGCCCAGGGTGTGGAGGAGGCTCTCAGCGCGCTGGTGCAGGAGCGGGGCATTCGCGTGATCTTCACCGATCTGCCGGCCGGCAGCACCACGCTCGCGGCCCGTCGCATCGGCCGCACCTTTCCCCACGTGATGATCCTCACCGGAGTGAGTCTGGTGACCTTGCTGCAGTTCGCGACGCGAATGGGTCCGGTCGACCGCGAGCAGCTCCGCGCGGATGCGGAGCGGGGACGGCAGGGACTGCAGCTCACCGAGGCTCCCCCCTCGCCCGCGCCTGCAACCGGGAGCGAGCGTGGGCATTGAGCTCTACCGGATCGATGATCGGCTCATTCACGGACAGGTGGTTGTCGGCTGGGGCCAGCGGCTGAGCCTCGGGTTTGTCGTCCTCGTGGACGACCAGGTCGCGGCGAGCGACTGGGAGCAGGAGCTCTACCGAATGGCGGTCCCTCCGGAGATGGACGTCTACTTCTCCTCCGTGGCCGACGCCGCGGGCCGTCTCCCGGGGTGGCAGGAGGATACGCGCAAGGGGATCCTGATCACCGGAGACATCGAGACCATGAGTCGCCTGGTTCAGCACGCGTCGCGGATCGCCGAGGTGAATCTCGGCGGTATCCATCACCGCGGCGATCGTGCGCAGAGGCTGCGGTACGTCTACCTGACGCCGGGGGAGGAGTCCGCGTTGCGGGCCCTGTCGGCGCGCGGGATCGAGGTCAGCGCGCGCGACGTGCCGGCGGCGCGTGCGGTGCCGCTTCTGGAGCTGCTCGATGGGAAGGCCGACTCGTGAGCGCCGCCGAGCTGATCATGCTGTCGGTTCTCGGCGCGCTGCTCGGACTCGATGTCGTGAGCTTCCCGCAGGCGATGATCTCGCGCCCGATTGTCGCCGCGACCGCGGCCGGCGCGGCGCTGGGCAACGCGCCGATCGGGCTCACGGCCGGCGCGGTGCTCGAGCTGATTGCCCTCGACACGCTGCCGGTCGGGGCCTCTCGCTATCCGGAGTGGGGCTCCGCGTCGGTGGTTGGAGGGGCGCTGTTCGCCACCTTCGGCAACGCACCCGCCGGCGCCCTGGTGCTGGCGGTGGCCGGCGCGCTCGCGACTGCATGGGCCGGTGGCTGGACGATGTACGTGCTGCGGCGGCTGAACGGACAGTGGGCTCGCCGGGCACTGCCGGCGCTGGATGCTGGCAGCCCACAGGCGCTGATGGGGCTGCAGCTTCTCGGAATGACCGCTGACCTCGTGCGCGGCGGCCTGCTCACCCTCGTCGCGCTGCTCGTGCTCGTGCCCGTGACCGCGCGTCTCGTCCTCCACTGGCATGCCGGAGATCTCGTCTCCCACATGCTGGTGGTCGCCTGCGCGGTTGCGGTCGCGATCAGCGCCGTCTGGAAAGTGGTGCACGGCGCGACCCAGGCGAAGTGGTACGCGCTCGCCGGTCTCCTCGTGGGGCTCATCGCGGTACGATCACGATGACGACCGATCCCGCCACCCTCGCCACGGCCCCCGCCCCGGCGCAGCAGACCGCTTCGCTGCCGCCGCACGTCTTTCTCACGATGTTCGCGCGGCTGCTGGCCATCCAGGGATCGTGGAACTACGAGCTGCTTCTGGGCACCGGCATCGGCTTCTGCACCGAGCCCGCGTTGCGGCGCCTGCCCGGCGGAAAGGGCGGACCCGCCTATCGTCAAGCACTCGCGCGACAGTCGCGCTACTTCAATGCGCATCCCTACCTTGCCGCCGTCGCGGTGGGTGCGCTCGCACGCGTCGAGATCGATGAGGTGCAGCCGGTCCAGATCGAGCGCTTTCGCACCGCGCTCTGTGGTCCGCTCGGGAGCGTCGGCGACCAGCTCGTCTGGGCCGGGTGGCTTCCGTTCTCCTCGCTGCTCGCTCTCCTTGCCTTCGGACTCGAGGCCAGCCCGGTCGCCGTCTTGCTGATTTTTCTCGGCGTCTACAACGTGGGGCATCTCGGCTTGCGCGCCTGGGGACTCCTCGTCGGCTGGCGCCGCGGAATGCGCGTGGCGTCGGCGCTCGCCAATCCCGTGATGCGGCGCGGCCCTCTTCACATCGCCCGGGTCAACGCGCTGGTGGCCGGGATCGCGCTGCCCCTGTCGCTCGCTCGTGTTCTCGATCCGGGAAAGGCGCTTCCGGCGCTCTTCGATCTGTTCTCCGGGCATCGGCCGTTGGGCGGATTGCTCAAGGTCCGGCTGGCGCTTGCGGTGCCGGTCACGTTGTTGGCGGCGCTCATGGGTGCTGCCGTGCTGGTGAGCGGTCACGGGCGGTTCGAAGGGTGGCGCGCAGCGCTCCTCCTGCTCGGACTGTTCGCCCTCTACTCGGTCGTGCGCTCATGACGGAACGGTCGGTCCAGATCGTCAACCAGAACGGCCTGCACGCGCGTCCAGCCGCCGAGATCGTCAAGGTCGCGTCGACGTTCAAGAGCGACATCACGATGATCCGCGATGACCTCGAGGTGAACGGAAAGAGCATCATGGGCGTCATGATGCTGGCCGCCGAATACGGGTCCACGCTGGTCGTGCGCGCCGACGGCCCCGACTCCGAGCAGGCGGTGAGCGCCATCGCCGACCTGGTCGCCCGAAAATTCGGAGAGCGCAAATAGTGGAGCTCTCGCTCGTCGGAATTCCGGCCTCTCCCGGCATCGTCATCGGTCCGGTGCATCTGCTCCACTGGGAGGTGCCGAGCGTGCCGCGCCGGATCATTCCGGACGAGCAGATCGCGTCCGAGCTCGAGCGCTTTCGCCTCAGCCTCGGGCGAGCGGCCGAGCGGCTGCGTCTGGTGCGCAAGAGGGCGGAAGAGCGAGCCGGAGCCGAGGAGGCCGCGATCTTCGACGTGCAGCTCGCCATTCTCGATGACTCCGAGCTGGTGACCCAGGTCGAGACGCTGATCCGCCGGAGCTTCGCCGCCGAGACGGCGGTCGACCTCACGATGCTCGAGTGGCGCGAGCACTTCTCGACGCACAAGATGCCGATGATGCGCGAGAGGGTCAGCGACCTGATCGACGTGCAGATTCGCGTGCTGTCGATTCTGCTCGGACTCCCGGACCACGACCCGGTGGAGCTGCCGCCGGGCACGAACGCGATCCTCGTCACCCACGATCTCACCCCGAGCCTGACCATCCAGCTCGACCGCAAGGCGATCGCGGCGATCGCCACCGACGCCGGGACGCGCATCTCGCACGTCGCCATCCTCGCGCGGTCGCTCGGGCTTCCGGCGGTTGTGGGATTGCGCGATGCGACCAAGCAGCTCTCCGGAGGAGAGCGCGCGATCCTCGATGGAGCCGCGGGCCGATTGATCGTGTCTCCGACGGACGCCGAAGTGGAGGCGTTCCTCGAGCGAGCGCGCCGGACCGCCGTGATGGAGGCGGAGCTGGACTCGGCGTCGGGCGGCGACTCCGTGACGCTGGATGGCGTACGCCTGACGCTGCGCGTGAACGTGGATCTACCGGAGGAAGCCGAGCTGGCCGCGCGCAGCGGCGCCGAAGGCGTCGGTCTCATGCGCACGGAGTTTCTCGTCGTCGGTCGCGCCGCGATGCCGGACGAGGAGGAGCAGTATCGCGCCTATCGTCGGGTCGTGGAATCCTTTCCGGGAATGCCGGTCGTCATCCGCACCTACGACCTCGGCGGCGACAAGCTCCCCGTGGGCGGCTTCCCCCAGGAGGCGAACCCCTTCCTGGGCTGGCGCGCCATCCGGCTCTGCCTCGATCAGCCGGAGTTCTTCCGCACCCAGCTCCGCGCGCTGCTCCGCGCCGCGATGCACGGCGACGTGCGCATCATGCTGCCGCTGGTGGTCACGGTGGATGAGGTGCGTCAGGCCCGGGCCCTCCTCGAGGAGGCGGGCCGTGAGCTGGCGGCCGCGGGCGTCGCGCACCGGACGGATGTTCCGCTCGGCGTCATGGTGGAGACGCCGGCAGCGGCGGTCGGCGCCGACTCGTTGGTGGATGACGTCGCGTTCTTCAGCATCGGGACGAACGATCTCGTGCAGTACACCCTTGCCGTGGACCGGGGCAACGCCAATCTCGCGGCGCGATTCACCCCGATGCATCCGAGCGTGCTGCGGCTCATCAAGCGCACGGTGGACGTCGGCGACGGGGCCGGCCTGGAGGTATGCGTCTGTGGGGAGATGGCGTCGCAGCCGCTCATGGCACTCGTGCTCATCGGCCTGGGGGTACGCCAGCTCAGCATCTCGCCACGCGCCGTGTCGCTGGTGAAGCGGCTCGTGCGCGCTATCCGGGTGGATGTCGCGACCGATGCCGCGACCCAGGCGATGGCGTCGGGGTCCGCGCGGGCCGCCGAGGCCATCATCCAGCGCTGTCTCTCCGAGGTCCGCGCCGCCGATCCGATCCTCAGTGGCGGGTTGCCCGACCCCGATTAGCCGGGTATTTTTCCAGGCTGTACTCACTCTAACCAGCTAACGCCGCGGTTGCGGCGCGGGGACGGACGTGTTCGCCAATTCGTTGTTCACCTCGGAGTCGGTGACGGAAGGCCATCCCGACAAGATCGCTGACCAGATCTCCGATGCGGTGCTGGACGCCATTCTCACCGAGGACTCGTCCGCGCGCGTGGCCTGTGAGACCCTCGTCACGACCGGGCTCGTCGTCGTGGCCGGCGAGATCACGACCTCCACCTACGTGCACATCCCCCAGATCGTGCGCGAGACGGTCGAGCGGATCGGATATACCGACGCCACCTACGGCTTCGACCACAACACCTGCGCGGTCATCACCACGATCGACCGCCAGTCGCCGGACATCGCCCTCGGGGTCGACAGCGGAGGCGCCGGCGACCAGGGGATGATGTTCGGATTCGCGATCGATGAGACCGAGGAGCTGATGCCCATGCCGATCGTCCTCGCCCATCGCCTCACCCGCGGGCTCGCCCAGTGCCGGCGCGGCGGAGACCTCCCCTGGCTCCGCCCCGACGGCAAAGCCCAGGTCACCGTGCGGTACGAGGATGGGGTGCCGGTCGGCGTCGACACGGTTGTGGTGTCGACGCAGCACGCCGAGGATGTTTCCTCGCGAACGATCCGCTCCGCCATCATCGAGCACGTGATCGAGCCGCTGATCCCCGAGGAGCTGCGCCACCGGAAGATCAAGTACCACATCAATCCGACCGGCCGCTTCGTCGTCGGCGGTCCGCAGGGCGATGCGGGACTCACCGGGCGGAAGATCATCGTCGACACCTACGGCGGCATGGGTCGCCACGGTGGCGGGGCGTTCAGCGGAAAGGATCCCTCGAAGGTGGACCGCTCGGCCTGCTACGCCGCGCGCTGGGTGGCCAAGAACATCGTCGCCGCCCGCTTCGCGCGCCGCTGCGAGGTGCAGCTGGCGTACGCCATCGGGGTCGCCGAGCCGGTCTCGGTGATGGTGGACACCTTCCGGACCAACACGCTGCCCGAAGCCGAGATCATGCGCGCCGTGAGCGAGGTGTTCGACCTCACCCCCAAGGGCATCATCGCGGCGCTCGATTTGCGGAAGCCCATCTATGCTCCGACGGCCGCCTACGGCCACTTCGGCCGGCGCCCCGTAAAGCAGGGACGCGGCAAGCACGGTCACACGCTCTTCTCCTGGGAGCAGACCGATCGGGTGGCCGCGCTCACGCGCGCCGTCCGCTGAACTCCGACCAGACCTATCATGGCCACGACGCAGACGATGACGACCTCTTCCCGCGCGCCCGGCAACGCCCGCGCGGGGCATCACGACGTGAAGGATCTCGGGCTGGCGGAGGCCGGACGGCTCCGCACCGAGTGGGCCGAGAGATCCATGCAGGTGCTCCGCCAGATCAGGGAGCGCTTTGCCAGAGAGAAGCCGCTCGCGGGCAAGAAGGTCTCGGCCTGCCTGCACGTGACCGCCGAAACGGCCAATTTGATGGTCACCCTCAAGGCCGGCGGGGCCGATATCGCGCTCTGCGCCTCCAACCCGCTCTCCACCCAGGATGACGTCGCCGCCCATCTCGTCCAGGACCACGGCATCAAGGTCTTCGCCATCAAGGGAGAGGACAACGAGAGCTACTACGAGCACATCCGCGCCGCCATCGCCCACGAGCCCGTGATCACGATGGACGACGGCGCCGATGTCGTCGGCGCTCTCCACATGATCGCGCTCAACAGGCTCGACGACCTCCAGCCGGCCATCCGCAAGTGGGTCGAGGGGCTGAGCGTCGATAGCCGCAAATCTCTTCTCACCCGCGTGATCGGCAGCACCGAGGAGACGACGACCGGAGTCATTCGCCTCAAGGCGATGGCCAAGGACGGCATCCTCCAGTTCCCCGTCATCTCGGTGAACGACTCCTTCACCAAGCATCTCTTCGACAACCGGTACGGCACCGGCCAATCCACGATCGACGGCATCATCCGCGCGACCAACCTCCTGCTCGCCGGCTCCACGTTCGTCGTCGCCGGCTACGGCTGGTGCGGCCGCGGCGTCGCGAGTCGGGCACGGGGCCAGGGCGCGAACGTCATCGTCACCGAGATCGATCCGCTCAAGGCTCTCGAAGCGACGATGGACGGATTCCGCGTCATGCCGATGGAGGAGGCCTCGCCCCTCGGCGACATCTTCTGCACCCTCACCGGCAACGTCAGCGTGCTGCGCGCCGAGCATTTCCGGGCGATGAAAGACGGGGCCGTCATCTGCAACTCGGGACATTTCAACGTCGAGATCGACATCCCGGCGCTCGAGAAGCTCGCCGGCGGACGCTCCCGGCGCGTGCGGGAGTTCGTCCAGGAGTACGTCGTCGACGGGAAGCGTATCGCCCTGCTCGGGGAGGGACGGCTGATCAACCTCGCCGCGGCGGAAGGCCATCCGGCCAGCGTCATGGACCTGAGCTTCGCGAACCAATCGCTCGCTGCGGAGTATCTGACCAAGAACGCCGCGTCCCTCGCCCGGGATGTGCACCGCGTTCCGGAGGAGCTCGACCGGGAGATCGCACGGCTCAAGCTCGCCGCGATGGGCGCGGAAGTGGACACGCTCACCGATGAGCAGAGGAAGTATCTGGCGTCGTGGGACATGGGCACCTGAGAGGCGCATCCGTCCTCGTCTCCACCGCGGGAGGAAGGCATGATCGAGGTCACCGTGGAAAAGCTCGGGCTCGACAGCGCCTCGAACGCGTACGTCGTGATCCTCAAGGAGAAGGATGGAGAGCGGCTCCTCCCGATCTGGATCGGCCAGCCCGAGGCCGAGTCGATCGTGATGGAGATCAATGGCCTCAAGCCGCCGCGTCCTCTCACCCACGACCTCTGCAAGAGGTTGATCACGGGAATGGGTGGCACGCTCGACCGGGTGCAGATCACGCGGGTGAAGGACAACACGTACTTCGCCGAGCTGCACATCCATCGGGGTGAGCACGTGTTCCAGATCGATGCCCGGCCGTCGGACAGCATCGCCATCGCCCTCCGCCTGTCCGCTCCGATCTTCGCCCAGGAGTCCCTGCTCACGACCATGGCCGTGGAAGATGGCTCCGATGGTGCCGAGGATGAGAGCATGGAGCGCTACAAGAAGGACGCCGAGCGCATGCGGCTCGACGCCGAGCAGCTCAAGGAGTATCTGGAGAAGATGCGTCCCGAGGATTTCGGGAAGTTCAACCTGTGATGCCCGACCCGTCAGCGCTGCGCGGGCGGCGTCCACTCTCGGGGAAGGCGGCCGCGCGACGCGGCCGCCTTTTTCTTGTCGCGCTCTTCTGTCTGGCCGCGCGCGCCGGTGCGCAGCCCCGTAGACCCGCCACGTCCCCAACGTCCCAGACCGATGTGCGCGTCGTGGAGGGCAGGGTCGTCCGCCCGCACGCAAAATCCGTCGAGCCCGTGCCCTCCCAGCGCGTCGTCCTCCACCGCGTCGCCGCCGATGCGCAGGGGCCGATCGATTCCGTGCTCACCGGCGCCGATGGACGCTTTCGCTTTCGCTACCGCGTCCGCGAGGGAGGGGACAGCGCGCTCTACATTCTCACCGCGCGCCACCATGGGATCGCATACATCTCGATGCCCCTCCGCCAGGCAATCGTGAAGGGGGACGAGGCCGAGATCGCGATCTTCGACACCACATCGGGTCCGCTGCCGATCCGCGTGCGAGGACGTCACATCGTCCTCTCGGCCGCCGACGTGGACGGTGTGCGCGAGCTGGCCGAAGTCTTCGAGCTCTCGAACGATAGCTCGGTGACCCGCATCTCGACCGACGGTCGCCAGCCCGTGTGGAGCACGAGCGTCCCCCGCGGCGCTGCGGATCTCCGTATCGGCCAGAGCGATGCGCCAGCCGAAGCGATGGCCCTGGCCGCCGGCCGCGTCACGATCGTCGCCCCTTTCGCGCCGGGCATCAAGCAGATCTCCTTCGCCCTGCATCTACCGTCATCGGCCTTCCCACTCACCCTGCCTCTGGAGCAGGACACGCCCGTGCTGGAGCTGCTTCTCGAGGAGGCGGCAGCGCGCGTGGAGGGATTTCCCCTCGTCAATCGCGGCTCGGTGTCGCAGGAGGGACGCGTCTTTCAGCGATGGCTCGCCACCGACGCGCCAGCCCGTACCACCCTCCGCATCTCCGTGCCCTCCGTGCCGGCGCGACGGACGCGGCAGCTCGCGGTCCAGCTTCTGGTATTGGTTCTGGGCACGCTCATGATCGTCGCCCTGGGATTCTCATTCGCCCGCCGCCCCGAGCGGCTCGCGTTCGGCCAGCGATCGCGGCGCGGTCCGGTGGCGCCGGAGACGCTCGCGCGCGCCGTCGCCGAGCTCGATCGGCGCTTCGAAGGCGTGTCGGCGCCCAGTGCCGCCGAGCGCGCCGAATACGCCGAGCGCCGGGACGAGCTCAAGCAGCAACTCGCGCGTGCGCTTGATGCCGCGCGACCGCCGAGATAGATTCACCCGCACAATCGATGTAGCGGACGGGAGTCACGGAAGCCGGTGCGAATCCGGCGCGGTCCCGCCACTGTAACGGGCGAGCAGCGCGCGCTCACCACGCCACCGACCGATCGGGTCGGGAAGGCGAGCGACGCGGCCCGGAGCCAGGAGACGCCTCGCGTCCGCGCCACGAACTCAGACCCTCGGAGCAAGGGGCTGGTGGCGGCGCGCGCTCTGGCTGGCGCATTCCGTACACGGGCGTCCTTCTCCGGGAAGGGTGCCCGTGCCTCGTTTTCGCCCATCGCTGCTGCAGTCGCTCTTGCTCGCCCTCCTCGGCGCGGGCGCGTGCCGGGATTCTCATCCGGATGCGCGCCCCGCCAGCAGTCGCGACGCCGCTTCTCCGCGCAGGATCGTGTCGCTCAATCCGGCGACGACGGAGATGCTCTTCGCCCTCGGCGCGGGAGCCCGTGTCGTTGGACGCACGCACTGGGACAGCTACCCGGAGTCCGCGCGCGCCGTGCCGGATCTGGGCGACGGGCTGCGCCCCAATGTCGAGGCCGTGCTGGCGGCGCGTCCCGACCTTGTGATCCTCTACGCGAGCGCGGACAACCGGGCCGCCGAGCAGCGCCTCCGGGCCGCCGGCGTGCGCACGCTCTCGCTGCGCATCGATCGCCTGGAGGATTTCGTGCGCGCGATGGAAGTTCTCGGAAACGCCACCGGCACCGCCGACCGAGCGGGCGTCGTCGTGGATTCCGTCCAGGCATCGCTCGAGCGCGTCGCGCGCGCGACCGCCGCACTACCGCGCGTCCGCGTCTTCTGGCACGTCTGGGACAACCCCGTCTTCACCATCGGCGGTGGAAGCTATCTCACCCAGCTCGTGGACATCGCGGGCGGACGCAACGTGTATGGAGAGCTGGCGGCGGCGTCCCCCCAAGTGACGCTCGAGGATGTGGTGCGGCGTGATCCCGATGTCATCCTCGCCGGACCCGCCGGAGCGCGCTCTCTCCGGAGAAGCCCGGCGTGGCACGCGGTGGCGGCGGTGAGCTCGGGCCACATTCTGGTCGTGGACACGACGCTCGTCGGGCGCCCCTCGGTGCGGCTCGGGGAGGCCGCCCGGTCGCTCGCCGCGCTCCTCCACCCCGGCGCGGTGCCGTGAGGCGCCCCCTCTTCTGGGTCGGCACCTCCCTCGCGCTCGTCGCGCTGGTCGTGGCGGCGATCGCCTTCGGTGCCGCGCCGCTCCGGCTCGGCGTGGTGATCGATGCGCTCGCGGGCCACGGTGATCACGCCAGTGTGGCCATCATTCGCGAGCTGCGTCTTCCGCGCGCGGCGCTGGCGGTGCTGGTGGGAGCGGGATTGGGAATGGCCGGGGCCGCACTCCAGGGCTCGCTGCGCAATCCGCTGGCTGAGCCCTATCTACTTGGCGTGTCGGGAGGCGCGGCGGTGGGCGCCGTCCTCGCCACGACCGCGGGCGCGAACGGGGCGGGGACGCTTCCCCTGGCCGCATTCCTCGGTGCCGCGCTGGCGACGGGCGCCGCACTGCTGGTGGCCCGTGCTGCCGGCGGTCACGCCGACAACCGGGTGCTGCTCATGGCGGGCGTGATGATCGGAGCATTCGCCAACGCGGCCATCATGATCGCACTGTCGGGCGCGCCCGCGGACTCCGTGCGCGGGGCGCTCTGGTGGATGATGGGATCGGTCGCCGATGCGAGCTGGTCGAGCGTCGGCTGGCTGGGCGCGTACACGCTCGCTGGCGGAGCTGCTCTTCTCTTTCTCGCGCGCGAGATCGACGTGCTCGCCCTCGGCGCGGAGCCGGCCGCCGGGCTGGGTCTCGACCCCGCTCGCGGCGGCCGGCGGATTTTTCTCCTCAGCTCGCTCCTCGCGGCCGCGACCGTCGCATCGGCCGGCCTCGTCGGATTCGTCGGTCTGGTGGTTCCGCACGTCGTGCGGGGAGCAGGCGTGCGCCGCCACCGGCCGCTGCTCGTCGGATCCGCACTCGCGGGGGCGACGCTCGTCGTCGGCGCGGATCTCGCCGCCCGCGTGCTGCGGCCGCCCGGCGAGCTTCCGCTGGGCGCCGTGACGGCGATGATCGGAGTTCCGTTCTTTCTCGTGCAGCTGCGGCGGCTCTCGTGATCGATGCGCGCATGCTCGTGGTGCACTATCGCGGGCGACCCGAGGCGGCGCTGCGCGATGTCTCCCTCCAGGCGCGGCGGGGACGCGTGA
Source organism: Gemmatimonadota bacterium (assembly GCA_030948255.1). Classification (GTDB taxonomy): domain Bacteria; phylum Gemmatimonadota; class Gemmatimonadetes; order Gemmatimonadales; family Gemmatimonadaceae; genus JALZAQ01. The sequence continues at coordinate 38,765 of JALZAQ010000017.1, forward strand.
CCGCGGTTGCCGGTCCGAACGGAAGCGGCAAGAGCACTCTGGTGAAGGCGATCCTCGGATCGCAGCCGATCGCGAGCGGCTCGATCACGATCGATGGCGTCGACGTGCGGCTCCTCGGCCGTCGGGAGCGGGCGCGTCGCGTTGCCGTGATCACGCAGCGCGAGGAGCCGGTCTTCGCGCTCCCCGTCCGCGAGTACGTGGCGCTCGGTCGCTACCCTCACGAGGGGCCCTGGCGCGGCGCGACCGCGGTGGACGAGCGAGCAGTCGAAAGCGCGATCGATCAGGCCGAGCTCGGAGCAGTCGCCGACCGCAGCACCCAGCAGCTGTCCGGAGGAGAGTGGCAGCGAGTGCGGCTCGCTCGCGCTCTCGCGCAGGGTGGCGACGCTCTGGTGCTCGATGAGCCGACGACCTTTCTCGACATCGCTCACGAGATGGCGATGTTCGAGCTGTTCGCTTCGATCGCGCGCGCGGGCCGGGCGGTACTCCTCGTGAGTCATCAGCTCAACCTGGTGGCGCGCTTCGCCGATGACCTGGTGCTGTTGCACCGAGGGGTGGTTGCGGCCTCGGGCGCTCCCGCCGAGGTGATGCAGGCACGAACGCTCGAGCGGGTGTACGACTGGCCCGTGGTCGTGAGCCGTGATCCGGCCCCTGACGGTGTGCCGTCGCTCGTGCCGCTGCGGCGCCCGCGCTCGGAGGCTGCGCCATGATCGCGCTGCTCGCCGAGCTGCTGCTGCAGCTTCCTCCCCTGGTGCGAGGACGCGTGATCGATGCCCGCAGCTCCGCCCCGGTCGTTGGGGCAATGGCATCCACGGCCACCAGTCGCGCCGTCACAGACGACGCCGGAGCTTTCGAGCTGGAGGCGAGCGCGGGCGACACCGTGCGGGTGCGGCGCATCGGCTATCGGCCGGCACGCGATGTGGTACGTGACCGTGCGCTCGTGATCGCGCTCGAGCCGGTGGCTTTTCCGATGTCGGTGGTGCGCGTCGAAGACAGCGCGCAGATCGGACATCTCGTGGCAACGCGGAGCCACGACGCGCTGCGCGAGCAGGGGCTCTCGTCCATGGACGAGGTGCTCTCGCGTCTCCCCTTCGTCAGCGCGCGCGGCTCGCGCGGTCAGGTGGCGTTGTCGATGCGCGGCTCGCGTCCCGGGCAGCTGCTGGTGCTGCTGGATGGGGTGCCCCTCAACGATCCGGCGACCGGCGCGGCGGACGTGGCTGACATCCCGCTCAGCGCGCTCGGGACCGTGCGCGCCGTCCCCGGTGCGGCCGCCTCATCGCTGGGATCGGGCGCGTCCGGTGGAGTGCTGGATCTCACGACGGCTTCCACGACCGAGGCATCGCTCCGGGCCGGATCTCTCGGCGCGCTCGGCATCGGACTCTCGGGGCGACAGCGTGCCGGTCAGGCGCGGCTGCAGCTCGGAGGGGAGCTCTCGCGCGCGACGAACGACTACGCGTTCGTCAACGACGGCGGAGCGGCCGATACGCTGGAGCGGCGTCGCAATGAGGACGAGCGGCGTGGAGCGCTCTTCGGCAGCCTCCTCGCTCCATCCCTGCAGATCGCTCTGCTCTACACCGGGAGCGAGCGCGGGCTCGCCGGTCCGATGAACGTGAGAGCGCTCGACGCGGCGCGCGGCACGAGCGAGCGCGGCCTGCTGCGCCTCTCGCTCGCCCCCGGGGGGAGCCCATGGCAGATGAGCGGCGCCCTCCGCACGTTGGCGACCGCGTACAGAAATCCGGGATTCCCGACCCAGCGCGCGACGAGCCTGTCGGGCGATCTGGAAGTGGGAAGGCGCGCCGGCCAGCCGGCGGTCGAGATACGGGCCGGGCTCGGCGCCGACCGCGTGTCGGGCACGGCGCTGCCGGACAGCATGAGGCCGCGTGCCTTCCTCTCGGCCGGCTCGACCGCCGCGGCGGACGTCTGGAGCACGAGGCTCGAGCTGCGCGGCGACGCCATCCGCGGCGCCGGCGTGCGGCTCTCCCCCTCGCTCGCCGTGGAACGTCGCGGCCCGCTGACGCTGTTCGCGCGCGTCGCGCAGGGATTCCGCGCGCCATCGTTCTACGACCTCTACTTCGCCTCCCCGCAGTGGATCGACCCATCGCGTGTGCTCGCCCCCGAGCGGGTGATGCTCGACGGCGAGCTCGGTGCCCGCGTCAGCCGTGGCCCGGCGGCAGCAAGTGCGTCGCTCTTCCTCCGCCACACCGCCGACGCGATCATCTGGTTTCCCGGCACCTTTGGCTGGAGCCCGGCGAACGTGACCTGGGAGCGTGTCCAGGGCGCCGAGGGGCGGGGAAGCCTGACCTTCGCCGCCGGCGAGGCAGAGGCGTGGGGCGGAATCCGCTCGACCCGCGCCAGAACAGCCGACGGGTTGGACGTGCCGACTCCATACGTGCCGAGACTCGACGGGGGAGCGCTGGCCCGTGCGCACCGGGGCGACCTCTCACTCACGGCGTCTCTCACCCTGCTCGGGCGGCGTCCGTTCGCGATCGTGCCGCGGCCCACTCCGAGCGTCGAGCTCCCCGCCGTCGCCCTCGCCGATCTCGTGGGAGCGTGGCATCCGGCGAAGCCGCTTGCGCCCCTCGTCACGGTGGCCGTTCGAAACATCACCGATCGCCGCTGGCAGTCGATCGTCCGTTATCCGATGGCCGGCCGCAGCTGGTCGGTCGGCGTCACTCTTCGACCCTAGGAGCTCCACGTGCCCCGGACTCGCTCTCTGCTCATCGCGATCACCTGCGCCGGATGGGCCGCGTGCACGGATTCCACCGGTCCGGGCGGACCGCCGCCGGCGAGCGGCCTCGTGGTCCTCAATGGGAGCGGCGCGACCGGCGTGACGACGCTGTCGCTGACGTCGCTCACGAGCGCGCACATCGATTTCGGGAGCGGCTTCAACGGCGCCGTGATGAGCCTTCAGAACGACACGGTGCTCTCCACCTCCAGTGATTTCGGCGGCGATCTGCTCTACATCGCGGATCTCCCGCGGGGCACGGTGCGCAAGGTGCAGCTCGCCGCTCCGAGCAACCCCGCCGGCGCGACGTTCGTCGCACCCGGAGCACTCGGAGGTGATGCCGGCCACTTTCTGGTGGCGCTGAGTGGACTGCAATCGCTCGAGCAGGTCGCCGTCTCTCCGAGCGGCACCGTCTCGACCAAGATCATCGCCGGCGCGGGCCGCTGTCCCTTCGACGTGGCCATGCGCGGTGATGTCGCCTGGACCGCCGACGCCAACGAGGCGTGCGAGGGTGACTACCGCGTCCTCGGTCCCGGCGCTCTCGTCGGCGTGCACCTCACGACGAGCGCGCGCGACCGGATTGCCCTCCCCGCGCTGGCGGTCGGCCCCTCGCGCGTGTTCATCATCGGGGATGATGCATTCGTGCTCGCGATCGGCTGCAATCCCGCGTTCGCGACCGGCTGCCTCGACCTTCCGGCGTCCGTCACCAGGGTGAATCTCGTAACGCGCCAGATCAGCGTTCTGCAGCTTCCCACCGGGGTCTACGGGGAGAGCATGCAGAGGGGACGCGACGGCAAGCTGTACGTGGTCGGCTACGAGGGAGGCTTCGTGACGCATCTGTTCACAGTGGATCCTCAGACGCTGAGCTTCGTCGGTCCGTTCGTGTCGGGAACGAAGTTCCGCTCGGTCCTCACCCAGAGCGGAACCCAGGCTCCCTGCGTGGTCGCCACCGCCGGTAGCGATGGCACGATCTTCTGCCTCGTGAATGGCCAGGCGAGCGCGACCGTGATCGTCGCCACCCCGCCCGGCGCTTTTGTCCGGAGCCTGGCCGCCGGCTCGCCGGGCTTCGACATCGCGGTGAGGTAAGCGACCTCCGGTTACCTTCCACCCATGCCCACGCTGCTCACCGACGCGATCGTGCTGCATGTCTTCGATTACTCGGAGACGTCGCGCATCCTGCGACTCGCGACACGCGATGCCGGGGTGATGTCGGTGATCGCGCGGGGCGCCCGGCGCTCCACGAAGCGCTTCGGCAGCGCGCTCGATCTGTTCGCGGAAGGGGTGGCCCAGCTTCACCTCAAGGTCGGGCGCGATCTGCAGACGCTGGCGGGCTTCGATGTGGTGCGAGCCCGGCCCGCTCTCGCACTCGATCTCGGGCGCTTCACCAGCGCGTCGGCGGTCGCCGAGCTGATGCTGCGTTTCGGCGGAGAGGACGCCCATCCCACTCTCTTCGACGCCTTCTCCCGCTCTCTGGACGCGATCGCGGAGGCCAGCTCGGCGATGGCCTGCGGGGCGGGACTGGCCGGAGCATGGCGACTCGTCGCCGAGCTGGGCTTCGCTCCGTCGCTGCAGCGCTGCAGCGCGTGCCATGCCGAGCTGGATCCCCAGGCCGAGCTCCGCTTCAGCAACCGCGCAGGGGGTGTGCTCTGCGCGCAATGCGCCCCCCTTCACCCACTGGGCCGACTTCTCCCGGCCGCCGCCCGATCGTCGATCGCGTCCTGGACAGGGTCGTGGCAGCCGGAGACGCTCGACGCGCGCGATGCCCAGGCGCATCAGCGGCTGCTGCGTGAATTCCTCCAGGAGCATCTCGCCGACGGCCGGTCGCTCCGCGCCTTCGACGTGTGGGAGCACGGTGAGTGGGGAAGGGGACGCGCGGGATGAGCGGATGATTCTCGGCACGGCGGGACACGTGGACCACGGCAAGACCGCTCTGGTGAAGGCGCTCACCGGCGTGGACACGGACCGGCTCGAGGAAGAGAAGCGACGCGGCATCACCATCGACCTCGGCTTCGCGCCTCTACACCTCGGCGACGGAACCACGCTCGGTGTGGTGGATGTTCCGGGCCACGAGGCGTTCGTCCGCAACATGCTCGCCGGCGCGACCGGGGTGGACCTGGCGCTCCTCGTCATCGCGGCGGACGAAGGCATCATGCCGCAGACGCGCGAGCATCTCGCCATCCTCACCCTGCTCGGCATCCGGGGCGGGGTGATCGCGTTGACCAAGACGGACCTCGTGGACGCGGAGTGGCTGGAGCTGGTGCGCGACGACGTTCGGAGGGAGATCGCCGGCACGCCGCTCGAGGGAGCGCCGCTCGTCGCGACGTCGGTCGTCTCGGGCGCCGGGCTCGAGGAGCTTCGTGATGCGTTGTCGAGCGCCGCGCGGGCCCTCCCGTCGCGCAACGCCGAGGATCTCTTTCGCATGCCCGTGGATCGCGCCTTCACCGTGCGCGGCACGGGCACGGTAGTGACCGGCACCGTGTGGAGCGGGACCCTCGAGCGCGACGCGATCGTGCGTCTCCTCCCCGGGACGACCACGGCCCGCGTCCGCGGAATCGAGTCGCATGGCGCGCCGGTCGAGCGAGCGTCTCCGGGCACGCGTGCCGCGATCGCTCTCGCCGGCGTGGATGTGTCGCTGGTGGGTCGCGGCACGATGCTCGTCAGCGATCCCGCGTGGACGGAGAGCCGGCGCATGCTCGCCGAGGTCAGCCTTCTCGACGACGCGCCGCTGCTCGGACCGCGAACGCGCGTGCGCTTTCACCTCGGCACGCTCGACGTCGGCGCTCGTCTCGTGGCTGTGGGCGGTGCCCTGAGGGGAGGCGAGCGACGCGCCGTGCGGGTGGTGCTGAATGAGCCCGTCGTCGCGCGCGCCGGCGACCGATTCGTGTTGCGGAGCGCGTCGCCGGTAGCGACGATCGGCGGTGGTGTCGTGCACGACCCCCTCCCGCCGCAGCGCCGCAGCCGGCCGGCGATCTCCGATGACGGCGCGGCGCCCTCTCTGTCGGACGTGGTCTTTTCCTCCGGTGCCACGGGGATGGACATCTCCCTTCTCCCGATCCGAACCGGCTTGCCGCCGCGCGAGGTGCGCGAGCGCCTCGCGCGCCTGCCTCAACTGCGGAGCCTGGGCGCCCGGGTGTACGCCCTTCCCGTGCTCGAGCGGCTCTCGCGCCGCCTGATCGACCTCGTGGACCGGTGGCATGCGACGGCCCCGCTGGACCCCGGGGCACCGCTCCAGCTGCTGCGGTCGGAGGTTGGCGCCGGCACCGCGGTGGTGGATGAGCTGCTGCGCGAGCTCGAGGCGAGCGGCACCCTCGAGACCCGAGGCGCGGTCGTCCGGAGGCACGGTTGGCGGCCCTCTCCCTCGGCCCACCAGGCGCGACTCGCGTGGGAGCTGACCACCCTCTTCCGCCAGGCGGGACGGGAGCCGCCGGCTACCAGCGAGTTGATCGCGGAGCGCGGGGAGCCCGCGCTCGCGGTGCTGCGCTATCTCGAGCGCGACGGATCGCTCATCCAGGTGGAGGCCGACCGATACTACGAGGAGGGGGCGGTTCGCGGCATGGTGGCGGCACTCCGAACCGGCATGGCGGCGGGGAGGGAATACTCGCCCTCCGATCTGCGGGCTCTTCTGGGCTTCTCGCGGAAGTACCTCATCCCCTTTCTGGAGTACTGTGATCGCACGGGTGTGACGGAACGACGTCCCGGCGGTCGTGTAGTTACGGGCGGCAGCTGAACGTGTTGCAGGCAAGTTTGCTTGACGGAGCCCGGATGCGCCGGTAAGTTGGCGCGAGATGAATCCCACCGGGCAACCACGAGCAGGAGAGGTCCTCTAGCACCCTTTTTCGTCCGTGTAGGAGAAGGCACATGAAGCATCGTTGGGCAGCGCTCGTCTTCGTGCTCGCCCTTCTTGCGCTCGTGCCAACGACGGGGACGGCTCAGGACTCGACTCCTGCACGCTCCCGTGAGCGCACGCCGGGGCTCGGGCTCGGACAGAACTATCCCAACCCGTTCAATCCAACGACCACCATTCCGTTCACGATCGGTGATCAGCCGTGCACGGATTCCGGTCGGCGGTATCGGGTGAGTCTCAGGATCTACAACGTGCTGGCGCAGCTCGTGGCAGTCCCCATCCTGCAGGGCGGGGACGAAGCGGCCGGCCAGCCGGTGGAGAACCTGCAGCTCGGGTGCGGAGCGAAATCCGCATTCTGGAACGGGAACTATCTGAACGGCTCGAGAGAGGTCGCGTCGGGCATCTACCTCTACCGGCTCGAGGTCGACGGCAGGGCGGTCGTGAAGAAGATGATCGTCATCAAGTAGCCGCTGGCGAGATCGGCGAGCGTGGCGCGGCGGCAGGAGGGGATCCTGTCGCCGCGCTCGTGTATTCACTCTGCAGACGGGAACATCCCATCGTCCGCATCCGATCTTTCGAGCGCGTGTTCCCCGCATCGCACCCGTCGCCATGACCGTCGTTCCCGCTGAAGGCGCGCCGGGCGGAGAAGTGTTCGTCCCCCTGGACACGGGCGTGGACACATTCCAGGCCCGCATCATTGGCCGCAGCCGCCTCGCGATCACGGCCATCTACTGGCTCGCCTGGCTGCTCTTCTCCCGCCGCACGGTCGCGGGCACGAGCATCCAGAGGGAGCTGGAAGCGCTCGGGATCGGAGCGCTCCGCCTGGTGATGAGCTCGGCGCTGCTGCTCGGTCTGATCGCGATCTTCCAGGTGGCCTACCAGCTCAAGGGATACGGCGCCGAGGCGTTGAGCATAAGCGCCATCGCGTGGTTCGGGGCGCGCGAGCTGGCCCCGGTGACCGTCGCCCTGCTCGTCGTGGCGAGGAGCGCGGCGTCCATCGCCGGCGAGCTCGCCTCGATGCGCACGAACGCCGAGATCGACGCGCTCCGCGCCATGGGGCTCGACCCGGTGAAATATCTCGTCGCCCCGAAGCTGGCTGCGCTCGTCATCGCCCTCCCCGCGCTCACGATTCTTGCCGATGGGCTGTTCACCCTCGGCGGATGGATCGGATCGAGCGTCTTCCTGGGTTTCGGCACGAGCTTCTTCGCCGAACAGTATCGGCTGGCCTTCCAGCTGCGCGATCTCATCATCGGGCTGGTGAAGAGCATCCTGTTCGCGTTCATTATTGCGCTGGTGGCGTCCGACGAAGGGATCAACGTGGAGAACCGCATCGCGGCCATCGGCGAGGCGGCCACACGCGCCGTCGTGCTCGCCGTCCTCGGCGTGCTCGCGGCCGACACCGTGGTCAATGCCATCTTCTACTTCATTCCCGGCTTCGTGTGACCGTCGATCTCGCTCTCGAGGTGCAGCACCTCACCGGACCCACCGCCGCTCCCGTGCTCCACGACGTGTCGCTGCAGGTGCCGTACGGCCGCACGTGCGTGGTGCTCGGCCCGATCCATTCCGGCAAGACCGTGCTGCTGCGGCACATCGTCGGACTGGAGGCGGCCTCGGGCGGAACGATCATCGTGGACGGCGAGGACTTCGATGCGCGGGGCGAGTCGGAGGTGGTGCTGCGGCGCATGCGCACGCGATTGGGCGTCGTCTTCCAGGGTTCGGCGCTGATCAATCGCCTCACCGTGCTGGAGAACGTCGAGCTTCCGCTGCTCGAGCACACGAGCGCCACCGCGGAGGAGGCGCGCGAGGTGTCGCGTGAGCTGTTGGCCTCGGTCGGGCTCCAGACGTCGGGGACGGCGATCGAGGAGACCAGCTGCGCCCATCTCGATCGCGCGGCCCAGCGGCGCGTGGCGCTGGCCCGCGCCCTGGCGCTGCGCCCGGTCGCCCTGCTCCTCGACGAGCCGACTCTCGGGCTGGACAGCCATTCGGCGGCCGAGCTCGACCACACCATCGAGCGCCTCCAGGACTCCACCGGCTTCTCGGTCGTCATCTTCTCGCACGAGGTCCGGCACGCCTTCGGTCGAGTCGATCGTATCTATGTCATGGTGAAGGGAGCGATGATCGAGAGCGGGACACGAGAGACGCTGCAGAAGAGCGAGCACGATCTGGTGCGCCGGCTTCTTAACCGGCGCGGTGCGGCGTGATGCAGCGCTCTGCACGAACCGCTCGCCGCGGCGACTCCCGGCTCGGGATCCTCGCCTTCCTCGGCGGCACGGCGCTGGTGCTGGCCATGCTCGTGGCGTTCGCGCGCTATCCATCGCTCTTTCAGCGCGGCAAGCCGTACCATAGCATCTTCAACTCCGTGAGCGGCCTCAATCTCGGCGACGAGGTGCGGTATGGCGGGCTGCTCGTCGGATCCGTGACCAAGATGCAGCTCGACCCCGTGGATCCCACGCGCATCCTCCTCACCTTCAACGTGCGGAGCGGAACGCCGATGAGAGTGGATACCCACGCATCGATCACCCAAGTCGGCCTGCTCGGGCAGCCCTTCCTCAATCTCGTCCCCGGTAGCCGCACTGGGGCCCCTCTCCCGCCCGGCGGCACGGTGCCCAGTGACGCGAACTTCACCTTCCAGGATGCGATGGTGCGGCTGGCTCTCTTCCTCGACAGGGCCGACACGGTGATGCGCGGCAGCGAGCGCTTCATGGCGAACACGCCCTTCCAGCGCATCGACCGCGTGCTCGGACGCTTCGATACGCTTGCCGGGGTCGCGACCACCGGCTCGTCTCACGCGTTCGCCCAGCTCGACACCATGAGTCGGTCGCTGACGCAGCTTCTGGCCCGCACCGAGCGCATGCTCTCGCTCGTGGATACGACGCTCAAGGGCGTCCGGCCGGACCTCGCGGGCTCACAGCGGGAGTTCGTCGCCACCATGTCGGAGGTGCGCACCGCGGTGCGCGAGCTGCGGGATGTTCTGCAGCGCGGAGACCGGATGGAGAACATCGTGAAGAACCTCGCGATCGCGACCGACAACCTCGCCCGTCTCTCCGAACGGCTCGAGCGCGATCCGACGAGCGTGCTCAAGAAGAAGCGCACCATCGACAAGCCGGCCGGCCCGCCGCCACGTGAGTAAGCCTATCACCGCGCTGGCGCTGCTGAGCGCGCTCTCGGCGGCCGGCTGCCTGGGCAGCCTCGGCGGCTCGCTCCCGGCCGTGGAGCTCTACCGGATCGCGCCGGTCCACGCCGACTCCGCCAGCGAGCGGGGGCCCGCCGTTACGCCGGGCACCGTTCGTGGGTCGATCGCGATCACGCGCTACGACACGCCCGGCATCTATTCCGGCCATGGCATCGTGTACCGGGTGGAGCAGTCGGGTTACGGGGTCTACCCGAACCGGGAGTGGGCCATCCCGCTTGGCGAGATGCTCGGCTCGCTCACCGAGGGCCTTCTGTCTGGCGCACCTCTCAGCGCTGAGCGGGCGGTCTATGCGCCCCCGTCGATGCGCGCGTTCACCTACTCGTGGCGCGGGACGGTGAAGGAGTTCGAGGAGGTGGACAGGGGAAAGGCTGTGTTCGCGGCGGTTGCCCTGGAGGCGAGGCTCGTGCGCACGTCGGACGATTCGGTGGTCTGGCAAGCGACCCGTCGGGTGGAGCAGGCCGTACCGGAGAGCACCATGCCGGCGATCGTGAACGCCCTCTCCGCCCTCGCTCGGCAAGCCATCTCCGAACTCTCCGCCGACGCCAGAATGACAGTGGGCCGCCTCGGTGCGGGCAGTCCGACAGGCACGCACCGCTGACCGGCGCGGGCTCGGCCAGCGTGGCCGACTGTCGGTGGTATCATGTTTGTCTTATGAGCGAGCCTGTAATAGTTTAGCTCACATCTCATAAGGTACATTATCAGCTACCGTCCAGAGCAATGATCAACCCCGATCGTCTGACCGTCAAAGCGTCCGAGGCCATTCAGGACTCGCTGACGCAGGCTCGGCGAGCCGGCAATCCGCTCGTCTATCCCGGGCATCTTCTCACCGCTCTGCTCGCCCAGGATGAGGGCATCGTGCTTCCCATCCTGCACAAGCTCGGCGTGAGTGTCACCGACCTTCGCGCGGGCATCGAGCGCGAGGTCGGCCGCTACCCGAAGCAGTCCGGTGCACAGCCCCAGCTGTCGCGCGAATTCAACCGAGTCATCGATCGAGCGGAAGCGGAGGCGCGGACGCTCGGCGACGAGTACGTGAGCGCCGAGCATCTGATTCTCGGGCTGAGCGAGCAGAAGGGCACCGAGGCGTACGAGGTTCTGAACGGGCTGGGGGTGACCACGGCGGCGCTCCGGGAAGCGCTGCAGGCGGTGCGAGGCAGCCATCGCGTGACCGATCAGAGCCCGGAGAACCAGTACCAGGCGCTGTCGAAGTACACGCGCGACCTCACCGAGGCGGCGCGGAAGGGCAAGCTGGATCCCGTCATCGGGCGCGACGAGGAGATTCGCCGAGTGGTGCAGGTGCTCTCCCGGCGAACCAAGAACAATCCCGTTCTGATCGGCGAGCCCGGCGTGGGGAAGACGGCCATCGTGGAGGGGCTCGCGCAGCGCATCATCAACGGCGACGTGCCGGAGAGCCTCCGCAACAAGCGACTGCTCGCGCTCGACCTCGGCGCGCTGATCGCGGGAGCCAAGTATCGCGGGGAGTTCGAGGAGCGGCTCAAGGCCGTGCTCAAGGAGATCACGGAGAACGACGGGCAGTTCGTGATGTTCATCGATGAGCTGCACACCCTCGTCGGGGCGGGGAAGGCCGAGGGGGCGATGGACGCGGGAAACATGCTGAAGCCGATGCTGGCGCGCGGCGAGCTTCGCGTAGTCGGGGCGACGACGCTCGACGAGTACCGCAAGCACGTCGAGAAGGACGCGGCGCTCGAGCGGCGCTTCCAGCCGGTGTACGTGGGTGAGCCGAGCGTCGAGGACACGATCGCGATTCTGCGCGGCCTCAAGGAGCGCTACGAGCTACACCACGGCGTGCGGATCACCGACGGTGCGGTGGTCGCGGCGGCGACGCTCTCCAATCGCTACATCGGCGACCGTTTTCTCCCCGATAAGGCGATCGATCTTCTCGACGAGGCGTCGTCGCGCCTGCGTATCGAGATCGACTCGATGCCCCAGGAGATCGATGAGGTGGAGCGTCGCATCATGCAGCTCGAGATCGAGCGGCAGGCGCTTCAGAAGGAGAAGGACAAGGCCGGCATCGAGCGGCGAACGCTGCTCGAGCGGGAGCTGGCGGAGCTCCGAGAGCGCTCGGGCGCGATGAAAGCGCAGTGGCAGGCGGAGAAGGACACCCTGGGAAAGGTGGCGCGGGTGAAACAGCAGATCGATCAGGCCCGCGTGGACGCGGAGCAGGCTCAGCGCGCGGGTGATCTCGGCCGCGCAGCGGAGATCACCTATGGGCGGCTGCCGCAGCTCGAGGCCGAGATGCGTGAGGCGGAGAAGCAGCTCGCCAGCAAGCAGCAGGGCGGAGTGCGCTTCCTCAAGGAAGAGGTCGACGCCGAGGACATCGCGGAGATCGTGGCGCGGTGGACCGGAATTCCGGTCACGCGGATGCTGGAGAGCGAGAAGGCGCGGCTCACCTCGCTGGAGACGGTGCTCGCGTCGCGGGTGATCGGGCAGGAGGAGGCGGTGCGGGCGGTGGCGAACGCGGTGCGGCGCTCGCGCGCCGGACTCCAGGACCCCAACCGACCGATCGGCTCCTTCATCTTTCTCGGACCCACCGGCGTCGGCAAGACCGAGACGGCTCGGGCGCTCGCCGAGTTCCTGTTCGACTCCGAGCACGCGATGGTGCGGATCGACATGTCGGAGTACATGGAGAAGCACGCCGTCGCGCGTCTCATCGGGGCGCCGCCCGGATACATCGGATTCGAGGAGGGGGGACAGCTCACCGAGGCGATTCGCCGGCGCCCCTATTCGGTCATTCTCTTCGACGAGATCGAGAAGGCGCATGCCGATGTGTTCAACATCCTGCTGCAGATACTCGACGACGGCCGGCTCACCGACTCGCAGGGGCGAACGGTAAACTTCCGCAACAGCGTGATCATCATGACGTCGAACATCGGCGGACCGTACATCCTCGAGCACGGGACGTCGGACTGGCCGGCGGTGGAGCGGGAGGTGCTGGGTGCTCTCCGGCAGCACTTCCGGCCGGAGTTCCTGAACCGCGTGGACGATGTGATCATCTTCCATCCGCTGGGAATGGAGCAGATCGAGCATATAGTAGATCTGCAGCTGGCGCGGCTTCGCGCTCTCCTGGCCGATCGCAAGCTCACGCTCGAGCTCACGCCGGAGGCGAAGCGGATGCTGGCGGAAGATGGCTTCGACCCGGTGCTCGGCGCGCGCCCGCTCAAGCGGTCGATCCAGCGCGAGCTGCAGAATCCGCTGGCGATGGGGGTGCTGGAGGGGCGTTACAGCGACGGCGACCGGATCGTGGT
>JALZAQ010000018.1:0-49287 GCA_030948255.1 Gemmatimonadota bacterium
GCCCCAGGGCGAGCGCGGTCGTGCGCCAGCGCGGAATCACGGTGGACGCACCGCCGACCGCGGAAGTCGCAGGAGGACGAGCGGAGTATGCGACAGCACCCCTCGCGATCCGTCGAGCGCTTCGACGCTCCAGTACGAGAGTGTGGGCCGGGCGGGTAGAGCGGACAGCCGCACCACAGCGCTGGTGTCACGGAGCTCCTTCTCGTAAAGAAGCGCTCCCTGCGCGGTGTAGAGCCGCAACCGATAGAGCACCGCGTTCGCCACCCGAGGCCAGCGAACGAACACGGAGTCACCGGACACGAGCAGCGTCACGCCGTCCCCGAGCGCGGCTCCGCGCTCGACCACCGAGGGTGTCATGAGCGCGCGCGGCCTCAGCCAGAGCGACCCGCCGATGGCGATGGCCGCGATTCCAGCCGCGAGCGCCGGAGTCCAGAGCGCCCACCGCCGCTGCGTCCCGATGCGCTGTGCCTCGCCGACCATGCCCGAGCGCGCGTCGGTCGCGGAGCGCACGAGAGCCCAGCATCGGTCGCAGCCGAAGTAGTGCGACTCGAACTGCTCCGCCTCCACATCCGACAGGGCGCCGGCGAGATAGCGCGTATCGTAGTCCGCGTCATCCGCCTGCGCGCACGTCAATTCTTCGATCGGCATATGCTCGGGTTCCCGATGGGGCGTCAACGTTTCACTCGTCCGTGCCGTTCACCAGCTCGGCAAGGCGCTGCAGCGCGCGGTGCTTGCGGACCCGGAGCGCGCCTGGCGTGCTGCCCAGCTCGCGCGCGACCTCGCCCGGATCGCGCTGCTCGAAGAAGAGCGCCCGGAGCAGCCGGCGGTCGGATTCCCCCAGGCGACTGAGCGCGCGGCGGACCATGGCGCGTCGCTCCGCCCCGACTAGCTCGGCGAGTGCGTCCGGGGGCGCGGATACCGCGAGGAGGTCGGATCCGAAGCGAAGCAGCGCCCGCTCTTCTCGCTGCGACGACCGCTCGCGATGCTGACAGATGTGCTTTGCGGTCGCGAAGACGAAGGCGGGCAGCGCATCGGGAGTGCGAAGCCTGCCGGTACGCACGGAATGGATCACGCGATGGAGTGTTTCCTGGGCCACGTCCTCGGCCAGGCGGGCATCGCCCAGACGTCTCGCCGCGAACAGTCGGAGTCGCTCCCAGAACGCAACGGCCAGCACGGCTTCCGTCACCGCGGTGGTGAAATCTGTCGAATCGGTTGCGATTTGCTCGTCCGTCGGGGGGGGGTCCATCGGGCGATCCCTCGCGAGAAGGGTCGCGTCGAAGCTACGGGCCGCCGCACGGAGGAGCAAGCAATTGACGACGGTCTCGCCCGAGCGCAGCCTTCACGTATTCCACGCAGTACCTGCGCCGGAAGTGCTGGCCGACCTCACCCTCTCACCCACGCGCTGCGATGGCTCTCTGTCGATCCTCCGGCACGATCGCACGGCTCTGCGGGCTCGCGGTCGCTCTCGCGTGCTCGGAGAGCCGCGCGCCCTCGGCCGATAGCGGTGCCGTGCGCGCCTCCCCCGCGGGTCCCTCCGGCGCACGGATCGCCGCTGCCGCACCGGCGTCGGATTCGGGGCAGTGGACATTTCCAGCGAAGGATTACGCGAACAGCCGGTACAGCGAGCTGTCACAGATCACCGCCGAGAACGCGAAGGGTCTCAAGGTGGCCTGGACGTTCTCGACCGGCGTGCTGCGGGGTCACGAGGGGGCGCCCCTGGTCGTGGACAACACCATGTACTTCACCACGCCCTTTCCGAACGTCGCCTACGCCCTCGACCTCACGCGTCCCGGAAATCCCCTCAAGTGGAAGTACCGCCCGAACACGGCCCAGGCCTCGATCGGAATCGCGTGTTGCGATGTCGTGAACCGCGGGGCGTCCTTCGCGAAAGGCCGGATCGTCTACAACCTGCTCGACGGGCACACGGTGGCTCTCGATGCGGCGAGCGGAAAGCAGCTCTGGAAGACCCGCCTCGGCGACATCAACCGCGGCGAGACGATGACCATGGCGCCCCTCATCGTGCACGACAAGGTGTTCGTCGGAAACTCCGGGGGGGAGATGGGAGTCCGCGGCTGGATCGCGGCGCTGGATCTCGCGACCGGGCGCGAGCTCTGGCGGGCCTACAGCACGGGCCCCGATCGCGACGTGAAGATCGGGGCTCGCTTCAAGCCGTACTACGCGGCGGACCGCGGTACCGATCTCGGTGCCACGAGTTGGCCGGGTGATACGTGGAAGATGGGCGGAGGCGCGGTGTGGGGATGGCTGTCGTACGACCCCGAGCTCAACCTGCTCTATCACGGTACGAGCAATCCGGGACCATGGAATGGCGCTCAGCGTCCGGGCGACAACAAGTGGACCTGTGCCATCCTCGCTCGCGATCCGGATACCGGCGAGGTCGTGTGGGCCTATCAGATCACGCCGCACGACATGTGGGACTACGACGGCGTGAACGAGAACATCCTCGCCGATCTTCCCATTGGCGGACGGATCCGCAAGACACTGGTGCACTTCGACCGCAACGGGTACGCGTACACGCTCGACCGGGCCACCGGAGAGGTTCTCGTCGCCAAGCCCTTCGTGCCGATGAACTGGTCGAGCGGCTTCGATCTCGGCACCGGGCGCGCCGCCGTGGTCGCCGCCAAGGCGGTCAAGCAGGGCGTGACGGTGAAGGATATCTGCCCGAGCCTCGAGGGGGGAAAGGACGAGCAGCCAGCTGCTTTCTCGCCGCGCACGGGACTGTTCTACGTGCCCACGAACAACCTCTGCATGGACTTCACGACCCGTGAGGTTGCGTACATCGCCGGGACGCCGTTCGTCGGAGCGGACGCTCCTGAGAAAGCGGGACCGGGCGGATATCGCGGCGAGTTGATGGCCTGGGATGCGACCACCGGCACCAAGAGCTGGGGCATCCGGGAGCCCTTTCCGGTGTGGAGCGGCGTTCTCGCCACCGCCGGTAACGTCGCGTTCTACGGAACGCTCGATGGCTGGGTGAAGGCGGTCGATGCCCGCTCCGGGCAGGAGCTGTGGAAGTTCCACACCGGCTCGGGGATCATCGGCAACGTCATGTCGTATCTCGGCCCCGATGGCAAGCAGTACGTCGCCGTTCTCTCCGGCATCGGCGGCGACATGGGATTTCTGATCGCTGGTGATGTCGCGGCGAACCTGCCGTACGACGTGCGACAGCGTGGCACCGTTCTGCCGGATCTGGGGAAGTACACGAGCTGGGGCGGCACTCTGTACGTCTTCTCGCTGTGACCCTGCTCGCGCTCTTCCTCGGCGCCACGCTCGCCGCCGCCGCCACGCCACGCGAGCTGCGTGTCTGCGCCGACCCGAACAATCTGCCCTTCTCCAACCGTGCCGGACGCGGCTTCGAGAACCGGATCGCGGAGCTGGTCGGCCGCGAGCTCGGGGCGACGGTCCGCTACACCTGGTGGCCCCAGCGCCGCGGATTCGTGCGGCAGACGTTGAATGCCGGCCAGTGTGACCTGGTGATCGGCGTTCCGGTGGGATACGGCCTTGTCCGCACGACCCGCCCGTACTATCGGTCGTCCTACGCTGCTGTGACACGGCGGAGCGACCAGCTGGACGTCCGATCGCTCGACGACCCGCGCCTGCGCCATCTTCGGATTGGCGTTCACGTCATCGGCAGCCACTATCAGAACGTTCCCCCCGCGCACGCGCTCGCGGCGCGCCGCATCGTGGAGAACGTCAGGGGCTACAGCATCTACGGCAGCTACGACCGGGAGAGCCCTCCGGCGGATCTGGTGTCTGCCGTCGCGCGGGGTGATGTGGACGTGGCGATCGCCTGGGGCCCGCTCGCCTCGTGGGCTGCCAGGCGCTCCCCGGTGCCGCTCACCGTCCGCGCGCTGGAGGAATCCGCGGATTCGGCGTCGCTGCCGCTCTCGTACGAGATCGCGATGGGTGTTCGGAAACGCGACGAGGCCCTCGCACGCGAGCTCGACGCGCTGCTCGTGCGGCGGGAAAGGGAGATTCAAGCCATTCTTCGCTCATCCGGGGTGCCCACCACTCAACGCGCCGGGCGCAGGACAGGATCTGTCAGGGAGGGACCGTGAGGGAGCGCATGATTGCAGGCGGTGTGATGGCCGCGACCGCCATCCTGGTGGCGGCCGGCGCGCAGCGACCGCCCACCAGCTCAGTGCCCAGCGTGCCAGCGGGAGAGTGGCGGTTCGTCGCCCACGACGAGCACATCCAACCCTTCGGCACACGGCGCGCGGCCACCCCGTCGCTGGTGAATCCCTTCGACGGGAGCTCGGCCGCGCTCGCGCAGGGGAAGAAGCTGTTCATCGGCTACAACTGTGTCGATTGCCATGGCGCGGACGGAGGGGGTTTCATGGCTCCCAGCCTCGCTGACGATCGGTGGCATTTCGGCGGCAGCGCCGACGAGGTGTTCGAATCGATCTATCAGGGGCGCCCCGACGGCATGCCGGCCTGGGGTGGCCGTATCTCCAACGAGGACATCTGGCGGCTCGTCACCTACGTGCGGTCGCTTGGTGGCTCCGACGTCTCGACGGAGAACTTCACCGGTAAGGAGGTCGAGCGGTCGGGACATTGAACGCGATCGCACGAAGTCCGAGCTACTGGCAGGCGGCGCGGATGCACCGCTACAGCCTGATCCTGGTGCTTCCGCTCCTTCTCCTCTACGAGGCGCTCGCGTCGGTTCTGTCGCACGACCCGCGCGGGGACGTGCGGAATGGCGCCGACGTCATTCTCAAAGGTCTGTTCGTCGCGATGGCCGGCTCGCGCGGTCCGGCGATCTTCATGGCGGTCGTGATCGCGCTGTCGCTCTGGCTCATCCGGAAGGATCTCCGGGAGAACGGACGCGGCTTTCGGCTCGGTGTCTTTGCGGGCATGGCCGCCGAATCGATCGCGTATGCGCTGGCCTTCGGCCTTGTGGTGGGCCTGATCACAGCACGCCTGCTGGGCGTGCTCGCCACTCTCGCGATGGGGCCGGTGCAGACGCTCGCGCCCAGCCGGCAGCTCATGATCTCGCTTGGCGCCGGACTCTACGAGGAGCTTCTCTTCCGCGTCGTCCTGGTCTCCGCGCTCGCATTCGGAGCGCGCTCCCTCTTCGGCTGGAGCAGGAGGCTGTCCGGCGTCGTGGCGGCGCTGCTCGGCGCCGCCATCTTCTCCGCCTTTCACTACGTAGGCACCTTCGGCGACCCGCTCACCCTCGAGTCGTTCACATACCGGATGATCGGCGGCGTCTTCTTCAGCGCTCTCTACCTCCTACGAGGATTCGGCATCACGGCCTGGACGCACTCGCTGTACGACGTTCTGCTTCTCATGAGATAGCGACGCTCCGTGCAGGAACATCCTCTCACCGTCTCCCGAAGCGCGCGCTACTACACCCTCGGCACCATCCATCCCGGAGTGCGGCAGATCTGGCTGGTCTGCCACGGCTACGGTCAGCTGGCCGCACGCTTCCTCCGCCACTTCGAGCCGCTCGACGATGGCAGGCGGCTCATCATCGCTCCCGAGGGACTCTCGCGCTTCTACGTCGGTGACGAGCCAGGCACGAGCCACGCGGGAGGCCAGGGGAAGGTCGGTGCGACGTGGATGACGCGAGAGGACCGTTCACACGAGATCGACGACTACGTCCGCTTTCTCGACGAAGCGCTCGCGCATGCGACGAGCGGTCTCGGCCGGTCGACCGCTCGTCTCATCGCGCTCGGATTTTCACAGGGAGCCGCGACGATCACGCGCTGGGCGGGCCGCACCCGCGCCGCACCGGCTGACCTGGTGCTGTGGGGCGGCACCGTCCCCGAGGACGCGGATGTTTCCGCCGGGGCGCGCGCGTTCGGGGGCGCGCGCCTCAGTCTCGTCATCGGTACGAAGGATGGATACGCCACCGATGCGCTGGTGGCGAGGGAACGGTCGCGGCTCGAGGGAGCCGGCATTCCGCATCGTCTGATCCGCTTCGACGGCGGGCATCACCTCGACGACGCCGTGCTCGTCGAGCTGGCCCGCGACTGACGCGGAGGTTGTTGCACGGGTTGTGCAAGGGAGCAACCCCCTGTAAGCACTGGTTTAGGTGGGGTGCGTAGACTTCATGCACTCTGCCGGGTCACTCATTCCGCTCTGCCTCGTGCCCGATTCGCGATTTCTGATCGCCGTGCTGTCGTGAGACGCTGGGGGGTGCTCGCGCCGTCCCTGTGTCTTGTGCGCGCTCTTCACGCCCAGGCCGGCGTGACGCTGCGGCAAGCGGTCGACAGCGCCCTCGCGCGCGGCGCCCGCGCCGCCGTGGCGGGCGCGGATCTCTCCGCATCGCTCGCTCAGCTGCGGACGGCACGCGCCCTTCCGAACCCCACTGCCATCGCGAGCTATACCAGGGCCGTGCCCCAGTACCACGCCGCGATCGAGCTGCCGATCGAGTACCCATGGCTCCGCTCGGCGCGGATCGGCGCAGCGCAGTCCGTGGTACAGTCGTCCCGCTACGTGGTCACGCTTGAGCGGGCCCGCATCCGTCACGACGTGACGGTGTCGTACGTGCGCGCTCTCGCGTCGGCGGATCGCTCCATCCTCTCGAGGCGGAGCGCACTCGATGGCGACAGTCTACTGCGTCTCGCCCGAGTGCGCCGGGATGCGGGGGACGCGAGCGATCTGGACGTCGAGCTCTCGACGATCGCCACGGGGCAGCTCGCGAACGCGGCGCTGGCCGACTCACTCGGCGCGATCTCTTCGGTCGTGGAGCTGCAGACTCTGATCGGACTTCCGACGGACCGCGCCACCGTCGGGCTCGCTGACTCGCTGACGCTGCCCCCGGATGATTCGGTGACGGTGAGCGGCACACCTCTGCGCGTGGCCGCCGCCATGGCGGCTCTTCGTGCCGCCGAGCAGTCGCTCGCGCTCGAGCGCCGGAGCGTGCTCGGCACTCCCGCGATCTCGGCCGGATTCGAGACAGGTGACCCCACCGGCGCCGAGCCGGGACTGCTTCCGACGGTCGGCGTCTCGCTCCCGCTCCCCTTCCTGAGCCGGCGCGAGGGGGAGATCGCGCTCGCCACGGCCAATCGCGACCGGGCCCGCGCGCAGCTTGCGCTCGCACGCCTCGAGAGCCAGGCCGAGATCGCAACTGCAATTCGGGAGAGGCGCGCGGCGATTCTTCGGGCACGTCGCGACCTGCAGCTGCGCCGTGCCGCCGACCGCGTCGCTGCCATGGCGCTCACCGCTTACGCCGAAGGCGCGGTGGCGCTTCCGTACGTGCTCGAGGTGCAGCGCAGCGCGCGCGAGGTGCTGGCCCAGTACATCGACGACGTGGCGGCGGCCCGCATCGCCGACGCCGCCCTCACTCTCGCGACCATACCGGCGCCGCCGCCATGACCAGCCGTCTCCTGCTCCTCTCGCTCGTCACGCTCGCGGCCTGTCGCAAGGGTGCCGCCGATCCGGACGAAGCTGGCACGACGGAGAAAACCCAGTCCGTGGTGGGCGCGCGCACGGCGGTCGCGACCATGCAACCGTTCTCCGAGACGGTGGACGGCATCGGCACGGTCGCGCCAAGGCCCGGCAGCTTTGCCCTGCTCAGCGCGCCGGCGCCGAGCCGGGTCGCTCGTATTCGCGTGGCAGCCGGCGACCACGTTCGGCAGGGCCAACCTCTGGTGGAGCTCGATCGCGCTCCCTTCGACGCCGAAGCGGGGAAAGCCGACGCGGCGCGCACCGCGGCGCAGCGCTCCTACGATCGCGTGGTGCGCCTTGCGGCAGCGGGGATCGCCCCGCGAAAGGACGTCGACCAGGCTGCCAGCGAACTGGCGCAGGCCCAGGCATCATGGGTCACTGCGCGCCGGACCCAGGAGCTCGCAACCCTCCGCTCGCCCGTGAATGGCGTCGTCTCCCGCATGACGGCCGTGCTCCAGGGATCGGTCGAGCCGACGCAGCCACTGGTGGAAGTCGTGGATCCATCCGCCCTCGAGGTGGTGCTGAGCCTCTCTCCGCGTGCCGCGGCCGCGGTACGCCCCGGTGCATCGACGACATTCACCAGCGGCCAGGATGCGGGGGGAGAACCGCTCGGAACGGGAAGTGTTGCGAGTGTGGGCGCCGCCGTGGACAGTACCGCGCGCAGCGTGCCGGTGCGGGTGCGGGTGACGGCGCCCGCACGCCCCCTTCGCATCGGTGAGAGCGTGTACGGCCGCGTGCAGCTCGCGGCGCGGGGAAACGCGCTGGTCATTCCCACCGAGGCGCTCGTGCCGGACGGAGAGGGATACAAGGTGTTCGTGGTCGATGCGGGCGGCGTCGCGCACAGCCAGCCCGTCTCGGTCGGCGTTCGCACCGAGAAGCTGGCCGAGATCACGAAAGGTCTCACCGCTGGGCAGACCGTGGTGACGTACGGAGCCTATGGGGTGGAGGACAGCGCCAAGATAGTGCTGACCAAGCCGTGACCCTCTTCGATCTGCTCCGGCGCGAGAGGCGCTTCATCTATCTCTCGATCGCGGGGCTGAGCTTCGGGGGAATCTGGGCCGCCACCAGACTCCCCTCGGCCATCTATCCCGAGGTCGCCTTCCCGCGCATCACGATCGTCGCCGAAGGGTCGTCGCTCGGCACCCGCCAGGTGGTGTTCGGCATCACCAGACCGATCGAGGAGGCGCTGAGCACCGTCCCGGGCCTCGAGCGCGTGCGGACGCGCTCTATTCGCGGTGCCAGCGAGGTCTCGGCGTACTTCACGCCGAAGACCGACATGATCTACACCCTGCAGCTCGTCCAGACGCGGGTCAATCAGATCCGGAGCCAGCTGCCTGCGGATGTGGACATCGAGGTACAGCGGCTCACCCCGTCGCTCTTCCCCATCATCCAGTACAATCTCGAGGGCGGCGACCCGGCCACGCTCTACGACATAGGCCGCTACCAGATCCGGCCCATCATCGCGCGCGTGCCTGGTGTGGGCAGGGTGGAAGTGCAGGCCACCGATGTGCGGGAGATCGAGGTGGTGGCGGATCCTGCCCGTCTCGCCGGGGCCGGGCTGGGCTACGACGATCTCGCCACCGCCATCAAGCAGGCGATCTCCGTAGAGGCCGTGGGGCGCGTCGCCCGGGACTACAAGCAATTCCTGGTGGTCACCGATCAGGAAGCGCACTCCGTGGACGACATCGCGAACGTCGTCGTGCGGCCCGGCCTGCGCGTGCGCGATCTCGCCGCCGTCTTCATGGGCACCCAGGACCGCACGCGAGTCGTCGCCGGCGATGGCCGGCCGGCGGCGCTCATCAACATCGCCCGACAGATCGGGGGGAACACCGTTCAGATCGCCGACAGCGTCGCCCGCGCGATGACCGAGATCGGCCGGAGTCTTCCACCTGGAGTGCATCTCAAGGCGGTTTACGACCAGGCGACGCTGGTTCGTGAGTCGGTGCGATCGGTACGGGATGCGATGCTCATCGGTGCCCTGCTCGCGGTCATCGTGCTGTTCGCCTTCCTCGGGCAGGGGACGATCACCGCCGTCAGCGCCGCGTCCATTCCGCTGACGCTCGCGATCACGGTGTTCATCATGCGGCTCGCCGGTCAGACGTTCAACCTGATGAGCCTCGGCGCGATGGCGATTGCGATCGGGCTGGTGATCGACGACGCGGTGGTTGTCGTCGAGAACGTCGCCCGCCACCTCGCGCTGACCCCCGAGCGCGACCGCGCAGTGCGCGAGGCGATGCGCGAGTTGATCTGGCCGGTCACCACCTCGACGATCACCACGGTGGTCGTCTTCCTGCCACTCGGATTGCTGCAGGGAGTCGTCGGCCAATTCTTCGCCGCGCTGGCGATCACCCTCACGATCGCCGTCCTGGTGTCACTGGTCATCGCTCTGACCATCATCCCCCTCATGGCGGCGCGATTCATCCAGCCGCGCGAGGAGGCCGAGGGACAGCCGTCATTCTTCCGGCGCATCGGCCGCGCGATCGACGCGCTTCCGCCTCGTTACGAGGGAACGCTCGCGTCCGTGCTGCACCATCCTCGCCGTATCGGCGTCGCCGCGCTGCTGCTGGTGGTCGGCGGCTATCTCGCCTCGCGCTTCGTCGGCACCGGCTTCCTGCCGGTCATGGATGAGGGTGCATTCGTGCTGGACTACTTCGCGCCCGGCGGCACGGCTCTGGCCGAGACCGACCGCGAGGTGAACACCATCGAGCGCATCCTTGCCGGGACGCCGGAGATCACCGGCACGTCGCGACGTCTCGGCGCCGAGCTCGGCTTGTTCGCTACCCAACAGAATCGAGGAGACATCGTGGCGCGTCTCGCGCCGCGCCGCGACCGGTCGCGCGACATCTTTGCGGTGATGGCCGAGGTGCGCCAGAAGGTCGCCACCGCCGTGCCGCGCATTCGCGTGGAGTTCGTCGAGATCCTCTCGGACGTGATCAACGATCTCGCCGGCGCCCCCAAGCCGGTGGAGATCAAGCTCTTTGGCGAGCGTCTCGACGTTCTCGAAGGATACGCCAAGCAGCTCGGGCCCCCCCTGGAGAAGATCGACGGGCTCGTGGACCTCTACGACGGAGTCGCCCAGCCGAACGCGGAGATGATGCTCCAGGTGAAAGGGGCGGAAGCGGCGCGCATCGGCCTCACCCCCCAGCAGGTCGGCGAGCAGCTGCGCGGCGCCATGCTCGGCGTGCCAGCAGGTGAGGTACGCCGCGAGGATCGCTCGATCGCGGTGCGCGTGCGGGCATCGGATTCCGTCCGCTACGATGCCCTCCGGCTCGCCGACCTTCCTCTCGTGGGCGCATCGCACCAGCTCGTCCCTCTGGGCGCGGTGGCGACCGTCAGGGACGAGTCATCCCGATCCGAGCTCTACCGCGAGAATCAGCGCCAGATGATCGCGATCACGGGCGAGGTGGAAAAGCGCTCGCTCGGGGGCGTGATGACCGACGTGAAGCGGGTGCTCGCCGCGCATCCGCCGCCGTCCGGCGTGCGACTGGAGCTGGGCGGGCAGTACGCCAGCCAGCAAGATGCCTTTCGGGCCCTTCTCACGGTGCTCGCGCTGGCGGCGCTGAGCGTCGTGGCGGTGATGGTGATCCAGTTCCAATCGTTCATCGAGCCGCTGGTGATCCTGCTCGCCGCGCCGGTGTCCTTCGTCGGCGCGATCGTGCTGCTCTGGGTCACCGGCACGCCACTCAACGTCTCGTCCTTCATGGGGCTCATCCTGCTCGTGGGCCTCATCGTCAAGAACGGGATCATCCTGCTCGACTTCACCCGGCATCGCATGCTGGAGGCAGGGTTGCCGCTGGAGGAAGCGATCCGCGATGCCGCGCGCACGCGGCTTCGCCCGATCCTCATGACGACGCTCTGCACTCTCTTCGGGCTCCTGCCGCTCGCGCTCGGGATCGGGGCGGGGAGCGAGATGCAGCGACCGCTCGCCATCGCCGTCATCGGCGGTCTTGCCCTGTCCACCCCGATCACCCTCTACATCGTTCCGACGCTCATCGTGGCGGTGCGGGGACGGGACTTTCGGGCCCCCCGTGCTCAGCCCTCGTCGGCCATCTCGATCCCTACCGCGGCCGAGCCATCGGCCATGTAGCTCACCGACACCCGCCACGGCTGACAGCAGACCTGGCAGTCCTCCACATACTCCTGCGAGGGCCCGCCACCCGGATCGAGGCCGATCACGTTCTCCTCGCCGCAGTAGGGACAGCGGACCGTCGCCTCCACGTCGGCGGTGCCATCTCCGAGGGGGAACTCCGCGTCCAGGTCGTCGTCCTCGAACTGCGGCTGCTCGTCATCGAAGATAATCATCTGATTTGACTCTCTCCCCGGGGCCCGGTAGCTTCTCCTGTTACAGCGGGGACCCGTCCACGGGTCCCCTTTTCGCGGCAGGAGTGAACGACATGTCCAAGCAGGACGCGATCGAGCTCGAAGGAGTCGTCGCCGAGGTGCTGCCCAACGCCACTTTCCGCGTCGTGGTCAACGAGCATCACGAGGTGCTCACCACGCTCGCGGGCAACATGCGACGCTTCCGCATCCGCGTGCTCGCCGGCGACCGGGTGACGATCGAGGTCTCTCCGTACGACCTCACGCGCGGCCGGATCACCTTCCGGCACAAGAACTGAGAGCGGCGCCACCCGATCGCCGGCCTCGCGTGCGGTGATGCGCGTCAGCGCGAGCGCGGCACCGGCCGCCGCCCGCGGGCCTCGACCGGCCAGCTGACCACGACCTCACTGCCGCGCACCCCGTGGATCACCTCGTTGAGGTGGACCACGATGCAGACGTGATTCGGAATCACCCGCACCTGCTCGCCGACGACCGGGCGCCATGACGTGCGCGAGAGGTCGAGCACACCGTGCTCCTCCGACATGCGCACCACGGTCACCTCGGCGCGATCGAGCAGCTCACCGAAGCCATCGGCTCCCGGCTCGGCGCGCAGCGGCTCACGACCCAGCGCCTTCGTGCCGGCGTCGATCACTGCCTGCCCCTCTACGGCCGTGCTCACGACGGTGGCCAGCACCGTCAACGCGCAGTCGTCGCGATCGCACGCCCCGATCTGTGCGGTCGTGCGATCGTTGTAGACGTAGGTCCCGGGCCGGAACTCGGTCACTCCGTGGATCTCGTGCGTGCGCCACATCGTCGGCGTGGAGCCTCCGCTCACAGCCGGCGGGGCGAGCCCGTTTCGCTCCAGCGCATCGATGGCGACGCCGAGCGCCGTCGTGAGATCGTGGAGTGCCCCGTCCTGCTCCGAGACGTGCCCGCGGATGTGTCCGGGGTAGAATGCCAGCCCGCGATACTCGAGCGGCGAGCACGATGCCACCCGGCGCGCCAGTGCGACCGCCTGTTGGGTGGACGCGAGTCCCACCCGGTGCATGCCCACGTCGAGCTCGACGAACACCCCGACCGTGCGACCGGCATCGTGCGCCGCGTCAGCGAGAGAGTCCACCGCCTGCTCGGAGTCGAGCGCGACCGTGAGTCTCGTCTCCTCCGGAAGCTCCATCAGGCGCCGCAGTCGCGGAGCACCCACCGGAGGGTAGGCGAGCAGAAGGTCGGTGGTCACCTCGCCCATGACCTCGAGCTCCCGCGTGGTCGCGCAGGTGAGCCCTTTTGCTCCGCGGCGGATCTGCTCGGCTGCCACGAACGGCGACTTGTGAGTCTTGCCGTGCGGGCGCAGCGCGAGGCCGTGATCGGCCGCATACGCGGCCATCCGGTCCAGATTTCTCGCCATCCGGTCGAGCTCGACGACTGGAACGGGGGTCTCGAGCTCCGAGATCTTCATCCGATACTTACTCGCCGCGGAGGGAGGCCGCATCGTCGCGGCCAACGATGAGCCTGAGGAGAACATGAGCGATCGTCCACGAGCCTGGCAACCGGTGATGCTCCCCGATCCCTACCCCCCGCCCGCCGGTGCGTACTCTCCGGCCGTGCGCGCAAGCTCCAAGTACCCCAGTCGCACCGTGGTCGGGGCCCTGCTGCGGGGCATCCTGGTGGAGATCAATGCGGTGGCCAGGCTCCAGTGATGAGGTGAGGAAACCTCCGGTGCCCCTGTGGCGTCAAAGGAAGAGGGCCTCCGCGCCCCCACCCGCCTGCCACTCGAGCGAGATCCATCTTGCCTCTCCCTCCGCTCCGAAACGTCCTCGCCATTCTGCTCCTCGCGTGCCTCTCGGCGTGCGAGCGTCTGGATGTCGGTCCCGCCATCGAGGGGAAGCTCGCGCGGGGGCGCCAGTACGCGGATTCCGTCACCCGGCGTGTGAATGCGGACCTCGCCGCGAGCAGCAGCGATCTGTTGGCGGTTGGCTACCTCGAGCGCCAACGGCTTGGCCTGGGCAGCCCCTTCCGCCTCGTGGACTACATCGAGCACGACGATCGTCTTTCCCCTTCCGTGCGGCAGCGCGCGGCGTGGGCAGTGCTCGCTCGCACGCTGGATGGCGCGGGCTACGAGCTGGGCGCGAGCGCGCTGGATGACGCAGCGCTCTCCAACCCCCGCGATGGCAGCGGTTCCCGCCAGCTCGCGCTGATCGACGCGACCGTTCGTCGCGCTCGCGATCCCCGTGCCGGCGAGTTGGCCATTCGCATCGCGTACACCCTCGGATCGGCGGAGCTGGCCGTGCGGGCTTCCGCGACGCAGAACGCGGCGGGCGCGGCTGCTCTCGTACGCGACCGGGAGCTGGCCCGCCACGATGCCACGACTCTCCTCGTCGCCGCGCGCCGCGAGGGCGTGGACCCGCTCATGCTGCTTCCCGTGTGGCGCGCCGAGCACCGCTTCGATGTCGAGCGGCCGCTCCTGGAGCCACTGGCTGTCGACGTGGAGCAGGAGGCGCTCGATCTGGCGTCCGCCGTCCTCGCTGAGTTACGCGCTCTCGTCGGCTCGCCGCAGGCCAGCGCGCATCCGGCACCCCTGTCTCGATCGCTGATCGAGCCACCGGCCGCCGAGCGACTGGCCGAGCTCATTGGCTTGCGGCGGTCGCCTCCGCAAGCTCCGATCGTGATCACGCTCGCCCAGATGCGCCGACGGTTGATGTACTCGGCGCCGGACCGTGCGGCACGGATGGGCCGCTGGCGGTTCCTCTCCCGCGCGAGCAACGAGGAGAGCTTCGCTGCGGAGTACGCGATGCTGTCGGGCTCCCGGCGGGCCATCGCGGATGGGGCGCTGTCGCAGATCGCCATCGCGGCCGCCGTCGCGCTGCGACCGTACGCACAGGAATCGCCCTGGCTCCCTGGCTCCGACGGTCCGACGGACAAGCAGCTCGAATCGACGTTGGGACCGGGTGCGGTGAGCTTCGACGCTGCGGTGCCGATTGTGTGGCGCCCCTACTACCGTCGCATGCTGATGACCGCGCTCGCGGATCTGGAGCGGGTGGTACCGGCGCTCGATGTCCACGGGCTGCGCGTGCACTTCGGGGACAGCGGGCTGGGGCGCGCCGCTCTCGCGCTCCACGATCCCCGCCGCCGGACCATCTGGCTGCCCCTCGCGACGAGCGCCGGCACCCTGGCCCACGAGATCGCACACGATCTGGACTGGCAGGAGGCTCGGCGGCGCTATGCCGTCTACGGAGACTACGCGACGGACAGAGCCGTGCGCGAGCGCCGGGGAGCGCTCGCCCAGTCGGTCGAGGGTCTGTCGGCTGCGATGCTCGAGATTCCGTCGCTCGAGCACTCCTCTCCACTGGCGCAACGCCCCACCGAGCTGTTCGCGCGCAACGTCGACTGGTTCGTCGCCTCCGCTCTGGCCCACGACGGCCGGATGGACGGCTACCTGTCGTCGGTTCAGGATGAGTACATCACGGGGTACGGCGCGGTGCGTCCCCCCGATCAGACGGGCGGGGCCGCGCGCGCTCTCGTTCGCCTTCTGAACGAGGTCGCGCCACCGGCCGAGTCGGCGCGGGAGACCTACCTCGCGCGGTTCGGGCCGGCGCGCGTTCCGTCATCAGAGGACCTTCTGCGCGCTCTGCTGGAGACGCCGCCGCCGCGACCCGACAGCGCCGCCATCGCCGCGCCCCTTGCCGAGCCAGTCGGCCTCAGCGCGACACGCGTGGCGGCGCTGGCGCGTTTGGATGCCGCGGCCTGTCGCGATGGCGCCTCGCATGCCGAGCAGCGCCTGTTCGAGTCACGCCGGCGCCTGGTCGTGCTCGTGGAAGCCGCTTCTCTGCGGGGCGCGATTCGCGCTCGGCTGGCTCACGCGCTCTCAGCAGGCGTGGCCCCCGCCGGCGGTGCCGTGTTCGCGAATGGGATCTCCTCCGCGATGAGCGCCGCCGCCGACGCCGGTCGCGCTCTCGACGCGCTGGATGCACGAGCCGATAGCCTGGCGGGGGGAGCTCGCCCACACGGCTGCGGCGCTACCGATCCGAGCTGACCCCTACGCGGAGTAGCACCCGTCCCGGATGAGCTCCGGTCGGTTGTCCATTGCGGTAGACGACAATTCCGTTGACCCACACTGCGCGGATTGCGCCCGGTGGCGAGCTGGTGGTCCCCGAGGGGGGAATGTTTTGGACGAGGGCTTCCTCGAATAGCACCAGATCGGCGTACTGACCCGGCAGGATCGCGCCACGGTCCTGAACTCCGATCGTCGCCGCGGCGAGGGACGTCGACTTGCGAATCGCAAGCTCGAGCGACAGCGCTTTCCGGTCGCGCGTCATCTGGCCCAGCCCCCACAGAAAACTCGGGACATAGGGCCTGGAGTCCCGCTGGCCACTTCCGTTGCAGAAGACCGCGTACGGCCACTCCACGATTCCGGGGGTCGTGCCGTCGGCATGCACGCACACCGCCGCCGTGACCTGCAGTCCGGACGCTCGCGCCCGGTCAAGAATTGCCGCAAGACTGTCGCTGGCATCGAGATATCGTTCCTTCCCACGGGCCGGGCACGCGCTCGGCTCGCACGAGATCGCGACACGGGTTTGCCACAGGCCGACCTGAGACGGAATTCTCACTTCGGTGGCGAGCCGGGCGAAGCCCCGGATGACCGGAAAGGCGCTCCCACCACCGCGGTTGGCAGCGCTGAAACGACCGGTCGAATCGGCGGCGACGCGTGAGAGCTCCATCAACTCCGCGAAGGCTGCAGTTCCGGCCGAATCGCGCTCAAGAGCGCCGGACAATCCGAGCGCGCCCGCTCCGAGGTCGTGCGAGAGCTCGATCTTCATCTGTGCCAGCTCGGGGGGCTTCGCAGGGCGCATGTCGTCGCCGCCGAGAACCGCCGCGCGCAAGCTCCGGTGACCGACATACGACGCGACGTTGACCGAGGCTGGGCTTCGGCGAAGACTGTCGAAGAGCGGGCGAAGGGGATGCACCGACTCTCCCGCTCCTCCGATCACCACGGTCGTGACCCCCTGGCTCACGGCATCCGGCACATCGCGAAGGAAGAGGATCCCTCGATCGAGCGTGCTCTGGGTGTCGATGAATCCCGGCGCGAGCACGAGCCCCCGTCCGTCGATCACCTGATCACCGACTCCCGGGCGCAGCCGGCCGACGGCGGAGATGCGATCTCCGTCGAGGAGGACGTTGGCGAGCCGGCGCGCGCCTCCCAATCCGTCGATGACGCTGACGTTCATGATGATCGTCTGGGGAGCGCTGCCCGGGGGAACGACGTACGGGCGGTGACAGCCGGCCAGCATGCCGAAGAGCAGAGCAAGGGCGCGACGGGAAGTGGAGGGCATCGAGCTCCGAGGTCGAGTGGGTCCGCTGAAGCTGTCGCCGGTCTCCGGTCGCCGAAAGAGCCGGCCCGCCGCCGAGCCCCATGGCGCGGGAGAGCGGCGACATGCGACATTCGAATCATGACAGCGTCGCACGTCTCGACGCGGCTGGAGCTGCTGGTCGACGTCGAGACACCGGAGCAGGTTGTCTTCTCCTACACCGTCGCGGGGATCGGATCCCGGGCGGCGGCGGCGCTGATCGATTACCTGATCAGCTTCGGTGCGCTGTTGCTGCTCTGGATCCTCCTCGCCCTGTTGAGCCCAGCTCTCTCGAGCGACGGAGGCGACGCGGTGGACCGGATGAGCGGTTCGTGGGCAATCGCCATCGTGATCCTCGTGCAGTTCGCGCTTCTCTGGGGCTATTACGTCCTCTTCGAGGCGCTCTGGGATGGCCAGACGCCCGGCAAACGCCGAGTCGGACTGCGCGTGGTTCAGGACGGCGGCTACTCCGTCTCCTTCGCAGCTTCAGCGGTGCGCAATCTCGCCCGGCTCGTCGACATGCAGCCGGGGTTCTTCTACGGCGTCGGCATTCTCTCGGCGGCGATGTCCAGCTCCGGGAAGCGACTCGGCGATGTCCTCGCCGGAACGATCGTCGTGCGTGAGAGAGTGGTGCCTCTGCCGACACGAGTCAGCCCGGACAGCGCTGCGGATGGCCGGTCGGATTCCGCGTCTCGCGCGGTGGGGCATACGGCCGTCCTCACCGACGCCGAGTACGAGCTGCTCGAGCGCTTCACCTCGCGCCGGCAGACGCTCGAGCCACAGCGGAGGCGCGAGCTGTCCGACCAGCTCGCGGGCCGCTTTCGGGACCGGCTCCCGGCCGGTCCGGGACCTGAGGCGCGACGACTGCTCGAGCTCTTCGACTCCGAGCGGGAAGCGCGCGGCCGCGGCATGGCGGCTCGAGGGGAGAGCGGAGCCGCGCGCGAGCAGCACGCCATCGTGGCGCTGGGCGCGGAGCGCTGGAGTGGCTTCGCCCGTTCACTCGCGGACGCCCAGCGCCGTGGACTGGGGCACATGGGGGAGGATGACGCGCGCGCGTTCGTCGCCAGCTATCGGGAGCTCACCAGTGATCTCGCCCGTCTTCGCACCGCGGCACGTGGACGCGACATCGATGCGCTCTTCTATCTGAGCAGACTGGTCGCCGCCGGTCACAATCTGCTGTATCGCCGGAAGCCCCTGTCCATGGCGACCGCCGGTCGCTACCTCGCCGTCAACGTGCCGCGGGAGATCCGCCGCTCCTGGCGTCCGATCCTGCTCGCCTCCGCACTCCTCTTCGGCCCCGGCATCGTGACCTATCTGGCGGTGCTCGACCATCCGGCGCTGGTGTCGGAGCTTCTGCCTGCCCGGATGATCGACCGCGCCGAGCGGGATGCCGCCGATTGCCGGAAAGGGAAGTGCAGCTACGTCGATGTCGGCGACTTCGAGCGCCCGGTGATGGCGACGTCGATCATCTCGAACAACGTCCAGGTGACGTACGCTGTTTTCGTGTTCGGCATCACGGCCGGCATCATGACGGTCTTCATGCTGGTGTTCAACGGGGTGAGTCTCGGCGCGGGCGTCGGGCTCTTTCACGTGAAGGGCGTGGAGCACCTGATACTCGACTTCGTCGCGGCCCACAGCGTCTTCGAGCTGAGCGCCATCTGCATTGCGGCCGGCGGAGGGCTGCTCGTGGCGGCGGCGCTGCTGTTGCCGGGTGAGCGCACCCGGCGGGAAGCTCTCGTGATCAACGGTCGACGCGCTATCCGACTGGTCAGCGCATCGACGGTGCTTCTCGTCTGTGCCGGCAGCATCGAGGGGCTGATCTCTCCGCGCACCGACATCGCGACGAGCACCAAGGCGCTCATCGCCGCGCTGTGCGCGGTGCTGCTGGCCGTCTATGTCAACCTGGGGCGGGGCACGCGAGAGGAGGAAGTGCGGGAGGAGTTCGCCTACAGCGATGAGCGCGCCTTGATCTCCAGATAGCGGTTGATCACCGCCGCGGTCATCTTCTGCGGCGAGACGTCGAGAACCGACACTCCGGCCTGCCGCATGCGCGAGAGCGCGTCGCTCCGCGCCAGCACCAGCTCCTCCGCGGCGGCACTCGCATACAGCTCGGCCGGCGTCGTCGCCGCTCCGGGGAGCGCGGCCTCCACCAGCCGGTCGTTGCGCAGCGCCACCACCACCGGAAGATGCCGCCCGACGCTCCGAGCGGTGTGCGCCATCACGGCATGGGACGCCCGCGGATCGATCACGTCGGTGATGAGAACGATCAGCGAGCGCCGCCGATGCCGCGACGCCAGTGTCCGGAAGGCGAGCGCGTAGTCCGGCTCGGCCATCGTCGGGGAGAGGGGTATGAGCGCCTGCCGGATCCGCTGCAGAGCACCGACGCCGCGCATGGGCGGAACGAACCCTCGCACCTGGTCGTCGAAGACGATCAGTCCCACCTGGTCGCCCGAGTGGATGGCGACATCCGCCAGCACGGTCGCCGCCGAGAGGGCGTGCTCGAACCGCGAGATCCCCCCTGCGAGCTGCGTCATCATCCGGCCGGCGTCGATCGCGATGATCACGGTCTGGCCCTGCTCCACCGAATACTCGCGGCTGATGAGCTTTCGCCGCCGGGCGCTTGCCTTCCAGTCGATGTGGCGGGGATCGTCGCCCGGCGCGTACTCGCGCAGGCTGGCGAAGCTCGTCCCCTCGCCGCGCCGCCGGATCGTCCGAACGCCGGCATCACGCAGCCGGTGTTGCAGCGCCAGCAACCGGTAGCGGCGCACTCCGCTGATCGAGGGTGTGATGGTGATCCGGTCCGGCAGCTGATAGTGCAGCGTGCGCTGCGCCAGCCCGAGCGGTCCCTGGGCTCGGAGAGCGACCGGACCGAGCGGGAAGGCACCCCGCTGGCGCCCACGGATCGCGACCGGAACCACCGCCTCCCCTCGCGCGCCCAGCCGTTCTCGCCCGGGCGAGACGCCTTCGCGAGTCACGCTGGAGGGAAACGCATCGTATACGCGGAAGACCAGGGGATGCGGCCACCGCGATACGATTCGATATCCTCCCTCCGCGACTTCCGTGATTCCGACCGTTTCCGGCAGCTCCCGCTCGAGGCTCAGAAGGCTCGCCGCGGGAATGGCCTGGGCGTCGGCGAGAAATGCCCCCAGGAGCAGGAGCGACAGGAGAGAGGCGAGCACTCGCCCGCTCTCGCTCCCGGAGAGCAGCCACACTGGCGCGACGAGCAGTACCAGTGCGCAGACCCGCCGCGTGGGCAGCGGTAGCGAGATGCGGCGCAGCCGGGCCAATCCGGCGGAAGCCGGTGACGGCGCGTTCTCGCGCAGCCTCGCTGCCGCCGTCACTGCGGGGCCGGCACGCGATTGAGAAGAGCCTGCAGCACGTCGTCGGTCGAGCGCCCCTCCACTTCCAGCTCGGGCGCGAGAAGCACGCGATGGCGGAGCACGGGAATGGCGAGATCCTTCACGTCATCCGGGGTCACGAACTCCCGGCCCGCCATGATCGCAGCCGCCCGGGCGACGCGGAAGAGCGCCACCGACGCCCGCGGCGAGCCGCCGAGCGTTAGAGCCGGCTCCTCCCGCGTGCTCCGCACGATCGTGGCGATGTACTCCTGCACCTCGGGAGTCACCTTCACCCGATCCACCGCGCCGCGCACCTCCCGGCAGCTCTCCTCGTCCAGCACGGGCGGCGGCAGGACGTCGCTTGTCCTCTCGGCGTCGAACCCGCCGGCGTAGTTCGCGAGCATTCCCAGCTCGGCGTCCTTCGATGGATAGGGAACGCGAATCTTGAGAAGGAAGCGATCCAGCTGCGCCTCGGGAAGCGGGTACGTCCCCTCGTACTCCACTGGATTTTGCGTCGCGAAGACAGTGAAGAGGGCGCCGAGTGGACGGGCGGTGCCGTCCACGGTCACCTGCCGCTCCTGCATCGCCTCGAGCAGCGCGGCCTGCGTCTTGGCCGGGGCGCGGTTGATCTCGTCGGCGAGCAGCAGGTCCGTGAACACCGGGCCGGGTCGGAATTCGGAGCTGCTCCCTCCGTCGCGAAGCACGTTGATGCCGGTGATGTCGGCGGGCATCAGGTCCGGGGTGAACTGGATGCGTCCGAAGCGCGCGTTGAGCGCGCCCGACAGTGCGCGAACGATGAGTGTCTTCGCCGTGCCAGGCACTCCCTCGAGAAGGGCATGCCCGCGCGCGAGAAATGCCACCAGCGCCTCGTCGATGACAGCGTCCTGCCCCACGACGCGCTGCGCCACCGCCACGCGCACATCGCGCATCCGCTCGGCGACCTGCTCTGCTGTCATCACTGGCTCATGACCCTCTCGATGTGATCGATGGCGGCGCCGACCCGCAGAAACTCCTCGGCGGGAGTTGGGCGCGCCGACGCGCCGGCGAGAAACGTGACGTCGGCGGCGACTTCCGGATGGCGTGCGGACAGCGCTCGAAGGTACGCGACGTCATCGCCGGACGCGCCGTGGGGATGGCGCCGGCGGAGGCCGCGAATGAGCTGGCGAGTCGCGAGCCGGGTGGCGCCGATCTGCTCGTAGGCACGGGAGAGCGCTCCGACGTGCTCCAGTGGAGACCGGCGCTCGATCGTGGCTCGCGCCGTCGGCGCGAGGGGCCGGACTCCGGTGGCGACGAGCAGGAGCAGCGCAGCGATGATCGCCTGGAGCGTCATTCGTCCTGGCGGCGTAGCGACGAGTCCCCGCCAGACCGTGCGGGGCATGCTCGGGTGAGCACCGTACCCCTGATGAAATTCATCGAACGTCACCGGCGCCCTCCGACCCGCGGCCAGCCATTCCACGAGCCGCACCGCAAGAGTGGTCGTGGGGCCGCGGCGCAGCATGACGTTCTGAAGCATCCGCGGATCCGCGAGGAGAGCAATGCGGCCACGGCCATAGTGAAGTCCCAGCACCCCGGGCTCGCGCCGCCCGCCACCGGAGCGAAGGGTGACGAAATGGACGGCGTCTGGGGGGAAGGGGACCTTG
Organism: Gemmatimonadota bacterium; assembly: GCA_030948255.1. Taxonomy (GTDB): domain Bacteria; phylum Gemmatimonadota; class Gemmatimonadetes; order Gemmatimonadales; family Gemmatimonadaceae; genus JALZAQ01. Next base: position 22,045 of record JALZAQ010000018.1, read on the forward strand.
GTCGAATCGGAGCGGCTGCGCCGCAGTGCGCGCAGCGACTCGAGAAATGGGGGGAGGCCCTCCGACATATCGATCGACGAGCTGTCGTCGGCTCGAGACTCATCCGATGCTGCCGTGCTGCTGTCCACCACCATCGGCAGGCCGCTGAACCGGGTGCCGATCTTGAGCGAGTCGGAGAGTGCGGTGCCGGTTCGCGGTACGAGCAGGAGACCGGCGCCCCGCCTGACCGCGCCGAGGAGCTCGAGCGACTCCGCGCTCGTGAGATCCATCGGCGGATCCAGAACTGCGTAGACGGTGCCGGCGTCGAGGCCAGGTCGGAAGGGAACATCCCGCCGCGCCGTCGTCCATCCGAGACGCTGGAGCACCTCGAACAATCCGCGGGCGCCGAACGCGCCCGCCGAATGCGTCGTGAGCAGACGGGCCGGCGTCACCTCATCCGAGGGCGAGGCCAGGATCCCCAGCACGACCACCAGCGCGAGCGAGGGAAAGACGATCCGTGGCGAGAGCCACGGCACCGATCGGATGCGGCCGCGCCAGTGAGCCGCAGAGCCCCGCTCGGCCGCGCGCTCAATCACGTGCCTGCACCAGCGGCAGGGCCAGTGCCCGCAGTCGCTCGTAGCGCTCGCGGTCGCAGAACCCCACTCCGTAAATGACCGTCTCGTAGCTGCGCGCGAACTCGCGGAAGCGTGCGAACAGCGCCGAGGAGCGGCTGCGCAGCTCGCGCACGTAGTCGCCGACCGTCTTCGAGGGGTGGAGGCGCAGCTGGTCGTTGCGTGCGGCCGCCTCGAGCAGAGCCGCGTAGAGCGCGTGCGCCGCATCGGTGAAGTTGCCCTTTGCCGCCAGCTCCTGGGCCGAGAGCCACGGATCGCCGCCCGCCTCTCGACGCGCCGCCGGGAAGCGGACTGGAGAGCTGGATGCCGCACGCTGCAGATACGCGAGGTACCCCGCGCGCGCGATCATCGCGACGACCAGAAGAGCGATCGACCCGACGGCCGTCCAGTAGGCGAACGGCGACGTCCGGGTCGGAAAGAGGGCGAACAGCCTCCGGAGCAGCTCGATCACCACATCGATGATCCGCTCGGCGACCGAGATCCGGTTGTACGCGGGCGCGCTGAAGACGGCGCGCACCGCCTCCCTGATCGCGGCCTCGCTGGCGGGAGGATTCAAGGGCGGCCGCTACGCGGGCTGGCCGGCCGTCGCCACGCCGAGCTCCGCGGACATCACCTCGATGTCATATGCTTCCTTGCGGATGCGAACATCGTAGTACATCAGCGTCGAGATCACGCTGATCAGCGGATACACCAGGATGGTGAAGACCTGCTGGAGCAACGTACCGATGGCCGGGTTGCCGACCAGGCTCGTGAGCATGCTCCCGACGATGAGCTGGAAGATGAAGTACACGAGCGTGGCCAGCCCGAGAGTGCCCAGGATCTTTCGCTTCTCCCCCTGCGACAGCTGGCGCGTGCGCCGGAACGCATCGCCCACTCCCCGCTTCTCGAGCACGATCACGGCGGGCACGGCGAAGTACTGGGCGTACAGGTAGATCCCTGGTCCGAGGAAGAGCGCGAAGCCCAGTCCGACGAAGATCCACTTGCGGAGCGAGGCGAGCACGATCGGCAGTGCCTGGCTAAAGGTCTGTTGCAGCGCCGCGCCGGCATCGACGGGGCGGCCCAGGTAGCCGTCGGCGACGGCGATCATCGTCGCGGCTTCCGAGAGCGACCCGATGATGAGCGCCACGATGAGCAGCGAGACGGTGGCCAGCGTTCTTCCGGGGCTCATCTCCCCGCGACGCCCTCCGAGCATCAGGAACTGAACGATGATGTACGGCGCGAACGTTACCGCGGTCAGCGTCACCAGCTGTGCATAGTGCTGCCTGAAGAGCTGGAAGGCGGCATCGATGATCTCCGCACCGGTCCGGGGGCGAAGGGCGGTGAGCGGCACGAGACTCTCGGGGAGGGGATACGCTAAGATATGGCGGCCATCTCTCGGCGCCAGCGCCGCGCGCTACCGCGTCGTCGCCATGGCCGGTCTCGGCTCCGACAGGAAGCTCATCGCCCGGTCGATGAAGGGGCCCGGCAGGGTGAGGCCCGCGAGCGAATGTCCGGCGAACGGGACGAAGTACCGGCGCAGTCGCTCCCCTCCCGCGGCCGCGAACGCGGAATCGTGCGGCCGGAACTCGTCGTGCTGTCCGCGGATGATCGCGATGCGAATGGAGGGTGGAAGGTCGTGAACCAGACGAATCGTCGACCAGGAGCCCTCTCCCGTCGCTTCGTGATTGGCCCAGTCCGATGGAACGATGACGAGATGTCCGCTCGAGCGCGGCGACATGGCGAGAATCCCGACGAGGCCGGGCGGCGGAGCGTGAGCCGCGGTCCAGAACGCGACCTCGGCACCGAAGGAATGGCCGCCCAGAATCACCGGCACTGATTCGGCATGGACCTCGACCCGGGAGCGCGCGATGATCGGACCGATCGCTGACCTGAACGCGCTGTCCCTCTCCGGGTAGCGATCGGGGAGTGAGCCCAGCCACTTGCGAAGGTCGAGACCGACGACCGTGAAGCCATCCTGCGACAGCCGCTGGGCGAGCAGCTGATGGGGCTTCCAGAAGGCGACGTCGTTTCCGAAGAAGAAAACGAAAGCGCGCGCCGGCCTGCCGGCATCCGCCGAAGGGTAGAAGAAGAGGGGCAGCGCGCGGAGCGACAAATCGCGCGGCGTGTAGGGCGGCGGCGGACCCTGCTGCATGCAGCCGAAGAGGACGAAGCCGAGGAGTAGCGCGAGCGACAGTCGCGGACTGCGCCTCACTTCTTCACGACTCCCCGTATTCCGCCCGCAACGAGAGCGGCGATGTTCGCCAGCACCACGGGCCGCAGCGCACCACCAGGCGACACCAGGTATTTCGGCTCCCACTCGGGGTAAAACCACTCCTTGAAGTTCCGGAGTCCCTGAAAGTTGTACCAGCGCTCGCCGTAGTCGAAGATCGCCATCGCCATCTGGTTCCAGAGCGGCGTGGTGGTCGTCTTTCTGAGGCCGGACAGGGGCGCCATGCCGAGGTTGAACCAGCGATAACCTTCCGATCGCCCCCACAGCATCAGCTCAGCCAGCAGGTAGCGCATGACGCCCGGCGGAGCGTCGGCGTCGTACCGCATCAGATCGGCCTCGATCTCCTCCATCTGGCCGGAGCGCCACACATTCGCGAAGGCGACGATCCGGTCGTTCCTCCGGACGACGGCAATCGGATAGCGCGCGACGTACTCCTCATCGAAGAAGCCCAATGAGAATCCCTTCTCGCGCGCCTGCTTCTCCTCCATCCAGCGGTCGGAGATGCCCCGCATCTCGGAACGCAGGGCGCCGGCTCGCTCCGGTGCCACGAGCTCGAAGCGACAGCCCTCGTCAACGGCCTTTCGCCAGACCCGGCGGATGTTCCGCCGCTTCGGTCCGTCCAGGGAGAATTCCTCCAGTCGGACCCGCGCCTCCTCCCCCAGCTTCGCGAGGGCGAGACCGAAGTCGAGATACAGGTAGAGCTGCTGCCTCCCGACCTTGTAGAACACCGGCCATCCCCCATGACGAACCGCGAGATCGACAAAGCGCGCGGTGAGATCCGCGACCTCCTCGGACGGAGCCACGGGATCGCCCATCGAGACCCAGCTCCGGCCGGCGACCGCGTACATCACGAAGCCCGTTCCGGCATCGTTGAACAACAACGATTTGTCGCGCAGGAACACCAGGTGGGAATCGGCTTCCGGGCTTCTCGCGACGGCACGCTCCGCTCGCGCCAGCTCCTCGTCTGACGGCGCTCTCTGCGGCGGTGTGGCCGGGCGAATCAGGCGGGCGACGCCCACGATCATGAGGAGCGCCATCACCGCGACCGTAGCCCGCAGGAAGCGCGGGGCCTGGGCATCGAAGGCAAACTGAAAGAGCAGATCGCCGGAGTAACCCTGCGAGCGGTACGAGAGGAAACCGAGCAGCACCGACGCCGCCACGACGAGCGTGATCGCGCCGATCCATCCCCGTGTGAACCGCTCCTGGATCAGGGAGGAGCGGCGGTGAAAGTACTTCCGGTTCGGTACGAAAACCGCGAGCATGACCGAGAGGAAGAGCGCCTCCTCGTAGTCGAGCGCCTTGAGGAGAGAGAAGAGGATGCTCGCGGCCAGAAGAGCGACGGTGAAGGTGTACGCCACCGCCAGTCGCCGCTGAAGCCCACGGGCCAGAATGAGCAGCCCGACTCCCGTGAGGCTGCCGAACAGGTGCGACACCTCGACCACCGGCAGCGGGAGAAAGTCGTCGATCGCGTGCAGACGGTTACCGACCGCCGGCGTGGCCCCCGAGAAGAGCAGCACCGCTCCGGCCAGGAAGGTCAGGAGAGCCATCAAGCGGGGCACGAGCACGGGAGCGACGCGTCCGGTAACCCGCGCGACGCGATCGAGGGGGGCCTTCTTCCGGAAAAGGAGCCAGCCGCTGGCGAGCAGCGTGACGACGATGCTCGGGATGAGGTAATGGACCGGTGTCGCGGTCATTGCCCGCGCTCCGCTGCCGCCGTCCGGCAGCAGCCGCGCACCGGGCAACGATCACAATGCCGCACCCGAGCGGTGCAGATCAGGGCGCCCAGCTCCATCAAGGCCTGGTTGTGCGTGTAGCAGTCGTGCCCCGTCCGCGGAAGCGTCGCCTCTGCGAGCGCCCAGAGCGTCCGCCGCCCCTTCGCCGTCACGGGATCGATTCGTGGCGCGAATACCCGCCGAAGCACGCGGGCGACGTTCGTGTCCACGAGAGCGGCTCGCCGCTCGTGGGCGAAGGACGCCACGGCACCGGCGGTGTAGGCGCCGATCCCCGGTAGCCGTCTCAGCTCGGCCGGATCGGATGGCAATGTTTGTCCTGGCGGAATGCCGAGCGCGATCCGATGGAGGCTCCGAGCCCTCGCGTAGTAACCGAGTCCTGTCCATGCCTCCCGAACGCGCGCGGGCTCCGCCCTGGCAACGGAGGCGAGGGTCGGGAACTCGCGCAGGAACTCCGGATAGCGGTCGACGACCCGCGCAACGGGAGTTTGCTGGAGCATGAGCTCGGAGACCAGCACCTCGTACGGGTCGCGCGTTCTGCGCCAGGGCAGATCGCGGTGGTTCGCGCGATACCACGCTCGAAGCTGGCGACCGAAGCGACGAGCGAGCGCGGCGGGGATGCGTGTGGGCGAGCGAGCGATTGAGTGTGGCGTCACTGCGCTCCGATGGGGTGAGCGGCGTCTCCGGGCGCGAGGCGCGCGCGGAGAAGCTAACCCGGCATCGGAGGGTCGTGAAGGTATGGCCGAGCAAGCCGCGAGCCGTGTCCGGCAGCGCGAACGCCGGCACATCCCACCGTGCCGGTTGAGTTGAGGCGACAGGGTGTAGAGAGCTCCCGCATCCTGATCACTCCGTCCGCAACGTGCTCGCCGGATCCACCCGCGCCGCGCGCCAAGCCGGCACCGCGCAGGCGATCATCGATACGCCCCCCAGCAGCGCGATCACGCCGAGATACGTCACCGGGTCGAGGCGCGACACGCCGAAGAGCATGGTGATGATCGCCCGACTCGCCACGCTCGCCCCTGCCAGCCCAATCGCGACGCCCAGCCCGGTGAGCGTCAAACCCTGGCGAAGCACCAAGGCGAGAATGACCGTGCGCGACGCGCCCAGCGCCGAGCGCACACCGATCTCTCGCGTGCGCTCGGCCACGCTGCCGGAGAGCACGCCGTAGATGCCGGCGGCGGCGAGCGCCAGTGCCGCGAGCGCGAATGCCTCGAACAGGATCAGCGCGAAGCGTCGCTCGGCCGCTGAGGCGACGAGCAGGTCGTCCAGCGTCGCGACACGCACGACGGGTTGGTCCTTGTCGACCGACCACACCGCTTGGCGAATGGCTGGAGCGAGAGCGGCCGCGTCGCCGCGCGTGCGAACCACGAGCGACATGGCATTGTCTGCGGAGGGCCACTGACTCATCGTGGTGTACACCGCATCCGATTCGCTCAGCGCCAGCGACATCTGCTTCACGTCTCCCACCACGCCGACGATGGAGTAACCGTTCGTCGGCCCGATGCTGAGGCGATGGCCGATCGGGTCCGCTCCCGGAAACTTGCGCTTCGCCAACGACTCGCTGATCAGCGCCACGAGTGGGGCGCCAGCGCGATCCCGCTCGTCCAGCGGGCGGCCGCGTCGCAGCGGAATGCGCATCGTCTCGATGTATCCCGGGCTCACGGCGTAGCGGAACGTGCTGTAACCCTCCGCGCTCGACTCGAACCGTACACCGTACTCGTCACGGTCGCCGCTCAGCGGCAACTGGCTGGTGAGCGCGGCCGCCGTGACGCCGGGGACGCGCCGGACGGCGTCCTGTGTCTCGAGGAAAGAGCGATGCGTCGTGCTGTCGTAGCGGAATCGCGGTCGGGACGTCTGCACCTGCATCGAGAGCACGTGTGACGAGTCGAAGCCCGCGGGAACCGCGAATAGGCGCTCGAGGCTTCGAAGCAGCAGTCCCGAGCTCACGAGCAGCACGAGCGCGATCGCGACTTCTGCCACGACCAACGTGCTTCGGGCGCGACGGTGTCCGCCGGCGGTGCGCCTCGACCCCTGCTGGAGGTCCCGGTGCGGATCGCTGCTCGCCGCCTGTACCGCGGGGATGCAGCCGACGGCCAGACCGATCAGCGTGGTGATGCCCAACCCGAAGGCGAACACGGTGCCATTGACACCGATCGCGCCGAGGCGCGGCAGGTCCCGTGGGCCGAGCGCCACGAGCGCGCGCACGCCGAGGATCGCCACGGCCATTCCAAGCACGCCGCCCATCGCGGCCAGGAGCATGCTCTCGATGAGCAGTTGCCGGACCAGCCGACTGGGGCCGGCGCCAAGCGCGGCGCGCAGCGCGAACTCGGCCCGGCGATGTGCTCCGCGCCCGAGGAGCAGGTTCGTCACGTTCACGCAGGCAATGACGAGAACCATGAGAACGGCCCAGAGCACGGCGAGGAGCGCGGGGCGGACGCCGCGTGTGACGTCGTCTTGCAGCGAGGTGGCGCTGAACTCGACATCGGGGCCATAGGTCTCCGGATGCTGCTCCGTCAGCACCGCGTGCCCGACCCGGTCGAGCTCGTGCGCAGCTTGGTCGACGCTGATCCCCTGGCGGAGCCGCGCCACCGTGCGAAGGTGATGGCCCCATGCCCGTCCCTGTGAGATGTCGTATTGCAGCGGCGCCCACAGCTCGGCCGACGGAGCCAACACATTCTCAAAACCGCTCGGCATGACGCCGATGACCGAATAGCTGTTGTCGTCGAGCGTGATCTGGCGCCCGGCGATCGTGCGATCACCGCCGAAGCGCCGCCGCCAGAGCGCATCGCTGAGAATGACGACGTTCGGGCCATTGAGTCGGTCGTCGGAGGTCTGGAAGTCTCGTCCCAGGATCGGCGACACGCCCAGCACACGGAAGTAGCTCGCGCTGACACGCTGCCCGTCGAAGCGCTCCGGCCGGTCCGCTCCGGTCCTCGTCGGTTGCCATGGCTTCAGCACGGCGATCGCATCGACAGAGCGAGCCCGCTCAGCCAGCCCGCGATACATGCCGAACGTTCCAGCATTGCGCGACCCGTCGCTTCCCATCTCCAGGACCATCGCGATCCGGCCGGACTGCGGGTACGGGAGCGGCTCGAACAGGATCGGGTTCACCGCGCTGAAGATCGCCGTGGTAGCGCCGATTCCGAGGGCCAGAGTGAGGAGCGTGATCGCCGTGAAACCCGGCGCGGCCCGCAGCCGTCGCGCGGCGTAGCGGAGATCGGCGAGCACGGTCTCGACCACGTTCTCCCACCCAACCCCGCGCACCTGCTCTCTGATGGCCGTCACGCTGCCGAGCTCCAGTCGCGCGGCGCGGAGTGCCTCATCCGGCGAGAGTCCGCGCCCGGAATGCCCCGCGGTGGCCTGCTCGAGGTAGTGCTGCACCTCGTCGGCCACGTCCTGGTCGGCGGCGGATCGATTGACCAGGATGCGCAGCCCGCGCGCGAATTGCCGCCAGAGCGACACGCCCTCAACCCTCTGCCTTGAGCAAGCGAGCCACCGCCGAGACGCGCCGCGTCCAGTTTGCGGTCTGGACCTCGAGCTGTCTGCGGCCGGTGCGGGTGAGCGTGTAGTACCTCGCGCGCCGCGCGTTCTCCGTATCGCGCCATTCGGCGTCGAGCCACCCGGCGCGCTCGAGCCGCTGGAGCGCGGTCAGGAGGGAGCCGGGGTTGACCTTGAATACTCCGCGTGAGATCTGCTCGACGCGGCGAGCAATGCCGAAGCCGTGCATCGGCTGGAGGCTGAGCGTCTTGAGGATCAGCATGTCGAGCGTGCCCCGAATGACATCGGTGTTCGTTTCTGCCACAAAGGCTCCGACGCGAGGATGTGGGCGAAGGTAGTTGCTCCTCATCATGATTGTCAAGATGTGACAGTCATAAGGACCGCCATCGGGAGCACGTTGCCGGCGTCGCGGCCGCTCACCCGAACGGATCTCGACCTGGCCACGATGCGTCCTGGCGGTCGAAACTCCGTTCGGGGTCGGCGGGTAGTAGCTTACGGTATCGATATCCCGAGCCGGCGTTCGATCCGGCCAGCTCCCATCGCGCGTCCCCGCCGTTCGAGGATCACCACCATGTCCAGAGCGTTCCCGTTCGCCCTTCTCCTGCTCGCGCTCGCCGCCGGCACGGAGTCAGCTGCCGCGCAGGACTTCAGCTTCATTCCCGGCACGGCCCGCTACCGCATCACCGCCGAGCAGAAGATCTCCCAGGAGATGATGGGGCAGAAGCAGGAGGCGAGCGTCAACACGACGGAGATGACGTCCGTCATCCTGTCGCAGAAGACGAAGGACACCCTCCAGTTCACCATCACCTTCGACTCCATCGGCATGACGACCGGCGGCGCGGCGCCGCCGATGGACGTTAGCAACCTCAAGGGAAGCTCCGTCGTCGGAACGATGTCGACTCGCGGCAAGATCTACGATCTCAAGGCATCGGTTACCTCCGCCACCGCGCCGCAGATCACGGAAAGCTTTCGTCACTTCTTCGTCATGATGCCCAAGAGCGTCAAGGCGGGTCAGAGCTGGACCGACACCACCGAGAGCAAGACGTCCGCGCAGGGGATGGACATCACGACGACGGTAGTCGTCAATTCCACCCTGGTCGGTGATACGACCTACGGCGGCCAGAAGGCGTGGAAGATCCAGCGCAACTCGACGGTGAAGCTGGCGGGCGCGGGCAATGGCGCGACGCTGGACGGACTCGGAACGGGCTCCGGCATGTACTATGTCGGCCCCCACGGCGTCTACTTCGGGGGAAGCAGCACGCAGGAGAGCAACGCCACGGTGACGGTCGCGAGCCAGGGCCTTCTCATTCCGATCGTCACCCACGGCAGCTACAAAGTCGAGATGATCAAGTAGCGTCGCCGGTCTCGGCGCGCCTCAGTCTTCCGGGGCGCGCCGGCGGTCGCGCTTCCGATCGCTTCTCCGCCGCTTGTCGCTCAACCTCGCCTGCTTGGCCGCGCGGCTGGGTCTGGTCGGCTTCCGCTTCTTCGGAGTGATCAGTGCCCGTCGAATGACCTCGGCCAGCCGCTCCTCAGCCGATTGACGGTTACGCAGCTGGCTGCGATGCTCGCTCGACACCACCCGCACCTTCCCCTCCGAGTCGACCCTCGACCCGAGCCGAGCCGTCAGTCGAGAGCGCAGCGCATCGTCCACCACCTGCGACGCACCCAGGTCCCAGACGAGCTCGATCCGGGTGGACGACCTATTCACATGCTGCCCCCCCGGTCCGCCGGAGCGCGTGGCCCGCGTCACGAGCTCGCCGCGCGGAATGGTGAGACGATCGTCGATCCGGAGGTCCTCGCTCACCTGGTCGCCGGGCTTGCGCTGCGTGGCGCGCGATGGACTCGCACCGCCGCCACTCGCCTCCCGTCCATCGCGACGACCTCCAGCTCGCCTCCCGGGAAGGTGACGCGCTCCCCGACCCGCGGGAGCCGCCCGAGTCGGGAGAACACATACCCGCCAAGAGTGGACCAGCTTCCCTCCGGGATCGCCATGTTGTGGTCCGATCTCACGTCGATCAGAGAGAGAGAACCGGCGAGCTCGAGCATGCCGTTCATCTCGAGCGACTCGCGCGTGGCGGCGTCGTACTCGTCGGCGATGTCTCCGATGACCTCTTCGATCAGGTCCTCGAGTGTGATGATGCCCGCGGTGCCGCCGTACTCGTCGAGCACGATCGCCATGTGCGCGCGCGTCTTCCTCAGATCATCGAGCACGCGCTCGGCCACCCGCGTATCGGGAACGTACAGTGCTTCGCGCACGAAGCGCTCAAGGGCGAACTCCCCCACCGGCTCATTGAGCCACAGGTCCTTCACCAGCACGACGCCGATGACGTCGTCCAGTGTCTCGCGGTAGACCGGAAAGCGCGAATACCCCTCGCTACGCATGATCGTCCAGACCTCGTCGAGTGTGGCAGTCACGTCCAGCGCCACGATCTCCGTGCGAGGCCGCATCACGTCGCGCGCCTTCTTGTTGTGAAAGTCGAACACCCCCGCCAGCATCGCGCTGTCCGTCTCGTCGAGGAGGCCGTGGGCGCGTGTCTGCATGACCAGCAGCCTCAGCTCCTCGGGTGAATGGACCCGCGCGCTCTCGTCGAGAAGCCGTACGCCGAACAGCCTCAGCAGCCAGTTCGCCGAGCTGTTCAGCAGCCAGGTGAATGGCGCCGTCGCCGCCGCGAACCACCGGAGCGGCCGCACCAGCAGCCGGCTGACAGCTTCCGGACTGCGGATCGCCACCGACTTCGGAGCGAGCTCCCCGAGCACGATGTGCAGGTAGGTGATGGTGGCGAAACCCGCGACCACCGCCGCCGTCGCGTGCGCTGCCGTCGGCGCAAGCTGCATCCCGAACCACCCCGCGACGATGTCGAAGAGCGACGCCATCGATTCCTCGCCCAGATAGCCAAGCCCCAGCGAGGTGACCGTGATGCCGAGCTGCGTGGCGGAGAGAAAACGGGTGATCCGGTCGAGCGTGAGGAGCACGATCTGCGCGGACCGGTCCCCGTCGGCCGCCATCGCCGCCAGGCGGCTCCGGCGAGCGCTCACGAGGGAGAATTCGGCGGCCACGAAGAACGCATTGGCGAGCACGAGCACCACCACCACGAGCAGGCGAATCGCGATGGTGCCCAGCGTCAGATGCTCGATCGTGCCGTTCACGTATCCCCGTTCGCTCGTTGGTCGTCGAAGATATAGCAAAATGCGATGCTAGGCGGAACGTGACGAGTCTTGCACGATGCAAGACCGTCGCTCGCGCTCGCGCGTTCCGCCGTCAATTCCACGAGATGATCCAGACCACGCGCGACACGTTCATGTTCCAACCGCGGCGCGTCCTCCGGTGGATCTACATCGGACGACTCTGCCTCGCGGTGTCGATCTTCATCGCCGCGCTCTTCGTCTGGGAGCACGCCGAGGCGAACTATACCCGCGTCGCGACGCTCGTGCTGCTGGCCGCCATCGGCTTCACCGGCGCCTCCCTCTGGAAATCGTCGCGATCGCGGGGACAGCTCACGCGGACCTTTGCCTACCTGCAGGCGGTCTTCGACCTCTGCATGGTCACGGCCATCGTGCACATCACCGGCGGAGCGCTCTCCCAGTTCGCTGCGCTCTACATCCTCGTCACCGCCAGCGCATCGCTGCTCCTGCCGGTCGGGGGCGGCTTGCTCATCGCCATCCTCGGCAACGTACTCTACTACAGTGACGTCATCCTCCAGCGCGAGACGACACTCTCCCCCGCGGTCATCCTCCAGCTGCTGGTGTTCGGCGTCGTCGCTCTGGGCACGGCCTTTCTCAGCGCCCGCCTGAAGCAGGCCGGCGCCGGACGGGAGGAGCTCGAGGCGCAGCTCGAGCTGGCCCGAATGCAGGCCGAAGACATTCTACGGAACATCGCCAGCGGCGTGATGACGATCGACGCCCAGGATCGGCTGCTGTACGCCAACCCCGCCGCCGGCAACCTTCTCGGATTCGATGCCGACCGGATGCTCGGCAAGCCGATCGGCGCCTTCCTGGCCGAGACCGCGCCTGTGCTCGGGCTCGCCCTCCAGCGAGCGGTCAGTCAGGGCACGATCGTGCGTCGCGGCGAGGCCAGAATCCATAGCGATGGACGAGACTACCCCATCGGGCTCACGACCACGACCGTCCGGAGCGATCCGACGAGGCCCGGAAGCTCCGCGACGGTGATCTTCACCAACATCACCGATATCAAGGCGGTCGAGCTTCTTCGGCTGCGCGCCGAGCGCCTGGAGGCGGTAGCCGAGCTGAGCGCGTCGCTTGCGCACGAGATCAAGAATCCCCTGGCCTCCATTCGGAGCGCCATCGAGCAGCTCTCGAGCGCCCCTCGAGCCACCGATGACGAGCGTATCCTGGGCGCCCTGATCGTGAGGGAATCCGACCGCCTCTCGCGGCTGCTCTCGGAGTTTCTGGACTTTGCGCGGGCCCGCGTGACCCGCGTGGAGAAGCTGGACCTCGGCGCGATCGTGCAAGATGCCTCTCGGATGGTCTCTGCCCACCCCGACCGCAAGAAGGATGTCGAGGTCACCTGCTCCTCTCCGGAGCACGCCCTCATCATCGACGGCGACAACGACCTTCTGCACCGGGCCGTGTTCAATCTTGCGCTCAACGCCGTGCAGGCGTGTCCGAGTGGCGGCCAAGTACGTATCGAGGTGGGACCCGTGCAGAGCGACGAGCTGCCGATCGGGATGACGCCGGACGGTCTGGATGGCCTCGCGGTGGCGCTCCGGATCGGGAACAGCGGCGCGGCCATCCCCGATGAGGTCCGCGACCGAATGTTCGACCCCTTCTTCACCACCAAGACGGGTGGAACCGGCCTCGGGCTCCCGATCGCCCATCGCGCCATCGAGGCGCATCGGGGCGTGCTGGTCATGGACTCCAGCGATCGCGGCACGAGCTTCACCGTTTTTCTGCCAGCCACTCAGCCCCAACCGGAGCCATCCACATGAGCGTACCTGTCGCGACCAAGCCGGTCATCCTGGTGGTCGATGACGAGACTGGCATCCTCGAGACGCTCGGGATCCTCCTGAAGAACGAGGGCTTCGCACCCCACCTCGCACAGGGGGGGGCCAGAGGAATCGAGCAGCTCGGGGAGATCGCACCGGACATCGTGCTCACCGACGTCCGCATGCCCACCGTGAGCGGCCTCGAGGTGCTGGCCGCCGCAAAGGCCAAGGATCCGGAGATGCCCGTCATCCTGATGACCGCCCAGGCGGATCTGCGGTCGGCCATCCGCGCCGTGAACGAGGGTGCCTACTATTACATCCAGAAGCCCTTCGTCAACGACGAGATCGTGGCGATTCTCCGGCGGGCCGCCGAGCACCGGCAGCTGCGGGCCGAGAACCGGACGCTGCGGCAGGAGATCCGCCGGCGCGACCGCAACGTGCCGGGCCGTCCCACCGGCAACAGCAAGGCCTGGCTCGATGTTCTCCGTCTCGCCGAGACCGTCGCGCCGACCGAGTCGACGGTGCTGATCCAGGGAGAGTCGGGCACCGGAAAGGAGGTCGTGGCGCGCTACATCCACGAGCTCTCCTCCCGGGCCGAGTCCGCGTTCCTCTCGATCAATTGCGGAGCGCTCCCGGAAAGCCTGCTGGAGAGCGAGCTCTTCGGTCACGTCAAGGGCTCCTTCACCGGCGCCGTCAAGGACCGGATGGGGCTCTTCGTGACGGCGGCCAAGGGCTCGTTCTTCCTCGATGAGATCGGAGAGACGACTCCTTCTACGCAGGTCAAGCTCCTCCGCGTGCTCCAGAGTCGCGAGGTGATCCCGGTGGGAGCGAGCGAGGCGGTGCCGGTCGACACGCGACTGATCGCCGCCACGAACCGTGATCTCGAGGAGGAGATGAAGCGCGGCACCTTCCGCAGCGATCTCTTCTACCGCCTGAACGTGTTCGCGCTGCATCTGCCCCCCCTCCGGCAGCGCCGAGACGACATTCCCCTGCTGATCGATCTCTTCCTCCAGCGCGCCGGTGAGCTCCGTGGGGAGGAGCCGAAGCGGCTGGGCTCGGAGGCCGCGGAAGTGATGCACGCCTACGCCTGGCCCGGTAACGTCCGCGAGCTGGAGAACGCTCTCGAGCGCGCTGTGATTCTCACGACCGGCGCAGTGATCGAGCTGCCATCGCTTCCGCACCGCATCACCGAGCGCAAGTCCGAGGCGCTCGTGACGGACAGGACTCCGGTGAATCCCAGTCTCGAGATGGTCGAGCGTGCCTACATCACCTGGGTCCTCCAGTCGGAGGGGGGAAACAAGAGTCGCGCGGCCGAGGTGCTCGGCATCGATCCCTCCACGCTCTATCGAAAGCTCTCGCGCTACGGAGTGGAGGCGTGAGCCACGCCGCCGAGCCGCACGTGACTCCCTCCCACCCCCTGTTGCGAAGCGTCCATCGCCGGCTGTCGCTCCGGATCGAGATCCTCTTCAGCCTGGCCCTGCTTGCGACCACGTCGATCATGTTCGCGGTGATGGTCGTCTTCTGGTTCGACGACCTCGGCACGCGCGAGCACGCGGCGCCCGTCATCACGCTATTGGTGGTCGCCGACGTCCTGGTTTTCGTCCTGTTCGGCGCCGTCAAGATCCAGCAACTCGTGCTGAAGCCGCTCGACGAGGTCGTGGCGACGGCCGCCGCGATCGCCGCCGGAGACCTGAGCCGGCGCGTGCCAGTCGATGGCTCGGCCGAGTTCAGCCGCCTCGCGACCAGTGTCAATCGCATGACCACTCGTCTGCTGGAGGAGCAGGCGCTTCTCGCACGCCTGGAGAAGATCGCCAGCGTCGGCCGGCTCGCCGCGGGCGTGGCCCACGAGATCGGAAACCCCCTCGGCGGGATCACGGGCTATGCTCAGCTCCTCCGCGCCCGGGTGGGAAACGACAGCGAATCCGAGGACGCGGTGCGCGGCATCGAGCGGGAGAGCGCGCGCATCGACCGAATCGTGCGCGGCATGCTGGAGTACGCGCGCCCCCGGCGGAGGGCCATCGGCTCGGTGGATGTCAACGAGTGCATCCGGAGCGCCGTGGAGCTTCTGCGCGCTCAGGGCGCGCTGCGCGACGTGAAGCTCTCCCTCGACCTCGACGCGCGTGCTCCCTTTCTGGCCGGCGACGCGCACGAGGTGGAGCAGATCTTCGTGAACCTCATCCTGAATTCCGCCGACGCCCTCGATGGTACCGGCGAGGTGTCCATCGTCTCGCAGCGGGTTCCCTTCGCGGCGCTCGGGCGCGCGAGAGTCCGGCGCTCCGCCGATTCGGACCTCGTCACCACGGGCCGCGAGGAGAATCCGCGCCTGCGATCATGGGTGAACACGGCGGGTGAGCCGGACGAGGTCCTCCGGATCGTGGTCGCCGACTCGGGGCCCGGCGTTGCCATCAGCGAGAGCGAGAGGGTCTTCGATCCCTTCTACACGACCAAGGAGCCGGGGAAGGGAACCGGCCTGGGTCTCGCCATCGTCGCGCGGGTCGTCGAGAGCATGGGTGGCGCGGTCTGGGTGCGGCCCTCCCGCGAAGGGGGCGCCGCCTTCGTCATGATCTTTGCGGCCGGACCGACGGCCCCGGCCGCCCTCCCGCCGCACGCCGCGGCCGGATGAGAATACTCGTCATCGACGACGAGCCTGCGCTCCGTCATACCCTCTCCCGGCTTCTCGCGTCCGACGGCCACGCCGTCGTGACCGCGGGCGATGGCGAGGAGGCGCTGACGATGCTCGAAACCGATCCGGCCGACCTGGTGCTCGTTGACCTGCGCATGCCCAAGGTGGGGGGACTCGAGTTTCTGGCTCGCTACCAGGCGGCTGGCGGCACCGCCCTGGCGATCGCCATGAGCGCCTACGGCGATGACGACGCCGCCATCGCTGCCATGCAGCGCGGCGCATACGACTACATCCAGAAGCCCTTTCGGGCGGATGAGGTGACGCTCGTCGTCCGGAAGGCGATCGAGCGCGAGAAGCTCCGCGCCGACGTCAGCCGGCTACAGCAGGAGCTGAGCGCGATTCGCAGCGGAGAGATCATCGGTCACAGCGAAGCGGTGCGGACCGCCCTCGAGATCGCCCACAAGGTGGCCCGTCATTCGTCCACGGTGCTGATAACGGGCGAGAGCGGCACGGGGAAGGAGCTGGTCGCCCGGCTCATCCATCGGGCGAGTCCGCGCAGCACCGCGCCATTCGTGGCGGTCAACTGCGGCGCAATCCCGGAGCCCCTGCTGGAGAGCGAGCTGTTCGGTCACGTGAAGGGCGCGTTCACCGGCGCCTGGACCGACAAGTCCGGTCTCTTCGAGGAGGCAGAAGGAGGAACGCTCTTCCTGGACGAGATCGGGGAGCTCCCCGCGCCCCTCCAGGTCAAGCTCCTGCGGGTACTTCAGGAAGAGGAGGTGCGGCGGGTGGGAGCCACCACCTCGCGTCGCACCGATGCACGCGTCATCGCTGCCACCAATCGGGACCTCGATGCCGACGTGGGGAGCGGGCGCTTCCGGGGCGACCTCTACTACCGGGTGAACGTCGTCAACATTCCGTTGGCCCCGCTGCGAGAGCGGCCGGAGGACATCCCCGAGCTCGCCCGTCACTTCCTCGACCGCTACAACAAGCGGCTGGGCCTTTCCGTGGCGGCGGTCGCCCCGGCCGCCATGCGGCAGCTGGTGGAGTATTCCTGGCCGGGCAACATCCGTGAGCTGGAGAACGTCATCGAGCGGGCTCTCGTGCTCACCGAGGTGGGCACTATCGACGCCGAGCATCTTCCGGAGGCGCTGCGGTCCCGCCGGCCCTCGAGCGAGCCCGGAGCGGCCGGCGACCTCTCCGTGAAGCGGCAATCGGAGGAGCTCGAGAAGACGCTCATCAGCCGCGCGCTGGAACGGACCCGCGGGAATCGCACGCGCGCCGCCGAGCTGCTCGAGCTCTCCCACCGCGCGCTGCTCTACAAGATCCGCGAGTACGGGCTCGGCGACTGATCTCCCGGACGCCGCAATAAGTTGCAACATGCGCAACAAGTTGCGCGGCCCGGAGCACATTCGGAAAATGCAAATCACACACTGACAATGGCTTAGCGAACGGCACGGGTCGCGCATAACGGGGCCCCATGAACACGACCCCGAGCGCGACTCCGCGCGGCTTCACCCTGATCGAGACGCTGGCCGTTCTGGCCATCATCGGCATCCTCGGCGCCATCGGCGTTCCGACGCTGATGCGCTCTCTCAGCGGTCCCGCCACCCGAAGTGCCAAGCAGCAGGTCGCCGCCTACCTGGTGCGCACCCGCGCCGCCGCGATCGAGAACGGCCAGCCGGCGCTCTTCGTCCGCACCGGCAACAGCATCCAGGTACTGCTCGACCAGGGGGGGACCAAGGTCGCCTTCTCCCCCGCGCAGAACCTCGGAACGATGTACGGCGTGACGGTCACTGCGAGCCGTGACACGATCCAATACGATCCCCGCGGTTTCGCTTCCACTCTCAGCGGAACGGCGACGATACTTGTCACCCAGGGCTCGAAGAGCGATTCCGTGTGCGTCCTCGGCCTCGGACGGATCTCCACCATCAAATGCGGACTCTAATGCGACTTCCAGCTCCCCGGCCGGCCCGCCCGGCGCGGCATGGCTTCACCATCGTCGAGCTGCTCGTGGCCGTGATGATCATGAGCATTGGCGTGCTCGGGCTCGCGAGCACGGCGGCAGTCGTCAATCGCCAGATGGGTGGCGGTGCGCGCCGCGCCCAGTCGGCGGCCGTGGCCCAGTCGCGCTTCGAGACTCTGCGAAGCACCCCTTGCGCCTCCATCGTCACCGGTACGGCCTCCACGAGCGGCATCACCGAGAGATGGGTCGCCACGTCCGCCGGAACGAGGCAGTTCGTCGTCTCGGACACCGTCACTTTCCCGAATCCGACCGGGCCTCGTACGCAGGTCTACCGGAGCTACGTCCGATGCTGAACACTTGGCGAAGTCTGCCGGCGTCGGGCCCGCGTCGCGGCTTCACGCTCGTCGAGATCCTGACGGTGATGGTTCTCCTCGGATTCGTGATCGCGGGGCTCACGGCCGTGATCGTCAATCAACAGCGCTTCTACACCGGCACGTCCGAGATCATCGAGACCCGGGGCAGCGTGCGCGAGCTCTCCGAGCTGGTGCCGAGCGAGCTGCGCGGTATCTCGCCGAAGAGCAGCGACATCTACGCGATGGGGGCAAGCTCGATAGACTATCGAGCGAACCTCGGGGCGTCGCTCGTCTGCGCCGGCATTCTGGGGACGACCATCGTTCTTCCGCCCCTCGGAAAGAACAATGCTCTCACGGTCTGGCTGAGCGCTCCGCAGGTCAGCGACACCCTTCTCGTTTACGATTCGGGAACGAAGCCCGATACCTCGGACGACGCCTGGCGCGTGCACGTGGTGACGAGCGCGCCCATTGTCGGCGTCTGCCCGATCACGACCGGCTTCACGTCAACCGTCCTCGAGCAGGCGAACGGAATCTCCCTCGGTATCTCGCCCGCGTTGAATGCCACCGAGGTGGTCGGGTCGGCCATTCGCTTCGTCCGTCACTCTCGCCTCCAGCTCTACGCCGCGGCCGACGGCCGTTACTACCTGGGCTTCTACGACTGCAACGCGTCGCGCGGGTGCGGTACAGTGCAGCCGGTGAGCGGGCCCTATCTCCCGCCCGGAAGCTACGGCGGGCTCGTTTTCACCTACTACGACATCAACGGCGCCGTGACGGTGACACCCGCCAACGTCCGGCGCATCGGAGTCGTCGCGCGCTCGCAGAGCCGTGATGATGTCCGCATCGCGGGACACGCCGCGGGTCTGTACGCCGATTCCACCAGCGTCGTCATCGCGGTTCGCAACTAGGCATGTACTCTCCCACGAGGTTACTCATGCGCCATTCTCGCGACTGCCGCCCGGGCTTCGCCCTCGCACTCGCCATCGCGGCGATTGTGGTGATCGGCGGCCTCATCGGCGGCGTCTTCTTCGCCTCCTCCCAGGAATACCGGATCGGGCGCAATGCCTTGATGCAGACCCGGTCGCTCACCGCGGCGGAATATGGCCTCAACGCGATCCTCTCGCCGACCAACTGGAACATGAAGTGGAACACCAGCATGGCGAACGGGGCCGTGAAAGACACAGCCCTTACACCGGGCGATGGGTCCACGGACTCGATCCATATCACGCGCCTCACCCAGGAGACCTTCCAGGTGGTCTCCGAGGGTCGGGTCGGTACCGGAATCGGGACGATGGCGCGCCGCCGTGTCGGGATGCTGATCACTCTGAACGTCCCAACGATCAGGATTCTGGCGGGACTGACCACCCGGGGCGCCACCAAGATCGGCGGCTCGTCGTACATCGATGGCAACGATACCACATACGCCGGGTGGAACTGTCCCCCTCCGGGACCGTCGCTTCCGGCGCTTGCCATCAACGATACGACCCAGATCACCACCTCGGGATGCGGCGGCTACAGCTGCCTTGCCGGCAGCCCAAAGATTCTGCAGACCCCGCTCGCCGGCGACACCAATACGTACACCAACTTCGGGAGCCAGGATTGGGCAAGCATGACCGCTCTGGCGACCAAGACCTATGCCGGGGGCCCCACGATCAACGGGATGTCAGCACAATTCAATGGCGATGGCTCGTGCAATACTGCCGCGATGTCGAACTGGGGCGATCCGTACAGGGTCCTCCTCAACACCGCGTGCCAGGACTTCTTCCCGATCATCCATGCGACAGGCGATCTCAAGATCACTGGAGGGTACGGCCAGGGAATGCTCCTCGTGGATGGCGACCTGGAGGTGTCCGGAGGCTTCGAGTTCTACGGCCCGGTGATCGTGCGCGGCCATCTCAAGGCCACCGGTACGGGCGGCCACTTCAACGGGGGCGTCATGGCGGCCAACGTGGACCTCGAGCAGAACACCGTGCTCGGCAACGCCGTGATCCATTACTCCTCGTGCGCCGTCTCGAGGGCCCTCAACTCCTCCGCGTTTCCCACCCCCGTGAAGGGGCGGTCGTGGGTGGAGTTGTACTGAGCTCCGGCTGTCCGGCGGCCGATGCCGGCCATCGGGAGAAGGAATTGATGACGTGATCAGCTGAGGTGCACGACAGATTTTCGCACCTCGAACGGGCGGCCGAGCATCGGGCCGCCCGTTCGCCTTTCGGCGCTTCCTGTGGTCCCACCTGCGCGCGTAGCGAGTCTCCCCCCATCACCGGCTGCCGGTCCCCTTGCTCGCTCGTTACTTACGCCCTCCGCCTCGCCTGTTACGTAACGTGGCCCCGATCGTTTGACGGATACTTGCGGCTCTCATCCGCGGTCTCCCAACCGCGCAGTGCCGCCCAGCAGTTTGCTTGCCATCGGTCGTAGCGGTTCCTACCTCACCGTCACCAGATCGCACATATGGCGCTCTTCGGTCGCAAGAAGACGACAATCGGGCTCGACATCGGCTCGGGCCTGATCAAGGTCGTGGTTATTGACCACGGTCGCAGTGAGCCCGAGCTCATCAAGGTGGCGATCGTTCCTCTCCTCGCCGATGCGATCGTCGAAGGCGAGATCATGGATCCGGGAATCGTCGCCGATGCGGTACGCGGCGCGATCGCCAGTGTCGGGGGCCGTTCGCCTGGAGTCGTCACCGCCGTCGGCGGACGCGATGTGATCATCAAGAAGATCCAGATCGACCGCGTGAAGGAGCAGCAGGCGCGTGAGATCATCCGCTGGGAAGCCGAGCAGCACGTTCCGTTCGACATGGAATCCGTGGAGCTGGACTTCCAGATCCTGGATCCCGAGGCCGACGGGCTCGAGATGAGCGTCCTGCTCGTCGCCGCCAAGAGAGAGCTGATCGAGAGCAAGTTGCGGCTGCTGACCGACGCCGAGGTGTCGCCCGCGTGCGTGGACGTGGATGCGTTCGCCCTCCACAACGCCTTCGAGCTCAACTACCCCGACGCGATGTCCGGAGTGGTGTGCCTCGTGAACATCGGACACGAGGTCACGAACGTCAACGTCCTCGACGACGGCATCCCTGTGCTCACGCGCGACATCGCGGTCGGCACTCGTCGCTTTCGCGAGGATCTCCAGCGCGAGCGCGGCCTCAGCGTCGAGGAAGCGGATGCCCTGCTGCAGGGCTACGATCGCAGCCCGCACCTCCAGGCGGTCACCGACAGCCGCGGAGAGGAGATCGGAGTCGGTATCGAGCGCGCCGTACAGTTTCTGTCCACCTCTTCGCGCTCCACCAACAAGCTCAAGTCGGTTTACACCTGCGGCGGCGGCTCGCGCGTGCCGGGTCTGAACGACGCTCTGGCCTCCCGTCTCCGTCTTCCCGTCGAGCAGGCCAACCCGCTGCAACGCCTGCGCGTACGTGACGGCGCGTTCGATGCGCTCGTCATTGACGACGTTGCCCCGCTGCTCATGCTCCCCATCGGGCTGGCGCTTCGCCAGGTCGCCTGATCTCCCGCCGAAGGCTTCGTCATGATTGAAATCAATCTTCTGCCCGGCGCCGGGAAAAAGACCCGGAGTCGCGGCCCCGGAGTGAATCTCGGGGGCATCGCAGCCGGTTTCTTCTCGCAGATCAAGGATCCGTTCCTCCTCGGCGCGGTGGCCGCGGTCATCGTCGCGATCCTTGCCGTGGGCGGGATGTGGGTCACGCAGAGCGCTCGGCAGCGCTCTCTCGATGCACGCCTCCGAACCGCCGAGCAGGACTCGATCCGCTACTCCGCCCTGGTCAACCAGAAGCGCAAGGCCGAGGCGCGGCGCGATTCGATCGTCAGGCAGGTCGAGCTCATCCGCTCCTTCGACAGCAAGCGCTTCATCTGGCCCCACATTCTGGACGAGGTCAGCCGCGCGCTGCCGCCCTTTACCTGGCTGACATCGATCACCCAGACCAACGTGAGCCAGATCGCCGCTGCGCCCGCCCCGCCGCCCGCCGCGGCGCCCGATGCAAAGGATGGCAAGAGCCCGAAGCCAAAGGGTGATGCCGCCGTCCTGTCGGATTCCGGGATGACGGCCGGCGTCCAGTTCCGGATCGTCGGAAACACCGTCGACATCCAGGCGCTGACGCGCTTCATGAAGCTGCTCGAGGCGTCGCCGTTCATCGAGAACGTGGCGCTGGTCAAATCGGCGCTGGTCGTCGTAGACGGTAAGGAAGTCACCGAGTTCCAGCTCGAGGCGAGCTATCAGGCGCCCGACCCGTCTGCCGTCCGGACGGTACCTGTCTCCCTGTCGGTGAGGTAACCCGTGGCGATCCTACCCAGGGGTCAGCGCGAGCAGATGCTCGTCTTCACGATTCTTCTCTCGGTCGTCGCGGTGGGCGCGTACTGGTACTTCGCCTACGACAAGAAGGCCGCGGTGCTGTCCGAGAAGGACCATCGGATCCAGGCAATGGTAGCGGAAACGAACCGAGCCAAGGCCGACATCGCGCGCGGAAACGCGAGTGATCTCTCGCGACAGCTTGCGCTCTACCAGCAGAACTTCGAGCTGATCCGGACGCTCGTGCCGCAGGGCAACGAGGTGCCCGCGCTCCTCGAGCAGGTGTCCACGGCGGCGCGGCGCGTCGGTCTCGACCTCGCGCAGGTGGACCCCCAGCCGGTCGTCGAGGGAGAGAACTACGACACCTACCGTTACGGCGTCGGGGTGCTCGGGAGCTTCCATCAGATCGCAACCTTGCTCGCGAACGTCGGGTCGCTCACCCGCATCGTCATCCCGGTGAACCTCACCCTGCAGCAGCCCACCCTCGGAGCGACGGCGAACCGCCCCAAACAGAAGGGGGCGAAGACGGTGACGATCGAGGCGCGCTTCCAGCTACAGACCTTTGTCGCCCGGAAAACGCCGCTCGTCCAGCCGGCCAAGAAGACCGCGGGAGCGAAGTCATGAGCAAGCAGCCGAGCCCGACGCGCGTGCTGGCCGCCATCCTCGTCACCGGGATCCTGGCTGTTCTCTCGGCGCGGCTCGAGGCGCAGATCGCGCCACCGAACATCTCGCGCCCGAAGGAGCTCGCCCGGAATGCCGTGGCGGCGACTGACGCCCACACGGCGGCGGAGCAGATGCAGGCGCCGGCCCCCCAAGCCCCCGCTCCGAAGACGGTTGCTCCGAAGCCATCCGCGCCGGCCGCAGCACAGACGCCGACCCCCGGCGCGGCTCAGCGGCCGGCCGCCGGCACCATTGGCGGCGGCAGCAGCTCCGTATCCGCGCGTGGCAAGAGCGGCGGTGATATCGCTCTCTCCCGCGAGGTCTTCAGCTACGAGCCGGATAGCCGTCGGGATCCGTTCGCGTCGCTGCTCAACAGCAACGAGCTCCGGCCGATGATCAACGATCTGCGGCTCGTGGCCGTGCTCTACGATCCGGCGGGACATTCGGTCGCCATTCTCCGCGACCTCGGCAGCAAGGAGCAGTACCGCGTGAAGGTGGGGCAGACGCTGGGTCGCATGCGCGTCGCGCAAATCCAGCCCCGCTCGGTCGTCTTCACGCTTGAAGAGCTTGGGTACAGCCGCCAGCAAATCCTGGGGCTGAGCGATTCCACACGAGTGAGGACGCCATGAGGCGGATCTGGACGTTGGCCGGACTGATCGCGGTCGCGCTCTCTCTGAGCGCCCCGGTAGCCCGCGCGGCAGGAAGCCACGAATCCCCGAAGATCGAGGTGACGTCGCTGAGCGTCGTCGCCGTGACCGGCCGGGCCGAGCTGGTGATCGCCGTGGACGGCGCAGTCGACATGCAGGACTTCAGCCTCGGCTCGCCTCCGCGGGTCGTGCTCGACCTGCGCGGTGCGCGTCTCGGCGTGCCGCCACGCCTCTACGACCGCGTTCCTCGCGGCGGCATCCTGAACGTCCGCATCGCGCAGTACCGCGAGGATGTCGTGCGCATCGTTCTCGACCTCGATATCGATCGGAAGTACACGGTCACTCGGGGTGAGCACGAGGTGCGTATCAGCATCGAAGGGAGCGGTACACCGAGCTTCGCGTCGTGGAACGTCGCCGGCCCGCGGCTGGCAGTGGCAAGCGCAAATCCCGCCGCCACCGCGAGCCTGGTCGTCGCGCACGCGTCCCCGGGCGAGGTCGCCCCGCAGCAGCCCCGGACGGCGGGCCAGAAAATCACCTCCCGCAACCGCCTCAGAGACGTCGGTGTCGCGGTCGCCGGGAAGGTCGACGAGCCCCGCATCACCGTGACCTACCAGGACGCCGACATTCGCGATGTGCTCGCGGCCTTCGCCGTCTTCTCCGGCCGGACGATCGTCGTCGGCAAGGGCGTGACCGGCACCGTGTCGGCCGAGATCCGCGACCAGCCCTGGGACGTCGCGCTCCGGGCCATCCTGCAAGCTCAGGGGCTGGCCGCCCGAGAGGACCAGGACGGCATCATCACCGTCGACAGCTACGACAACATCGCGGCCCAGCAGGCAACCGAGCCCCTGACGACGCAAATCATCGCCGTCAACTACACCAACGCCCGGTCGCTCGTCGAGACCGTGAAGAGCCTGCTGTCGCAGGATTGCGGCAATCGGAGCGGAGCTTCCGGACCATCCGCCGGCGGGGCCGCCGCCGGACAGTGCCGCGTCCGCGGCAGCGTCTCCGCTGATAGCTCCACGAACCGGCTCGTCATCACCGATGTCGCGTCGCGGATCCAGGACATCGCCAGCTACATCAAGGATCTCGACCTGCGCACGCCACAGATCGCGATCAAGGCCAAGATCATCTTCGTCAACCGGACCAACATCGAGGATCTGGGCATCGCCTACGACCTCGGCACGTCGGGCCAGTTCTTCAACAAGCTCGTGCAGCGCACGGATCCGACGACCCTCAAGCCGATCGACACCAATGGCGATGGGATCCCGGATGCGCTCGGCGGCGGAACGTCGTTCAACCAGAACCTCAACGTCGTCGAGATCGGGGGCAACGCGCTCTCCGGCATCGCCAACGCGAATCAGCGGGTCGTCCAGCCGGCGCTCGAGCTCATCTTCTCGACCGCGATCGGCAAGTTCAACCTCTCGACCTTCATCGATGCGCTCCAGGAAGTCCGGCTGGCCGACATTCAGGCCGAGCCGAGCGTCACGACGCTCGACAACCGGCGCGCCGAGATCCTGTCGGGCGAGGAGACGCCGATCCGCATCATCGACCTCGGCACGCAGGCCCAAGCCCAGGGCGGCCAGCAGCAGCAGCCGCGCGCGACGGTCAGTTTCAAGCAGACCGGCATCAACCTCGCAGTCACCCCGCACGTCACGAACAATCGCCAGATCTTGATGGTGCTGCACGCCGAGCGGTCGAACCTTCAGGCCGCCGCGTCGGATCTCGGATTCACCTTCCAGACGCAGAAGGCCGACAACCAACTCCTCGTCAACGACGGCGAGACGGCGGTGATCGGCGGTCTGACCGTGACCCAGCTCACCTCGTCTCGCTCGGGAATCCCGATCCTGGTGGATCTTCCCCTCGTCGGGCGCCTGTTCGGCCACACCACGACGAACGAGGACAAGCGCGACCTGCTCATCCTCGTGACCCCGCACATTGTGGATGACGGCGAGAAGCTCGGACCTCCGAGCGGCGCCGACAACCGTTGATCTGAGGCACCCATGAAGCTGACTATCCTGCCGCGCCTGACCGTCGGGGCGCTCCTCTTCGGCGCACTGTCGTTCTCCGGCTGCGACACCAGGCGGAACGACGTCACCGGCCCGGACCGCATTCCACCGACCATCACGCTGCAGGTTGCTTCGCAGCGCGATTCGGTGGATGTCGGCACGCCGGTGCAGGTCACCATCAGCGCGCGCGACAATCTGTCGCTCAAGCACATCAGCGTGCTGATGAACGGACTGTCGGTCTTCGACACCACCTTCACCACCGCCACCCCCGTCTTCCAGGGAACCATCCCCGTTCAGCTGGCGGGCGTGCTGAGCGGAACGGTGCTGCAGATCTCGGGCGCCGCCACCGATGGCGCTGGCAACGTCACGGTCACTCCGCTGGTCGGGGTCATCGCCTTCAACTCGAGCGCTCCGGTCGTCAGCGTCACCACCCCCGCCAGCGGGGCTGCATTCCGTGCCGGTGACAGCACGCGCATCACCGTCACCGCCACGGATCCGACCGGGATCACGCGCATCGGCTATCAGATCGTCAAGACCGATTCCAACGGAGCCATCACGGTCCTCCAGGCCGACTCGGTGAACGTCACCGGCTCGCCGATATCGGTAACCCGCACCTTCAATGCGGTCATCCTGGCGTCCCTGCCCCCGGGCAGCTACAGCGTTCGCGGCTTCGCCAGAAACACCGCACTCAACGGCGCGCTGGCCAGCCTCGTACCGATCACCGTCAGCGATGCGATCAAGCCCGGGCTGCAGTTCCTCTCGCCGCCGGCGGACTCGAACGTCACCACCGGTGCCACGATCCGCGTCCAGCTCCGCGTCACCGATAACGTGGGCGTCGCCCGCGTCACCGTGGTGGGTATCTCCACACGAGGCGATCCCAATCTCGGCGCGGTAGACACCACGCTTCGCTACGACACCGTTTTTGCCCCGGTCAACATCGGTGGACGAGCCCAGTCCTTCCCCGCCGGCACGCGCGACACCACCATCACCCGACTGCTCACCGTCAAGAACCCCGCGGACAGCACCACCGGACCGCTCTACCTGATCGCCCGGGTCACCGATGTGGCGGGCAACGACTCGGTCGTCGTCCGGCGCATTCAGGTCGTCTCCGGCCCGAGCATCGTTGTCATTCGTCCGGGCGCGGGCGCCGTCGCCGCGCCGGGTAAATCAATCGTCGTCGAGCTCCGCGCCGTGGACCGTGACGGTGTCCGGGTACTCGGCTACAACGTCACCGGTGCATTCACCGTGACGCGGACCGCACCCACCCCGGCAACGGTGAAGGACACCCTTGTCTTCATCGACACGCTGACTGTGCCGGCCGCCACGGCCGCGCCCAGCACCTTCACGATCACACCGTTCGCGACCGATGCCCTCGGACAGCCCGGCTCGGGTGGCAGCGTCGTCGTCAGCGTACAGTCCCCGGCCGCGGATGTCACCCCGCCGCTCGTCTTCCAGTCGCTGAGAAGCAGGATCGAGACGAGCGATTCCGTGAGCATCCGGGCGGTCGACCCCAGCGGAATCCAGTACATCGGATTCATCATGCGGCGCGAGAGCGATGGAGTCCTGATCAAGCGCGACAGCGTGATCGTCGGCGGCAGCTTCACCGATGCCACCGTCGCGATCCGGCTGAGCGTGCCGGCGGCCTCCGTCGGACAGAAGATCGTGATCACGTCGTTCGCCGCCGATACGCGCGGCAACATCGGCTACTCCCTGCCG
>JALZAQ010000018.1:49297-51276 GCA_030948255.1 Gemmatimonadota bacterium
GAGCCACCCAGCCGCAAGCGAGCGTCGCGAGCGCGCGTCCCGACACCTCGCTCGTGGTGTTCGGCCGCACCTTCTCGCTTCCGAGCGGCGGCGTCGCCGGCGACATCGCGGTCGACACCCTCCGGCAGCGCGCCTACCTCTCGAACATCACCTTCGATCGCCTCGAGGTCTGGGAGGGCGGGCCCGATGCCTTCAACGCCAAGAAGATCGCCGTCGGCTCGCACCCCTGGGGCATGTTCGTCGACAACAGCGCCGATACCTTGCTCGTCGCCAACTCGGGCGGAACGAACATCAGCCGAGTGTTCATCGGCTCGCCCAGCATCAACAACGTGAACGAGGTCGATGCCCGGCGAATCAAGACCACCAACAACTTCGTCGCCGACGTCCAGGTATCCCTCGACGCCTCCGGAATCGCGCGGCTCAAGGTCACCATCTACGATTACTCCGATCGCCCCCAGTACGTCGCCCAGTCGGTGACCGGCGACATCTACTTCTCCACCAAGCCCACCCCCTCGGCGCCGGACGGGACGCTCCGCCACTACGACCCGAATCTCGCTCAGCCCGAGTCACAGCAGCTCTGGCAGTACGGCACCTTCGGCAACCAGGGACACGTGGCGGTCATCAACGCCGACAGCGTGTTCGTCCAGGGAGGGGTCACGCCGAGCGTCTCCGACAGCATCATCATCTGCGATCGCCCGTACGGGTTCACCAGCGCCGCCTCGGCCTGCTTCATCGGCAACGAGCCGACCTCGACGGTGCGGGCCATGAACAACTTCTTCCTGGCGACCTATGGCCAGGCATCGGACATCGCGCTCGTGTCCAACCTCGACATCAAGTCACTCGGGCTCGAGGACACCACATACGTCGCGGCCGGTGGCGACCGCCGGTTCATCGCCTTCGGTGAAGGCAACAGCGGAACCCGGGCGGGGCGTGTGATGACGATCCGCGACTGCGCCGTGGCGGAGTCGGGCTGCACCCCCAAGGGCCACCTCTTCTCACCCAGCCTCTCGGTGACGGACCTGGTGAACAACGCCTCGGAGTCGATCTTCGGCGTCGCGATCAACAAGAACAGCTCCGAGGCCGCGGCCCACGGGTCGGAATCGTACTTCTTCGACGTCCAGTCGCCCTACACGCTGCGGCTGCAAGGAAAGGTGCAGACCTTCTCGACCGGCTCCGGAATTGCCTTCCACCCCGACAACATCGGAACCGGCGTCAGCCTCAACGACTCCACGCGCGTCGCTTTCGTAGCCTCGTCCAACGGCACGATCGAGATCGTGGACAGCTTCCACTTCCTCAACCGCGGCACGCTCCCCGTCCGGGCGACCCTGTACGGACCGATCCGCGTGACGCACCGCTTCCCGGCCGACGATCCGGCGATCGTACTCAAGATCTTTGGTCTGACATCGGAAGGGCTGATCGTGATCGACGTGCGGAACAGCGACATCAAGCCGATCGCTCCGTGACCCCGCTCACAAACGATGCCGCTTCCTGCCCGATTCATCGCAAGGCGCGGCATTCAAAATGCAAAGATCGCTCTAATCATTCCCCTAAGTTATTGACTCAATAGGAGTTATCAAAAACGCTGCCGCGGCCCCACTCCTGCATTACAGGCCGCCAGGACCCGGGCACGCAGGGGCTTCAAGTCCGGTTGATCGATTCTGTTCACCCCGTGCTCTCGCCACCCCACCGCAGGAGTGTCACAAATGCAGAAGAATATTCGCAAGGGCTTTACGCTGATCGAGCTGCTGATCGTGGTCGTCATCATCGGCATTCTGGCCGCGATCGCGATCCCGAAGTTCGCCAACACGAAGGACAAGGCGTACTTCGCCACGGTCAAGACCGACCTGCGCAATCTGGCGACGGCCGAAGAGGGTTACTTCGCCGATAACCAGACCTACTCGACGTCCATGGCAGCGATCAACGATGCACCGTCGAAGAACGTGACAATCACGATCACCAGCGCTGGCATCACCAAGGGC
>JALZAQ010000019.1:0-5533 GCA_030948255.1 Gemmatimonadota bacterium
GGTGGGGGTGGGGGTGGCCGCCTCGGCGGCGGGCCATCTGAGCGCGAGGTGCTCCGAGGGACACTGGTCGATCGAGACCGGCGCGCCGGGTGCGATCCGCGTGGCTGGCCTGCGGGCGACGCAGATCACCATCAACGGTGTGATGCACCGGGTGCAGGGCGGCGCGCTACATTGCGAGAGCGTGCCCCGCCCCGAGCGGCGGCTACCGCTCGAGCGGGTCTGACCCGCGCCCCCGACAGGTATCTGACTCATGTGCGGCATTTGCGGGATCGTCATCCCGACGCGTTCGCGACGAACTCTGGACGCGCAGCTGCTGACACGGATGCGCGATCAGCTGCGCCATCGCGGTCCCGATGACGCGGGGCTGTTCGTGCAGCCACACGTCGGCCTCGGACATCGCCGGCTGAGCATCGTGGATGTCGCGGGTGGCCACCAGCCGATGGCGAGCGCGGACGGAACGCTCCAGATCGTGTACAACGGCGAGGTCTTCAACCATCCTGACCTCAAGGCCCAGCTGGAGGCGCAGGGCGTTCGTTACCACACGCGGTGCGATACCGAGACGGTGCTGCACCTCTACGAGCGAGAAGGGCGATCCGTTCCGCGCCGGCTGCGCGGGATGTTCGCGTTCGCCATCTGGAATGGCAGCCGACGGGAGCTCTTCCTGGCCCGCGACCGGTTTGGGGTGAAGCCGCTGTACTATGTCGCGACGGATGATGGGGCTCTGTACTTCGCCTCCGAGATCAAGGCGCTGCTCGAGGTGGGGGTGGTGGCCCCCTCCCTCGATCTCGGCCAGCTGCCGGACTATCTGGCGAATCACGCGCCGTCGGGGAACGAGACGCTGTTCGAGGGCGTGCGTCGACTCCCGCCGGGACATACGCTTCTCTGGCGCGATGGCGAGACGGTCATCGAGCCATACTGGGATCTCAGCTTCGCGTCGCACGACTCAGGCGCGCTGTCGGAGCGAGCCCTCGTCGAGGAGTATCGCGAGCGCTTTCGCGAGGCCGTGTGGCTGCGACTGATGTCCGATGTCCCGTTGGGCGTGTTCCTCTCGGGAGGCATCGATTCCGCGGCCATCACGGCGACGATGAGCGGGCTGGTGGATCAGCCGATCAAGACGTTCTCGGTCGCGTTCGCGGAGCGCGAGGCGAACGAGCTCGGCTACGCGCGCCTCGTGGCGGAGCGCTACCGGACGGATCATCACGAGACGGTGGTGAGCCCGGAGGATTTTTTCAGCGCCGTGCCCCGTCTCGTCTGGCACGAGGACGAGCCGATGGCGCACCCCTCGAGCGTGGCACTCAACTTCGTGTCGCGTCTCGCCGCCGATCACGTCAAGGTCGTGCTCACCGGAGAGGGGAGCGACGAGACGCTTGCGGGGTACGGCCGCTACCGCACGACCCTCTACAATCTGGCGTTCGGACAGCGATACCAGCGGGTGTTGCCGGTCGCAGTCCGTCGCGCCGTGAGGGAACGGATCGAGGCTCTTGGCCTCGATTCGCGCGCGCGGCGCAAGCTGATCCGCACCTTTCTCGCGCTGCCGGCCGATCTGGACGCGCTGTACTACGACAATTTCGCCGTCTTCTCGCGGGCGCGACAGCGGGAGCTCCTGGCATCGCCGGTGCGGGAGACGCTCGCGGGGGTGGACCCGTACGCGGCCGCACACCGGGCGCTGGAGCGCTGCGACTCACCCGCTCTCCTGGATCGCCTGCTCTACGCGGACACGAAGACGTATCTGCACGAGTTGCTCATGAAGCAGGACCAGATGAGCATGGCTGCCTCGATCGAGAGCCGGGTGCCGTTCCTCGATCATCCCCTGGTGGAGTTCGTCGCCCGATTGCCCGAGCGGATGAAGCTCCGCGGGATGACGACGAAGTACATTCTCCGGCGGGCGATGCGGGACGCGCTGCCGGCGGAGATCCTGAGCCGCCGCAAGATGGGCTTTCCGGTTCCCATCGGGTCATGGTTTCGCGGTGCTTTCGCCCCGGTGATGGAGGAGTTCGTGTGTGGACAGCGTGCCGCGGCTCGTGGCCTCCTGGACGCCGGATATCTTCGCCGGCTCGTCGCCGAGCATCGCGCCGGCGAGGGCAACCACGCTGAGCGGCTCTGGTCGCTGGTGAACCTCGAGGTATGGCACCGCATCTTCATCGATCGTGAGTCGCCGGATGATGTCTCGGTCGCGATGGTGCGGGCACCGGCCCGAGGGGGCGCCGTGCGCGCGGTGCGCGGCGGGATGGCGGTGAGCGCCGTGCCCGAGCCGCGTCCATGAGGATCCTCTGGCTCAAATCGGAGCTGCTGCACCCCGTGGACAAAGGGGGGCGGATCCGCACGTACTACATGCTGCGCGAGCTGCGACGGGAGCATCATGTGACGTACCTGGCCCTCGACGATGGCGACGCGGCGCCTGACGCCGTCGCGCGATCCGACGAGTACTGCGACACGCTGATCCGGGTTCCGTTCGCGACGACCCGGAAGGGCACTCCCGCGTTCTATGCCGAGCTCCTGCGCAACCTGGGGTCGCGGCTTCCGTACGCGATCTGGAAGTACCAATCGCCGGAAATGCGGACACGCATCGCTCAGTTGAGTTCGCGCGGCGAATTCGACGTGATGGTCTGCGACTTCCTGGCGCCGGCCGTGAACGTGCCGGCATCGGTGCGCTGTCCGACGGTTCTCTTTCAGCACAACGTCGAGGCGACGATCTGGGAGCGCCACACGGCAACTGCGCGGAACCCGGCAGCGCGGCGCTACCTGCGGGGGCAGTGGCGGCGGATGCAGCAGTTCGAGCGCGAGCAGTGCCATCGCTTCGACCAGGTGATCGCGGTGTCGGTCGAAGACCGGGACGCGATGGCGCGGGACTACGGGGCGGTAGGGGTCGCGGCGGTGCCGACGGGCGTCGACACGGCCTATTATCGCTCGACCGGAAAGCTGCCGCGACAGCCGCACGAGCTGGTGTTCACCGGCTCCATGGACTGGCTGCCCAACCAGGATGGGATTCTTCACTTCGTGAACCAGGTTCTGCCCAGTGTGCGCGCGGCCGTTCCGGACGTGACTCTCACCGTGGTCGGCCGCAATCCGCCGGCGCGGATACGCGAGCTGGCGGAACGGGATCCCTCGGTGCGCGTCACCGGACGGGTGGACGACGTCCGGCCATTCATCGAGCGCGCGGCGGTCTTTGTCGTTCCCCTCCGGATCGGCGGAGGCACGCGACTCAAGATATTCGAGGCCATGGCGATGGACCGGCCGGTCGTCTCCACGACCATCGGGGCCGAAGGGCTCCCGGTGCGCGACGGCGAGGAGATCCTTGTCGCGGACGAGCCGGCCGAGCTGGCGTCGGCGGTGGTCCGGCTGCTCAACGATCCGCAGATGGCCGCGCGCATCGGAGCGCGGGGCGGTACGCTCGTCCGCGGCGAGTTTGGATGGGATCGCGTTGCCGATGCGTTCGTCGAGATCTGTGCGCGCGTCGCCGCTCCCCCCCCTTCCACCGTGACCACTCGGGCGTGATGCCATCGTCGATCAGTGTTTTCGGACTCGGCTACGTGGGCTGCGTGTCCGCCGCCTGCTTCGCCCGAGAGGGGCACCGCGTCATCGGCGTGGATGTGAGTGCGGCCAAGGTCGCCCTGATGAACGGGGGTCAGGCGACGATCGTCGAGGCGGGCATCGGGGAGCTGGTGTCACAGATGGTCGAGGCCGGGCGACTCGAGGCCACGACCGACTCGGTGGAGGCGGTGCGCCGCTCCGACCTGTCGCTCGTGTGCGTGGGCACTCCGAGCCGCACGAATGGCAGCCTGGATCTCTCCTATGTCGAGCGCGTCTGCACCGAGATCGGCGCGGCGCTTCGCGCCAAGCCGGGGAAGCATACGATCGTGATTCGGAGCACCGTGCTCCCGGGCAGCACGGAGAACGTCGTGATCCCGGCGCTGGAGGCGGCGTCGGGAAAGAAAGCCGGGCGCGATTTCGGGGTGTGCATGAATCCCGAGTTTCTGCGCGAGGGCAGCTCGATCCGGGACTTCTTCGAGCCCCCGTTCACGGTGATCGGCACCGAGGACGCGGCGGCCGGCGAGGCGGTGAGCGCTCTGTATTCCGGCATCGATGCGCCAGTGCGGATCGTCGCCACACGGGTGGCCGAGATGATGAAGTACGCCTCCAACTGCTTCCACGGGCTCAAGGTCAGCTTCGCGAACGAGATCGGCAACGTGTGCAACGCGCTGGGCGTCGATAGCCACGAGGTGATGGCGCTCTTCTGCCAGGACACCAAGCTGAACATCTCCACCGCCTATCTCCGGCCGGGCTTCGCCTTCGGGGGCTCCTGCCTGCCGAAGGATCTGCGCGCGGTGGTGCACCGCGCACGCGAGGCGGAGGTGGAGACCCCGGTGCTGCGGGCGGCGCTGGAGAGCAACCAGAAGCAGATCCAGCGTGCGTACGACCTGGTGTCGGCAACCGGCCACCGGCGCATCGGCGTGCTCGGCATCGCGTTCAAGGCGGGGACTGACGACCTTCGCGAGTCGCCCGTCGTGTCGCTCCTCGAGCTGCTCATCGGCAAGGGATTCCAGCTTCGCATCTACGACCGCGATGTCTCCCGGGCGAACCTCATCGGCGCGAATCGCGAATACATCGAGCGGGAGATTCCGCACATCTGGCAGCTCGTGTCCAGCGACATGGGCGACGTGATCGAGCACGCCGAGACGATCGTGATCGGCAATGGGTCGCGTGAGTTCCGCGACATCGAGCCGCGGCTTCGCAATGGACAGGTGGTGGTGGATCTCGTTCGCGCGTTCGGCGCTCGCATTTCGGATGGACATTCCTACCGCGGCATCTGCTGGTGATGGCAGGAGCCGCCACCGCGTCATCGTTCTGACACCGTGCGTGCGCGCCAAAGGCGCGTCGCTCTTCACCAGACAGCCATGAAACAGGTCATCCGGAAGGGGTTGAAGGACATCATCGTCGATGACGTGCCGGCTCCGGTCGTCACCCGCCATCACGTCCTCGTCGAGCCGTCGTTCTCGCTGATCAGCAGCGGCACGGAGACGGCCAGCATCCACACCGAGGGGGTGCTGAGCGAGGTGAGCCATAACCCGTCTCACATCCGGAAGGTGTGGGACGCGGCGTGGAGCAACGGGCCGCTGCGAACCCTGAGCGAGGTGAAGGCCAAGTTCTCGGATTACGCCGTCCTCGGCTACTCGGGCGCGGGCGTGATCGTCGAGCTGCACCCGACGGTCACGGATCTCGAGATCGGGCAACGCGTGGCGTACGGGGGCGAGGGAACCGGTCACGGCGAGTGCATCTCGACCGGTCGCAAGCTGGTGGCCAGCGTGCCTGACGATGTCTCGCTCGAGCACGCCACCTTCGCCACCCTGGGGAGCATTGCGATGAATGCCGTCCGGATCGCCCAGATTGGACTGGGTGAGAGCGTGGCGGTGATCGGGCTCGGACTGGTGGGGCAGCTCGTCGCTCAGCTGGCGAGACTGCAAGGCGCCACGGTAATCGCGATCGATCTACGTCCCGAGCGCGTGGCGCGCGCGCGGGAGCTGGGCGCCGATCA
>JALZAQ010000019.1:5543-49185 GCA_030948255.1 Gemmatimonadota bacterium
GGCGGAGACTCGCTTCGCGAGCGGGTCAGCGCGCTTACCGCAGGCAGGGGGGTGGACTGCGCCATCGTCGCGGCGGCGGCAAAATCCTCCGCGCCGTGCGAGCAGGCGCTGGCCCTCTGCCGCGACCGCGGCCGGATCGTTGTCGTGGGCGCGGTCGAGATGAGCTTTCCGTGGCTCGAGATGTACCTCAAGGAGATCCAGCTCTTCATGTCCAGGGCGTATGGCCCCGGGAGCTACGATCCCGCCTACGAGCAGCGTGGAGAGGACTACCCACTCGCCTACGTGAGGTGGACCGAGAACCGGAACATGGAGGAGTTCCTCCGGCTGCTTCAGCTTGGCCGCGTCCGAGTCGAAGAGCTGATCAGCCACCGCTACGCGCTCGAGAACGCGCCCGAGGCATACCGCACGATCATGGAGCCGGGGTCGAGCAGCCTGGCGGTGGTGCTGCGCTATCCCGCGGCCGACGCCGGGCCGGATGCGCCGCGCGGGGTGCTGCGGCGCCGAGTCGAGCTGCCATCGGCGCGTCCCGGGCGTGCCGGCGCCATTCGCCTCGCACTCGTGGGTGCGGGCAACATCGCGCGCTGGGCGCACCTTCCCGTCGTCAACAAGATGGACGACCTGACGCTCCGGGCCGTCTACTCGGCGAGCGGCGCGCGGGGTAAGAGCTACGCCCGGCGCTTCGGGGCCGAGTATTGCTGCTCCGACTACCAGGAGATCCTCCGGGACCCCGATATCGATGCCGTGCTCATCGTCACGCGAAACGCGCAGCACGCCGCGCAGGCGGCGGCGGCGCTGGATGCGGGGAAACACGTCTTCGTCGAGAAGCCGATGGCGTTGACCGAGGACGAGTGCCGCACGCTCCTCGACGCGGTGCGGCGATCGGGCAAGCAGCTGATGGTGGGATTCAATCGCCGCTTCGCGCCGTTCTACGTCGAGCAGAAGCGCCAGCTCTCGCGACGGACCGGTCCCGCCGTGATCAACTGCCGGGTGAACTCACCCGGGATCTCCGGGAGCTACTGGATGGCCGATCCGGCCATCGGCGGCGCCATCCTCGGCGAGGCGTGCCACTTCACCGATCTCTTCTGCTGGCTGCTCGACCAGGAGCCGCGGGACGTCTCGGCGTTCTCCCTGCCCACGGGCGTGGTGGACCCCATCGGGGAGAACAACATCACCGCCGTCTTCCGCTTCGCCGACGGATCGATCGCCTGCCTTGCGTACTGCACCGTGGGCAGCCGCACCTCCGGTGGTGAGAGGGTGGAGGTCTTCGCTCCGGCAGTCGCGGCGCAGACCGAGAACTTCAAGCGCCTCGACATCCAGGCGGCGTCCGTGAGGTCGAAGTCCAAAATGTTCGCCGACAAGGGATACGCCGAGCAGATGCGCGCATTCGTAGGCGCGATCAGGAGCGGGACGCCACCGGAGGCGGGAGTGCGCGAAGGCGCACGCTCGACGATCATGTGCCTCCGGATGCTGGAAGCGGCGCGGACGCTCGAGCGTTGCGACGTCGCGTGGGAGGACGCCGTCGGCTGACGACGGTCCGGATGCGCGTTCTCCTCGTCGGACCGTACCCGCCGCCGCAGGGTGGCGTTCAGACGCATCTGGTGGCACTCCGGCAATACCTGCGCGATCACGGTGTGGACTGCGCGGTGATCAACGTGACGCGCCATCGCCAGGCGAACGCGGATCAGCTGTATTTCCCGCGCAGCTCCCTCGAGGTTCTCCGGCTCCTCGTGGCCCGGAAGTACGACGTCATCCATCTCCACATCGGAGGGGATCTCACGTCGCGCGTGCTTCGGTTGGGACTCGCCTGCACAGCGATTCCCTGGTCGCGGAGTGTGCTGACCTTTCACTCGGGCGGCTATCCATCCTCGCCCGCGGGGCGGGCGACCGCGAACCGCTTCCGCCAGCTGGTGGCGCGGCGCTTCGACCGCATCATCGGCGTGAACAGGGCGATCGTCGATCTGTTTCTTCGCATCGGATGCCGTCCCGAGCGCGTTCGCCTCATCGAGCCCCACGCGTTCGCGCCGAGGGCCGATGAGGGTGCCGGTCCGCTGCCGGTGAGACTTCGCCGGTTCGTCGACAGCCACTCGCCTCTCCTGCTCACGGTGGGCCTGCTGGAGCCGGAATACGGGCTACCGCTGCAGATCGAGGTGGTGGGGGCTGTGCGCGCGCGCTTTCCCGGCGCCGGCCTCCTCATCGCGGGCAGCGGGAGTCTCGAGGCGGAGCTGCGAGGCCGCATCGACGCGCTGCCCGACTCGGAGCACATTCTCCTCGCCGGGGATGTACCGCACGACAGCACGCTGCGTCTCATCCGCCGCGCCGATCTCCTGTTGCGGACCACCCACTACGACGGCGACTCGATCGCGGTTCGGGAAGCGCTGCACCTCGGCACGCCGGTGATCGCCAGCGATAATGGCATGCGGCCGCCGGGCGTTCGTCTGATCCCAGCCGGCGATGCCCGGGTTCTCCGGGCGGCCATCGAGGAGCAGCTGCTGACCGAGCGACCGCTGCGCGAGCGGGACGAAGGCGGCGAGGAGGACACCAGCAACCTCGCCGCGGTGCTGGCGCTCTACGAGGATGTGCTGCGGTGACGCACCAATGCACGGCGGGGCGCGGCCAGGTATCTCGCGCCCCGCCGCGCCGCTGTCGCGCCCCGGTCAGGGGATGGAGACACCCGCGGTCGCAGCGCCGAGCGCAGTGAAGTCGGCGCCGATGTCCTTGCCGTCTGTGCCGGCATTCCGATACGGACTGGTGGAGGAGAGCCGATAGTCGGCGGCAGCGTAATTCAGGAATCCTACCGCGGTGGATGAGCCGGGATAGAAATTCCCCGCAGGATAGAGCGCGACCGACGCGCCGATCACGACGTTCTTCTGGAAGATGTATCCCGGGCAGAAGGTGCTGAGCGCTGTGGCGCCCTGGGCACCGCCATCGCCGAAGATGCCGTACAGCCCGTTCGCGACGAGGTTGTTCGTCATCACGGTGCCGGGCTTCGGATCACCGGTGAGAACGAGGAGCTGGTTGGGCGCGAAGCCTGTGTTGTGGTCGAAAGTCGCGTTGCGGACGATCTGCGCGAGCTGGAAGAGCCTTCCGTTCGTGCCGTCGGCGCCAATGTTGTAGAACGCGTTGTTCTGCACCAGCACGTTGTTGATCGGGGCGAAAGGAATGCCATTCGACGCGGTGATCTGCTGAACGAGGTTCACGCCAGCGGGAGCGTTCATGATCTTGTTCAGGCGGAAGGTCACGTGGCTCGTCTCGCACCACGGGCATCCGTAGTCCTGGTTCATGGACTTGAGCACGATGGCGAAGCCATCCTGACCGGACACCCAGTTGTTCTCGAAGACATTTCCCTCGATGAGCACCCGCAGCGCGTTCTTGAGCTCGAAGCTGTTCTTGACCCCGCCCCACACGCCCTTCCACGCGATCGGCTTGTAGAAGTGATTGCGCTGGATCGTGATGTCTGACGGTCGCAGGTTCTGGATCTTGGGATCCACGCCGCCGATCATCATGTTCTCGCCCGCGGCCGCGATGTGGTTGTTCACGATCTTGAAGGGACCGGCGCCATTCCAGATCAGAATGCCCTGCACCTCGAAGCCGGCAGTGTGGACCTCATCGATGTAGCTGTCCACGACCGCGCAGCGGATCCCGTTGAGATCGATGCCGCGCACGTCCGGCGTGCCCGTCCCCGCGGCGCTATGGTAATAGACGCGGTCCAGAATGATGTCCTGAGGCAAGGCACTCAGGCTCGTCGCCGACTGGCCGAAGCGCACCAGCCCGTAGCCGGAGGCGGTCGCGACGATCTCGACGTTCATGATGCGATAGCCAGCGGCCGCATCCTCGCTCGTGATCGCAGGATCGGCGTTCGGGCTCGTGATCTTGGCGAGCACGGACGCGTAGCTCGGCGACGTGCGGACACCTTCGGCCGGCAGGCTGGCGTCGAGCGCATCCGTCCTGATCACGATCCACCCCGTGCCCGTCTTGCGACGTAGAGCGAAGTTGCCGCTGAACGTCGCCCCCGACGCGAGTCGGATCTCATCCCCGGCGCGTGCACTGTCGATCGCGGCCTGGAGGCTGCCGCCGGCCGGGACGCGGAGCGCCCGGCCCGAAGGTGTGATGAAGCGAGTATCCACCTGGGCGCGCGGAAGATCCGGAGCCGCGTACGGGGCCGGAGCGATCGGAGGCGCGGCGGTCACGGTCACCATCACGCTTCCGCTCTGACCGAGGCTCGTGGCGGTGACGGTGGTGCTGCCTGCGGCAACGCCGGTCACGAGTCCACTGGCCGAGACCGTGGCGATCGAAGGCGACGCCGAGCTCCACGCCACGCTGCCCGCCATGGTCGCCCCCGATCCGTCCTTCGCGACCGCGGACAGCTGCACGCTCTGGCCCACCGTCAGGTTCGGAGACGCGGGTGTCACGCTGACGGAGGCCGCGGTCGCGGCGGTCACCGAGATGACGGCGCTCGCGCCGACGCCCTCACTCGTGGCGGTGATGGTGGCGGAGCCTGCGCCGACGGCTGTCACCAGTC
The DNA here is from genome assembly GCA_030948255.1 of Gemmatimonadota bacterium. Classification (GTDB taxonomy): domain Bacteria; phylum Gemmatimonadota; class Gemmatimonadetes; order Gemmatimonadales; family Gemmatimonadaceae; genus JALZAQ01. Next base: position 10,063 of record JALZAQ010000019.1, read on the forward strand.
CGCTCGACGACACGGTGGCGATTCCGCTGTTGTTGCTGGACCAGGAGATACTCCGCCCGGCGAGTGCGTTGCCCGACGCGTCGCGCGGGGTAGCGGAAAGCAGGAGGGTCTGGCCGACTTTGAGCGCGGACGTGCTCGGTGTCAGCGAGACCGATGCGATGGGAACCGGGATCACCGTCACGGTCGCCAGGCCCCGCACGCCATCGAGGGATGCGCTGATGGTCGCGGTTCCCGGATTGATCGTGCTCACCAGTCCCGATGACGAGACGGTCGCGACCGCGCTGTTGGAGCTCAGCCAGAGGACGGCGCGGTCGGTGACGACAACACCGTTCCGATCGCGAACTGTTGCCGCGAGCTGGGCGCTGCCGCCCGCCTGAACCGTCGTTGCGGCCGGCGCGATCTCCACCGACGCGACCGGCGCGGCGAGCACGGTGATCTGGCTCGTCCCGCTCTTGCCGTCATTCGTGCCGGTGATCGTCACCGATCCGACGCCGACGGCCTGAACGAGGCCATTGGTCGAGACGGACGCGACGGCTGCATTCGTGCCGCTCCATGTGATCGGACGTCCAGTGAGCGCGCTGCCGCTGGCATCGATCACCGTGCCGGCAAGCTGGAGCTGCGAGCCCACCGAGATCGTCGCGACGGCAGGATTCAGAACCACCGAGCTTACCGGGGCCGGTGTGACGCTCACCGAGATGACGGCGCTCTGTCCCTCGGCGGTCGCGGTCACGAGCGTTGTGCCGGTGTTGACTCCCGTGATCACGCCACTGGACGACACGGTCGCGACCGCGTTGTCGAACGACGACCAGGTCAGCGTCCGGTTGGTGACAACCGTTCCCTCCACGTCTCGGGCGGTTATGGCCGGCTGCGCCGTTTGCCCGATTCTGAGCGCGACGGCGCTTGGGGCGACGGTGAGACCACCCAAGGGCGCGGGCGACACCGTGAGGGTCGCGTTGCTGCTCTTGTCCTCCGCGCTCGCGACAATGGTCGCGGAGCCTGCGGAGCGGGCGAGGACCACACCGGTCTGCGTTACCGTGACGACCGTGGGGTCGGAGCTGGACCACTCGACGACCGGGGACGTGAGCACCAGACCGGCTGCATCGAGCGGGGAGGCCGCGAGCTGGATGGACTTGCCCACCCTGACCGACGCGACGAGGGGCGTCAGCGAGACGCGGAAGACCGCAATGCGATAGGGGGACGAGGGGGGAGCGGTGCTGACGGCGTGCTCTCCACAGGCAACCGAGAACAACGCCACGCACAACGCTGCCGCCTGGGCGACAGGACGGATCGTTCGCATCGAGCTTCTCCGAAAACCGTTCGGCGGCTCGACTGGCGTGGCGCGCAGTGTATCTGTGCGCGCGGTAGCCTCGTAGCTTTGCGTCCCCGCCTTTCGACGGGTTTGCCGTTCTCGCGGCCCTCGAAGAGGGCGTGCGAAGGACCTGGTGCGCGGGGACAGGGCCCCGTGTCGAAAGGACGACCGATGTCCCCGTTTGTCACGGCCGCTGCCCCCGCCCGGGCATTGGAACGCGCGCCTCTCATTATGGGCTCGGCGCTTGCATTGGGGTGCGCCCACAGCCCACTATGCCATTGCGGGACCGAGAGTTCACCCCAGGCCACAGCCTGGACGACTTCTGGATCCGGCGTTGAGGGCGCAAATGTTTACTTCATCCGCCGCCTTTTTCCTCGACTTGACGCCTGCCGCATGAAGCTCCTGTCAGTCGATGTCGAGGACTACTACCACGTCGAGTCGTTCTCCGATGTCATCCCGCGGACGCAATGGGAGCAACACAGCTCGCGGGTTGAGGCGAATACACAACGCTTGTTGGATCTGTTCGACGAGTCGGGCGCGAGGGGGACGTTCTTCATCCTCGGATGGGTCGCGGAGCGCCATCCGCGCCTGGTGCGGGAGATCGCCAGCCGGGGGCACGAGGTGGGATGCCATTCCTACTGGCACCGCCTGATTTTCCGGCTCGACCAGGCCGAATTCGAGGCCGACACGCGCCGATCCAAGGACGTGATCGAGCAGGCCGCCGGCTGCGCCGTGCATGGCTATCGGGCGCCGAGCTACTCGATCACGACCCGGTCGTTGTGGGCTTTCGAGAGCCTGATCGCGGCCGGATTCACCTACGATTCGAGCGTTTTCCCGATCCACCACGATGTGTACGGAATACCGGACGCGCCTCGCCAGCCCTTTCGAGTGATCACCCCGTCAGGGACACTCCTGGAGTTTCCGTTGACGACCTTCCGACTCGGCGGCGCGCACAACTTTCCGGTTGGCGGGGGCGGGTATCTTCGCATCCTGCCGCTCTGGTACACTCGCCTGGGCTTTGCTCGTGCGAGTGCGCAGGGAGTGCCCCTGATCGTCAACGTTCATCCGTGGGAGATCGATCCGGAGCAGCCGCGGCTCGCTGGGCGGCGGCTCTCCCGACTCCGACATTACACGAACCTCGCGCGGACGTCGGACAAGCTGCGCCGCGTTCTGCGAGATGGTGATTTTTCCGGCTTCGGCGCGCACGCGCGGACCGAAACCCGCCGCGACATTGACCTCCGCACCTGGATGATGAATGCCACGCGATAACATGCCACAGGTAGCCCGGTTCTGGAACACGGTGGCCCAGGACTTCGACTCGATCTACACCGGCGAGAAGAGCGCCGTCGGCCGCTTGCTCGATCGATGGTTGCGGCGAGACATCTACCAGCGGCTGGACTGGGTGTTGGAGATGGCCGGCGACGTGCGCGGCCAGACGATCTGCGACATCGGCTGCGGCTCGGGGCGGTTCGTCAGCGCGCTGGCACAGCGGGGGGTGGCGCGGGTGACGGGAGTGGACGTCGCCCCCGAGATGCTGAAGCTGGCCCGCCGGCTCGTGGCGGCGGAGGGCGTGAGCGATCGCTGCGAGTTCGTTCTGTCCGATGTTCTCGACTGGAAGACGCAGGAGACCTTCGACCTCGCGATCGCCATCGGGTTCTGGGACTACATCGCGGATCCGGCCGGTCGTCTGAGCATCATCCGCCGGCTGACGACGAAGCGCTTCCTGTCGGCGTGGCCGAGGCGCTGGACGTGGCGCATGCCCATCAGGAAGCTGCGCCTGGCAGCCCTCGGCTGCCCCGTCTACTTCTTCAGCAAGGACGACGTCTACCGCCATCTTCAGGAGGCGGGCTTCGCCGTGCGCTCCTGCGAGGTGATCGGGAAGCTCTACTGCGTCGACGCCGAACCGATCTAGCCGTGCTGTGGGAGCTGTTGTTCTGGATGTCGGCGGTGGCGGTTCTGTATGCGTACGCGGGGTATCCGCTGCTGCTCGTGGCGCTGCGAAGGATGCGCAGCCGGCCCGTGTTGCGACGCCCGGTCGAGCCGAGCGTGTCGCTGCTCGTCTCGGCGTACAACGAGGCGGGGGTGATCGAGGCGAAGGTTCGCAACTCGCTCGCCCTCGACTATCCCGCGAGCCAGCTCGAGATCGTCGTGGCGTCGGACGGCTCGACCGATCGAACGTCCGAGATCGCGCGTGCGGTAAACGGCGGCTCGCGTGCACGCGTGATCGCGTACCCAACGAACCGGGGCAAGCTTGCCGTTCTCAACGAGACGGTGCCGCAGCTGAGCGGGGAGATCGTCGCCCTCTCCGATGCGTCGAGCATGCTGGAGCCCGAAGCGCTGCGCCGGCTCGTCGAGAGCTTCGCCGATCCGACCGTCGGCGCCGTGAGCGGGGTCTATCGGGTCATACGCCAGGACGCCGCCGCGCACGGACAACAGGAGGACTTCTACTGGCGGTACGAGACCTTCCTCAAGATCCAGGAGGGAGAGCTGGACTCGGTGCTCGGGGCGCACGGGTCGCTGTATGCGATCCGGAAGGCGCTGTATCCCTTTCCGGATCCCGCGACCATCAACGACGATTACGTCATTCCCGTCCGCATCCTCCAGCAGGGGTACCGCGTCGCCTATGAGCCACGCGCCGTCGCGGTCGAGGAGGCACAGGAGATGAGGGGCTTCAGCCGGCGCGTGCGCATCATGACGGGCAACTTCGAGCAGCTGCGGGAAATTGCCGCCCTGCTGCACCCGCCGCGTTGGATGGCACTCTTTTTTTTCCTCTCCCACAAAGTTGCGCGGCTCCTGGTTCCACTGGCCATGGCGCTGCTCATCGTCGCCAATCTGCTGCTGCTGGACCGACCGTTGTACCGCGGAATGTTCGGCGCACAGCTCGTGTTCTATGCGCTCGTCGCGCTCGGCGCCGCGTGGCAGCTTCGCCCGAAGGTGCTCCGGCTGCCATATTATTTCTGCATGATCAACGCGGCGGCGTTCGTGGGGGCGTATCACGCGGTCCGGGGAGGACGACGGGTCGCGTGGAAGCATGAATAGGTGGCCTCGGGCGCCTCAGAGCGTGTGAGCCTTCCATTCTCGTGGTGAAGTCCGCGCTGGCAGGGCAGCGCGGATCGCGGCTGTCGCAGCTCCAGGAGCTTCTGCGCACGGAAGGGCTCGCCAGCACGCTGGCGCGCGGAACGCTCTGGGCGTTCGCGATCAATGCGTTCGGTACGGCGCTCTCCTTCGCGGCGCAGGTGCTCCTCGCCCGGACGTCCGGTCAGCTGCAGTACGGCACGTACGCCTACACGCTGGGCTGGATGAACATCGTGCTGTTGCTGGCGAAGTTCGAGTTCGACGGCTCGGCGGTCCGGTTCCTGGGTGCCTATCACGGCCAGAAAGCGTGGTCGCTGCTGCGCGGCTTTCTCCGGCGGAGCGCGCAGTGGGTGACCATGCTGTCGCTGGCCGTGGCAGCGATCGCGGTCGTGCTTCTCTGGATCTTCCGCTCCTCGTTGCCGAGCACGCTGGCGGCGAGCTTTCTGATCGCCACCGCTCTCCTTCCGCTCACCGCACTGCTGCAGCTGACCTCGAGCTCGCTGCAGGGGCTGCGACGGGTGGTAGCGGCCCAGGCCCCCACGATGGTCGTTCGGCCGCTCTTCTTCGCCGGGTCGATCCTCGTGGTGACGCAGCTGCTCGGCCGGCCGATGGACGCGGCGACGGCGGTGGGCATCAACTGCGTGACCACGGCGATCGTTCTGGTTATCAGCGTCAAGCTTCTTCGGGATGCCATCCCGGCCGACGTGCGGAGTGTCCGGGCCGAGTACGACACTCGGGAATGGTGGCGCGTCGCGGCGGGGCTGCTCGTGATCTCGACGTCGCAGCTGATCCTGTCGCAACAGGCCGATGTGGTGGTCGTCGGGACGCTTGTCGGGAAGACAGCCGCCGGACATTACGGTGCGGCGAGCCAGCTCGCGACACTTGTGCATTTCGGTGTCACGGCGGTGCTCTTCATGGCCACTCCGATGATCGCCGATTACCACGCCCGCGGCCAGCGAGCCGACGTGCAGCAGCTGGCGACGCTGGTCGGGCGCGTGAATCTCATCCTCGCAACCCCGGTGCTGGCAGCGCTCGCAGTTGGGGGGACGTTCGCGTTGCGCCTCTTCGGCCCCTCCTTCGTGGACGCCTACCCGGTCCTGCTCGTGCTGGGATCAAGCCAGATGGTGCTGGCGATCGTCGGCTCGCTGGCGGGATACCTTCTGAGCATGACGGGGCACCAGAAGCAGGCTGCGGTGATCATCGGCGGGAGTGCCGTGCTCAATCTCGTGCTGACGTTGATCCTGACGCCGAGATTCGGCATGATCGGAACGGCATCGGCCACTCTGACTTCCGTGATCACCCGGAGCATCGCCCTCACCATCTACATCCGCCGTATCCTGGCCGTGGACCCGCTTCCCTTCCGTTTCCTGACATCGCGCGCGCGCTGACGATCACGGCGCCGCCCGCCAGTCCGGGAGCCGCCATCGTCACGGTGGGGTGACGACGCCGGCTGTCGCCAGCTCCACGGCGGCGATGTCGGCGCCGACATCCCGGCCATCGGTGCCGGCGCTCCGATAGGGGCTCGCGCTGGTGAGGCGGTAGTCGCCACCGGCATAGTTCGCGAAGCCCACATCGTTCGACGTCGCGGGGTAGAAGTTACCGGCCGGATAAAGTCGGAGGGAGGCGCCGATGACGACGTTTCGCTGGAATACCCACCCGGGACAGTAGGCATCGAGGGCGGATGTCCCTTCGGCGCCACCAGAGCCGAACACTCCGTACTGGCCGCGCGCCACGAGATTGTTGGTCATCACGAAGCCGGGCTTCTGGTCGGTGTCCAGGACCAATGCCTGGTTGGGGGTGAAGCCCGTGTTGTGGTCGATGACCACATTGCGCACCAGCTGCGTGAGCTGGAACAGCCGGCCGTTGACGCCCTCGGCACCGATTCGCAGAAAAAGATTGTTCTGCAGCAGCACGTTGGTGAGCGGAACGGGAACGCCGTTGGAGGCAGTGAGCTGCTCGACGAAGTTCACGCCGCCCGGAGAGTTCATGATCTTGTTGAGGCGGAAGGTCACCTGGCTGCTCCCGCACCACGGGCACCCGTAGTCCTGGTTCATCGACTTGAGAACGATCGCGAACCCATCTTGGGCATCCGACCAGTTGTTCTCGAAGACGTTGCCCTCGACGAGAACCCGACGGGCATTCTTGAGCTCGAAGCTGTTCTTCACCGTCCAGACGCCGCGCCAGCTCAGAGGCTTCGCGACGTGGTTGCGACGGAACTCGATGTCGGACGGAATCAAGTTCTGGATCTTGGGATCGGCGCCACCGAACATCACGTTCTCACCGGCGCCCTCGAGATAGTTGTTGGTGATCTTGAAGGGACCGCTTCCATTCCAGCCGGCAATGGCCTGCGTGTCGTAGCCGCGACCGTGGCACTCACTGATCCAGCTGTCGATCACCGCGTTCCGGGCTCCGTTGAGCGCGATGCAGCGACTGAGGTCGATGTTGGCGGTGCCGTGCACATAGACCCGATCGAGGATCAGATCCGATGGGAGGTCCGAGAGACTCTTCTCGGAGCCTTCACCCAGGCAGACGAGGCCGTAGCTGTACCCCTTGGCGGATGTGGTGGTGATCTCGACCCCGACGATGCGGTAGCCGGATGAGCCGGCTGGCGCGGTGATGGCGCAGCTCACGTTCGGTGAGACGATGCGCGGCATCACGTCGGCGAATCGCGGCGAGATGCGCGTTCCCTCCGCCGGAAGGCTCGCGTCGGCCGAGGAGCGGATGGTGATCCATCCCGCGCCCCCCTTCCGGGGAAGCACGAAGTTCCCGGTGAACGTGGCGCCCGCCTGCAGCACCACGAGATCGCCGGGTTGCGCGGCATTCAGAGATCGCTGAAGGTCGTCGCCGCGATTCACCACCAGAGTGCGGCCTGCTGGTGCGACGGAGCGCGTGTCGAGGAAAGTCCGCGGGAGCTCCATCGATCCGACTGGCGGAGGGGTGGGACCTGGTGATGGTGAGACGGGCGACACGGGCGTCCCGCCCGCCGGGACAGAGCCGACGACAATCGGAGTCGTCGACACCCGACCGCAGCTTCGCGCGGTGAGGGTGGCGGTGCCCGGTGCGATCGCGGTGACGAGGCCGGCATTGGTGACGGTCGCGATGGCGGGGTTGGAGCTCGACCAGCTGACGCTCGAGGGACCGCAGTGCCCGCCCGGGAGCGTTGCGAAGGCGTGCGGCAGCGCGAACGTCTCGCCGGGAGCCATCGAGAGCGAGCCGTCGGGGGCAACGACGGAGGGTCTGGGGCCGGATGTCGCTCTGGGGGTGATGCTCTGGCCGAAATCCGAGCAGGCGGTGACAAGGGCGAGAGCGAGTAGAGCGAGGATGCTTCTGCTGCTTGCGACAGTCATGCGCGGCTCCAGCTGCGTCCCTGTTGGCTCAGCGGCCGACGCGGATAGTGAGCGGCTGCCTCGGCCGCGACTTCTTCCGCGTTCGTCTTGTCGCGGCCACCCCTCTGACGGGGGATCACGCAACGAAACTGCTGAGCTTTTCTGGGACTCGATCGACGTACGGAGACGGCGTTGATACGCCGGTCGGGGGGGACGTCGAGAGACTAGCCCGGGATTCTCGACGTCCAAGTGACGACGGTCACAATCTAGGCGAGCTGACTGAACGGGCAGTCAGCCAACCGGGGTGCCTTCCTTTCCTCATTAAGGGGTCCGCAGATGGATACAGGCGATGACCCTCGAGTGGCGGCTACGGCACGACCACCCCGGCGGTCGCAGAATCCAGCGCAGCGATATCGGCACCGATGTCCTTGCCATCGGTACCCGCTTTCCGGTAGGGGCTGCCGGGGATGAGTCGGTAGTCGCCTCCCGCGAAGTTCGCGAAGCCCACCGCGGCCGGATCGCCCGGATAGAAATTCCCTGCCGGGTAGAGTCGAGCTGGAGCGCCGAGAATGGCGTTTCTTTGGAAGACCCATCCAGGGCAGAATGCGTCGAGCGCTGCCTTTCCCTCCGCGCCGCCGGTGCCGAAGAGGCCGTACTGGCCGCGTCCGAAGAGATTGTTGGTCATCGCGAAGCCGGGCTTCTGCCCCCCGTCGAAAACGAGCAGCTGATTGGGGGCGAAGCCCGTGTTGTGATCGATCGTGATGTTGCGCACCAGCTGCGCGACCTGGAAGAGCCGGCCGTTCGTCCCGTCGGCGCCGATCCGGTAGAACGCGTTGTTCTGCAGCAGCACGTTGTTGAGCGGGACGGGAATCCCGTTCGACGACGTGCGCTGTTCGACGAGGTTCACGCCTCCCGGGGAGTTGATGATCCTGTTGAGGCGGAATGTGACCTGGCTGCTCTCGCACCAGGGACACCCACTGTCCTGGTTCATCGACTTGAGCACGATGGCGAAGCCGTCCTGCCCCTCCACCCAATTGTTCTCGAATACGTTCCCCTCGATGAGAACGCGGCGGGAATTCTTGAGCTCGAAGCTGTTCTTCACTCCCGCATACACGCCTCGCCAGCCCATGGGCTTGAAGAAATGATTGCGACGAACCTCGATGTCAGAGGGGATCAGATTCGGGATCGCCGGGTCCGCACCGCCGACCATCATGTTCTCTCCCGCCGAGGCCAGATAGTTATTGGTGATCTTGTAGGGCCCTGGTCCATTCCACATCAGGATGGCCTGGGTCTCCTGCCCGCGGACGTGGATATCGGTGACATAGCTATCGATCACCGCGGAGGCCGCACTGTTGAGAGTCACGCCGGTCTTCACGTCCGCGGCCGGCGTGCCGTGCACGTACACGCGGTCCAGCACGAGATTGGCCGGCAGCTGCGCAAGCGCTGTCTGCTCGCGGCCTCCGCCGAGCATCACCAGACCGAAGTTGATTCGCGGAGCGGGGACCGCGACGGTGATCTCCACCGCGGTGATGCGGTACCCGGTGGCGCCCGCCTCCGTGCGCAGTGCCGGCTCGGCGGTCGAGGTGACGAGCTTCGCCAGTACGGGGGCGAATCGTGGTGTGATCCGGACTCCTTCCAGCGGCAACTGGCCCGCTGCGTCGGTGCGGACGGTGATCCATCCCGGTCCCCGCTTTCGGGGCAGGATGAACGGTCCGGTGTAGACCGCGCCCGATGCGAGGAGAATCTCGTCACCGGGCTGAGCGGTGCGGAGCGCAGCCTGAAGATTGCCGCCAGCCCCGAGGCGGATGGTCCGGCCCGAAGGCGGAACGTCCTTCGTGTCCAGGTAAACGCGGGGCAGCTCCGGAGCTGCCTGTCCGCCCGACAGTGCCGCTCGCGGAGCGGTGCCGAGGCGGGGTGAGCTCGTGACGAATCCCGCGGCAGCGAGCGAGCTCGCCGTCGCACCCTGCAGCGCGGCGGCATTGCCGAGAGCGGGTGCGTGGTCTACACTACCGCGGGAATCGGCGCACGCGATGGCGACCAGGGCCAGCGATTGGGCTCCCCGCACCCGGGCGGTGGATCGCAGCATGTCCCGTGGCCTCGAGGTCGTGGTGGTAAGGATTGGAGGCCGTCAGCTCGCCGCGGAACGAAGGGGCATGCGACGCCCGTGACGCTGGCCCATGACATCAAGATACCGGGCGTTCCAACGGCGTTCCAGGCGACGACGTCATCGGCCGCCCCCGCTCAACCGGCCCCGATGATGCGTTCCGCCCGAGACTTTGCTTCCGTGCACCTGATTCAGCCCGCGCACCGGCTGTCCCGGTTCCTGCGTCCGGCGATGCGCCCGGATGCGCTCGCTTACCGGAAGGGCCTCGCTTTCCGGGCCTCGTCGTGGTCGTGGAGCCCCGATCGGAAGAGTGACTGGACACTCGGTCGCCTGCGGGAGGTCGTGCGCCATGCCTGGGGGCACTCCCGGCATTACCGGGAGCTGCTCGATGGGATCGGCTTCGATCCCCGCGCTGACTTCGGTTTCGCTGACTTCGCCCGGTTGCCCGTCCTCGAGCGTGCGACGGTGAACGACCGGGCGGCGGAGCTCCGGTGTGACGACCTCTCGCCGGCACAGTCTCGCCGCGATGCCACCGGTGGCTCGACCGGGAAACCGACGGAATTCTGGACCGGACCTGCGGAGCGCGGTTGGCGCGAGAGCGGCATCGAGCACTACATGCGCCGGGTTGGAGTACCGTCGGGGTCGAGCATCGCTCTGCTCTGGGCTCATCATCTCGACCCGGTCGCCCGGACGACACTTCGCGACCGGCTGCACGACGCCGTGTTCAACGTTCGCTGGTTCGATTGTCTTCGCGTGTCCGCTCCGACGCTCGAACGATATCACCACGAGCTCGCGCGTTGGCGGCCCTCCTGCGTGGTCGCGTATGCCGGCGCGTTGAACGCGCTCGCGGAGCTGGCGCGGGACCGCGGCTACACCCCCTCGTATCCCAGCCACTGCCTCGTCACCGGGGCCGAGAAGCTGCTGCCGGAACAACGCGAGCTGGTCCAGGCGGTCTTCGGCCGTCCCGTACACGAGCGATATGGAAGCCGGGACATCGGACTGATGGGATTTCAGACCACGCCCTGGAAGTCCGGTGGCTTCGAGATCGACTGGGCGAATGTGCTGATCGAGCCGGAGGGGAATGATCCCGATTCGCCGATCCTGGTCACCAAGCTGCACGGCGATGCGATGCCAATGATGCGCTACCGAATCGGGGACCTGGGCCGCTTTCCGGCCGGAAGCGCGCCGGGTCATCCGACTTTCTCCCTCGTCGATGTCGTGGGGCGCGCCGCGGATCGGCTCTGGCTCCCGGACGGACGATGGGTTCACGGGCTCGGGATTCCGCACCTGATGAAGGATCATCCGGTGAGCGACTTTCAGCTCCATCAGCGTGCCGATCTGAGCATCGTGATTCGAGTGGTGGCTCGTCCGGGCTTCGATGACGCGAGCGGCGCTCGAATCCTCGAGACGATCCGAGCAAACCTTCCGGGAGTGCCGATCGAGCTGTCTCTCGTGGACGCGATTCCGAAAACGGCCTCGGACAAGCGCCGCCCGGTGGTGAGCGAGGTCGAGCCGCGCCCACACGTGCCCACTCGATGAGCCCACAGCGATCCGCCGCCGACTCGGATGTGGCCGCGGTGCGGCTCTCCCAGCCGGCATACGCGCCGGTGATCCCGGCAGAGGAGATGCCGGACGCTCTGGGGCGTCTGGGCGCGTTGCTCGGATGGGCCGACGCCGAGCGTGGTCCCATGGGTGCGCTCATTCCCGCTGGCGCCCGGGTGACGGTGAAGCCGAACTGGGTGTTGCACGAGAACCAGGGACCGTGGGGGATCGAGCCCCTGCTGACGCACGCTTCGCTCGTGCGCGCCGTGGTCTCGGCGGTCCTTCGGACTTCCGCGGGAAGCGTGCTGGTCGGGGATGCACCGGTGCAGGGCTGCGACTTCGGTCGACTGCTCGCGCTGACGGGACTCGACAGCTGGTCTGCGGGTCTCGAGCGGGACGATCGCCGGTTCATGGGGATCCGGGACTTCCGCCGCACCAAGTCGGTGTTTCGGAATGGAGTGCGCCAGGCGGTCGAAGATCTCATCCCGCTCGAGCAATTCGTGCTCTTCGACCTCGCGGAGCAGAGCCTGCTGGAGCCGGTGAGCGATGGCCGGGCGAGCTTTCGCGTGACGCAGTACGACCCTCAGCAGATGGCCAGAACGCACTCTCGCGGTCGTCATCAGTATCTGATCACGCGCGATGTGCTCGACGCGGATGTGATCATCAACCTGCCGAAGCTGAAGACGCACAAGAAGGCGGGTGTGACGTGCGCTCTCAAGAATCTGATCGGCATCAATGGCAACAAGGAGTATCTCCCCCATCATCGCGTGGGGGGGTCCGGATCAGGAGGGGACTGCTACCCCGGCGCGAGCGCGGTGAAGCGGTCGCTCGAGTTCGCGTACGATCGTCTCAACCGCTCGGCTTCGATGTTCGGCCGGCGCTCCTGGTCGGCCGCCGCTCGGCTGCTTCACGCCATGGCGGCGGCGGCCGGCGATCGGTACGGGGTGGAAGGCTCGTGGTCTGGAAACGACACGATCTGGCGGACCTGCCTCGATCTCAACCGGATTCTGCTGTACGGTCGGGCGGACGGCAGTCTCGCGCCGACACCACAGCGCGTCGTGGCCCATCTCGTGGACGCGGTGATCGCGGGCCACGGCGATGGTCCGCTCGCACCGCAGCCGCTTCCTCTCGGTCTGCTGCTCGGCGGCTCCAGCGGAGCGGCGGTGGACTGGGTGGCCGCCCTCCTGCTGGGCTACGATCCGCGTCGGATTCCGATCACGCGCGAGGCGTTCGCGGCATTCGAATGGCCGCTCGCGTCATTCGGGGGAGACGATGTTCGGCTGGCCGGCGATCTGGGCAGCGGATCGGCGGAGAGCGTTCTGCGCTCGGGCATGGCGGGCCTGCCGATCATCTATCCGGAGGGGTGGCTGGACGCCGTTGCCGCTACCGGCGCCGGCGGGCCAGTCGGCGTCGCATCGGGGGCGCCGACGGAAGGCTGACGGACGGTGGGCCCGGGCGCGCGAGCGCGATCAGCTCGCGCCGGCAGATCTCGGCCGTCGCCCAGAGGAGCGCGGCATGGAGGTAGAGGAACGCCATCTTCGCGAAGGACCCGAAGAAGCCCGCCACGAGGAAGGCCAGGAACCCGAGCTCGAGATAGTAAAGCTGCTGCGCCTGCAGGGGCATGACTGTGCGCGCGCGCCGCCTCGTGCGCTCGACGTGGACACCGAGCGCCGTGAGGAATGCCAGGAAGAGGAGGACGCCGGGATATCCCGTCTCTGCCGCCACGTTCAGGAGCGTGCTGTGGGTGTCGCGCTTCCCATGAGCGGTGATCGCGAAATTCGGGCGGTAGGCGGTCCGGTTGTGCGCCAGAGCATAGGCTCCCCACCCGACGCCGGTGAGCGGATTCTCGGCCACGATCGTGACGGCCACGCGCCAGATCTCGAAGCGCTGCCGCGCCGAGCCCTCGGGGTCCACCTCATCCAGCTGGGTGACGTCGGTGATACGGGCCAATCCTCGCATTCGCTCCCAGACGCTGCTCGGCGCCGCCAGCGCCACCACGGCTCCGAGTGCGCCGATGGTCAGGAGAACGCGCGCGCGCCGCCGCTGGCCCAGCAGCGCGAGGGCGCCGAAGAGGACGAGGGCGATGAACGCGCCTCGCGACTGGGACAGGACGATGATGACGGTCAGCGTCGCCGTGCCGATGAGCGAGGCGATGCGGACCCAGCCCCGGTTCTCGCTCACCACGAGGCTCGCCGCCATCGAGAGAGGCAGCAGCGTAATCGCAGCGAGATCGTTCGGATTGTCGAACACGAAGTTCCAGACCATGCGTCCGCCCGCGGTCTGGCGATAGATCAGATAATTGAAGATCGCGCCCCGGATGGGAAACAGGGCGTAGCACGCCAGGAAAACGACGAGAAAGAATCGCAGTTGGGCGCGGCTGCGCACGGTGTTGGCGGCGGCGAGGGCCACCAGCCACACCTTGGTGAGCTGCAGCAGCTCCGGCGATACGAGGTTGGGATACGCAGTTCGCGAATACCCGATCGCACACCAGGCGACGAACAGCAGCATCCAGACGAGGAACCGTGGAAGAACGAGGTTGTCGCGTTGGACGAGGATGCCGATCAGCGCCGCCGCCATAACCACGTCACCGATCGGAAGCCTGTAGCTGATGATGACGAAGGTGTAGAGCAGCAAAGACACGTAGGCGATCGTCCAGCGCACGCCGCGGAAGGGTGACGTCGCACGCGGTCGTCCCCTGCCGAGCGTGTGGTGGACGACGGCGATGCTCCGCCGCGAGATCTCGTGCAACGGTCCGCGCTTGCTCCGTGCGGGGCGCGAGCGCGGCCAGGCAGCCGTGGGGGTGGTGCCCTCGTTCGAATCGATCATCGAGCCGCCGTCGTCATCGCCGCGCTGGATGGCTCGGTGCCCGGCTGTTCGTGGCGAGGCAACGGGCGCGCCTTCGCGGTCCAGACGCCTCGCGCGCCCGCGCCGAGCAGCCGGCGATAGAGAGCATCGAGCTGCGGCAGGACCACCTGGACATGATAGCGCGCGCGTGCTTGCCGAGCCGCTTCGCGGCCCAGGCGCTCACGAAGCGCCGGCTCCGCGGCCAGCCGCTCGATGGCACGGGCGAGACCGTCCGGATCTCCCGGGCGAACGAGCACACCCGTGACGTCGTCCCGCACGGCATCGATGGTCCCGCCGACCGACGTCGCCACCACCGGCCGGGCGGCTGCCATCGCCTCCACGATGCTGTTGGGAAATCCTTCGCTCAACGAGCAGAGCACGGAGATATCCCCGAGGATGTGCAGGTTCTGGCCGTGCTCCTGCAGGCCGGCGAAGCGCACCACGGAGCGCAAGCCGAGGCTGTCAGTCAGATCCTCGAGCGATGCGCGCAGAGGACCGTCCCCCACGATCAGCAGTCGCAGATTCGGCCATCGCGGAACGACGCTCGCGAGAGCACGAACGAGCGAGGCATGATCCTTCACTGTGCTCAACCTCGCCACGATGACGATGACGATCATGTCCCGGTCGTAACCGAAAGCCGCACGTTCGGCCGCGCGTTGCTCCGGGGCCAGCGGGTCGAAGGCGTCCTGATCGACGAAATTGGAGACGATCGCGATCCGGCCCTCCGGAACGCCGTCCTCTTCGTGGACCGCACGGGCGATCGCCGGGCTGTTAGCGACGACGCAGTGGGCGGCGCGATAGGCAAGCGAGTTCGCGACCTGGAGGCGTCGTGATAGATGCGACCGCGACCACCGGCGACTGGCGACGACGGCCGGCGTTCGGGCAGCGCGCGCCCAGCAGGTGGTGAAAACGTTGCTATACGCATCGTGACTGTGCACGACGTCCGGCCGGAGGATCCGCAGCCATCGCCGGAGCTCCCACCCGTGGCGCACGGCCCGCCTCCCGTAGAGAGAGCCGAGGGGGAGGAATCGCACGGGAATTCCGGCGCTCAGATAGCGCTCCCGCAGCGGGCCGTCGGCGCCGAGACAGAGCACCGACAACTCGTAGCCGGCACCTCGCAACCATTCCGCGGTTCGCACCGCGTTCAGTTCCGTGCCTCCGACACCCATGTTGTCGATCGAGGAGAGGAGGCGAATCGGCCGCGGCGGCGCGGTCGACGTCGCCTGCGATGTCGCGGTCACGAGGCAACCGAGCGAATGTACCGCGCCCACCCCCCGTTTCGACGCGCGTAGCGTCCGATCTTCGTCCACACGGAGTCGGTGCGCGGCGCTTCAGCTTCCAATCGTAGAAATTCCTCCTGTCCGTTCCACGGGCGCGCTCTGCCGTGGCCGCTCCACTCCGGAAGGATCGCCCATTCCCAGAGTCGCCGGGTGAGGGCTGGCGACGGACAGCTCCGGTCATTGCGGATGAGCTGGAGCACGAGATGACGCTCGAGGCGGTCGAGGACAAATGGCGAGTGCGGGGGACGAAACGCGTCCAGCGCCGCCGTCGGGACCTGCGCTCCGGCGAGGCGACGGGCGAGGCGCAACGTCCAGTAGCAGGAGCTCGCCGCCCGATTCTCGAGCGCCAGTGCAATGAACTCCGGCCAGAGCACTTCTCCCGTCGAGACAATCTCGCGCACATCGCGAAGTGCTCGCCACGATCCCCGGCTCATCGCATCCGACCATCCGAAATGCAGACAGACGTGCAGCAGTTGATCGTGCACAGCAGGGACACGGACACGCCGTCCTTCGAAGACCGCATCGCGAGCCCGCGCCCGGATCACGTCGGCCGTCAGCCGAAAGGGATTGCCGGGCGGGAAGAGCTCCGCGTGCAGCTCGACGGTCACCTGCGTCTTGCGCGGGTCGGTGAGGGGCTCGGCGTGGTGGTGAAGGGCGTACACCGAGTCGGCGGAATCTCCGAAGCGGCGAACGAAGCCCGTCGCCAGGAGGGCGCTGCGTGCCGCATCCACCCGCGATGCGTCCACCAGGACGTCGAGATCGGACATCGGGCGATCCATGAAGCTCGGATAGCACGAAACGGCGAGCGATGCCCCTTTGAGGAGAACGGCATCGATCCCGGCTGCGTCGAGGACGTCGAGGACGCGGGCGAGTGCCAGTCGGAGCTGCAGCTGCCGAAACTCTCCGAGCCGCGCCAGGGTGCACAGCTCGACGGCGGCGGAGAGACGGTCAGGCGGGCAGGCGGCGTTCAGCTTGCGCCAGAGAGCGGAGGCGACGTTCTCGTTCTGGGCGAGGAAGGCCATGGTCGTCCAGTCGAGGCCGTTGCCCGTCAGACGGGCGATCTCCGCGTCGTTCTCGGCGCCGCCCGCGCTCAGGAGGAGCACCCGTAACTCCGGTGAGAGCGCCGCCGGTGCGACCCGGTCGCGCATCTCAGTACTGCGCCAGAGTGCCGGCGCGACGCGCATACCGAAGCGCCCTCGCCATCGCGAAGGACCCGATGGCGAGGAGCGCGACGACGAAGCAGAGCAGCGTCAGAACGTCCGGGGCGATCGCGCTGAGCGAGACTCTCTGGAGCAGCGACCGGCGCAGTGCGCGCAACCCGTAGGTGAGCGGGATGACGACCGACAGGCCCTGCACCCAGGAGGGGATCACGGACGTCGGATAGTAGACGCCGCCCAGCAGGGCGGAGGCCGTGAGGACGCCCTGGACGAGCGGTCCGCTGGTGCGAAAGGCAATGGTCAGCGCTGCCGCCAGAACGCCGAAGCCCAGGTATCCGAGCGCGATCAGAATGAGAATCCCGATCGAGAGGAGAGCGTGCTCCCAGTTCACCCGCGCCCCGAGAGCGAGTCCGATGACGAAGAGGAGGGTTGCGCGGATCGCCGACCAGACGATGTCGTAGCTGATCAGACCGCCGAGCAGAACCGGCAGGCGTTGCGGCGTCCCGAGCAGCGCTTCGAGCGTGCCGGTCTGGATGCCGTTCGTGATCGCGTCCGGAAGCGATGTGAGAGATGCCGACACGACGGTGAATGCGACGATGCCAACGAGCACGAACGGGAAGAAGTCTCCGCCCTGCTGCGCGATCGACTTCGCCATGAGCGGCTGCAGCGCCCGGGCGACGAAGAAGATCGGGACGACGGCGAGGATCAGCGACGCAAGGGTGACCAGCATCCTCAGGCGATAGCTGGCGGCTGACAGCCAGCTCGCGCGAAAGAGCGCCCCGAGCGCGCGCACGTCAGCGCCCTTCCCCCGCCGGCTCGGGCGGTGCGGCCACGATCCGCTCGATCAGATCGGCCAGCGAGAGACTGATTCGCTCGAAGCGAGCGATGGACATCCCGGCGACGGACAGATAGTGCACGACCATCGCGGCGCGGTCGAGGCCGCCCGGAATCTCGAGCTCGATGCGGGTCCAGCCGTCCTCCTCATCGGGCGCCATCTCGACGCGACGCACCACGCCCTGGTCGACGAGCGGGGCGAGCGAGACGCTCCCGGCGTCTTTCGTCCACAGGCGGTAGCGCTCGCCGGCGTACTGCACGCTCAGCTCTTCGGCCTTCCCGACCGCGAGCAGGCGGCCGCGGTCCAGGATGGCGATGCGATCGCACAGCTCCAACGCCTCCTCGGCGTTGTGGGTGGCGAGGAGGATGGTACAGCCCTGTCGTCCGGAGACTTCCTCGCGCAGAAACGCGCGGAAGGCGCGAGCGGCGACGGGATCGAGGCTGCGGGTGGGCTCGTCGAGGAGCAGGACACGCGGCCGGGAGACCAGGGCGCGAGCGATCAGCAGGCGCTGCTTCATGCCGGAAGAGAAGCTGCCGACGATCTTGTTGCCGGCATCCGAGAGGCCGACGACCTCGAGGACCTCGAGGACGCGTTCGGTCGCTGCGCCGGAGCGCAATCCATGGAGTGAGGCGTAGAGTCGGAGATTCTCCCGCGCAGACAGGCGCCAATGAAGGCTCCTCTCGTCGGCGATGACCGGTGTCAGGAGGCGGCGGACCGCGGCGCCATCCTCCACCACGTCGTGTCCCGAGACCGTCGCGCTCCCTTCATCCGGGATGATCAGCGTCGCGAGGATCTTGAACAGGGATGTCTTGCCGGCACCATTCGGACCGAGCAGGCCGAAAAATTCTCCTTCGCCGATATCGCAGGAGACATTCTGCAGCACGCGAGCGTACTCGATCCGCCGCGGGTGGATGAGCGCGGAGCGCCAGCCGCGGCGAACGGGATAAACCTTCCCGAGGCCCGCGAGACGGATGGCGACGCGCGGGAAGCTCGGGGCCGCGAGCGCACCGGCGAGGGCGAGAGTCACCGGCGACTCAGGTCGCCGAGGCCGCGATCTGCTGGCGCGGCCGCGCGTCCCCGTGCCAGACCATGAGCTGCGCCACCGCCGCATCGAGCTGTGCGAAGTCGCGCGCAATCTCGAGCCGGTACACCGGCACCCGATCGGCCAGAGCGACCGCTCGCTCCATGAGGATCGGAGCTTCGGACTTTCCCAGCACCGGCCCGAGCTTCAGATGGGCGAGAAGCGACACGGCAGCCGGAACGCCGGCCAGAGCTGTTCGGCGGCTGGCGAGGTGGGTGGGCAGATCGAACGTCGGGGTGAGCAGATAGATGGCCTCGAGAGTGGTCCGCTCGAACATGAGCTGGGCATCGGGCAGGTTCGAGACGTGGTGCTTGGCCGTGAAGCCGGTGCTGGCGGGGATCTCTCGCCGCTCGAGCCGGTCCGCGGAGTCAGAGAAGAGACGAACGCTGTGCACACCGGGCCACACAACCGGAATCGCTCCGGGCTCCACCACGACCGTGTCGTCGGTGATGAGCCGAGCACCGTCGCGCGCCAGAGCCAGCGCGAGCGTGGACTTTCCGTGGAAGGGAGGGGCGAGAAAGGCGAGGGCCCGCCCATTCACGGCCACTGCACTTCCGTGGAGGCAGAAGAGATGAGAGGCATGGAGCGCGGTCGCGAAGACGCGCCCGATGACGCAGTCGCGGACGTCCTCGAGTCGTGCCCCGGCCTCGGGGCTCCATGTGATCTCGCGCCCGTCCGCGACGATGTCGAAAGTCCCGGTGTCGCTGTAGTGCAAGCGGAAACCGCCTGCGAGACGGGAGACGCGAAGGCGGATGGTGTCGCTGACGGCGTGCTCGCCTATGAGCTCCGCGGCCGACCGGTCAGGCGGGGTCGTGGCGACCCGCAACGTCCAGCGCGGGGTGGTCGGCGGCAGCGACCGCAGCTGGGGAAAGGGAATATCCGACGCGAGACAACCGCCGAAGATCGAGTAGTGTGGCACTACAGGAGCCCGGCGGCGGCTGGGAAGCTGGATCTCGGGCTTCCCAGCCGCTTAGCCCTACCGACCGCTCGGAATGGGAAGATGAAACGTCCCATCCGTGGTCGACTGAATCGAAGTCGACCGTGTGATCTCGCGGACGGTTCCGTACCGCTGAAGCGTGGGCTTCTGATACACGTGCACCTCCTGGTGGAATGGTACCGCTGGGAAGTCGCCCAGCGCTGGCCGGCCCTAGTGGCCGAAAGGTGAAGAGCGGAGCGTCCGGGCGCAACTAGCCCGCCCGGGAGGCCACCTCCTCGAGAGTCACTGATTCGCTGGCGAATCGCTGGTTGGTGCGGAGCCACAGATCCGTCTCGACGATGCGAATAGCTGTGTACCCAGGACGTTGTTGCGGGCGCAGGGCGAGTACTTCGTCCGGAAACAGCTGCTTAGCCATTACCGACAGCTTGGAAGAGCCGCAGCGGGCCCAATCACACACGAATCCGTGCTCGTTTGAAGCAACCGTGTGATCTCGCGGACGGTTCCGTACCGCTGAAGCGTGGGCTTCTGATACATGACACCTCCTGGTGGATGGTATCGCTGGGAAGCCCCCAGCACAGGCCGGCCACAGTGGCCGAAAGGTGAAGAGCGGAGTGGCGGGCGTAACGCTAGCCCGCTTGGGAAGCCCCCTCCTCGAGAGCAGCTGTCTCGTGGGCAAACCCCTGGTTCGCGCGGAGCCACAGCTCCGTCTCGAAGGTTGCGAACAGGTGGGTACCCAGAACGTTGTTGCCCCACTGCAGGTACTCGCTCCAGGCCCGGCGCAACGCCACGGGATCGATGATTCCGAGGCGGGCGAGGACAGGATCGTCGAGCACCGACGCGAACCACGCGGGAGGCTCCTGCCTCATCCAGCGGTCGAAATAGCCGGACGTCAGCCCCGTTCTCGATGAGCGTGGTGCGAGCACTTCATCCGGAAGCATTCCCCGGACTGACGCACGCAATAAACGCTTGCTTTCCCTCCCCGAGATTCGCTCGTCCAGCGGTCGCGGAGCCGCGAACTCGACGATGCGGCGGTCGTAAAGGGGTACGCGGATGTCCACTCCTTCCTCCACACCGAAGGCATAGACTGGGGGTCGCACGACCCCGAACGCCGGGTGCGTCATGCATTCGTGGAGCTGTTGCGCAGCGAAGGTTCCGCGCTCGAGCGTGGGCGTGCACTCGAGGTCGCGTTCCTCCAGGGCATGCCGCCGGATGAAGTCGGGGCGCATCCAGGTTGGGGGATGGTAAGCGTACGGATCGGGCAGGGTCCGGCCGCTGAACGCCTCGATCGCGCGTCTGGCGGTGGGGGGAATGGAGGGGACCAGAGCCTGACCCGCGAAGTAGCGGAAGCCGTAACGTCGCACCCGCTGACGCCACTCACGCATCAGTGTCGGCCATCTGCCTTGACGAAAGTAGTCGGCCAGGTACAGATCGGTGCCCGCGAAGAGCTCGTCGCCCCCGATCCCCTGCAACGCCACCCGGGCTCCGACGGCGCGGCTACCGCGCGAGATCGCACGCTGCCAGTTCTCGAAAGGGTGGGCGAACACATCGTCGCGCGCCGCTGCCCGCGCTTCGTCGTCGCCGAACATGGGGATGTTGTCACTGCGCACCCACTCCACGGGCTGACCCCAGAAATCGGCAACGGATTGGATGGTCGCGTCCTCGTTGCCCGGGTCACCCTCCGGATAGCTCATGGACACGGCCCTGAGCCGTTTTTCTTCACCGCGTGGGCGCAGTAGCTGTTGTCCGGCGGCGAAGAGCGCCGTCGAGTCGTACCCGCCACTGAGCCAGACGCAAGCCGACGCCGTGGAGGGAATCCTCTCCTCGATCGCCCGCATCAGCAGCCGGCGCAGCTCGATGGCGGCCTCCTCGAACGGGGGCCCGTGACCGGTCGCGATCGCCGGCGGCTCCCAGTGGCGCCAAGTGCGACTGCCCCTGCCGGGCTGGTAGCTGATGCTGTGTCCGGCGAGCAGCGACTGGACCGCTCGATAACAGCTCTCGTGGCTCGCGGCGAAGAGTCTCGCGACCGCGTTGCCGATGGCGAACCAGTTCAGATCGGTCGGGCAACGGGGGCTCGCCACCACGCCTCCGATCGTCGTGGCCGCCAGGAAAGCGGTTCCCAGATCCGCGTAATAGAGCGATCGCATCCCCACGAAGTCGCGCGCACAGAGAGCCCGCCTCTCCTTGCGATCCCACACGATGAATGCGAAGTCACCTTCGAGTCGCGCGCAGCACTCGTCGCCCCACGCTTCGTAGGCTGCCAGGATCAGCTCGCTGGCCGACTCGCCGGCAGCGCGGATGCCCGCAGCCGCCAGCGCGCGCCGGAGGTCGCCGCGGTAGTACAGGCCCGCATCGGCCACGACAGCGTGGCGCTCGGAGACTGCGACAGCCACCGCACCGCCGAAGGAAGGCGCCGTCTCCCATTCGTGGCGCGCCACGGCGAGCACGGCGCCCGTGTCGCGCCAGATCTCGATGCGATCCCCTCCCCGTCCTCCCATGGCGGACAGAGACTGCCGCACGTCCGCGTCGGTGGCGGGACGGGACTGGCTGGAGAAGATGCCGAGGATCGCGGTCACAGGCGATCCACGAGCCGGACATCGGCGAGATGCGCGAAGCTTCCCACGTGCTCTACGGTGTCGCCCAGTACCTGGACCCCATACTCGACCCACGCGTGCGCGGCGAGCTCGTTTCCGTCGCGGCGCACGCCGATCCGAATCCAGCTCCCCGTGATGCCGCGCCGCTCGAGCATGCGCTGGAGCGCCACGGCCCGCACCAGGCAGAGAGGGCGGAAGAGCCCGTGCGTCGCGACGCGATTCACGGCCAGAGCCAACCGTGGCGCGAGCGGATCTCCCTCCGACAGGCTGGCGCGCCGCGCCGCGCGGGCCGGTTTGGCCTCGTCGAGGAGCTGTCCTACCGGACGCGTCCAGACGAGGAATTGCGCGGTGAGCAGAGCTCCCTGAGCCCGCGCGAGATCCACCCACTCCCCGACCGAAAGCGTGAGCAGCTTACGCACCACCTGTCACACTCCTCGTCGCATTGATCTCCTCGGGGACAGGAGGCAGAACGAGACCGTTCGCCAGCAGGTCAGCGAGTAACTCCTCGACATCCGTTCGAATCGTGGCGGGCGGCACGTCCGTGTACTGCCGGCAGAGCTCGGTGCAGAGCTCCTCCAGGGTGCGTCGTGCCGGCGGCAGCAGCTCCCATACCCTGGAGCCGACATCGCTCAGCCCGAAGTACACCTCGCTCGCGGTCGCGAACAGCACCGCTCCGTCACTCAGCGAGCCGAAGATCACGTCCGGATGGGGCGCTGGAAGCAGGGTCTCCCGTCTCGAATCCGGCATGCTCCATCAGTAGTTCGGGATGATGTGTCACGCCAGGCGGGAGAGCCGGACGCCAGGCACCCTTGTCCCGACAGGGGCAAAGATGCCGTCACGGCAAGACCGATACCGAAGAGGGGTGCCTGTCGCCCTTCAGCCGGTCCGCCAGCAGGCTGATAACTGCCTGGCGGCGAGCAGGTTGCATAATTCAAAGTGGCGACGGCGCGCTCTCGGCTCACGCGGTGTGGCAATTGTCTTACATGTATTGCGGTGCCGCTCCACCGCCCGGCTGTTCCAGCGGGGCGGCACCAGGCGACACTGCGTCGTCCGACAACTCCAGAGGGGCCCGGAGCGATCAGCGCATGCTCTGACGCGGCGCACCGATTGCGTGACGGCGCGGTGGTCGAGGACCCCTCCCAGTACACTCACCGCCACCGGTTCGATACGCCGTGAAGCCACGAGGACGCCCCCGCAGCGGACATCTCTTCACGGTGAACGTCGAGGACCACGCACACGATCCCGCCTTCGGCGGCGCAACGGGCGCGGGCGACTGGGACGCGTGTCCCAGCCGAGTGGAGAGGAACGTCGACGTCCTGCTGGAGCTCCTGGAGCGGCACCGTACCGCGGGCACCTTCTTCGTGCCGGCGGATGTCGCCGAGCGACATCCCTCACTGGTTCACCGAATCGCCACGGCCGGCCATGAGGTGGCGGCGTACGGCCAGCCGCTTCAATCGGTCGGCGCGCAGGAAGAAGCCGAGTTCCGAGAAGAGATCCGGACATCGAGGGCGATCTTGGAGGATCTCTGCGGGCGAGCCATCATGGGATATCGTGCCCCCTTTCTCTCGCGTGCGACGAGCCGGGACTGGTTCGTGAACGCGCTGTTGGAGGAGGGCTACGTCTACGACTCGAGCCCCACCGATCTCCGTCCGGGACCGGACTCCGCCTCCGATGGCGGGGGTCCGAGCGTTCCGCACTACGTCGACGGATCGGCCGGGATGCTCGTCCGCTTTCCGATTCCGGCGACGCGCTGGTGGGGTCTTCGGCTTCCCGTGTCGGGCGGAGAGCACCTTCGCTACACTCCGTACGCGGTCACACGAGATGCCTTCCGCGACCACACGCGAAGCGGTGTTCCGGGGGTGTTCTTCCTGAGAGCGTGGGAGGTGGATTCCGCGCCGCCGCGGCTGGGAGCTCCCCTGGTTGCCCGGATCCGCCATCGTTGGGGGATTGCCGGCATGATGGCGAAGGTGGAACAGCTGCTGATGGAGTTTCACTTCTCCTCCTGCGCGCGCGTGCTGGACGACGCGTACACGGCGGGAAGTCGCGGGCCCGTCTTCCCCACGACTACTCCGTGAGTCGCTGCGTGGGCGGCGCGTGAGCCCGCAATGCGCTTCCTGGCGGCCCTCCTCGCACTCGTGATTCCCCCGCTCTTCGTCGTCGCGATCGATCGGCATCTTCGCCGCGAGCGATGATCGCGGGGCACGTCGGCCTGGCGCTGGGCGCGAAGCGCATTCGCCCGCGGGCGCCGCTTGCGGCGCTGGTCGGCGCGTCGCTCGCGCCCGACGTCCTGGAAGGCGTCCTCCGTCTCGGCGGCGCGAGCTACGCCGCTGCCACGATGGGCTCGCACTCGATCCCGGCAGCCGCGATCGTGGCACTCGTGCTCGCCGCCTTCGCTCGCGCCGCTTTCCGCGACCTGCGAACGGCCATCCTGGTGGCTGCGCTCGTTGGCTCGCACCTCCTCGCCGATTATCTGACGGGGCTCAAGCCGGCGTGGCCGGGAGGCCCACTGCTCGGGTGGCGACTCTACCTCCATCCTCTCGTCGATTTCGCCGTCGAGGGCGGAACGGTGGTGACAGGGTGGGCCCTCTATCGAGAGACGCTCCCGGAGCGCGCCCGCAAGTCGGTGCTGCTGGGCGGGATGCTCCTGCTGCTTCTGGGAGAGCAGGCCGCCTTCGATTCCCTCGACCGGTTCAAGCCAGCGCTGCACCGCCTCGTGGATCCCTACTGGCCGTAGGACAGCCGGCTACCACCCACCGCGCTTGAAGAGCATCACCGGGACGGTCCTCAGCATGATCTTCACGTCCTCCGCCAGAGACTGCCGCTCGAGATACTCGAGATCGTAGCGGACTTTGGTCCGCACGTCCTCGATCGTCGAGTCATAATTGTGGTTCACCTGCGCCCACCCGGTCAGACCCGGCTTGGCCCGCTGCCGCAGCGGATACTGGCTGATGTCCCGTCGGAGCTTCAGGAAGATGCTCGGGCGCTCGGGGCGCGGCCCCACGATGTTCATCTCGCCCTTGAGCACGTTCACGAGCTGCGGCAGCTCATCGAGGCGGAACTGCCGGAGAAAGCGCCCGATCGGCAGCACCCTCGGGTCGTTCGGGGTGGCCCACACGGCTCCGGTGTCGCGCTCGGCGTCGGCGTACATCGAGCGGAACTTGTAGATCGTGAAGGTGCGGCCACCGAGATCCTGCTGCCGCCGATCGAAAACGGCACGGGCTCCGCGGCGGCGGCGGTCGATGCCGACTCGGGGCTGCACGTACAGGATCGGTCCGGGCGAGCTGAGCTTGACGACGAGGGCGATCAGGAGCAGGAGCGGCGAGAGGACGACGAGCGCCAGCGACGCCAGGACAATGTTCACTCCCCGGTTGACTACCTCCGACCGGCGTCTCGGCACGACCTCTGGCGTCGTTTCCGGGACGACGTGCAGCGGGGTGTCGAGCTCCACCTCGGTGCCGGTGACGACTCCGTGCTCCCCGACGCTGCCATTTCCGTTCGGGCCCCTGTCGCGCCATCGGGGAGAGGGCTCGATCGAGAGCTCGATGGAGATCGCGGCATCGCCAGCGGGCCTCTGGGGGGTGACCGGTCGCCTTGGCGCGCTGGGCTCCGTTCCCTCCGGGGGGAAGGGCAGCTCCGCTGACGGCAGACGCTGCGGCTCCGCGCCGGGCGTCATTTCCGCGTCAGCGTCGTGTGGCATATAGAACCAGCAAAGCAGCTCCACTGAGGACCGAGACGATTTGCGCCTTGTTCTGCCAGCTTCGGGATGTCTTCTCACCGACCACGATCTCGTCGCCGGCGCGCAGATTCAGCTGGTCGAGCGTCTGCCCGCTGGTTATCGCCTGGCGCACGACCTTCGACGCGATGAGCTCCTTCGAGTCGCGGCGAACGATCGTCTTGTCGGGGTTTGCATCCTGCGTGGGTCCTCCGGCGGCCATGATCACGTCGCTGATCAGGACATCCGCCGGGAGGGAATAATATCCGGGCTTGGCGACCGCTCCGCCAACCGCGAGCCGCACGAGCGCGGTCGCCTGGACGGCCGCATTCTTCCGGAAACGGGAGACCTGGGCCGCCATGTACGATCTCAGCTCCGAGCGCAGGACGCCGCGCAGCGGAATCTCATCGAGACCTTGCAGGAGAACTTTCACGCCGGAGCGGACCGTGAAGGTGTCGCTCGGCATCGGCTCCCCCTCGATCTTGAGCACGATCCGATCGCCGACGTGGAAGTCGCCTTCCTGAAGGCGCGCGCGAAGTTGGCGTGCTTCCTCTTCCTTGGCACGCCGCAGCTCCGCGCTCGTGCCCGGGGCGATCGCGGTGCGCTCGGCGTCGGCGATCCGGCGGGTGATGTCGGTGCGCGTCGCGTCCACCACACTGGTCGCGACCGAGGCGGAATCCTGTCCCTGGAGCAGATTGGCAGTGCCCAGGGCCAGCGTCAGGAGCATCGGGAGGGCAAGTCGCGGGAAGACGACGGAGGGTCGAGCGGGCGGGTGGGGGTTCATCTCGGCTGTCCCGGATGCACCCCCTGTGCTACAGAAGCCCCGACGATGCAACTCCTTGGCTCTCATGTGACTCCCATCACAAACGCGGGCTTCAGCGGTGCCGATTTTTGCCGTCATCTGTGGTGGCAGAGCCACAGTTCCAGGCTTTCCTTCGACATCGGGTGCGGCAGCCCTCTCGGGTGGGCGGGCGACCGGAGCTTCCGACATCGTCTGCCTTCATTAGAGTTAAGTTAAGCGCGGGCGGTGGGAGCAAACGCGGCATGATCCGCGCTGCTAGACGCCGCTTGACCTGCTCGAACACGTGTCGCTCCGAGTTGTTCCCTGTTCCGCCCTTCGGCTCACCAGCGGTCAAAGATCATGTCCGTTCCCGTCCTGTCAATGCCGCCGGCGCTCGCCCTGATTGCTCTCGAGCAGGAATGGTCCGCACGATCGCTCGAGAGCGTACTGGCGCCCGGCGGCTATGCCGTGCTCCGCGCGCATTCCGGGCAACAGGCGGTGGAGCTGGCGAGCACAGCGCGGCCCGACATCGTGATCATCGATGCCCGGCTTCCCGACATGACCGGTCTCGAGCTCTGCCGCAAGCTTCAGGAGGACGCGTTCTGGAACCCCCACACGCCGGTCGTCATCACGACCTCCGGATCGGCGGAGCGCGAGCAGCGGCTCGCGGCGTTTCGTGAGGGTGCGTGGGAGTTCGTGGCTCAACCGCTGGATGGGGAAGCGCTCCTCCTCAAGCTCGGCACGTACATGCGCTCGAAGCGCGAGTTCGACCGGATGCGCTCGGAATGCCTGCTGGACCCCACCACGGGACTGTACACGATCCAGGGGTTGGCGCGCCGGGCGCACGAGATCGGAGCCGCAGCCTTCCGCCGTCACGACGCTCTGGCCTGTGTGGCCTTCAGCCCGATGCTGGACGATACCCCCGCCGAGCGTCTGTCCACCGAGCTCATGAGCTCGACCACGGAACAGCTCGGAGCATTCGCCAGCACGGCCGGTCGTGCGTCGGATGTGATCGGCCACCTCGGGCAGGCGGAGTTCGCGATCATCGCGCCGGCCACCACGGCGGAGGGTGCGCTGCGGCTGGCCGAGAGGCTGCGCGACGCGATCGGGTCGACACTGCTCCGCTTTGGCGAGCAGGAGTACCGGTTGAGCATCAAGGCCGGCTATTGCGCGGTACCGGACTTCTCGCACTCCTCCATCGACGCGGTCGAGATCCTGCTTCGCGCCGCAGCAGCGCTCAGGCACCTTCGATTCGAGGGGACGGGGCAGATCAAAGCCTTCGACGAGCTCGCGATCGCCTAGCCCGCGGGCCGGCTACCGGGCTGCGGGAATGCGCGCCGGAAGCGACTCCTCTTCCTCCGTCGTGTAATAGCCGCCCAGATACGAGTAATTCCTGTAGACGCCATCGGCGTGGATGTCGTTGAGCACGGCCCCGAGCACGCGGGTCGGGAGCCGCTCCAACAGCTGCAGCTTCGCTTCGGCCATGTGCCGGTCGGTGGATCCCGTTCTGAGCACGAGCAGAACGTTCCCCGTCGCCACCGCGAGCGCGAACGGATCGATCCCCGCTCCGAGCGGGGGGCTGTCCACCAGGATCACATCGAATCTGTCCTTGAGCTGATCGAGAAGCTTTGGCATCTCCGGCGACGCGAGGAGCTCGGGGCCATGATGGCGCCGGATCCCCGAGGCCAGAACGGTGAGATTCTTGTGGGTGGCGCTCGGTCGAAGAATCTCGTCCACCCCCGCCGTCCCCAGCAGATAGTCGAGGAGCCCTGGCCTGCGTGTGATGCCGAAGACGGTATGGAGCGTACCCAATCGCGTGTCGCCATCGATCAGAAGCGTGCGATGACCGGCCTCCACGAAGGACAGAGCGAGGTTCGACGCGACGGTGGTCTTGCCATCTCCCATGCCGGGGCTGGTCACGGTGAGAGCGATCGGACGCGCGCCTCGACAGACGTTGCTCACCTGCATTCGGACAGCTCGGAAGGCCTCGACGATCTGCGACGCCTCTTCCGGGCTCGTGAACTCCTCGCTCTTCCGCATCGTGGGAATGGCGCCCAGGATCTCCAGCCCCAGCTCGCCCGTCGCCTGCTCCGGATAGCGGAAGCGGTGATCGAGGCGATCCGCCCCGATCGCGATCGCGCTCCCCAGAAGGAGGCTTCCGGCGAACGCGAACAGAATGATGAACGGAGCGCGGTTCTTCGATGGGAGCTGCGACGTGGCGGGCCAATCGAGCACGTTCACATCCGGGGTGGCGCTCTGCCAGGCGAGCTTCACGGCCTGGTCTCTCGACTCGAGCGTGCTATAGAGATTCTCCGCGATGCCCAACTCGCGCCGCAGCCGGGCCTCCTCGATGCTCCGCGTCGGGATGCTGCGGAGATTCTGCTGCTGGCCCGCGACGCGGCGCCCGAGCTCCGTCTGACGGCGAGCGATCCGGTCTAATGCAGTGCGGGCGAGCTGCGGAATCGTCTGCTGGTGCAGGGTGTTCACCTGTGCGGCCAGGTCCCGCACAGTCTTGTACTCGTCGGTGTAGATCTGGCGCAGCGTGGCCAGCTTGGCCTGCTGCGTGGAGAGATCCGTGAGCGCGGCCTTGAGCTCCGGTACGGCCTCGAGAACCGAGGGAAGTCCGTAGAGTCCGGTCACCAGTGCGGGACCCTGCGGGGACTCGGCGAGCAGGCGTGAGAGGGACGCCCGCTCGCTCTGGGTGCGATCGAGCTCGACGCGCTGGCTGTAATAATCGGAGAACAACGGGTCGGTCGCGGCAGTAGCCGAGCCGTCCGAGGGCTCCGTGATGGAGCGAACCCTGAAAGATTGTAGAGCTCCCTCGGACTTTTTGAGCTGCTCGGAAGCGATCGCCTTCTGCTGATCGAGAATCCCGGAGAGGGCGGTGAGATTCCGGCGCTTCACCTCGGCCGCGGTCGCGACCAGCTCTTCCAGCCAGACGTTGAGAATGCGCACGGCCCAGCGCCCGTCGGGTCCGGTGAGCGAGAGGCGGATGAAGTTGCTCTTCTCGCGAAGAACCGAGGGCACCAGCGAGCCGATGATCCCCACCGCCGCCTGACGGGGCGAGGCGACCGAGAAGTCGATCTTCCGGTTCGCACCGAGTGATCGCGGACGAGGTACCCAGCGAAAGCCCAGCGCGCGGCCGATCGAGTCCCCGACGACCCCCTTCTCCAGCACGGTTCCCTCACCGGTAGAGAGCACGTAGGACGCACCGGTCGCGTCGGTCGTGAGCGAGAACAGCCCCGTGCGCATGGCCGGGGCAGGGCGGAAGCTCGCCAGCGCCGTCGAATCGGCGGGGCGCATGGGGAAAACGTAAAGGTGCAGTCGCTCGACCACCCGATCCACGACCGCAAAGCTGGTCATCAGTTCGAGGTAGTCGGTCGGAGCCATCGTCTCGATGGACCGGACCGAGCCACGATCGCCGTCCTCGACACCGGCATTTCCCCCGCCGACCCAGAGTGTCGCCCGCGCCTCGTAGAGCGGTGTCACGAAGCGGGTCGTAGCCACGCCCGCGAGAGTGCCGAGGACAACCAGGACGAGGATGGGCCACTTGTAGCGCTTGATGGCGGCCCAGTAGCGAGAGATCGGCGCGCCACCCGCCTCCTCCCCCACTGCGTCCGGGGCCCAAGCGGCGGGAGGGGGGGCCGTCGGCGCAGAAATGGCCGGCTCGAGCGGTCGGTTCAGCGGAGCGAGGGGGGCTGACACGGTCGGTTGGAGAGGTGGATTGCTGGAGGTGCGGGACGCGGCTGGGTGCCTATCACTCTCAGGCGCTCCGCCCCCTCTGCAACATCAAGCCCAATGAGCAGGGGCGGAAGCGTATGCGGGGTCGCCACATACAGCGCTGACTGGTGTGGTAAAGCAACAGTCTCGTTGGCCTAAGCCAACAAAAATGTGTTGACGGATCGCATCACCACCATTACACTCGCCTAATCTCGTGACCCGCGTCACACAAACAGAGCACCGCGATTCGTTCTGCTCCCCTGGATTCCTCAAGGGCGTCGCGCCAGCTGGCGGCGATGTCCCTCGTCACACAGCTTTCGTCCCCAAGGCCGGTCGGAGGGTTACCCGTGACCACGTCGATTGAGCGCGCCGAGCGCTCGGAGCTGGAGGAGCCGATGGGCCTCCCGCTGAGCGACCAGGCGTCGCTCGCCAGCGATCTCAAGTCCACGGTTCGTATCCTGATCGTGGATGACGACCGCACGCTGCGAGAAGGCTGCGCCAGTGTCCTTCAACACGAAGGGTACAACGTTACTGTGGCCGGCCGCGGCGAGGAGGCACTCGACGTGGTCAAGCGCCGACGCTTCGATATTATGCTGGTGGACCTCTTCATGTCCAGCGTCTCGGGGATGGACATCACGGCGGCGGCCCTGGCGGCGCACAAGAACATCATCGTCATCCTGATGACCGGCAATCCGAGCGTCGCGTCGAGCATCGAGGCACTGCGCGCCGGTGCCTGGGACTATCTTCCCAAGCCATTCTCCGGCACGCATCTCCAGGTGCTGGTCGGCCGCGCGGCTCACGCCGTCCTCGCAGCGCGGGTCCCGAAGGAAGCGGGGCATTCGTTGCAAAAGCAGACCGCGCATGGTGATTCCCTGATGATGCTCGGTGTCTCGCCGGCGTTCCGCCAGGCGGTGGACATGGCGCTCCGGGTCGCCGCAACCAGCGCGCCGGTGATGATCAGCGGAGAAAGCGGGACCGGCAAGGAGCTCATCGCACAGCTCATTCACCAGCACAGTCGTCGAGCTGGCAAGGCGCTGGTGCCGATCAACTGCGCCGCCCTTCCCGAGCCGCTGCTCGAGTCCGAGCTCTTCGGCCACCGCAAGGGATCTTTCACCGGCGCGGACCGCGACAAGCCCGGCCTTCTTGAGATCGCGCACGAGGGAACACTCTTCCTCGACGAGCTGACGGACATGCCGCTGGCGATCCAGGCCAAGCTCCTCCGCGTCATCCAGGACGGAGTGATTCGCCGCGTGGGCAGCGAGCAGTCCGATGCGGTCGTCAATGTCCGCTTCATCTCGGCGACCAACCGTGACCCGCAGGAAGCGATGCGCACGGGCGTGCTGCGCGATGACCTCTACTATCGCCTGCGCGTGGTCCCGATCCAGCTGCCGCCGCTGCGGAAGCGGGTCGAGGACATTCCCCTCCTGGCGAACCACTTCCTCACCGAATACTGGCGTCGCCACCGTCAGCCCAACGAGACGCTGCCGACGCTGTCGAAGGCGGCGTTCGACCTGCTCTGCATGCGGCCCTGGCGTGGAAACGTGCGCGAGCTGCAGAACGTGATCGAGCATCTGGCTGTGCTCGCGACCCCCGGGACGCCGATCCGTGCGGACGAGATTCCGCTCATCGTCGAGCCGGCGAGTGCGAACGCCATGGGCGAGCTCGTCACTGGCGTGATGGAGATGGCGTACCACGAGGCCAAGGACCGGCTGCTGACCCAGTTCGAGCAGGAGTATCTTCGCAACCTGCTCGGTCGCGCCGGTGGAAACATGTCGAAGGCGGCGCGGTTGGCGCGCATCGACCGCACGACTCTCTATCGCCTGTGGGAGAAGCACAGCGGCCGCCGGGCCGATGAGGCGCCCGATCCGGCGGATCAGTCACTGGTGTTGGATGACGCCACGGCGACGCCCCGCCGGGGCGATCGGATCTCGCCATCGACCGGCACGATGATCGTGGACGGCGGGTTCCACCCCGGGATCCAGGCCGACTGATCCATGAGGGCTGACCGAAATCGCCACGCACCGCGCGTTCGCGACGCCACCGAGCTCGCGGCGCGCGGTGTCGCCCACGCTGTGTGGGCCGGCGTGGAGCGCGCTGCCACCCAGGTCATCCTCGAGGTACAGCGAACGCTGCGCGACGACAGCGGTGCCGACGTCCGCGCGCACGTCGATCTCCTGGTGGACGGCGTGTGGCAGGCTCTCGCAGGAGAGACCCCCACACTCCCCGATGTCAGTGCGCCCGTCTCTCTCCGTCGGCTACTCGGCTCGCTACGCACCGCCTACCTGAGGCAGCCACTGCTCGTCCAGGACGCGGCGATGGCAGTGCAGGGGATGCGGGTGGTGCGGGGAATCGAGGAAGTGCAGCACGTTCTCGATCGCAACGAGGCGCAGCGCTTCATCGCGGGCCGATCGGGGCCCGAGGCGCTCGAGCTCATCGTCGAGGTCGCCCACGACATGCGATCCCCCCTCGGCGCCGTTCTCCTGCTCGTGGACACGATGCGCAAGGCACAGAGCGGGTCGATCACCACCGTTCAGGAGAGGCAGCTCGGGCTCGTCTACGGTGCCGCCTTCGGCCTCAGCTCCCTGGTGAGCAACCTCATCGAGGCGGCGCGGGAGGGAGAGGGGGTGAAGGAGCGTGACCCGATCGCGTTCTCCGTGTCGGGCATCCTTCAATCGGTGCGCGAGATCGTTCAGCCGATCACCGAGGAAAAGGGCCTTCGGATGCAGCTCGTCTCTCCGGAGCTCGACTGGCGCGAGGGATACCCGGCCGCGCTCTCCCGCGTTCTGCTGAACCTCGTGACCAATGCCCTCGCCTCCACCGATGAGGGGTTCGTCGAGCTGAGCGCGCGCCAGCTGTCGTTGACCCGGCTCGAGTTCTCGGTTCGGGATACCGGACCCGGGATCGCGCCCGAGCTCCGCGATGCGCTCTTTCGCGCGTTCCGCAGCGGATCGCTGGGCCAGGTCCGGTTCTCGAGCTCCGGCCTTGGACTCTCCATCTGCCAGAAGCTCGTGCACGCCATGCAGAGCGAGCTCAAGGTGGAGACGCCTGAGGGGGGCGGGAGTCGCTTCTCGTTCGAGGTCGACCTGCCGCTGGCCGTTCGGCTGTAGCACCCCCCCCGCGGCGCCGCCGCCGGGCACGGCTATCATTGGGCCATGCCTCCATCAATTCTCGTCGAGGCCTGCATCGACTCGGTCGCCTCCGCTCTCGCCGCCGAGCGCGGAGGAGCGGGGCGTCTGGAGCTGTGCGCCAGCCTCACCGATGGCGGCACGACTCCGAGCGCGGGGATGATCTCAGCCGTGAAAGCGCGCGTCACCCTGCCGCTGTTCGTGATCGTGCGGCCGCGCGGCGGCGGATTCGAGCACTCGGAGGACGAGCTCGACGTCATGCGCCGTGAGATCTCGGTCGCCCGGGAGCTGGGGGCGGATGGAATCGTCGCCGGCGCACTGCGTCCCGATGGCCGGGTGCAGGTGGAGGTGACGCGCTCTCTCGTCGAGATGGCCGCGCCCCTTCCCGTCACCTTCCACCGTGCGTTCGACCAGACCCCGGACCGCGTCGCGGCTCTCGAGGACCTCGTGCGGTGCGGTGTTCAGCGGGTGCTGACCTCGGGCGGCGCCGCCACTGCGCTCGAGGGACGGCACGAGCTTGCCTCGCTGGTCGCCCGCTCGGCAGGACGAATCGGCGTCATGGCGGGGGGCGGGATCAGGGAGGAGACGGTGCAGGAGATCGTGCGCCGGAGCGGAGTGCGGGAGATTCACGTGCGCGGCGCGCGGGTCGTGCGTTCGAGCGATGGCGAAGGGGGTGGGGAAGGGGGAGCGACGTCGCCGGTGCGCCTCCGAAAGGCGCTTCCCGCGGACGAGAGCGCGTGGGAGGAGACGGACGAGGAGCGCATCCGCGCGCTCGTGAGGCTGGCCTCCGGCTGAGCCGGGCAGCCGTCACCCATGCCCGAGCTTCCGGACATCGTCGTCTACGTCGAGCAGCTCGAGAAGCGCGTGCTCGGCGAGACACTGGAGAAAATCCGTCTCGCCAAGCCTTTCGTGCTCCGCACGGTGTCACCCCCGATCGACAGCGCAGAGGGCCGGCGCGTGGACGCCCTCTCACGGATCGGAAAGAGGATCGTGATCGGGCTCGAGGGCGATCTCTTTCTCGTGCTGCACCTCATGATCGCCGGCCGACTGCGATGGCGGGAACCAGGCAGGAAGCTGCCGGGACGGATCACTCTCGCGAGCTTCCACTTTCCCGCGGGCGTGCTGGTATTCACCGAGGCGGGATCGACGCGGCGAGCGTCCCTTCATCTCGTGGCTGGGGAGGCGGCACTCGAGGTCTTCGATCGCGGCGGGCTCGAGCCACTCGAGGCCACGCCGGCGGAATTTGCCGCCCGCCTGTCGATCGAGAACCACACGCTCAAGCGGTCGCTCACCGATCCCCGTCTCTTCAGCGGCATCGGCAATGCGTACTCGGACGAGATCCTTCACCGCGCGAAGCTCTCCCCGACGGCGCACAGTCAGCGCCTCGGGACGGAAGAAATCGCGCGGCTCTATCGTGCAACCAGAGAAACGCTGAGCGACTGGATCGCGCGCACGCGCGCCGAGACCGGTGACGCGTTCCCGGAGACGGTGACCGCCTTTCGCGAGGGGATGGCGGTGCACGGCCGGTTCGGGGAGCCATGTCCTGTCTGCGGGGCGCCGGTCCAACGTATCGTCCATGCGTCGAACGAGACCAACTACTGCGCGCGCTGCCAGACTGGGGGGAGATTGCTTGCTGACCGGGCGCTCTCGCGGCTGTTGCGGAAGGACTGGCCACGCTCGATCGACGACATCGAGTAGGCGAGCCGCGTGTCGCGGACCTCGATCACCTCTGGTGCGAGGGTGCCAGCACGGCGAGCGCGAGCCGCAGCGCCTCTCCCATGGACCAGGCCTGGAAGGGACAACCCCTCGGCGCATGGGGGAAATCGCCGTCGGCGATCTCGGGCAGGTGCCCGAGCCCTGCGTCGCCCACGTGCGAGAGGAGAGGAGCGAGAAAGCGGCGGCGTGCCTCGCTCTTCGTCTGCTCGCTGATCCCGCGCACCCGCAGCCACGCTTCGACGAATGGCCCCATCAGCCAGGGCCAGACGGTGCCCTGGTGATAGGCGGCATCCCGCTCGGTCGTGCCGCCGTGGTAGCGCCCGACGTATCCCGGCTCTCGCGGCGCAAGGGAACGCAGTCCCAGCGGCGTGAGCAGGTGCGCCTCCACTGTGTCGACGAGCCGGCGCGCGCGGGCGCGATCGATCACCGGGAAAGGGAGACCGCCGACCGCGAAAATCTGGTTGGGGCGCAGGCGATCATCCACCGCGCCGGGAGCGTGGTCCACGTCCACGACATCGTACAGACATCCTCGAGCGGGATTCCAGAATCGCAGGCCGAAGGACCGGCGCGCTCGGGCGAGCAGCTCGCCCCAGTGCGCCGAGCGATCGCTGCCGATGCGCAGGGCGTTGATCCAGAGCGCTTGCACCTCGACCGGCTTGCCGATGCGCGGCGTCACCTCCCGTCCGTCCGCGCGCGCGTCCATCCACGTGAGCTGCGTGCCCGTCTCTCCGGCTGAGAGCAGTCCGTCGACGTCGGCCCGGATGCCGAACCGCGTGCCGCGCGCGTAGCCGGCGAGGATGTCGTCGGCGGCCTGCCGGAGCAGCAGTCGCTCCGCCGGAGGCAGCAGGTCGGCGCCACCGTGGGGCATCGCGTCGATGGCGTGGATGAGATCCCACGCAGCGACGATGAACCAGAGCGAGGCATCGACCGAGTTGTATTCCGCGTTCTGGCCCTGCTCGGGAAAGAAGTTCGGGAGCATGCCGTCGGAGAGATGGTGGGTCCACTCGAGCAGGATGCTCCTCGCGTCCTCCAACCGGCCGGTCGCGAGGCAGAGCCCGCGCACCGCGATGAAGCTGTCCCGTCCCCAATCGGCGAACCATGGATAGCCGGCGACGATCGTCGTGCCGGTGCCACGGCGAACGACGTACGCGTCGGCGGCCCGATGCAGTGCCGAGGGGAAGGCGGCCCGCCGTGCGCGCTCGCGGCCGCGGATGAGCGCAAGGGTCGATGAGGCATCTCCGGAGAGGACATCCGAGTGATCCCCGCCGTCGGCATCGGGTGCCGCGAGGATCAGCACCGCCTCCCGCGCTCCGAGATCCCAGGTGAACGTACCGGGAGACGCCAGATCCTCGATGTGATCGAGGCCGCGTGCGCGCTCCTCATCGTACTGGAATCCGCGGAACCAGAGCGGCGCGTGGTCGTAGGCGCCGCTGGTGAGCGCGGTGACCGATGGAAGGGCGGGATACGGCCGCCAGCGCACCTGGCCCGGCGCCGTGATCGCATCGAAGCGGCAGGCGTCGTTCTCCCGGTGAAGCGCGTGCGGATCGCGCCCGGAGAGCAGGGGACGGACGCCGAGCGTGATGCCCGGACGGGGCTCGCTCAGCCGCCAGGTCAGCGCGGCCACCGGCGCGCCGCGTGGCACCACGACCTGTTGTTCGATCCCCAGTCCATACTCGTCGAGGCGCCAGCGCCACGTCGGCCAGGGGGACGTGGTGAAGGAGACGAGTCGCGTCGCGCCGTCGGGATGAGTGACATCGGGGGCGTAGCGCTGGGTGCTGATGGCGATCCGGCCCGTGGGTGTGTCCACCCATGCCTCGATCCCGTTCACGAGCAGCACTCGGCCGGCCGGCGGCGTTGTGGAGGCGAGGAGGAGCGCGTGATAGCGGCGCGTGCGCACGCCGCCCACCGTCCCCGACGCGAAGCCGCCCAGGCCGTCGGCCTCAAGCCACTCCGCTCCGAGCCGCTCAGCGCCGACCTTCACCCGGGCCGTCTCGCTCGCGCGCGAGATCCTCGATGCAGCGAACGGCGAGCGCCGTCCATCCCGTCTGGTGGCTGGCGCCGATTCCGCGGCCGTCATCGCCGTCAAAGTACTCGTGGAAGAGCAGCAGATCGCGCCAGTGCGGATCGTCGGCGTAGCGATGCTCGCCACCGTGGCAGGGACGCCGGCCCGTGTCATCGGGGAGAAAGAGCGTGCACAGCCGCGTGCCGATCTCGCGTGCCACCTCGGCCAGCGTCATCAGGATGCCGGAGCCGGTGGGACACTCCACGCGAAAGTCGTCCCCGTAGAAATGGTGATAGCGCTCCAACGCCTCGATCAGCAGGTAGTTGAGCGGAAACCACACGGGTCCGCGCCAGTTGGAGTTCCCGCCGAAGATTCCGGTGTCCGATTCGCCGGGAACGTATTCGACCGTGTAGTCCTGACCATCGGCCCGAAGCACGTACGGATGCTCGCGGTGGACGCGGGAGAGGGAGCGGATGCCGTGGGGTGAGAGGAACTCGTGCTCATCGAGAACGTAGCGGAGCACGCGCTCCAACCGCTGGCGGGAGGGGATCGCGAGCAGCCGATGCAGATGGGAGCCCTCTCCGCGCCGGCTCAGCGTGTCGATATTGCCGGCGAGATCCTTCCGGTTCTCGAGGAACCAGTGGAGTCGCTTCGAGAAGCCGGGGAGTCGCTCGATCCGTGCTTCCTCGAGGATCTCGCCGGCAAAGAGGGGGATGATGCCGACCATCGAACGGATGCGCAGCGGAAAGGTGTTGCTCTCCACGTGGAGCTGGTCGTAGTAGAATCCGTCGGTCTCGTCCCAGAGCCCGCTGCCGCCGAGCGTGTTGATGGCGTCGGTGATCGCGACGAAGTGCTCGAAGAACTTCGAGGCGATGTCCTCGTACGCGGGATCGTGGGCGGCGAGCTCGAGAGCAATCGAGAGCATGGTCGAGCAGTAGAAGGCCATCCACGCGGTGCCATCGGCCTGCTCCAGGTGTCCTCCGGTGGGGAGAGGCTTGGAGCGGTCGAAGACGCCGATGTTGTCGAGGCCGAGAAAGCCGCCGGCGAAGAGATGGTTGCCCTCGAGGTCCTTCCGATTGACCCACCACGTA
The DNA here is from genome assembly GCA_030948255.1 of Gemmatimonadota bacterium. Lineage (GTDB taxonomy): Bacteria > Gemmatimonadota > Gemmatimonadetes > Gemmatimonadales > Gemmatimonadaceae > JALZAQ01. Next base: position 48,291 of record JALZAQ010000019.1, read on the forward strand.
AAGTTCAGGGCGAGCTTGTGAAACGCCCGCTCGAGAAAGAGGATGTCGCGCTCTCCGCGAGGCGCGGTGCTCTTGTAGACGCGCCAGCAGGCCCAGGCGTGCACCGGCGGATTCACGTCCCCCAGGGCGAACTCGTACGCCGGCATCTGGCCGTTGGGGTGGGTGTACCACTCGCGAAGGAGGAGGAGCAGCTGCTGCTTGGCGAAGTCGGCATCGATGCCGCAGAAAGGGATGACGTGAAAGGCGAGATCCCAGGCTGCGTACCAGGGGTACTCCCACGTGTCTGGCATCGAGATGACATCGCGATTGAAGAGATGCGGCCAGTCGGCATTCCGCCCGCTCCGCCGCGAGGCCGGGGGCGGGGGATAGGCCGGATCCCCCTCCAGCCACTGCCGCACGACGTAGTGGTAGAATTGCTTGGACCAGAGCAGGCCGGCATAGCCCTGGCGCGAGACGCGACGTTCTTCCGGCGTCGCGCTGGCCGGAATGCGGGTCGCGTAGAACGCATCGGCGTCTGCGCGGCGCTGGAGCACCGTCCGGTCGAAGGCCGGCCCGAAGGCGGGCGATGATGACCACTCCTCTTCCGATCGAAGCCGCAGACGTACGACGATCTCACCGTGAGGCGGGACGGTGAGCTGGTAGCGCGCGCTGGCCTTGGTGCCGCTGCGCTCCGGATTGACCGCGTCCGAACGACCGTGCACCACGTAATCGTGGAAGGCGTCCTTCACGTACGGCGACGGGTTCGCCGATCCGAAGAGGCGAGCGAAGTTGGTCTCGTTCTCGGTGAACAGCAGCTCGGGCGCTGGCCCACCCGGCGTTCCTTCGACATCGAGCCGAAAGCGACCGAGTGATTCGTGCTCGGCGATCATCGCCGCGGCGCCGGCCGGCGCCGCGC
>JALZAQ010000020.1 GCA_030948255.1 Gemmatimonadota bacterium
GCGATGACGTTGCGCGGCGCGCCGCCGCGGGAGCGCTAGGTGCCGATCGAGGGACCGCTCAAGGAGCTCGGCATCCACGATGTCTTCCAGCTGCTCGATCTCAGCCGGAAGAGCGGGGTGCTCTCCGTGACATCGCCGATGCGCGATCAGGGTGGCTCGGTGTACTTCGAGCGCGGCGCCGTGGTCCACGCCGCGCGCCGGAGCGAGCCCTATCCGCTGGCCGATCAGCTCCGGCGTTCGGGCAAGGTGACGGAGAAGGACATCGAGCGCGCGCGGACGGTCCAGATGTCGGGCGGCGGTACCCTCCGGCTCGGCGAAGTGCTGGTGAGCATGGGCGTCATCGGCCGCCGCACGCTCGAGCGACAGGTTCGCTTCCTGATCGAGGAGGTCATCTTCGATCTCATGGGCTGGCAGGATGGCTACTTCGTCTTCGACGAGGCGGATGAGCTCACGGTGCCATCGGAAGCGAACATTCGTATCTCCACCGACTCGCTGCTGATGGAGGGTGCCCGCCGGATCGACGAGTGGTCGCACATCGAGGGAGTGATTCCGAGTCTGGCCGCGGTTCCGGTGCTGGCGCCGGAGGATCAGGATCACGCGTCGTCGCTCGACCTCCTGCCCGGGGAGTGGGCGGTGCTGGCGGAGATAGACGGAGAACGCGATCTCCGCCAGATCGCTGCCGGCCTCGCGCGCAGCGACTTCGACATCGCGAAGGTCACATACGGTCTGGTGACCACCGGCGTGGTGACGATCACCGTGCCCGCGAACGGCTCGGGGTCGTACCGGGCGGTCGGCGGCCCGCTGGAGAAATTCGAAAGCACGTCGCTGGCCGATCACTTCGACAGAGTTCTCGAGGCAGCGCGCCTGGCGGTGGCGGAGGCGCCCAAGTCGGCGGATGCCCGGATCACGCTGGGCCGGGTCCTCGCCCGGATCGCGCGGCGCGATGAGGCCGAGCAGGAGCTGCGCACCGCGGTCTCCCTCGATTCGGCTAGCGCTGCCGCCTATCGGGAGCTCGGCTTCATCGCGGCGGCGCGCGGCGCGCTCGAGGAGGCCATCGGCCATTGGGCACAGTACCTTCGCATGGCCCCGCAGGCGGTGGACGAATCGCAGGTGCGAGGCGCCTTCGATGCGGCCTCGGCGCTACATCAGCAGCTGGAGGAGCACGCACATGTCTGACCAGATCACGCGCCTGAGCGATGAGTTGGCGCGGGACCCGGCGAGTCTCGTCTTCCTCGCGCTCGCCGAGCAGCTCCGGCAGAATCGGGAGCTCGAGGTAGCGCGCAAGGTCGCGCTCCGCGGCTTGGACCGTCACCCGCATCTCGCGAGCGCCCACGAGCTCCTCGCGCGCATCTACGCGGATCTGGGCGAGCTCGACCGCGCATTCGACGAATGGGATATGGCGCGGCAGCTTGCTCCGGCACTCCCCGGACCCCGCAAGGGGATGGGTTTCGTGCGCTTTCGTCAGGGGCGCCTCGACGAGGCGCAGCGTCTCCTCGAGGACGCGATTGCCGTGGACCCGGGAGACGAGAGCGCCGCGCGCGCGCTTGCCGCGGTGCGACACCAGCGTCACCGCAACGGCAACGGCGACGCCAACGGAAGCGCCAACGGCAGCGGCAATGGCATCGACAGCGGAAACGGCGCCGGAGCGACCACTCCGGAGCTCTCGCTCAGCGTGGCCGAAGCGGCCCGGCGGCTCTTCGCGCCCATCCTCGGCGATGGCGAGCGGACGGCGCTTCTGGTGGATGGCGCGGGTCTCGTGGTTGCGGGCGCTTATCTGACCGAGGATGGTCATGATGTGGCGGCCGAGATAGGCGCGGAGTTGAGCGGCGTGCCCGAGGAGGCGCAGCGCGCGGTGGGACATCTTGGTCTCGGGAGCTGGCGCTGCGTGGTTTTCGAGACCGAAGTCGCGGCCGTCGCCATGGCTCCGGTGAACGGCAAACATCTCCTGATGCTGGCCGCGCAGCGGTCGGAGCCGCTCGGGTATCTGCGGCGGATGCTCGAACGCTGCGCCGACCGTGCCGACCGATGGCTCGCGGAGGGGCGATGACCAGTCCGGCTACGTTGCCCTATGACGCGGTCCTGCTTCCGCTGAGCCGACAGCGCGGCGTGCTCGGCGCGTTGGTCGCCGGAGAACGCGACGGCCTGATCGTCGCGTCGCAGATGCAATACGGCGTGCAAGGAGAGGCGACGGCGGCGCTCGCGGCGTCTCTCTACCGGAAGGCCCGCCTCTCCGCGCAGGCGGCCGGCCTGGGGAGCGTCCAGCTGCTGCGGCTGGAGGCCGAGGCGGGACACATCTGCGCGATCGGCCGCGATGACCTGGTGGTGGTCGTGCTCGCCGATTCACGCGCGAACGTGGGCCTGCTGCGGTCGGCGATGCTGCGCGCGATCCAGCTGCTGCCATGATCTCGGCCCCGGACGTCGGGTGGGTGGACGCGCCGTTGCGCCGCTTCGTGAACGATGCGCGCGTCATCTACGCGCTGCTCCTCCATCCGACCGGGCAGGTGCTCGGCCAATTCGGCTTCACCAGGCGCGTGGACGTCATGGGAGCGTGCTCGCTCGCGGCCGCGATCCACGCCGCATCGGCCGAGCTCGGCAAGGAGTTGGAGGGCACGCCCTTCCGCGAGCTGCACTTCGCCGGACCGAGCCGCGAGGTGTTCATGTCCGAGGTGACGCTCCCGGGCGCGTCGTACCTCTTCCTCACCGTCTTCGACGCGACGACGTCGCTCGGGCTCGTGCAGCTATACTTTCGTCAGCTCGCCGCCGCCATCGCCGCCGCACGTCCGGCGGCGCGCGCGTCGCTCCCGGCTGATCAGCTGGAACAGGATCTGACCGACCATCTCACGCTCGTGCTGGGGCGCCCGCCGGTGCCTCGACCGCCCCACCCCTCGTCCTGATCCCGTGTCCCTCGTCAACTACGCCACCCGCGAGATCACCTGCAAGATCGTCTATTACGGCCCCGGTCGCTCGGGCAAGACGACGAACCTGCACTACATCTACGGCCAGCTTCCCGAAGGACGCCGCGGCAAGATGGTGTCGTTGGCCACCCAGACCGATCGCACCCTCTTCTTCGATTTCCTTCCGCTCGATCTGGGCACGATCTCCGGTTTCACCACCAGGTTCCAGCTGTACACCGTGCCCGGCCAGGTCTACTACCAGGCGACGCGAAAGCTCGTGCTGCAGGGCGCGGACGGAGTCGTGTTCGTGGCCGACAGCCAGGCGCGTCAGGTGGAGGAGGACATCGAGAGCCTGCAGGACCTTCACGCCAATCTCGGCGAGCAGGGAGTGGATGCCCGCGCGATGCCGATGGTCCTTCAGTACAACAAGCGGGACCTTCCGCGGGAGCTCGTGTTGACCATCCCGGAGCTCGACGAGGCGCTGAATTTTCGCGGCATCCCCTCGTTTCCCGCGGACGCGCTCCACGGCCGCGGCGTGTTCGAGACGCTTCGCGGGATCTCGGAGCTCGTGCTCAAGCGTCTCAGCGCTCCGGCGAGTGCGGGGAGCCGCTGACGTGACCCTCGACGCCCGGTTTCGCTTCGAGAACTTTGTCGTCGGATCGGCGAACCAGCTCGCCGTCGCGGCGGCGCACGCGGTGTCCGAGTCTCCCGGGCTGAGCTACAACCCGCTCTTCCTGTACGGGGGATCGGGGCTCGGCAAGACGCATCTGCTCGGGGCCATCGGCAACCTGGCAATGCAGCTCCAGCCCGGGCTCACCGTCCTGCTCCGCTCGCTCGAGGAGTTCATCGAGGAGCTGCACGGCGCGATCGCGGGCGGTCAGATGGATCGCTTCAAGGAGCGCTACAACCGACTCGACCTGCTGCTTCTGGATGACGTGCAATTCATCGCCGGTCGAACCGAGACGCAGGCGGAGATGCTGCGCCTCTTCAACCTGATGCAGCAGTCGGGTCGGCAGATCGTCCTCACCAGTGATCGTCCTCCGGCCGAGATCGCGGATCTCGACGAGCGACTCATTACCCGCCTCTCGGGCGGACTGATCGTGGACATCGGCAGCCCGGACTACGAGACGCGGCTGGCGATCGCGCGACGCCAGTGCGAGGAGCGTGGGCTGCATCTCGATGCGAGCGTCATCGAGGAGCTGGCGGGCATCGAGTTCACGAACGTGCGCGAGCTGCAGGGGGCGCTGAACCGCCTTGCGGCTCATCGGACGCTTGGCCAGGGTGAGGTCACTCCCGGCTCGGTGCGTGCGCTGCTCGGCGAGCGGAGCGCAGCGCAACGGTCGCCGGTCGCCGCCGCGAGCCCGCCGGAAGCTGCCCCTCGGTCGCGCGAGAGCGGCGAGTTCCACAGCTTCGTCTCGGACCTGCAGAGCGCTGTCGCGACTCATCTGGATGCCTGGCGCACCCGGCTGACGGAATCGATCACCTACTGGCACGAGCTGGGCTATGGCACGAGCATGCTCGAGCGGGCGCTCGAGGATCCGGGCGAGGTGGACGTCGATGCCCTGCTCGAGAAGTACGAGCGCGGCATCGAGGCACTCCAGCGTCTGAGCGACTCGGTCCAGGCTCCGCTCGCGCGCTCCGAGCCTTTCCGCGATCCCGAGCGGCTGGTGGAGGCCGAAGCGATCGCGACCCGGATGCGCGATGCGCCGCCTCTTCCCGGTCCGGTCCCGGAGCTCACCCGGGCGTCCTTCGAGGTGAGCGCCTCCAACCAGATGGCGGTCCGAGCTGCCGACGCCGTGGCCGAATCGCCGGGCACGCGCTACAACCCGCTTCTCATCCACGGACCGGCCGGCGTCGGCAAGACACACCTGGCCCACGCGGTCGCCAACGCGCTCGCGGCGCGGCGCGGTGGTGGCGGGGTGGCGTGCCTCAGTACGCAGGCATTCGTGGACGAGCTGATCGATGCCCTGCAGAGCGGAACCGTCGAGGCGTGGCATGCGCGGTATCGTGCCGTGGATGCGCTGGTGCTGGACGACGTTCACGCGATGGGCGGGAAGGAGCGCTCCCAGCAGGAGCTCTTTCATCTCTTCAACGCCCTCCACTCGAACGGGCGCCAGATCGTTCTCGTCAGTGACTGCCCGCCGCGCGAGCTGTCCGGTATCGATGCCCGGCTCCGGTCCCGCTTCGAGGGTGGACTGGTGGTGGAGATCCAGCCTCCCGATCGCGCCCTTCGCCAGCGCCTCGTGCGCCGGGCGCTGACGGCGAACGGGGGAGCACCGGCCGCGGAGCTGATCGAGTATCTGGCCGGTCGCCCGGTCGCCGACATGCGCGAGCTCGTGACCGAGGTCGAGCGGGTGCTGCAGGCGGCGAAGCGCGAGGCCGTTCCAGCGTCGCTCGTGCTGGCGCGGCACGAGCTGGAGGGAGTACGTCCCAGCCCCGGCGGCCTACGCGCCACAGCCACCGGCGTGGTCGATGCATTCTTCGCCGACAGGGAGAAGGTGCTGTGGGATTGGCCCGATCTCTCCGGTCGGGCCATCGAGGACCTTCGCTGATGGCGATCAAGGGTAGCCTCAAGGAGGCGAGTCTCCCGGACGTCCTTCAGCTGCTGACGCTGGGACAGAAGACGGGATGCCTCAGCGTCACCGACCGCAACGAATTCGGTCATGTCTACTTCGAGCGCGGGCGCATCGTCTACGCCTCGATCGTCAACCGCCGCGACCGGCTTGGCGACATCCTCCTCAAGAATGGGATCATCACGCAGGATCAGCTCGACGCCGCGGTAAAGGCCCAGGTCACGCAGCGCGGCAAGCGAATCGGCCAGCTCCTGGTCGAGCTCGGGGCGCTGTCGATGGCCGTGCTGAACTCCTACATCCAGCTCCAGATCGAAGAGGCCGTCTACTACCTGTTCCGCTGGACGCACGGGACGTTCAGCTTCGACACCGACGTCGTCCCCGACAGTGGCGGCTTCCGGGTCTCGATCAACCCCGAGTCGCTCCTCCTCGAAGGGGCGCGGCGTGTGGACGAGTGGAGCCTGATCGAGAAGAAGGTGCCGTCGTTCGACATCATCTTCGATGTCGATCGCACGCGCCTCGATGCGAGCGACGCCCAATTCACGACGGAACAGCAGCGACTCGTGCCATTGATCGACGGGCGGCGGGATGTCGCGGCGCTGGTCGAGGAGTCGGGGCTCGGAGAGTTCGAGACGGGGAAGGCGCTCTATGGGCTGGCGACGGCGGGCTTTCTCCATCGCGTGGGCCGGTCGGAGCCGGCGGCCGACGGTGGTCTCGAGGCGCGCCTGGAAGAGCATCAGAACCTCGGAATCGCCTTCTACCGGTCGGGGATGCTCGACGAGGCGACGCGGGAGTTCCGGCGCGTTGCCGAGCTGCGCCCGCAGCACGAGGGGGCGAAATTCTACACCGGTCTGGTGCTTCTGCGCGAAAGGAAGTGGGCCGAAGCGGCGCGCCTCTTCGAGAGCGCGAGCGCGGCGTCGAACGCGTCACCGGCGACGCTTCACAATCTCGCGTACGCGCTTGAGAGGCTCGGCCGGAACGAGGCCGCGCGCTCGGTGCTCGAGGAGGCTGTTCGGCGCGGCGGGAGCGCCGATCCCCGCACCCAGCTCTCCCTCGGCATCCTGAAACTGAAGCTCGGGGACGTCGACGGGGCGGATGCTGCCCTGCAGACCGCCCGCACTGTCGCCGGACCGCGCGGGCCGACCGCGGTGTGGTTTCACTATGCCGCCCTCGCCGCCGCCTTTGGCGGAGATGTCGAGCGCGCCTTCGTCATCGCGCAGCAGGGGATCGAGGCGCATCCGCGCTCCGCGCCCCTGCGCAACATCCTCGCCGTGATCGAGGAGCGACGCGGTCACCACCAGGCGGCGATGGTCGCGGCGGAAGAGGGGTTGAAGGAGGATAGCGAGCTTCCCCAGCTCCATCGCAACGCCGGTGACGGCTACTACCAGATCGGGCGCAGCGACGATGCCCTCGAAGCCTACCTGCGTGCGGTCAAGCTGTCGCCGGAGCTGGGCGCGGGCGTCTACCACCGGCTGGGGACCATTCATTACCGGCGCCAGGAGCGGCAGCAGGCGGTGGCGGCCTGGGAACGCGGGCTGGCGCTCGACCCGGCGAGCGAGGAGATCCGCGCCAGCCTCGACCTGATCCGGACATCCGTCTGATGTCCGCGACCGAGCTGGACCGGGAGTTCGAGGCACTCACGGAGAAGATCACCCGGGAGCGCGGCTTCGGCTGCGCGAGCTACAAGGACAAATGCCTGCGACGCCGCATCGCGGTGCGGATGCGGGCGCGGGCCGTCCACAGCTACGCGGCGTACGCCGCCGTGCTCGACACCGACAAACGCGAGTACGACCTCCTGCTCGATGCCCTGACCATCAACGTCAGCAAGTTCTTTCGGAACTGGGAAACGTTTCAGGCGATCGAGACGCACGTGGTTCCGCATCTCTGGAACAGTGACGATGGTGAGGTCCGCGTGTGGAGCGCGGGGTGCGCGGCTGGAGAGGAAGCGTACTCGCTCGCGGTCCTGTTCCACCGCCACGCCGTGGGGAGCGCTGCCACGGATCGCGCGCCGCGCGTGTCGGTGCTCGGAACGGACATCGATCGGGCGAGCCTCGAAGCCGCCGAACGGGCGCAATACTCGGAGATGGCTTTCGCCGATACGCCCGCCGAGCTGCGCGACCGCTATTTCTCACCCGGCTTCCCCTCGGCCGTCGACGACGAGGTGAGATCGTTCGTGCGATTCGAGCGACACGACCTACTCTCCTCTCCGCCACCCCAGTGGGACAACGACCTGATCGTCTGCCGCAACGTCATCATCTATTTCGACCGAGACACGCAGGAGCGTCTGTTCGACCTGTTCTTCGATGCGCTGCGGCCGGGCGGGTTTCTGGTGCTCGGCAAGGTCGAGACTCTCCTCGGCGCATCGCGAACCCGGTTCAGCACGGTCGACTCGCGGCAGCGCATCTTTCGCCGCCCCGTGTCGTGAGGCAGATCGTCGTGAAGGTGGCCGACGCCGCCGTCGCTTGCCGGGAGGCAACGATCTCCACGATCGGACTGGGCTCGTGCGTCGCGATCATGCTCTACGAGCCGGTTGCGCGGATAGGCGCGCTGGCCCACGTGCTGCTGCCCACGGAACGGCTGTCCCAGGACCGCGACAACCGGGCGAAGTTTCCGGGCACGGCCGTGCCGATGCTGCTCGAGCAGATGCGGGCAGCGGGAGCGCACTCCGCCCGCATCACGGCGCGGCTGGCTGGTGGGGCCAGCATGTTCCCCGGGATGGTGACGGCAGGTCTCCAGATCGGCGAGCGGAACGTGCAGGCCAGTCGGCAGGCGCTCGCGAGGGCCGGCGTTCCGATCATCGCGGAGGACATCGGCGGGGCGCACGGGCGCACGATCGTCTTCCGGATCGCCGACGGACGAATCACGGTGCGGTCGCTGGTGAGGGGCGATGTCGAGCTCTAGGGCGCGCACGGTGCTCGTCGTGGACGACAGTGCATTCATGCGCAAGCTCGTCTCGGAGCTGGTCGAATCGACCGAGGAGTTCCGGGTCGCCGGGACCGCGCGCAACGGGGTGGATGCGCTCAGGAAAGTCCAGGAGCTCGAGCCGGACATCGTGATCATGGACATCGAGATGCCCGAGCTCGACGGACTCGGTGCGCTCCGGCGCATCATGCAGGAGGCGCCCCGCCCCGTGCTCGTGCTCAGCGCCGCGATCGCCGGGCAGGGAGACGATCTGGTGGTGCGCGCGCTGGAGCTCGGGGCCGTTGATTTCATCCGGAAGCCGTCGGGGGCCATCAGCCTCGACCTCGCGGTCGTCCGCGACAGGCTGCTCGCGTCGCTCCGCGCCACGTCGCTGGTGAATCTCACGGGCGTGGACATGCCGGCTCGCTCGGGCGAGGTCAGGCGCATCGGCCCCCGAGCGAACAGGGCTCGGTCCACGGCGCGGCGGGCCGTCGCCATTGCCGCATCCACGGGGGGGCCGCGCGCGCTGGCGACTCTGATTCCTCGATTTCCGGCCTCCCTGGAGGCGGCCGTCCTCGTGGTACAGCACATGCCCGCCGGCTTCACCCGGAGCCTGGCCGAGCGTCTCGATCAACGGAGCGCGCTCCCGGTTCGGGAGGCCGAGGACGCGGAGCCGGTGGTGGCGGGACGCGTCTACATTGCTCCGGGTGGCCGGCACATGCGCGTGCGCACGGACGGGTTCGAGCCGCGAATCGCGCTGGACGACGCGCCGCCGCTCTGGGGGGTCCGTCCGGCCGCAGATCACCTCTTTCGCAGTATCGCCGCCTGCTACGGCTCGGCCGCGCTCGGCATCGTGCTGACGGGAATGGGGCGCGACGGCGCGGCCGGCCTTCGCGCGCTGCACGACGCCGGCGCAGCCGGGATCGTCCAGGATCGCGAGAGCTCCGTCGTATTCGGCATGCCGCAGGCGGCAGTGGCCGGAGGCGGAGCGGATCACGTTCTCGCGCTGCACGATATCGCCGAGGAAGTGGAGCGCGCGCTCGCCCGTGTGGCGGCGGTGCGATCATGAGCGCGATTCTGGCCCACGCCGCTCCGGCGGAGAGCCCGATGGAGGCCCTCGTCTTCCGGTTGGGAGACGAGCGCTTTGCCCTTGCGCTCACGGCCGTGGACGAAGTGGTCGAGTGTGCGTGGCCGCAGGCGGTCCCCTCGGCCGCCGCGCCGATGCTCGGCGTCGTCGCCCTGGGCGGCGCACTTCTCGCGGCGTATTCGCCCCATGAGGTGCTCGGCATCTCTCGAGCGGAAGTCGTCGGGGTGCCGGCAATCGCGATTCTTCTGCGGCGCGGCGACCATCGCATCGCTCTCCTCGTTGACGAGCTGCTGGATGTCATGGTGTTCCATCGCAGCGCGCTCCGTCCGGTGTCGCTGGATGGAGCGGAAGCGCGACTCGTCACCGGAGTCATCTCGCGCGACGGGCAGATCGTGGCGCTGCTCGATGCGGAGTCGCTGGTCGGTGCTTGCCTCGATCGCCATCTTCCGGAGGCCTCATGATGTCCGACGCGCCGCAGCAGATCGTCACCTTTCGTGTCGCTGACGCGCTCTTCGCCGCCGATGTCCGGGTGGTCGAGCGGGTGCTGCGATACGTGTCCCCGGCGCCCGTTCCCAATGCCGCTCCGTGGATCGCCGGCGTGATCGATCATCAGCAGCGCGTGCTGCCGGTGGTGTCGATGCGCGCCCGACTCGGCCTCGCCGAGATCCCGCCGTTGCCGACCGCGCGGATCCTCGTGCTCTCCCTCGACGAGCCACCTGGCTCGCAGGCCGCGAGCGAGTGGATCGGAGCGGCCGTGGACGCGGTGCTCGACGTCGTGACGGTGCAGCCCGCCGATCTCGCGCCACCCCCGCCGATCTTCCGTGGTCTCGCGGCCGGCTACCTGCGGTCCATCGTCCGTCGCCCCGAGGGGCTGGTGATGCTGCTCGATACGCGGGCGCTGCTCACCGCGCCGGAGCGGCTCGAGCTCCGTGACGTCGCCGAGGCGACGAGCGGTGTCTGACGATCCCCTGGTGGAGCTGCGCCGGCGCTACGCCGCCATCGCCGACCGCCTCGACGCGCCGTCGGTTCCCGGGGATCGGGAGTCGACCAAGGCCGACATCATCGCGCTCTACAAGGAGGTCGATGCACGCCTGGCGCAGCTCGCGGCGATGCGCGACGACATCCGGCGATTGGTGGAGCAGTGGAAGACCATTCAACGGCCGCACGTTGCCGGCCCCCCGGCTCCGCAGTTCGTGGCCGATCCGGCGCTCCCCGTCGCCGACCACCTGAACGCCTCGACCTTTCGCGAGAAGGGCTGGAACCTCATCTCCCTTGGCGATCACGAAGGGGCGGTGCGCGCGCTGGGGCGCGCGCTCGAACTCGCTCCGGGCGATCCGCAGACGGAATCGCTTCTGGGATGGGCGCTGATGCTGCAGGAGAAGTACGACGACGCGCTGCTCAACTTCCAGAAGGTCCTCGTCAAGCAGCCCACCAACTCGCTCGCCCGGATCAACCTGGGCTTCATCTGCCTCAAGAAGCGGATCTTCGGCGAGGCGATCGAGCATCTCTCGAAGGCGATCCGGATGGACAACGATCGCAAGGCGACGCTCTACGCGCACTTCTATCTCGGGCTCGTGTACCTCGAGCGAGAGATGTACGACGACGCGGAGAATTTTTTCCGCAAGACGATCGCGCTCGGTCCGAACCTGATCGAGGCCTACTTCGAGCTCGGCCGGTCGCTCTGGTTCGACGGCAAACGGGCGGAGGCGGTGCAGACGTGGCGCGACGGCGAGAGCGCGAACAAGTTCAACCCATGGGGCAAACGCTGCGCCGAGATGGTGACGCACATCGAGCAGGGTGGCGCGCCATCTCGTGCCGTGCACTCCGCCCACTAGGGTCGCTGACACCCGGCATCACGGTCGGCATCCGCATCGCCCTCGCGCTCCTGGCGGCGCCGCTGGGCGGCGCTGCCCAGCCCGCGCCCACCCGGATCGATCGGGGCCGGTTCACCAGCATTGCCTATCCCGCGGACAGCGCGCTCGCGACCGCGCTGCTCCTGAACGCCGAGAGAACGGACAGCTTTCCCGGCTTGCCGCGCCCTCGGCAACGGGTGCTGATCGCGATCGCGCCCGACCGCGCGCGATTCCGGGAGTGGAGTGGCCCGGGCGCGCCGGAATGGGGGGCGGCGATCGCCCTGCCGTCGGAATCACGCGTCGTGATGCAGGGCACACGGGCGGGCTCCGACGCCGGCGATCCGGTGCAGGTTCTCCGCCACGAGCTTGCGCACCTGGCGCTACATGAGTGGCTCGGTGACCTCCCCCCGCGGTGGTTCGATGAGGGGTACGCGAGCATGGCGGCGGGGGAGTGGGGTCGGGACGAGCTGCTCGCGACGAGCGTCTCTCTCCTCGTCCGCGGTGTGCCGTCACTCGACTCCCTGGACGCAGCGTTCGCGGGGGGAAGCTCCCGAGCCAGCGCCGCCTACGCGTTGTCCTATCGCGCCGTCGCCGAGCTGGCGGCATTGGATCGCGAGCGCGGGCTGACCCTCTTCTTCCGCTACTGGCGCGAGACGGGATCGCTCGAGAGAGCGCTCCGCTCGGCGTATGGGGTGACACGGGCGGGCTTCGAGGCGCGCTGGCGAGAGCGGACCATGCGCCGCTATGGCGCGCTCGCCCTGCTCGCGAACGCCTCGCTGGCGGCCACGATCGCGGCCATCGTCGTGGTTCCCCTCTTCCTCATCCGGCGGCGTCGCGACCAGCGGCGGATGCTGGCGCTGATCGCGGCCGACGACGCGATGGACCGGGCACGCCGCGACAGCGCGATCGACGCATTGCTGGGCGACATCCCGCGCTCGGCGATGCTCCCGCCCGCACCACCCCGGCCATCCGAGCCACCCCCGTGAGAAGCTGTAAGTGGCGACCCCGACTTTGCTTGACACTCTCCGAAGGCCGGTCTATCCTACACTTCCCATGTCCGAAGACACTGCTCCAACCCGCGTATCCGCTCTCGCCCGCGGTTCTCTCTGGTGGGCGCTCGCGCTACTGGCGATCGTGGCCGGCTACGTCGATCTCTATCGGGGGGGGGAGACGCTGGCCCCCATTCTGCTAGTGTTGGGATATTGCGTGCTCGTTCCCACTGCGATCCTGAAGTAGCGTCGTCGGAGAGCGGCAGTCTCGGAGCGAGGACGGTCGGCCGACAGTGAGCCGACCGTTGTCGGTTGAGGCCGTTGACGGACCGGGCGAATAGCTCAGTTGGTTAGAGCGCCTGCCTTACACGCAGGATGTCGGGGGTTCGAGTCCCTCTTCGCCCACCTGTCGAGCGCGACCGGGGCGTTCGCGGCGGGACCCGAGAGAGGTTGGCGGGGTACAGTTGTTCAACGCTCTGGGAGGACACGATCGTGATGTCACGGACTCAGCACGCGACGAAGATGGCCGCACTCCTGCTGGTCGGCACGGCCGTCACCGGCGCCGCTTCCGCCCAACGCACCACCGGCGGCGCACCTCCGCCCGACGCTCCGCGCTTCATGGTGCCCTACCTGCACTCCCCCAATCGGGGATTGGGCGGGGAGGCTGCGGACGCGATCCGCTCCCGGCTACGCCAGGATTTCTCGACCAAGCAGCTGTACGTCATCCAGAAGAACGATCAGGCGGCGACGCTCGAGGCATCCGGGTACAAGCCGGATAGCGGCTACGACATCGTCACCAATCGTCTGCTGGCGAACAATCTCCGGGCCGACGAGTTCCTGGACGGGATCGTGAGCAAGAAGGACGATGGCGGTTTCCATCTCGAGTCGCGCATGGTCCTCACCCGGAATGCGGCCTGGGTGCAGCCCCTTCCTTCCGTCGATGGCGGGCGTCTGCTCGACCTCGCGACGGCGTTTTCCAAAGCACTCAGCGACGCGCGCCGGCAGCTCGTCGATGAACGAAAGTGCGAGCTCGCCGTGACGGGGAACAAGAACGACTCCGCGCTGGCCTATGCGCGTTCCGCTCTCGCCGCCTATCCGCGCTCGACTCTCGCGCGCATCTGCATGGGTCAGGCACTCGCCAACTCCAAGGCGAGCAGCGACACGGTGATCGAGGTCACCTCGGCCGCGCTCAAGATGGATCCCAACAGCCGCCCCGCCCTCACCCTGCTGGCCGACGCGCTCGATGCGGCGAAGAAGACCGATTCGGCGGTCGCGGTCTACACCAGACTCCTCTCGCTCGATCCGGCGAACGTGAACCTGCAGCAGCGCGTGGTCGAGAAGGTGGCGGGCGCCGGCAATCCCCAGCTGGCAATCCCGATCATCGATGCCGCCATCAAGGAGAATCCGGGCGATCCGAACCTTCTGCGGCTGCGCTTTCTGCTGCTGCTCGCGGTGAAGAACTATAAGCAGGCGATCGGGGCGGGGGAGGAGCTGTACAAGACGGATACCGCGGCCACCGACACGACCTTCTTCACGCGCCTGGCGGCCGCCTACGCAGCCGATAGCCAGCCGCAGAAGGCGGCCGAGGCGGCGGCCCGCGGGGTGGCGAAGTACCCCAACAACGCGGCCATGCGCGTGCTGCACGCGACCACGCTCCGGCAGGCCGGCCAGACGCAGATGGTGCTGCCCGAGCTGAATAAGGCGATCGCGATCGATCCGAAGGTGCCGCGTGGCTATTACCTCAAGGCGCTCACTTTCCTCGACCTCAATCAGCCCGACAGTGCCGGGGTCGCGCTCAAGCTCGCGCTGGCCAACGGCGAGCCGAAGGAGAACGTGAGCCAGATCCTGCTCGTGAACGCCAACAAGAGTCTGAAGCACGCCGACTCGACCAAGGCGAAGCTCGACTATCAGAACGCGCTGGGAATGATCACGTCCGCGGACAGCATGGCGGCGTCGCCCAACAGCAAGCTTCTCATGAGCGTCGCGGCGTACAAGCTCGGCGAGTTGATCGCCAAGGAGAACCAGCAGGCGAAGAGCTGCGACATGGCGAAGCAGGAGGATGCTCTGTTCACGACCGTGCAGATCAACGCTCCGCAGGCCGCGATGGCCGACAAGAACCTGGCCGCGCAGCTGATTGCGGGTGCCACGCAGTACGGAGCCTACGTGCAGCAGCAGACGAAAGCGTTCTGCAAGTAGCCACCCCGCCGCGCGGCGGAGCTCTGACGAATCGACTGGACGCTCGCCCTCAGGGGCGGGCGTCTTGTCGTTGGCTCCGTCTCCTCTCCGGCAACCGAGCGACGTGAACGAGCAGATCGCGGGGCCGCGACCGATAGGAGAGTCGCGCACTCTCGAGACTCTCGCCATCGACATTGACTGACACGGCACGCTCGGCTTCGATCTCGAGCGCCGGAAGCTGGGCGTAGTGCACCCCCTCCTCGCCGACATGCTGGCCGCGGCGCAGCTTCAGGAGCACGCGCGAGAGGCGGGGAAGGGGCATCGATTCCACGACGCAGATGTCGAGCAGGCCGTCGGTGAGGCTCGCCCGCGGCGCGATCATGGTGCCTCCGCCGGTGACCCGGGCGTTTCCGACACCGAAGATGAGGAACTCCCCCTCGAGCTCGAATCCCTTCCCGGAGAAGTGCGCGCGCGTCGCCTGGAGATCGGCGAGCTTGCGCACGCCAGTGAGCGCATAGGCGAGCGGCCCCAGTTGCTCCTTCGCTTCGGGCGGCGTCTCGGCGGTCGCCTCCGCTCCCATGCCTCCGGTGGAGACGTTGAGAAAGCGTCTCCCGTTCAGCGATGCGGTATCGATGCGCACGGGCTTGCGTTGCAGGATAACATCCATGGCATGATCGGGATCATCCGGAATGCCGACCTGTCGAGCGAAGTCGTTGGCCGTGCCGACGGGAATGATCCCGAGCGCCACCTTCGACCCGTCCAGCCCATTCAACACTTCGTTGATCGTGCCGTCACCGCCCACCGCAATCGCAACGTCCGCTCCGAGACGGACCGCGTCACGCGCGAAGCGAGCGGCATCTCCCGGCTCCCAGGTGACGCGTGGGTCCACTTCGTGCCCTTTCGCCCGCACCCACTCCACCATGCGACGAATCGCGGGCTGCTCGGCCCGCGTGCCGTGGAGGATGAGGAGCAGCTTCTTGGGCACGTCAGCGGTCATCGAGAGAGCGAGCAAGAAGGTGGGAGTCCCTGCCGGCGCGAGCGATCGCGGGAATGAAAGCCACTGAAACGCCGCCCCGCGCCGGAGGTGACTGGGGAAGCGCGTACCATACCCCGGTGCTGGCGCGTGAGGTGCTGTCCTTCCTCGGCAGCGCTCGTCGCGTTCTGGACGGTACCCTTGGCGGAGGCGGTCACACGCTGGCCCTCCTCGAGCACGGCGCGATGGTAACCGCTCTGGACCGCGACCCGCAAGCCATTGCCGAGGCGCGCGCCCGACTCGGAAGCTACCTCGCCGACGGTCGCTTCCGTGCGGTGACGGGAAATTTTGCCGACATCGAGGAGATTTCCGCGATCGAGGCCGCGCGATTCGACGGCATCCTGCTCGACCTCGGCGTGTCGTCGCATCAGATCGATGACCCGGCCCGCGGTTTCTCCTTTCGTGAAGGGGCGCCGCTCGATATGCGGATGAATCCGGAAGGCGGCGTCACCGGGGCCGAGCTGCTCAACGGCGCATCGGAGCATGATCTCATCCGCATCTTCCGGGAATACGCGGACGAGCCCCGCGCCTCCCGACTGGCGCGAGAGATCGGACGGCGCCGCGTCGCGGTTCCGTTCTCCACGAGCGACGATCTGGTGAAAGCGATCCGGGGTGCCCTCGGGGCGCGGAGCGGCCCTTCCGATTTCGCTCGACTGTTCCAGGCGGTCCGGATCGAGGTGAACGACGAGCTGGCCAGTCTCGATCGCGCGCTCCCGGTGCTGCGCGAGCGTCTCGAGCCCGGCGGAGTGATGGTCGTGATCGCTTATCACTCGGGGGAGGACCGGACGGTGAAGCACGCCTTTCGCGACTGGAGTGCGAGCTGCGTCTGCCCGCCGCGTCAGCCACAGTGCACCTGCCGCGGGTACGCTCTCGGCGAGACGCTGACTCGGCGGTCGGTAACGGCGTCCGACCACGAGAATGCAAGCAACCCTCGTGCGCGCAGCGCGCGCCTGCGGGCGTGGCGTCGCGCCCGGTAGCAGCACGCGGGCGAACGCTGCTCGCGCTGGCGCTGCTTGGTTTCGTTCTGGTCGCTGCGGGCGTCATCTGGCGGAGGACGGCGGGCATCGGGCAGGCGAGCGTGGTGCGCGCGCTCGAGCAACAGCGCCAGCAGCTCACCGCCCAGCGCGCCCGACTCGAGGCGGACATTCGCGACGCGTCGAGCCGGGCGACGCTCGCTCCGATCGTCGAGAGACGTCTCGACATGCACGTTCCGAAGGACTCGCAGGTCGTCATTCTTCCGCGCACGAGCTCTCCGCAGTAGATGCCACGCCCCAACCGTCTGGTCCTCATCCACGCGCTGCTGATCGTCTTCGTCCTCGCCCTCGTGGGCAAGGCGGCGCAGCTGCAGCTGTGGCAGCGCCACCGCTGGGCCGAGAAGGCGCAACGGCAGCACTTCGCCGATGCATCGGTGCCGGCGCCGCGCGGCAGCATCTTCGACGCCGCTGGCCATCCCCTCGCCGAAAGCCACGAATACCTGCGCATCAGCATCGCTCCGAAAGAGCTGCGTGATCCGCGCGCGACCGCGCGGGCGCTGGACCAGCTGCGCGTTCCGCGATCGGTCATTCGGAGCGCCACCGACAGCAGCCGATCGTGGCTCGTTCTTCCAGGACATTTTCTGCCGGGCGACGCTGCGCGGCTCACCGCCCTGCACGGGGTCTATCCGGAGCCGGCGATCGACCGCTCCTACACCAGCCGGGACGCCACCCGTCGCGTGATCGGCCGGTTGGGGGACGACGGCACACCCGTGGAGGGGCTGGAGCTGGTGCTCGACAGCTTGCTTCGCGGTCGCGGTGGCCGCGCCACTCTCGTTCGCAGCGCCCAGGGAACGCGCTTCGAGGCACCGCTCGACACGGCGGTCGCGCCGCGGCCCGGGGACGATGTGGTGCTTACGATCAACCAGGAGCTGCAGGAGATCGCCGAGCGCACGCTGGCCGACGCCGTGGTGCGGATGCGCGCCGATGGCGGTGACATCGTCATCCTGGATCCGTCGAGCGGCGAGATCCGCGCGATGTCCAGCTCGCGCAAGGACCCCCGGTCCACCGGAAGTCCGGCGGTGAGCGAACCGTTCGAGCCGGGCTCGGCGCTCAAGCCCTTTGTGGCGGCGCGCCTTCTCTCGCTCGGCAGAGCGACGCCGGACGACGTCGTCAATACCGAGAACGGCTTCTACACCATCGAGGGACGCCAGATCGAAGACGACCACAAATTCCCGTCGCTCAGCCTTCGCGACGTGATCCGCTGGTCGAGCAACATCGGCATGGTCAAGTTTGCCAGTCGTCTGTCACGTCGCGAGGAGTACGAGGCGTTGCGGGACGCCGGCTTCGGCACGGCGACGGGGGTTCCGTATCCCGCCGAGTCGAGGGGCACCCTCCGCACGCCCACGCAATGGTCCAAGCAGTCGCCGGCTTCGCTGGCCATGGGCTACGAGATCGCGGTGACTCCACTGCAGCTGGTGGCGGCGTACGCCGCCATCGCCAACGGTGGGGAGCTGCTCGAGCCGGCGCTGGTGAGGGAGGTGCGCTCGCACGACGGGCGGCTGCTGTACCGGCACGAGCGTCGGGTCGTGCGACGCGTGATGAGCCGGAGCGTGGCGGCGACCGTGCGCGACATGCTTCGCGGCGTGGTTGAGGGAGGAACGGCCATGCAGGCCAGCCTCGGGAGCTTCGAGATGGCGGGGAAGACCGGTACGGCTCGCCGCACGGAGCGGGGTCAGGGATATGCCAGGAACCACTACACCGCCTCCTTCGCTGGCTTCTTTCCGGCGAAGAATCCGCAGTACGCCATCCTGGTGAAGCTCGACAACCCCACCGGCGAGTTCTTCGCCGGGAAGACGGCCGCGCCGGTGTCGAAGGCGCTGCTCGAGGCGGCGATCGCGGCGCGCGATGCTGCCCTCGACCGCAGGGCGCTCGCCGTCGCACGGCCGGCACCGGTAGCGAGCATCGACGCGAGTGGCGCGACCGCGCAGTCGTCGGCCGCGGACATTGAGGAGGCGTCCGTCCCTTTCATCATCGTTCTTCCTGCGGCCGCGTCGCGCTCCGCCGCGTCGCTCGGCGCTCCCTCGAGAGCGGTGCCGGATGTGCGCGGCCTGCCGATGCGCGAGGCCGTGTTCGCCCTGCACCGGGCAGGCTTTCAGGTCCAGGCGGCCGGCTCCGGCGCCGCCGCCGGCACGCAGCCCGGGGCCGGCACTCTCACGCACACGGGAACGGTCATCCGACTGAGCGCGGGCGGTGGACTGTGACGTCCTTCTCCACTTCACGCGTTCTCGACGCGCTCGGAAAGGCCGGGCTCCTCGTCGGGACGAGCGGCACCCTCCCGGAGCACGTCACCGACCTCGTGGACGACAGTCGCGGAGTGACGCCGGGCTCGCTCTTCGTGGCGGTGCGCGGCTCGGCGCAGGATGGTCACAGCTACCTGTCGCACGCCGATGAGCGGGGGGCGTTCGCCGCCATCATCGAGGAGGGGGGAAGCACGACTCTGCCGGCCATCATCGTGCGCGAGGGCCGCCGCGCGGCCGCGCTCGCGGCGGCCGCCGCCTTCGATGACCCCGCGCACTCTCTCCGCCTGGTGGGAGTCACCGGCACGAACGGCAAGACGACGACGGTGGACATCCTTCGTCATCTTCTGGACTCCACACCCGACCGAGCGGCGTCCATCGGCACGCTGGGCGTGCTCGTGGGGAGCGAGGCCGCTCCGGCGGTGGAGGGTGCGGGTCTCACCACGCCGGGCCCGGTCGAGCTTCAGCGGGTGCTGCGCCGGCTCGTCGATCGCGGCGTCCGCACCGTCGCGATGGAGGTCTCCTCGCACAGTCTCGATCAACAGCGGGTGGAGGGACTGAGCTTCGACGCCGCGGTCTTCACCAACTTCACGCGCGACCACCTCGACTATCACAAGACGATCGAGGGCTACTTCGGCGCCAAGGCGCGCCTCGTGCGGCTGCTCTCCCCCGATGGCGCGGCGGTCGTGAACGCGGACGATCCGGCGTGGAAGAGTCTTCCCACCGCGCGCCGGATCGTCACGTTCGGTCTGGGCGAAGTGGCCGAGGTGCGTGCCGAGGCGATTCGCTATCACACCGACGCGAGCGAATGGCGTCTGGTGGTGGGCACGCAGCGCCATTCTCTCCGACTCCCCCTCATCGGTGACTTCAACGTCGCGAACGCGCTCGCGGCCGCGGCTGCGGCCTGGTCGCTGGGGATTCCGCTGGGACAGATCGCCTCGCGGTTGAGGACGGTGCCCCAGGTACCCGGCCGTCTCGAGGTGATCCACCGGAATCCGACCATTCTGCGCGACTACGCGCATACCCCCGACGCTCTGGAGCGCGCGCTCGCCGCCCTGCGGCCGTTCGCCCGGAAGCGATTGATCGTCGTGTTCGGCTGTGGCGGGGATCGCGATCGGGGAAAGCGGCCGCTAATGGGGTCGATCGCGGAGCGCCGGGCGGACGTCGTCATCCTCACGAGCGACAATCCGCGTGGCGAGGATCCGGACGGCATCCTCGACGACATCGAGCGCGGGGTGCGCGCCCAGCGCCACGAGCGCATCGAGGATCGTCGGGACGCGATCGCCCGCGCGATCGCGCTCTGCGGTCCAGACGATGTAGTGCTCCTCGCCGGGAAGGGCCACGAGACGTACCAGATCAGGGGAACGGCCCGCCTACCGTTCGATGAGAAGGAGATCGTGGCCGAGCTCACGAGCGGCGTTCCCGGCGCCGGACGTCAGGGCGGCACCGGAGACGCGTGGTGACCCAGCCCTTCTGGACGCGCGATCGTCTCGCCGATGCGCTGGAGCCGGAGGCCGAGCGCGGTAGTCCGGCGGCGCGCGCTCCCCGGGGGCCGCTCCCGGTGCGCGGCATCTCCACCGACACTCGAACCGTGCGCGATGGCGACTGCTTCGTCGCGCTCGTCGGCGAGCGCTTCGATGCACACGAATTTCTCGCCGATGCGGTGCGCAAGGGCGCGCGGGCGCTGGTGCTCTCGACCGTCGATCCGGCGCGCTCCCTCGGCGTGCCCGTCTACGAGGTGCCCGACACCCTGGTGGCTCTCGGCGCGCTGGCGCGATACCGGCGGGCGGCGTGGGGGAAGACGGTCGTGGCGGTCGCCGGCTCCAACGGGAAGACGACCACCAAGGAGCTTCTCCGCGCCGCGCTGAGCTCTCGCCTCGAGGTGCACGCATCGTCCGGAAACTTCAACAATCGGATCGGCGTGCCGCTGACGCTTCTGGCCCTGCCCGACTCGGCCGACATCGCAGTGGTAGAACTCGGCACGAACCTGCCGGGTGAGGTCGGTCTGTTGCGCGAGATCGCCCGTCCCGATGTCAGCGTGGTGACGTCCATCGGCGAGGAGCACCTGGAGGGACTCCACAGTCTCGAGGGAGTTCTGCGCGAGGAGAGCTCGGCGTGCGATGGGGTGGGCGTGGCGGTGGTGCCCGCGTCCCAACCCGAGATCGGCCAGGCGGCGCGCCGACTCGCACGACGCGTCGTGACGGCCGGGCTCGAGGACGGTGACTTTCGAGCCGACCGCTGGGGGCTCGACGCCGATGGACGCGGTTGGATCGATCTCGATGGCACGGTGATCCGCCCCCCGCTTCGGGGCACGCACAATCTCGCCAACACGATGCTCGCTCTCGCGGTGGCCGCGGAGTGCGGCATCGCGGCCGTCGACGCGGCTGCCGGAATCGCGCGCATGGCCGCTCCGCCGATGCGCAGCGCGGTCGAGTCACTCGGCTCGGCGACCCTCCTCAACGATGCGTACAATGCCAACCCCCCGTCGATGCGCGCCGCGCTCGACCTGCTCTCGACCATGGGCCAGAATCGACAGCGGGTGGCCGTCCTCGGGAGCATGCGGGAGCTGGGAACGCAGGCCGAGCGTCTCCACGATGAGGTGGCGCGCCATGCGCTGGCATCGAGCGTGGAGATCCTGGCCGGCGCAGGAGAGATGGCGGACGCGCTCCGCCGCACCGGCGCCGGTGATCCACGCGTCGTGACGGCCCGAGACGTCCCCGAGCTCTGGGAGGAGCTGCGTCCCCGCCTCGCCCGCGATGCCGTCATCCTTCTCAAGGCGTCCCGGGGATTCCGGCTCGAGCGGCTCCTCCCCCTTCTCACCGCCTGGGCCAGTCACTAGTGCTCTATTACCTGCTCTTTCCGCTCAACGGACGATTCGGCGCCTTCCGCCTCTTCAGCTACATCTCCTTTCGCAGCGCCGGCGCCGCCGTCACGGCGATTCTGATCGCCTTCGTCGTGGGTCCGGGAATCGTGAAGCGCCTTCGCGCCCTGCGTGTGCGCCAGGTGGTACGTGCCGGAACACCAGACTCGCACCAGGAGAAGAAGTACACGCCCACGATGGGAGGAATCATCATCCTCATCTCCTCCATCGTCCCCACCCTGCTCTGGGCGCGGCTCAGCAGCCGCTACATCTGGATCGCGCTGTTCGTGACGGCCTGGATGGGGGGCATCGGGTTCCTCGACGACTATCTCAAGCTCAAGCAGAAACGGGAAGGGAAGAAGAACGAAGGACTGGTGGAGAACTACAAGCTCGCCGGACAACTCACCCTCGGAGTGCTGCTCGGGCTCTATCTCTGGCACTTTCCGATCAACACCCTCCCCGGTGCCTCGACCACCCTTCCGTTCTACAAGTACGTGCTGGTGGTCCCGGTGTTCGCCTGGCTCTACGTGCCGTGGACTTCCTTCATCCTCACCGGCGTGAGCAACGCCGTGAACCTCACGGATGGCCTGGACGGATTGGCAACGGGGCTCAGCGCGATCGCGATCGCGACCTTCGGGCTGTTCGCCTACGTCATGGGCCGCGTGGACACGAGCCAGTATCTGCAGATCTACTACCTGCGTGGCGCCGGAGAGCTGACGGTCTACTGCATGGCGCTCTTCGGTGCCCTGATCGGCTTCCTCTGGTACAACGCGCACCCGGCGCAGGTCTTCATGGGTGACACAGGGTCCCTGTCGCTCGGCGGCGCGCTCGGGGCGATCGCGATCCTTCTCAAGTCGGAGTTTCTGTTGCTGCTGATCGGTGGCGTGTTCGCGGCCGAGACAATGTCGGTGATCGTGCAGCGAAGCGTGTTCAAGTATCGGAAGCGGCGATTCGGGCTGGAGTATGCTCAGACGCATCGCATCTTCAGACGAGCGCCCGTGCATCACCACTTCGAGCTGTCCGGCTGGACGGAAACTCAGGTGGTCGTGAGATTCTGGATCCTCGGCATCTTCTGCGCGTTTCTGGCGCTCAGCACGCTCAAGCTGCGATGATCCCGGAGCAGTATCGGCACGGGGAGATCGCGGTCGTGGGGCTCGGTAAGAGCGGAGTGGCGGCCACCAGGCTGCTCGCCAGCGGCGGGGCGCTCGTCTACGGCTCGGACAGCGCCAAGGGTCCAGCGCACGACCTCGATCGCATCGGGCGGGCGTCGCTCGTCGTCGCCAGCCCGGGCATTCCGCCGGACGCGCCGCCGCTCGCGCGCGCCCGGGAAGCAGGCGTCCCGATCGTGAGCGAGATCGAGGTGGCGCTCTGGTTCCTGCCGGCCACGACGCGCTACATCGCCATCACCGGCACGAACGGCAAGACCACCACGACGGCGCTCACCGGACATCTGCTCCGGATGCTTGGTCACAACGCTCCGGACGCCGGCAACATTGGCACGCCCCTCGCCGACGTGGCTCTCGCCTCTGCGCCGCCGCCCTGGCTCGCGCTGGAGCTGTCCTCCTTCCAACTCCACGACACTCCGAGCATCGACCCCACCGTCGGAGTTCTGACCAATCTCGCTCCCGACCATCTCGACCGCTACGCGAGCGCAACAGAGTACTACGCCGACAAGGCGCTGATCTTTCGCAACGCCGCCCCGACGTCGCGCTGGGTTCTCAATGGGGATGACTCCGAGCTTCGCGTCCTCGAGCTCCCTGCCCGGGGCGGCGAGCGACCGGCCCTGCTCGCCGGGCGGCGCTGGGAGTTCAGCGTCCAGTCGGCCCGTGCCGATGCGCGTTACGACCGCGAGCGCGAGATGCTGGTGGTCCTTGGCCAGCCGCTGCTCGCACGCGGCGAGCTGCAGCTCCTCGGCGACCACAACGTCGCCAACGCGCTGGCGGCGTCGCTCGCCGTGATGGTGGCGGACGAGAGTCACGCGGGCGCCGACTCCCGCCGGCGCATTGCCGAGGGTCTCCGCTCCTTCCGCGCGCTCGAGCACCGCCTCGAGACAGTGGGGGAGTACGGGGGCGTGCAGTGGATCAACGACTCCAAGGCGACCAACGTCAGCTCCACCCTAGTTGCGGTGCAGGGAATGACGCGGCCGGCAATCGTTCTGCTCGGCGGGCGGCACAAGGGAGAGCCGTATACTGCCCTCGCACCCGCCCTGAAGAAGGTGGCCCGTGCGGTGATCGCCTATGGCGAATCCGCGCCGATCATCGAGCAGGATCTCGGCGCCCTCGTGCCCCTGGAGCGGCTGGGCTCGTCCTTCGAGCAGGTGATCGCGAGGGCGCGCTCTCTGGCGCGGCCGGGCGACGCCGTTCTGCTCTCTCCGGCCTGCTCCAGCTACGACATGTTCGCGAACTACGTGGAACGCGGCGACGCTTTCCGGCGCCTCGCTGCAGGTGACGCATGACCGCATCGGTGATGGACATCCGCCAGCGCTGGCGCATCGGGCCCGAGGCTCGTGCGCTCATCGTTCTCAACGCCGGCATGCTCGCTGTCGGCCTCGCGGTGCTGTACAGCGCGAGCGCGATCGAGGCGATGCGCGACGGACATGGAAGCATGTACTATCTGATCAAGCAGCTGGGCGGAATCTTGATCGGGATCGTCGCCTTCGCCTTCTCGGCCAAGGTCGACGCCGAGAGGTGGAAGGGCTGGGCGTGGCCCATCATGCTCGCCACCATCGTGCTTCTGCTGTTCGTGGTGCTGCCCGGAACCCAGCACTTCGCTCCCCGCATCAATGGCTCGCGTCGGTGGATCAACATCGGCACCACGCTCCAGCCGTCCGAGTTCGCGAAGCTCTCGGTGGTCATCTGGTGCGCGATGCTGCTGGTCAGGAAGGGTGAGGCCATGCGCCGCCTCACCAAGGGACTTCCTCCCTTTCTCCTCATCATCGGCGTTCTCGACCTGCTCGTCATCCTCGAGCCCGACCTGTCGCAGGCGATGATGTTCACGCTGATGCTCGGCATCATCCTCTTCGCCGGCGGCGTGCGGATCGGCCATTTCGTGGTCCTCGGCGCCCTCTCCGTCCCGATCCTCTGGCACGAGATCGAGAAGGTCCAGTACGCATTGCTGCGGATGGTGAGCTTCTTCGATCCCGGCGGGGCGCCGGCCGAGGCCAGCTACCAGCTGAAGCAATCGCTCGTCGCGGTGGGATCGGGTGGCTGGTTCGGGGTGGGGTTCGGACAGGGAAGGCAGCAGACGGGATTTCTCCCCTTTCCCTACAGCGATTTCATCGGCGGAAACATCGGTGAGGAGTGGGGCTTCGTCGGTCTGCTGGTGGTGGTACTCGGCTTCGCCCTCTACGGGTGGCTGGGATTCCGGATTGCGCGCCAGGCGCGGAGCCCCTTCCAGCAGCTGGTCGCGGTGGGGATCACCGTCACCACGGTGCTCACGGCGTATCTCCACATCGGCGTCGTGATCGGGTTGCTCCCGACCACCGGACTCACCCTCCCGTTCTTCTCTTTCGGTCGCTCGAACCTCGTGCTCTCGCTGCTGATGACGGGGATGCTCGTGAACATCGGCAGTACACGTGAGCGCGTGGTCGGTGAGCGCGCGACCGATCCGCTCGCGCTAGCTCCGGCGTGACGCGGCGGTGAGGATCCTCTTCGCCGGTGGTGGCAGCGGCGGTCATCTCTACCCGGGGCTCGCGGTCGCGCGCGCCATCGTGCAGCTGGACCCGGCGGTCCGTCCCTTCTTCATCGGGGCGAAGCGCGGCATCGAGCGCGAGATCCTGCCGCAGAGCGGATTCGAGCATCTCCTCCTGGATCTGCAC
This sequence comes from Gemmatimonadota bacterium, assembly GCA_030948255.1. Classification (GTDB taxonomy): domain Bacteria; phylum Gemmatimonadota; class Gemmatimonadetes; order Gemmatimonadales; family Gemmatimonadaceae; genus JALZAQ01. The sequence goes on from JALZAQ010000020.1 coordinate 25,451, forward strand.
CCTGTCTACCGCGCGCGCCCGTGGCAGAACTGGGCGACGATCGCGGGTCTGTTCGCCTCATGGGGCGCGATCGCCCGCGCGGTGCGCGCCGAGGCTCCGGCGGTCGCCGTGGGTACCGGGGGCTATGCGTCGGGGCCGCCGCTCGCGTACGCGCTCGCCCACCGGATTCCGATCGTGCTCCAGGAGCAGAATAGCTTTCCCGGGCTCACGACGCGTGGGCTCGCCCGCTTCGCGAAGGAGATCTATCTGGGCTACGCCGAAGCGGCGGGCCATCTCCGCACGCGTCAGGCGACTTGGATGGAGGAGACGGGTAACCCGATCGAGCCTCCACCGGCTGTGCGCCCCGACGCCGCCGAGGCGCGTCGCGGGTGGGGTTTCCCCGCGGGTCGGGAGAACGGGCCCGTGCTTCTCATCTTTGGCGGGAGCCAGGGTGCGCGCTCTCTCAACGAGGTCGTAGCGCGTTGGCTGGAGAGCTCCCTCCCGGAGGGACTGTTCGTGATCTGGGGAACGGGCCGCAGCGAGTACGAGCGTCTCCGGCATCACGAGTCGCCGCGCGTTCGAGTGCGTCCCTACCTCTCGCCCATCGCGGATGCCTACGCAGCCGCGGACCTTGCTCTCACCCGCGCCGGCGCGTTGACGCTCGCCGAGCTCTGCGCATGGGGAATCCCGGGCGTGCTCGTCCCCCTTCCGACGGCCGCTGGCGACCATCAGAGCGCGAACGCGCGCGCGATGGCGGCCCGCGGCGCGGCGCTTCTCCTGCCTCAGACCGGGCTCACCGCGGAGCGGCTGGACCAGACCCTCCGGAGCCTGATCTTCGACCCCATTCGACTCCGCCAGCTGTCCGTCGCGGCGGTGTCACGGGCGAGCCCTCGAGCGGCGGAGACCATTGCCAGACGGATACTTACCCTCGCCCAATTCAAGCAAGTTGGCACTTGAGCGGACGGCCGCGCCCGGGCTATATTCCGCCCAAGTTCATGCCATCCCTCCGCCCCGCCTCTCCCGCCGCCGCCGACACGCGTCCGGTCCATTTCGTCGGGATCGCCGGCGCCGGGATGAGCGCTCTGGCGGAGCTCCTGGTGCGCCGAGGCACACCGCTCACCGGATGTGATGCCAATCCGTCTGCCGCGGCGGATCTGGAGCGCCTCGGCGTGAAGATCGCTGCGGGCCACGATCCCGCGCATGTCGATGGGGCGCGATCGCTCGTCGTGACATCGGCGATGCCCAAGGATCATCCCGAGCTCGCCCGCGCCCGCTCGCTCGGCATTCCCGTCGTCCGGCGCGCCGAGGCGCTGGCGCACGCGGTAGCGATAGGCGACGTGATCGGCATTTCCGGAACGCACGGGAAGACGACCACGACCGTGATGACGACCGAGGCGCTGGCCGCGGCCGGACTCGCGCCGACCGGGATCGCCGGAGGGCGGGTCGGCAGCTGGAGAGGCAATCTGAGCGCCGGAGGTGACCGTCTCTTCGTTGTCGAGGCGGACGAGTACGATCGATCCTTTCTCGCTCTCGCGCCTGCCATCGCGGTGGTCACCAACGTCGAGGCGGACCACCTCGACATCTACGCCGATCTCGCCGACATCCGCGCCGCGTTCACCCAGTTCGTGAGCGGCGCCCGGGCGATCGTCCTCTGCGGCGACGATCCCGGCGCGACGGGTCTTCGCACACCCAGCGCAGCGGAGGTCATCCGGTACGGCCTGCTCTCCGCCGACTCGCGTCTGGTCGCGTCGGACGTGCGAGCGGAGCACGGAGGGTCGCGCTTCTCGGCGCGCTATGACGACAAGCCGCTCGGCGAGGTCGTCCTGCGCGTTCCCGGGCGGCACAACGTCCTCAACGCCCTTGCCGCGCTGGCGAGCGGTCTGGCGTTGGGCGCCGATGCGCCGCGAATGATCGCCGGGCTGGAAGGGTTTTCCGGCGTGGAGCGGCGCTTCGAGCGCGTCGGCGACGCGCGCGGCGTGACGATTGTCGACGACTACGCGCACCACCCCACCGAGATCCGGGCCACTCTCGCGGCGGCGCGGGCATCCTTTCCGGGTCGCCGCATCGTGGCTGCCTTCCAGCCGCACCTCTACAGTCGCACGCGTGACTTCGCCGGAGAGTTCGGGACGGCGCTCGCGGCGGCGGACGAGATCTACCTCACCGAGATTTATCCGGCGCGGGAGCAGCCGATCGCCGGCATCTCCGCCTCTCTGATCGAGCGGGCCGCCCTCGATGCCGGCGGCACGATCGCGTGGCGCGGCGAGCGTTCGGCGCTCGCATCGGCGCTGGCGGCGGGCGTGAGGGCGGGTGACATCGTCCTCACGATCGGGGCTGGCGACATCACCCGCACCGGCGCGGAGCTGCTCGCGCGTTTGACGGCGGCGGCGTGACGCGCGTCATGGATGCGGCGCGCGCGATCGGCTGGCGCGGTGCGGCGCTCGCCGCGGCCGCGCTCGCTCTCGCTCTCGCGCCGGCATGGGGACCACAGGTCCTGGGGCAGCTCGCTTTTTTCCGGATCCGGAGGGTGGAGGTGGAAGGACTCCATTTCCTGTCGCCCTCCGATGTTCTCTCGAGGTTGCAGGTGGATACCAGCATGTCGGTCTGGACGGATCTCGCGCCGCTGGAGCGGCGCGTCGCGCGACACCCGCAGGTGCGGGATGTGACGATCGAGCGGAAGTTGCCGGGCACGCTGACGGTGCGCGTGCACGAAAATCTTCCGATCGCTCTCATTCCCACCAGAGAGGGCTATCGACCGGTCGATGTCGGGGGACGCCTTCTCCCGATCGATCCGAGCCGCGTGAGGATCGATCTGCCGCTGTTGCCACGCTCCGACGTGGCGGCGCTGCAGCTCCTCGCCGACGTGCGGGGCCGACTTCCCGCTCTCTTCGGTCGCATCAGCGATGTCCACCGCCTGGGCCACGACGAGCTCGTGCTGCAGCTGGATTCGCTCGTCGTGCGCGCGGACGCGGACCTGTCCGCGGGCCGTCTCGCGGACATCATTCCCGTCGAGGGCGATCTGGCGCGGCGTCATCGCCGCGTGCTCGAGCTCGACCTCCGCTTTCGAGATCAAGTGATCGCAAGGGTGCAATGAACCCAGAACGTCTGGTCGCAGGCCTCGACATCGGCTCCTCCAAGACGACGGCGATCGTCGCCGAAGTCGTGGGCGAGCTGCCGAAGCATCCGAAGGTGAAGGTCCTCGGAGTGGGGCAGGCGCGCACGGCCGGAATGCGGCGCGGCATCGTGTCCGACATCGAGGAGACCACCCGCTCGATCAAGAAGGCGATGGAGGACGCGGAGCGCATGGCCGGCGCGCAGGTCGCCGAGGTCTTCGCCGGAATCGCGGGGGAGCATGTCGAGGCGATGACGAGCCATGGCGTGGTGGCCGTCAACGGAGACGAGATCACCCGCGCCGATGTCGAGCGGGCCAACGAAGTGGCGCGCACCCAGCAGATCTCCCCGGACCGGGAGCTGCTCCACGCCATCCCTCAGGAGTACCGCGTCGACCGGAATCAGGGGATTCGTGACCCGATCGGGATGGTCGGCATGCGCCTCGAAACGGAGATGTATCTGGTGACGATCGGAGCAAGCCCCGCGACCAACCTTCGCAAGTCGGTCGAGCGGGCCGGGTACCGGACGCGCGAGCTGGTGCTCGAGCCGCTGGCGAGCGCGCTCAGCGTCCTCACCGAGGACGAAAAGGAGCTCGGCGTGGCGCTCGTGGAGATGGGGGCGGGGACGACCGATCTCGCGATCTTCCACGAGGGTAAGATCCGGCATCTCGGAACGATCTCGTACGGCGGGAACAACGTCACCAGTGACATCGTACATGGGCTGGGCGTCACTCAGTCGGATGCGGAAAGGCTCAAGGAACGATACGGTTGCGCCTATGAGCCGATGGTCGACCCGGCGGACGTCATCGCTCTCCCGAGCACGGTGGCCCAGGGCGACCGTCAGATACCGCGGGAGCTGCTCAGCCACATCATCCACCAGCGGATGGACGAGATTTTCGACCTCGTGCGCCGCGAGATCGACGGGTCCGGGTTCGAGGGTCGGCTGAGCGCTGGAGTGGTGCTCACCGGGGGCGCTGCGGCGATCGCCGGCTCAGCGGAACTGGCGAGTGAGGCCTTCGGGACGGGGGTGCGGGTGGGAACGCCAGCCGATTCGGTCGGTGGACTCAACGATTCGGTGGAGGCGCCCCGCTTCGCCACGGTGGCGGGACTGGCATTATACGGGGCGCATCGCATGGCGCTCGGTCACGCGGTCGGGGGGGGCAGGCGCCTCTCCGCGAGCACGCCGGGAATGGACAGATTGGTCCAGCGCGTCAAGAGCTGGCTGCAGGATTTCTTCTGAGTCACTGCGCGGCCGCCCCTGAATCCGGGGCCCGGCCGCTTGCTTCAATTCGTGCTGGTCCGTTTGGCCGAATTCATTATATTGGTCCCGCCTTGCCCGGCTGCATCGTGGACGCGAGCCGGCCTGCCCCGCAGTTGCAGTTCCCTCCGCACCGCATGTCGCTCAAACAAATCGTGGAGCCCTTCCTCCGATGATCTTCGAGTTCGAAGAGAACGCGGTCCAGAACGCCCGGATGAAGGTCGTGGGCGTCGGTGGCGGTGGTGGGAACGCCGTCAATCGAATGATCGAAGAGCATCTGGAGGGGGTCGAGTTCATCTCGGTGAACACCGACGCCCAGACGCTCCTGAACTCGAAATCCGACGTCAAGATCCAGATCGGGAAGAAGCTCACGCGCGGACTCGGAGCGGGTGCGCGTCCGGAGATCGGACGCCAGGCGATCGAGGAGAGTCGCGAAGAGGTCGCGGCGGCGCTGAGGAATTCCGACCTCGTCTTCGTCACCTGCGGAATGGGTGGCGGCACCGGCACCGGCGCGGCGCCGATCGTCTGCGAGATGGCGAAGCAAGCTGGTGCGCTGACGGTCGGTATCGTCACCAAGCCCTTCCTGTTCGAGGGGCGTAAGCGCATGCGCCAGGCAGAGATGGGAATCGCCGAGATGCGCAAGTACGTAGACACCATGATCGTCGTGCCGAACGAGCGCCTCCTGGCCGTCGTGGGCAAGGGAATTCCCTTCGGGGACGCTCTCAAGAAGGCGGATGAGGTTCTCCTCCATGCCACGCAGGGTATCTCCGGGCTGATCAGTGTGACCGGTCTCGTGAACGTGGACTTCGCCGATGTGCGGACGGTCATGCAGAACGGCGGTTCGGCGCTCATGGGTACGGGCATCGGGCGGGGGGAGAACCGGGCGATGGAGGCCGCGCAACAGGCGATCTCCAGTCCGCTGCTGGACAACGTCTCGATCTCCGGTGCCACGGGCGTGCTGGTGAACATCACCGGCGGCAACGACCTTACCCTCGGCGAGGTCCATCAGATCAACGAGATCGTCCACGATGCGGTGGGAGACGAGGCCGAGATCATCTTCGGTGCGGTGAACGAGCCGGCGATGCAGGGAGAGATCCGCGTCACGGTCATTGCCACGGGCTTCGATCGGGCCGTGCAGACTGGTGCCGCGGCGCCGGACGCTCCGGGCCCGCGCGGAATGCCGGTCACCCCGGTGATTCCTTTCCCGGGACAACGGCCCGGACGCGGTTCCGCCGTGACCGCGCGCAACCCGTCGAATCCCGGCGAGCCCGTCCGCCGCAATGTCGTCCCGCCGGCGCAGACAGACGGCAAGACGGAAAAGCGCGATCAGGATCTCAGCGACATGGAGATCCCGACGTTCATCCGCAGGCAGATGGATTGAGGGTCTCGAAGACAGCGATCCTCCTCCTTGGCGGCGGCCTGCTCGTCGTTGCCGCCGCCGTGTTCCGCCACGACAGCTCTTCGCCCGCTCCGAAGCCGCCGTCCCCCCTGCTCGCCATGCAGCCCCTTCCGGTAGTGGCCTGGCGCGAGCGCGTGGACACCCTGCATCGCGGCGAGACGCTCACTGCTCTGCTCGCCCGCGACGGGATCAGCGACAAGGCCATCCCGCAGCTGCTCCGAGCGGCTCGCGGGCTCGATCCGCGTCGCTTGCCGATAGGGATGTCTGTGACGACGCGCCGCAGCGACGGCGATTCTCTGCCGTCGGAAGTCGTCTTTCGACTCGCGGTGGACCACCGTCTCTATGTCCGTCGCGAGGGGCCGCAATGGACGAGCGAGGACAGGCGGCTCGCCTGGGCCTTCGACACGATCGCCGTGGGCGGCGTCATTCGCTCGAATCTCTACGAGGCGCTCGACTCGTCGTCGGCCGCCCTTCTGCCCGCGCCGCAGCGCGCCGAGCTGGCCTGGGCGCTGGCGGACATCTACGAGTACCGCGTGGACATGAGTCGTGACCTGCAGCCCGGCGACCACTTTCGTGTGCTCTTCGTTCGTGGTCGTGGACCCGACGCGGCGGTGAGGATCGGCGACATCCTGGCTTCCCGCTTCACTCTGTCCGGAAGCGCGACCGAGGCCGTGCGCTTCAGCGATCACGCGCAACGAGCCGAGTATTTCGATCAGACGGGGAAGTCCATGAGGGCCTCGTTTCTCCGCGCCCCGGTCTCCTTCCGGCGTATCTCGAGCGGCTTCGGCATGCGGAAGCATCCGATCCTCGGAATCTGGCGCGCCCACAAGGGGACGGATTACGCCGCCAACGCCGGCACGCCGGTGCGCTCGATCGGAGACGGCACCGTGGTCTTCGCCGGCCACAAGGGCGGGTATGGAAACCTCCTCGAGATTCGGCATCTCAATGGCTTCGTCAGCCGCTACGGCCATCTGCGTGCCTTTGCCTCGGGTGTGCGGCCGGGTCGGCGCGTGAGCATTGCGCAGACGGTCGCCTACGTCGGCATGACGGGCCTTGCAACGGCCCCTCACCTTCACTTCGAGATCCTGGTGAAAGGTGCCCAGCGCGATCCGCGGGTTGCCCTCAAGCAGACCGGCGGTCCTCCGATCGCAGCCAGTGAGCGTGCGGCGTTCGAGGGTGTTCGCTCCGCGATGATCGCGGCGCTCGATCGTGGATTCCCGCGCGCGGAGCTGGCGAGTCGCTGAGCGAGCCTGGGCAATCGTGCGCCCGATGAGGCGCACGCCTCGTTTTCTTTTGCCCGTGGCGCGCTGAGGCTTACCTTTCCCGCCCATGGCGACGTGGACGGTGGCGGCGGTGGCGGGAGTGCTCCTCGCCGTGCTGCTGTACGGATGGCGGGAGCCCCGCGCAGTCGGTCGACTGATCCCGCTCATCGGCTTGCGCGCCCTCGCCCTGGCCATGACGGCAGCGTTGCTGCTCGATGCGCCCGCCGGGCCGGCCCGTCTTCCCGCTCCACTCGTGGCACTCGATGTGTCGCAGAGCTGGATGCGCGGCCGGGACTCTGGCGGGTGGCACCGTGCGCTGGCACGCGCGCGCTCTCTCGCTCCGGACTCCCTCCTCCTCTTTGGCGATTCCGCCCGGGCGGGTGCGGCGCCGCGCCTTCCGACCGATGCAGCGACGCGGATCCAGGCGGTCGCCGAGCACGCGCTCGGCAGCGGACGGCCGGTCGTCGTGCTCAGCGATGGTGAGATCGACGATCCCGGAGCAGTGCGAGCCCTTCCCTCCGGGTCGAGGGTCGAGCTTTTCCGCGACAGCGCACGTCTGGATCTGGCGCTGCTGTCTGTGGAGGCGCCGGCCGCGGCGGTCGCGGGCGACACGATCGACGTGCGGGCGACTATCCGGAGCGGAGCGGTCGCGACGCGAGCCGCCGCGCTCACCGTTCGGGTTGGCGAGACGGCGGCGCTCTCACTCCCCATCGATCCACTCGAGGCAGGCGCGGAGCGGACGCTCGCGCTCCGGGTTCCGCTGCCCCCTACCGCGTCGTCCGCGCTTCTCGCGCTCGCCGTCACCATGCCTGGTGATGCTGAGGCGGCCAACGATAGCCTCCGCGTCTCTCTCGAGATCGCCCGCGCTGCCGGTGCGGTGCTGGTCTCCACATCGCCCGATCTCGATGCGCGCTTTCTCGTGCCGGTGTTGCGTGGTGCCGTCGCGCTTCCCACACGCGCGTACTACCGGGTCGCGCCCGGAAGCTGGCGGCGGGAAGGAACGCTCGCCGCCGTCCCCGAAGCCGAGGTGCGCCGCGCGTTGCGCGACGCGCCGCTGGCCATCCTTCATGGAGACACGGCGCTCTTCGGCGCGCCGCGCTCGGTGACCACGGGCGCGCTCGCCCTGTTCTCTCCTCCGCGCGATACGACTGAGGAGTGGTACCCGGTTGGCGCGCCGGCGTCTCCGATCGCAGGCGCCCTCTCGGGAATCGCCTGGGACAGCCTGCCCCCGCTCGACGTCGGCTCACTCGCTCCGCCGGGCGAGTGGACCGGACTCGACGTGGCGCGGGCCCGACGACTGGACCGTCGAGGCATCATCGTCGGACGTGCCGCCGGACGCCGCACGGTGGTCGTCGGCGCGTCCGGATTCTGGCGCTGGCGATTCCGTGGCGGAGCCACCGCCGACGCGTACGCCGCGCTGTGGGGAAGCATCTTCGACTGGCTCGCCGCCGAGCGCACCGACGCGCGCGCTGCGATTCCCGCGGTCGGGGTGGTGCGCGCCGGCGAGCGCGTGCGATGGCGGCGGGGGTCGGGGCAGGACAGCGTGGTGATCGCGCTTCTCCGTCGGCGCGGCTCCTCACGCGACGATTCCGTGCGGCTGCGCTTCGGCAGCACGGGGACCGTCGCCGAGAGCGCGCCTCTCTCGCCCGGGAGCTACGACGTTCGCGTGCCGGGCGGAACGGCGCTGCTCGCGGTGAACGTGGCGTCGGAGCTGCTTCCGCGCACCGCGACCGTGAGAGCCGGCCCGATCGCCGGCTCGGCCGCCCTCGGGGATCGGCCCCGGCTCCGGGATCAGGGATGGGCGTATCTGACCGTGCTGATCGCTCTCTGCGCCGAGTGGCTTCTCCGCCGACGCGTGGGGCTGCGCTGAACCGGCCAGCGCAGACCGATTAGATTCTCGGCATGGAAAGAATTCTCCGGCGTGCCGATGACGTCCCTCGCAAGTCGCTCTGGCAGCAGATCAAGGACGTCGCCCTGCTCGATGTGGGCGTTCTCGCCACCGGCGGCGTCTCGGCCGGATCGCTCGAGCGGCTCGAGGAGATCCTGCTCGACGCGGATTTCGGCGTGCCGATCGCTTTGCGCCTCGTGGCGGATGTCGAGACGTTGGCGCGGAAGGGTCTGGTGAAAACGCAGGAGCAATTCCTGGAGGAACTGCGCCGTGCGGTCGAGGCGGCGCTCCGCTCTGGGCGGAGCGATCCGGCTCTCGTTCTGTCACCCGCGCGACCGACCGTCGTTCTGGTCGTCGGCGTCAACGGGGCGGGGAAGACCACGTTCATCGGGAAGCTCTCGGCTCGTCTCGGGAAGCAGGGGAAGAAGGTTCTCCTCGCGGCCGGAGACACCTATCGCGCCGGCGCAATCGATCAGCTCCGTGTCTGGAGCACGCGTACCGGCGCGCAATTCATCGGAAACAAGCCGGGGAGCGATCCCGCTGCGGTTGCATTCGACGCACTCGACGCCGCCGTCGCCAGAGGCGTGGACGTGGTCATCGTGGACACGGCGGGGCGGCTGCACACGCAGGAAAATCTGATGACCGAGCTGCAGAAGGTCGCTCGCGTTATCGCCAAACGAGTGCCCGGAGCGCCGCACGAGACGCTCCTCGTGTTGGACGGCACGATTGGTCAGAACGCGACTGCTCAGGCCAAGGCATTCGCGGAATCCGTGCCCCTCACCGGACTCGTCATCACCAAGATCGACGGCACGGCGCGCGGGGGCATCGTGTTGGCGGTGCACGAGGCGCTCGACGTGCCGGTGAAGTTCGTCGGTGTCGGCGAGAAGGCGGAGGATCTTCTCGCCTTCGACCCCGCGCAGTATTCGCGAGAGCTTCTGAGCGCCTGACGCGCTGCCCGGGTACGCATGGCGACGGTCCAGCTCGGTACCCCGGTTACCTACCTGAAGGGCGTGGGCCCGCATCGCGCCGAGGCGTTGCGACGACTGAACATCGTCACCGCCGGCGACCTCCTCTACCATCTGCCGCACCGCTACGTGGACGCGAGCACGGTCTCGCCCATCTCCGCCCTGGAGCCCGGCATGGAGGGGACGGTGCTCGGCACCGTCATCTCCAAGGGGGTCATCCCCACTCGCAAAGGCTTGAGGATTTTTCAGGCGGTGATTCGCGACGAGAGTGGAATGATCGAGGTGTCCTGGCCCGGTCAGCCCTTTCTCGACCGCACCATTCGAAAGGATGACGTTCTCCTTCTCACCGGCCCCGTTCGCTTCTTCCACGGGCGACAGCTCGTCCCGCGGGAGTACGTGAACCTGGGTAACGACGACGATGCGGCGGATGGCACCAGCGGCGGCCGGGTGCTGGCCGTCTACCCTGCCACCGAGGGGCTGTCGGTGAAGGTGCTGCGAGCGCTGATCGAGTCGCATCTCGATTCTCTTCTCTCTCTCTCGCGCGAATACCTGGCGCCGGCGCTGCTCGCCCGCGCCGCCGTGCCGCCTCTTCCCGATGCCCTGCGGATGCTCCATCGCCCCGCGTCGATCGCCGACGCCATGAGGGGGCGGGCGCGGCTCGCGTTCGAGGAGCTGTTGTTCGTGCAGATCCTGCAGCGGCGCGCGCGCGATCTCGCCCGCCACCGCCGTCGTGGGATCACCTTCGTGAACAGGCGCGAGCTCACTACCGCCCTGCGGACCGCGCTCCCGTTCGAGCTCACGGCGGCGCAGGTGCGTGCGACGCGCGAGATCGTGACGGACATGTGCAGCGACCGTCGCATGCACCGGCTGCTCCAGGGCGACGTGGGCAGCGGCAAGACGATCGTGGCCGTCTTCGCGGCGCTGATCGCCGTCGAGAGCGGCTACCAGGCCGCGATCATGGCGCCCACGGAGCTGCTGGCCGAGCAGCACGAGCGCACGATCGGAAGGATGCTGGAGCCACTCGGCCTGCAACCTGTGCTGCTCACCGGCAGCATGCCGGCGCGCGCGCGCAAGGCCTCCTCGGCGAAGCTCGGCAGCGAGGCACCCCTGATCGCCATCGGCACCCACGCCCTCGTGCAGGAAGGGACGACCTTCGGGCGGCTCGGCCTCGCTGTCATCGACGAGCAGCACCGATTCGGCGTCGAGCAGCGGGCAGCGCTTGGCGCCAAGGGACAGGCCCCCGATGTCCTGCTCCTGAGCGCGACGCCCATTCCGCGCTCGCTCGCGCTCACACTCTACGGCGATCTCGACCTCAGCGTGCTCGACGAGCGCCCGCCGGGCCGCCGGCCCGTGAAGACCGCGCACCGGCCCGAAGCGGCGCGGTCGCGCGTGCTCGAGTTCGTGGATCGCGAGCTCGAGCGAGGGCGCCAGGCGTACATCGTCTATCCGGTGATCGATGAATCGGAGAAGACCGAGCTCAAGGCTGCGACGACGATGTACGGGGAGCTCACGTCGGGCCCGTTCGCCCATCGTCGCGCGGCGCTGCTCCACGGGCGTCTGGACGCCACCGAGCGTGACGACATCATGCGCCGATTCCGCGACCACGAGCTCGACCTGCTGGTCGCGACCACAGTGATCGAGGTCGGGATCGACGTGGCGAACGCTAGCGTGATGCTGATCGAGCATCCCGAGCGTTTTGGCCTGTCGCAGCTCCACCAGCTCCGCGGCCGGGTGGGGCGCGGCGCGGAGGAGTCCTACTGTATCCTGCTCGGCGACGTGAGCCCGGACGTCACCGAGCGGCTGCGCGTCTTCGTGGAGACCGACGACGGGTTCGAGATCGCGCGCGCCGATCTGCGCTGGCGGGGAATGGGAGACCTCTTCGGGGAGCGCCAGAGCGGGGTCCCCACTTTTCGCGTGGCGGATCCGTTGCGCGATGAGCAGTTGAACCTGCTGGCCGCCGAGGTGGCGGCCGAGCTGCTCGCGGCCGATCCGGGGCTCGAGGGCCGGGAGAATGCCGGGCTCCGGAGGGCACTCTCGGAGAGGCATGCCAGAGCGCTGGAGCTCTTTCGTGTGGGGTGAAGGATCCTCGGGGAAGAGCGGAAGACGAGAAGGCAAGGCGGCCGCGGATGAGCGCGGATGGAGGGAGATAGGACGACTGCCTGAAGGGTCAGACGCGGTCCACTAGGGTCGCGGCGAAGCCAGACGGCGCTTGATGCGGTCCAGCTCGGCCGTGGTCTTGTCGAGCTGATCCTTGAGGCGCTGGTTCTCCTTCGTCAGCTCGGCGTCCGCGGTGCCGGCTTTGCGCGACGTGGCCGCCAGCTGCTGGAGCGAGTCCAAGGAGGCAGCCAGCCTGCGCAGGATGCGCGCCTCGCCCACGTGCAGCGCGCGCGTGCTGTCGGCGAGATAGAATCCGAGGTGGGTGGTCGCCGCGGAGAGGTTCATTCCATGGTTGGCCGGATCCAGCAGGAAGACGCCGCGCCAGTAGGCGCATTCGCGCGTCTCGGGCGACGCCGGATGGGTGGACGCGAAGGTGGCCAGCGTGCGGTCGGCGTCGTCGTAGCGGCCCTCGAGTACCGAGCGCTGAGCCGCGGTCAGGGCGGCCACCCACTCCTGTCCCAGGCTGTGGGGAGAAAGACGCGACTGCGACTCCGGGCGACTGAGGCACGACAGCGCGGCGACCAGGCACACGGCGGCGGCACCGCCCAGAGCGCGCGTCATTGCGTGGCCGCGGCGGCTGTCGGACGGCGGGCGCCGAGCGAGGTGCGCTTGACGCGCAGCGGCAGCGTGAGCTTGAAGGTCGTGCCTCGTCCCACGGTGCTCTCCACGGAGATGGTGCCTCGATGCGCATCCACGATCTGCTTCGCGATCGCAAGTCCGAGTCCGGTCCCGCGATGAGCCGCCGCGCTCTGATTGTCCGCCTGATAGAACTTCTCGAAGACGTGCGGCAGCTGCGTCCCCGGAATCCCCGCACCGGTATCCCGTACCACGATGCACGCTTCGTCCTCGCTGGACTCGATTGCCAGCGACACGCAGCCACCCCTGCCGGTGAACTTGAACGCGTTCGAGAGCAGGTTGCCGAGCACCTCGTTCACCCGATCGGCGTCCCACTGTACCTGCGAAGGAAGCGTCCCTCGGCGATCGATTCGAAAGTCCACCCCTCTCTGCAGCGCGAGAACCCGAAACGTCTGCTCGAGCTCATCCAGAAACTTGTTCAGATCGATCGGGCGTGGGTCGATGCGCCCACCCCCGGCCTCGAAGCGACTGACATCGAGCAATTGATGCACAAGTCGTGCGAGCGACTGGGACTGGGATGTGATCGTCCTCACTATCTCATGCTGTTCGCGAGTGAGCGGTCCGTAGATGTGCTCATCGAGCAGCTGGAGATATCCCAGCACGACGTTGATGGGCGTCTTGAGCTCGTGCGACGCCACCGAGATGAACTCGGCCTGGAGCTTGTCCAGCGCTGCCAGCTGCTGCGTCATCGATTGGAAGCTGCCGGCGAGACGGCCGAACTCGTCGCGCCGATCCGGCGAGATGCGAAGGGCGTGATGGAAGTTGCCATCGGCGACGGCTGCCATCCCTTCCTCGAGGGCACTCACCGGCTGGCTGATCGCGCGCCAGAGCAGGACTCCCACCACGAGCGCCAGGGCGGTCGCGAGCAGGAGTGCTGCGAGCGCCGCGTTGCGCCCGCGGATCGTCTCCTCATCCGCTATCCGAACACGCTCGGACGTCCGCTCGCGCAAAGCTTGCTCGGCCGTCGCGATCACCCTTTCCGCCCCCCGCAATGCCGGCCCGACCACGGTGCGCGAGATCGAGTCGGCGCGCGCGGTGTCGGAGGCGACGGCGAAGTGGAACTCCGACGGGACTCCCAGCCCCGCGTCGGCAACCGCAGCTCTGATCTGGGTGGCCTCCCGGGTCAATCCGAAGAGAGCGAGGGTATCTGACATCGCCGTCACCCGCACCAACCTCTGCATCATGCCGTCGTGCGTGCTGTCCGCCGGAACGAACAGCAGCGCCAGCTCGCCTTGCCGCGCGCCGTCGAGGGCTCCCCGCATCCGGTTGAGCAGCAGCGACGCCGCGAAGTCGCGCTGCCGCAGCTCGAGGGTCGTGCGATGCAGATGGCGCAGCGAGTGAAGAGCGAAGGTCAGCGGCGCGGCGAAGATGATCGCTATCGCCACGAGGCCGAGCGCGAGGCGCGCGCGAATCGTCACGTCAGAAGCCGACGCGGAGCCCGACGATCACGCCCGAAGGGAAGCGCGACGATGGGTACGGTATGTCCCCGGGGCCGCGCCCATTGCGCAGATCGAACAGGAACAGGGACGCGCTTCCGAGGAGCGTCACCTGGCCGCCGATGATGCCGAGCTGTGCCTGTCGGTCGCCGGTGCGCGACTCCGCGTACAGCCTCTCCGCCTCACCGTCAGCATAGCGACCGTTCGTCAGGGCACAGCTCGGGCCGCTGCGGTGACAGAGATCGTCGAGAGCGCGGTAGGCGCGGTCCGCCCGGTGTGTCTGATCCAGCGCATAGACACCGAAGCCCGCGGCGACCGCCAGCAGCGTCCACTTCGCGATCTTCACGTGGCTCCAATTCCCCCCGGTGGGAGCGGCCGGTCGCTGAGCGCTCGAGGAGGCGGTCGCAACGGAGAGTGCCATCAGCAACAGTAATCCGCGAATGGGCACCTTTGGCGCGGGCCGCCGCCTCATCGGAAGCTCACCAGCCGACCGATGATGGGGGCCGCCACGATCTGTCGATTGTGCACCACGGGTGGGTGGCGCAGCTCGCTGCCCAGCGCTCGCGTCCAGAGTCGTTTCCTCGTCGTCCGATCGAAAAAGGTGATCTCGCCCCGAACCGTTGCAACGAGCACGCCGTCGCGGAGGACGGCCGGCCCCGCGCTCGTGCCGCATCCGGGGATGGCCGTCGAGTCCACGGCCGTCGGTCGGGCGAGGGGCACAATCCAGAGCGTGCAGCTGCCGCCGAGGGCGAACAGCGTGTCGCGCGCGATCACGGGGACTCCTGGTATCGGCTCGCTCGTGTCGATGCGCCAGCGCACCAGCCCGGACGGGAGTGCCAGGCCAAGCAGCGCCCCCGACGGCGACGCGAGGACCGCGGTCGAGTCGTTCGCGAGCGCCAGCGGCGCGGCCGTGGTGACCGGGAGCGCGCTGTGCGATTGGCGGAGTCCGCTCGAGCGCTCGAGGACGATCAGGCTGTCGCCGAGCGTCGCGATCGCGACGAGCGTGCGGGTGACCAGAGGCCCCGAGCGCGTACTCCCGACCCGTCGGTGCCAGAGCACCTTTCCACGCGTCGTGACGGCGAGCGCCGCGCCATCCTGGGTGGCGACGTAGAGAATGGAGTCGCGGAGCACCAGCGGGGCTCCCACGTCGCCGACCGCGATCTGCCAGATGCGCTTCCCGTCTCGCAGCGCCAATGCCTCCACCTTTCCGTCCACTCCTTCGGTGGCGGCGAAGACAGCCTCCTCGCCGATGACCGGTCCCACGCCGAACGAGGCGTCGGAGTGGTGGCGCCAGAAGAGCCCGCCCGTGCGCGTGTCGATCGCGTAGACGAATCGGTCCGCGCTCGTCACGACCGTGACGCGCTCACCCATCGCCGGCTCGCCCACGGTGCCACGGCCGACGTCAGCGCGCCAGACCACCTCGGGATCGGGGGCCAGCTGCTCGTCGGCCGACGGCGAGCGCGCCGGCGATTCCAGATACTCCCACACCGTGTTCACCCCTTCGCGCGGAACGGGATGCGCGGCCGACGCGCATGCAGCGTTGACAGTCAGGAGGGCCAGCCCTAGCTTCCGCGGCCACCCCGCCAAATGACGTAAGCTTCGTGACATCAATGACATTCCCGGTTGCACGCATCATCGAGCTGAACGACTTCGTGGACCGCCGTGCGACCATTCGCGGCTGGGTGACCCACCTGCGCTCGTCTGGCAAAGTTGCGTTCGTGGTGCTGCGCGACGGAAGTGGCATCGTGCAGGCCGTACTCGCCAAGAACTCGATTTCTCCCGAGATCTGGGAGCGCTTCGGGCAGCTCACCGTCGAGACCTCCGTCGCCGTCAGCGGCGATGTCCGGGTCGATTCCCGGGCGCCGGGTGGGTACGAGCTGGCCGTCAGCGATCTCTCCATCCTTGGCCCGAGCCCCCTCGATTACCCCATTCAACCCAAAGAGCACGGCGTAGACTTCCTGCTCGACCACCGCCATCTCTGGCTGCGGAGCCGGAGGCAGCGCGCCATCGCGCGCGTCCGCCACGAGGTCGAGCAGGCAATCGGCGATTTCTTCTACGAGCGCGGCTTCATCCGTGTGGACACGCCGATCCTCACGGCCGCCATCGGCGAGCGCTCCGGTCTGTTCTCGACCGAGTACTTCGACGAGGGCAACGCCTATCTGGCCCAGACCGGCCAGCTGTACGGGGAAGCCGCCGCCGCCGCCTTCGGAAGAATCTACACCTTCGGACCGACCTTCCGAGCGGAGAAGTCGAAGACCCGACGCCATCTCACCGAATTCTGGATGATCGAGCCGGAGGTCGCGTGGAACGACTCCGCTGACAACATGCGGCTCCAGGAGGAATTCGTGTCGTACCTGGTGCGACGCTGCCTCGACCGTCGACAGGAGGAGCTCAGGGAGCTGGAGCGCGACACGAACGTGCTGGAGGCCGCCACTCCTCCGTTCGTGCGGCTCGACTACTCCGACGCGGTGGCCCTCGTGCAGAGAAAGGGAAGTACCACCGCGTGGGGAGATGATCTCGGAGCCGAGGACGAGGCGCTGATCGTGCAGGACTACGTCAAGCCGGTGTTCGTCTTCAATTATCCGCGCGAAGCGAAAGCGTTCTACATGAAGGAGAACCCGGCTGATCCACGCACGGTGCTCTGCAACGACTGTCTGGCGCCGGAGGGATTCGGTGAGATCATCGGCGGCAGCCAGCGCGAGGATGACCACGACAAGCTGTTGCGGCGGATCGAGGAGGAAGGGTTGCCGCTGGATGCGTACGGTTGGTATCTGGATCTGCGTCGATACGGGACATTCGTGCACTCCGGCTTTGGGCTGGGCCTCGAGCGTACCGTGGCGTGGATCTGCGGCACGCCGCATATCCGCGAAGTGATCGCCTTTCCGCGGATGATGAACCGGCTTCGCCCGTGAGTCGATGCAGCATCTGTCGGCGCTAGCGCCGTCCTCGAGAGCCACGGGCGAGGCTCGCCGCAGGCTCATCCTCGCCATCGCTCTGACTCTCGCTGCGGGTGCGTGCAGCAGCTCAACCGCCGGAGTGAAGAGCGGGCCCGAGTCGATCGCGATCCTCTCCGATTGCGCGATCCCGGCCGCGACCGACGCGAGCGCGGTGAATTTCGCGCTCGAGGTCGAGTACTCCCGCCCCGGTGGTCAGCCTCAGCAGCTGGATGTCGCCTGGCCCAGAGATGGCCGGGCGCATCCGCTTGTGCTCTTCGTGCACGGAGGCGGATGGCAGGAAGGAGACAAGCTGAGTGAACGGCAGTACCTGCTGTATCTGGCCGGACTCGGTTACAGCGTGGCGACGATCAACTACCGGCTCGCGAGCGCGCCGAGCAACCTCTTTCCCGCCGCGATCCAGGACGTGCGCTGCGCACTCCGGTGGCTCCGCCAGAACGCGTCGCGCTATGGGATCGACCCCGCGCGCGTCGTGGCGGCGGGGGAATCGGCCGGTGGCCATCTCGTCTCGCTGCTGGGGACGACGCCGGAGCTGACGACGCTCGACGGACCATCCTGTCCGGTCACGGGGCAGTCGCTCGTGCTCTCCGGCGTCCTATCGCTGTACGCGCCCGAGGATATCCGCCGAGGGAGCGATTACAACGCCTTCATCGAGCCGACGATCTCCAACTTTCTTGGCGCCGAGCCGGAGGCGACGCCGCAGCTGGCGTCGCTGGCATCGCCGGTGGCGCACGTGAAGCCGGGAGCTCCGCCCTTTCTTCTCGTGCACGGCGCGCTCGATGCGCTCGTTCCGCTGGAGCAGTCGAGCCGGATGCGAGATACGCTCCAGAGAGCGGGCGTGCCGGCGACGCTGGTGGTCGTACCGGGCGCCGCGCACGGCTTCCCTTACCTCAGCACGGAGCGAATCTTCCGAAGCTCGACGTGTACCATTCTGGCTTTTCTGGACAAGGCACTGCGGCCGTGAGCCGTGCGGGCCGGACCGCGTGACGCGCGCCTCTATTTCACAGGAGTCTCCTCCATGTCCTCCGATTATCGTGGCCGCTTCCTCTGGCACGAGCTGCTGACCACCGATCCAAAGGGCGCGCAGAGCTTCTATCGCGCCGTCACCGGCTGGTCCACGCAAGCATTTGATGAATCGCCCACGCCGTACATGATGTGGACGAACAACGGTGTCCCTCTCGGCGGCGTGCTGGATCTGCCCCAGCACCTGCGCGACAGAAAGGTGCCGCCGAACTGGCTCACCTACATCGGCACCCCCGACGTCGACCGGACGCTCGCCCAGGCGGAGAAGCTCGGGGGTGTTCCGATGGTTCCGGCGAGAGACATTCCGACAGTCGGCCGCTTCGCTGTGCTCGGCGATCCGCAGGGGGCGGTGTTCGCCATCTACACGCCAGCCCGGGAGGGGTCGGGAAGCGATGCTCCCCCACAACCCGGCAATATCGTCTGGAACGAGCTGGTCACCACGGATCACGGCAAGGCCTTCGAGTTCTACTCCGCGCTCTTCGGCTGGGTGAAGACGACCGGGGTGGACATGGGGGGAATGGGCCTCTATCAGATGTTCGGCCGCCCCGGTGGAATTCCGCTGGGGGGAATGTTCAACAAGACGAAGGAGATGCCGATGCCTCCCAACTGGCTGCCCTATGTGGGTGTCGGCGACCTCGACGCGACGGTGGAGACAGTGAGGAAGCAGGGCGGAAAAGTTCTGCACGGACCGGCCGACGTGCCGGGTGGTCGTATCGTCCAGGGGATGGATCCGCAGGGAGCCATGTTCGCGCTGCATCAGGCAACAGCCCAGACGTAGCGCCATGGCGCAGCGCGGCACGATCACACGAGCGAGATCGCGCTGGCGGTTCCTGAAGGCAGCCTCGACTACTGGACGGAGTCGCGCAGCTCTTTCGCATAGACTCCCTTGAAGCGGCTCACCTCGCTGCGCTCCCGGTCCAGCTCCGGGATGAGTCGAGGCTCGTACCCTCGACTTCGGAAGAACGCGTCGTTGTTGCTGACCGCGAACAGCGTCGCGTAGTCGCGCTGCCGGGCCAGCTGCTCCACGGCGCCGATCAGCGCGACCCCCGCCCCGCGCCGCTGCGACGCCGGCTCGACCGCGAGCGAGCGCACCTCGGCCAGGCTGGGCGAATGCTCGTCCAGGTGCACGCACCCCACGACGCGTCCGTCGATCGCCGCCACCAGGAAATCGAGGGAACGCTCGGAGATGAACTCCGTCGAGCGGGGCAGGAGTGTGCCCCCGGGAACGTACTGCTGGATGAGGTCGGCGATCGCCGACGCGTCGGACGCGCGCGCGCGTCGCACGATCGGGGCAGTGGTCACGAGCTCGGAGCGACGGGACCGTCAGCTGGAGTAGTACGAGGCATTCTCGTCGATGTAGCCACCCGTGAGATCGCAGCCGTAGGCTGTCGCCCGCGCGTCGCCGACGCCCAGCGCCACCTCGATGTCCACGGTGTCGGTCGCGAGTGCCGCGCGGACGACCGCCTCGTCGAAGTCCACGCGCTGTCCGTCCCGCACGACCTGCGCGCCGTTGATCCAGACCGATGTGGCATCGGGATGGATGGTACACTCGAAGCACTTTCCGATCGCCATCAACACACGCCCGACGTTCGGATCCGCCCCGTGCACCATCGTCTTCACGAGCGGGGAGTTGATCAGGGACTTCGCGACCTGCCGTGCCTCACCCGGACTCCGGGCTCCCCGCACGCTGGCGCGAAGCAATCGAGTGGCTCCCTCGCCGTCGCGGGCGAGGATCTCGGTCATGCGCACGCAGCCGGCGGCGAGCGCATCGCGAAAGGCCACCGCGCCGACAGGGCCAGCGCGCCCGTTGGCCAGAATCGCGCAGGTGTCCGACGTGCTCGTGTCGCTGTCCACGGACAGCATGTTGAACGACTCATGCACCGCGTCACGGAGCGACTCGGCAAGCTGGCGGGAGTCGATCTCGGCATCGGTGAAGATGTAGACGAGCATCGTCGCCATGTTCGGCTCGATCATCCCGGACCCTTTGGCGACCCAGGTGATCGTCACGCCCTCCGTGCCGAGGGAGAGCGCCTTCGGGTGAGTGTCCGTGGTCATCAACCCCTCCGCGCCCACGAGCGGGTCGCTCTGCAGCTCGGCCGCCATACCTCTCAGGCCGTGCTCGATCTTCTCGATCGGAAGCGGAGCGCCGATCACACCGGTTGAGCTTACCAGCACGAGCTCCGGAGTGGTGCCGACTTCAGCGGCGGCCGCCGACGCCATGCGACGGGCAGCCTCGAGACCGCTCGCGCCGGTCGCGACGTTGCTGACCTTGCTGTTGGCGACGATCGCGCGGAGCCGTCCGGCTCGCATCGTCTCCCGCCCGAGAATCACCGGGGCGCCCGGAAAGTGGTTGCGCGTGAAGACGGCGGCAGCGGAGGCGTCCACGTCACTGACGAACAGGGCGAGATCCTTGGCCGCGGGCTTGAGGCCGCAGTTCCGGCTGGCGGTGCGGAAACCGCGCGGAAAGATGGGTCGCTCGTGGAACTCCATGGTGGCCACAAGATACGGGCGGCGACGCTCGTCGCGCCACCGCATGGCTGGCGCCCCACGCAGCGGCGTGCGATTGTTGTGTCGATCGCGCGGCGCGCGCGGTCCGTCCGAGAGACCCCGAGCAGCGAGACGCCCCATGCCACAGCACGTCAGTCGACGCGATTTCATTGCCGACACGAGCAAGATCGCTGCCGGCGCGATCATCGCTCCGATGATCGTGCCCCGCCACGTCCTCGGCGGTGTCGGTCACGTGGCGCCGAGCGACAAGCTCAACGTCGCGATCGTCGGCTTCGGCGGGATGGGCTCCGAGAACGCGCAGGTGCTCGCCGCGACGGAGAACATCGTCGCCGTCTGCGACGTCGACTTCGCCTTCTCGGAGGCGAACGTGATGGAGAAGCTCAAGGACGAGAAGGGGAAGGACCGCCCGGAAGGAATCAGACTGCGCGAGCAGTTCGGCAAGGCGAAGCGGTACGCCGACTTCCGCGAGATGCTCGACAAGCAGAAAGACATCGAGGGAGTGGTTGTCGCGACCCCCGACCACCTTCATGCGGTGGTGGCGAAAGCGGCGATGGATCGCGGGAAGCACGTCTACGTGCAGAAGCCGCTCACCTACTCGGTGCACGAGGCGCGCGTGCTGCGCGAGACCGCTCTCCGGAACCCCCGCTTGGTGACGCAGATGGGGAACCAGGGACACTCCAGTGAGGGAGCGCGGCTCATCAACGAATGGATCCAGGCCGGGATCATCGGTCCCGTCCGCGACGTGCACGTCTGGACGAACCGACCTGTGGTGTACTGGCCACAAGGCGTTCCGCGCCCCAGCGGCGGTGCCGTGCCTCCGGGCGGGCCGAGGCCCGATGGCAACCCGTGGAACATGCGCCACGTCAACGAGGTTCTCGCAGCGGCGATGGGCTCGTACGCGGCTCCGCCGGGACTGAACTGGGATCTGTATCTCGGCCCGGTAGCGGAGAACGTTCCGTACCACCCGATCTACCATCCCTTCAACTGGCGGGGATGGGTCGCGTTCGGCGCGGGCGCGCTCGGCGACATGGGAGCGCACCTCATCGACCAGCCCTTCTGGGCGCTCGGGCTGACGTATCCCACGAGCATCGAGGCCACGAGCACCTCGTGGGGCACGATGCGGATTCCGCCAGACCCGGCGGCCGCACCCGACACGCCGGGCGCGCGCCCGCGGAACATTCCGGTCTCGTATCCCGTGGCGACCGCCGTGCACTACCAGTTTCCCGCGCGCGGCTCGCAGCCGCCGGTCAAGCTGTACTGGTACGACGGCGGTCTCTATCCTCCTCGACCCGACGTCCTTCCGGACGATGTCGTGCTGCAGAGCGAAGGCGGAGTGATCTTCGTCGGAGAGAAGGGCATTCTCATGAACGATACGTACGGCGCGAATCCTCGGCTCTTCCCGGCTTCGCTGATGGAGCAGGCCGCGACCGTGCCGAAGAGCTATCCGCGGATCGAGTGGAGCCACGAGCTCAACTGGGCGAAGGCCTGCCGAGGACAGGCGAAGGCCAGCTCACCGATCGAGTACGCGGCCCAGCTCACCGAGACGATGCTGCTCGGAATCGCGGCGCTGCGCACCGGCCAGGGAAGAAAGCTCCTGTACGATGGCGAGAAGATGCTCGTGACCAACATCCCGGAAGCGAATCAATATCTCACGCGCGACTACCGCGCCGGATGGGCAATCTGATGAAGAACTCAGCCGTCGTGCAGCTCTTCCGGAGTGGTGAGGAGACGCTCAGGATCGTGGCGTGCGCCGTGGCGGTGCTGTCGCTCGGCTGCTCCGGCGCACCGCGCCGGGAGTCGCCGGGCGCGGCGACCCCTTCACCTCTTCCCGCGGCGACGACGGCGGCCTCCGACGGGAGCGACAGCGCCGGATGGCGCCCCCTCTCGGACGGCCGCACGCTCGCCGGATGGCGGGGATATCGCGCCACGGATGTCCCAGCCGGTTGGAAGGTGACGGACGGCGTGATCACGAAGGAGACGAGCACCGATGACATCGTCACGCGTGATCGGTTCGGTGATTTCGAGCTTCAGCTCGAGTGGAAGCTCGCACCGGGTGGGAACTCGGGAATCTTCTACCGGGGAACCGAGGAGTACGATCACATCTACTGGAGTGCCCCGGAGTATCAGCTGCTCGATGACGCGGGCGCGCCGGACGGTGCGAATCGCCTGACGTCAGCGGGTGCGGCCTACGGACTCTATCCGCCGCCGGCAGGGGTAGTGAAGGCTGCCGGGGAATGGAACTCGACCCGCATCGTGGTGCGGGGGGCGCACGTCGAGCACTGGCTCAATGGGCGGAAGCTTCTGGAATACGAGCTCTGGAGCCCGGACTGGGAAGCCCGCGTGAAGGCCAGCAAGTTCTCGGACTGGCCAAACTACGGAAAGGCTCCTTCGGGGTACATCGCGCTCCAGGGCGACCATAACGGGGCGCTGTCGCTGCGGAACATCCGCATCAGGGAGCTCCGCTGATCGCAAGATTCCGTGCTCGCTAACGCCGCCGCGGCGGATGCGATCGCGGGCCTGGTCGTGAAGGGTGAAGTCGTCCGTCGGCCGCGCGCTGCTGGACCGACGAGAGGCACGCGGCCAGTACCGCCTCGAGCGCTTCGATACCGTCGTCCGTCGCCTCGAGGAAGAGGTCGCTCAACACGGTTTCCGCTCGCTGCAGCTGTCGCATGAGCGCCGTCGCGAGCGATTGGGACGGAAGGGTTCCGCACTCCTTCGGAACGGCTCGGTTGCCACCGGGTCGCCGAAAGACAGTGACTCCGCCGCCCTTGGCAGGCTGAAGGAAGTAAGGAGACTTATCGCGTCGCGGGCTTGGAGCCCTGTCGTGGCTGGTGCGCTCGGGCATGGATGCGGCCGTCAGAGGTGGCATCGGTATCGCGTTCCCTTGCAAGATGCATCGCCACCCGCCGTTCACCAAGATGGCGCGGGCCCGCCCGTGGCGAAGTCCCGGCGTGGCCACCATGTTGAGAGCGCCGTGTTCCCCCTCAGAGG